>JAJPKP010000034.1 GCA_021323675.1 Pseudomonadota bacterium | reverse complement strand
CGCAGATCGACCGCCAGGCTGCGCTTGGAATGATTATGCTGCACGTAGTAGCTGCTCATCCCGTCGCGCACGATTCCGAGCACGCGCACATGGTCGCCCTCGGGCGAACGCTCGACCTTGATAACGTCCGCGCCCATCTCGGCCAGGATGCGCGTGCAGGTGGGGCCTGCGACAAAGTGCGTGAAATCCAGAACGCGATAGCCTTCGAGCATATGCGGTCGCTTTTCCATCTTGCTGGCCTCTTTCCCCCGAACGATGCGAAACGCCGATGCCTAATCCTAGAGCGCGGGCGGGCGCGATGTCCAAAGGGGCCGTCATCGCGCTCGAACCGGGGCGGACGGCTATTTCACGTACAGGAAAATGCCCTCGTAGATCAGGGCGGGCTTGTCGTTGCCCACCACATGCACCGCGGTTTCCTGCGTTACCTGGGTGCCCTGCGGGCGCGGATCGACCGCCACGATTCGCGAATGCGAGTGCACTTTGGCGCCGGCGGGAACCGGTGAGATGAAGCGAAGCTTGTTCGCGCCGTAATTCACCACGTTGCGGAAGCCGATCACCTGCCAGTCGTTCGCCGTCTCGAACGCGGGCAGCAGGCTCAGGGTAAGAAAGCCGTGCGCGACCGGACCGCCGAACGGACTTTCCTTTTTGCATCGCTCGACATCGATATGAATCCACTGATGGTCGCCGGTCACGTCGGCGAACTGGTTGATCTTTTCCTGGGTAATCTCGATGGGCTTGCTCCAGGGGCCGTACTGTTCGCTGACCTTGGCGCGCAGCCTTTCCACGTCATCAAAACGAATCGTTTCCATCGCATTTCTCTCCGTTTGGCTTGAGCGCATCCTCAAACATGCGCGAGGACATTCTCGTACAGGCGGCGGGCCTGCTGTTCGTCGATTCCCATCATGGTCGCAAAGATGAATTGCGTCACGCCCCAGCTTTGCGCGCGGCGCTTCAGCTCCGCGATACACTCATCGGGCGTTCCGATCAGCGACATCGGCGACTGCAGCATCGCCTCCGGGCTCATCCCGAATCCGGCCGCCATCATCTCGGCGGTCTTGCGAGTGGCCTCTTTGGATTCGGTGATCATGAAGGTGAAGATAAAGTTGCTGAACCTGATCGCGCCCGGGTCGCGGCGGTGGCGTTTGGCTTCGGCGCGCACGAATTCGATTTTCGCGCGGAACGATTCGTCGGTCATCCGCTTGACGTTGTCGAGCGAGATTTTTCCGCGCTTGCCCGCGTCCGGGATGATATTGACGTAGTCGGCGTACTTGGCGGCGATTCTGAGCAATCCCTTTCCGCCGCCGCCGACGATGATGGGCGGACGGGGCTTTTGCAACGGTTTCGGCCACAGGATCGCGTCGCGAAGCTGGTAGTGCCTGCCGGCGAAGGTGGTGCGCTCGTTCTGCCACAGGGAAGTGATGCAAGCCAGCGCTTCGTCGAGCATCTCGAGCCGCTCGACGATTGGAGGAAACGGGATGCCGGTCATCTGGAATTCCGTTTCGGTCCATCCGGTGCCAAGCCCGGCGATCATGCGCCCGCCGCTAATATGATCGAGCGCGACCAGGCTTTGCGCGGTAATCGCGGGATGGCGGAAGAGGTTGCAAAGCACAAGGTGGCCGATCTTCACTTTTTTGGTCGCATCCGCAACCGTCGCCGCGATTACGATTGGATCGTAAGCGAGGGCGTGCGGATCGTATTGCCGCTCCGGCCCTTCCATCACGATGTGATCGGCGAAGACGATCAGGTCGTAGCCGCATCCTTCGGCCGCCTGCGCAATCGCACGGAAGCGAGCCGGCTCCATGTTGGCAAGTTGCAGTCCAAACTCCATCGTTTACTCCTGCGAAAATCTATTGCTTGACCGCTTCGACTTCGATCGAAATTGAGACTTCGTCGCCGACCAGCACGCCGCCGGTTTCCATCGGCTGATTCCAGGTAAGGCCGAAATCCTTGCGATTGATTTTGGTGGTCGCCGACGCGCCCGCGCGGGTCTTCCCGTAGGGATCCTTGATCGGCGGCGTCGGACCGTCCACGTCGAGGACCACGGGCCTGGTAACGCCATGAATGGTCAGGTCGCCGGTCATTTTCCACTTGCCTTGGCCGGCGGGCTCGATTTTGGTCGATTTGAACGCGATCGCCGGATATTTGGGGACATCCAGAAAAGCGGGGCTCTTCAGATGGGCGTCGCGTTTCTCGACGCGGGTATTGATGGAAGCGGCGTCGATCGTGACGTTGACCTGAACCGAATTGGGGTCGGTACCGTTCGCGCTGATTGTGCCTGCGACCTTTTCGAACTGCCCTTTGACGTTCGAGATCATCATGTGTCGCACCGAGAACTCGACCGTGGTGTGCATCGGATCGATATTCCAGGTGTCGGCGCGCGCGATCCCCGCGGCGATCAGGATCGCAACCGTCGCTAGTACCGGAGTTGTCCGCCAGGCTTTCTGTCGCATGCAGTCCTCCCGTGGAGTTGATCGCAGGTGACTCTAGTCGAGCGGCGCGCGCTTGACGAGTGGCGAAGTTGCATTTCGATACTGCCGCGAGTTTGCGCTACAAGAGGCGGCACGGACTCGCCGCCCGCGCCGCCTGGAACCGGATGCGACAAGAGATGCGCGGGCGGCCGCCCGCGCATCTCTTCTGGGTTTACTTGCTCTGGGCGATTGCGCCCTGGGCGGCGAGCTTTTCCAGCTCCGCGCCGCTGAAGCCCCAGTCGCGCAGCGCTTCGTTGGTATGCTCTCCCGGGCTTGCGGGCGGCCGCTGGATTTTTCCCGGCGTGCGGCTGAAGCGCGGAGCGGGCCCCGGCTGGACGACGCCGTCCATCTCGACGAAGGTGGCGCGATGGCGGTTATGAGGATGGCGCGGGGCTTCCTCCATGCTCAGCACGGGGGCGAAGCATACGTCGCTGCCTTCCATGATTTTGCACCATTCGTCGCGCGTCTTGCTCTTGAAGATTCTGGCGAGCCGATCCTTCATCGCGGGCCACGCCGTGCGATCCATCTGATGGGGCAATTCCTGGCCCTTCAGGCCCGAAAGTTCGAGCAGCTCCTCGTAGAACTTCGCCTCGATCGATCCGACCGAGATGAATTTGCCGTCGCTGGTTTCGTAAACCTCGTAAAAGTGCGCGCCGGTGTCGAGCAGGTTCTCGCCGCGATTGTCGGTCCACACTCCGGCCGCCTTGATTCCGTAAATCGCGGTCATCAGCGACGATGCGCCGTCAACCATCGCCGCATCGACCACCTGCCCCTTGCCGGATTTCTGCGCTTCGAGCAGCCCGGCGACGATTCCGAGGGCGAGGTAGAGCGCGCCTCCGCCGAAGTCGCCAACCAAATTGAGAGGTGGAACGGGTCGGTCGCCTTTGCGGCCGATCGAATGCAGCGCGCCGGTAAGCGCGATGTAGTTAATGTCATGGCCGGCCGCTTCCGCCATCGGCCCCTCCTGGCCCCATCCGGTCATCCGTCCGAAGACCAGCCGGGGATTGCGCGCGAGGCACTTGTCGGGTCCGAGCCCGAGCCGTTCCATCACCCCCGGGCGAAAGCCCTCGATCAGCGCGTCGGCCTTTTCGATGAGCCGCATCGCGACTTCGATAGCCTCGGGCTTCTTGAGGTCGAGCGCGACCGAGCGTCTGCCGCGATTGAGCAGGTCGAACTTCGAGCGCATCGAGATGCCCAGCCCGGCGGCGGCGAGGCGATCGATGCGCAGAACGTCGGCGCCCATGTCAGAAAGCAGCATCGCGCACATCGGGCCCGGCCCGATACCCGCGAATTCAACGATTCGAAAACCGGTTAATGGTCCCATTTCTGATTCACCTCTGGGTCGGCGAGAAAAACGGTCGCCGTCTGCGCTAATTAGCGTGTAAGCCGCGCGATGAAAAGCCCCCGGCGGACTCAGTCCGCCTCCGGAAGCGCGGGTTGCATCGCGGCCGAAATTTCGGCGCGTGCGCGGCGACCGCTCACTTCCTCGCCGGCGTGCGGGTCGAGCCACAGGTAGATGAGAGAGGAGCCCAGCGCCAGGACTCCGGTGATAACGAAGGGCAAACCGAAATCGCGCGACGAAAGCGTCGTCACGCTGCGGCCGTGCAGGCTGACGTGCAAAAGCAGCGCCGCGGTCGCCACGCCGAGGCTCAGGAACAACTGCTGCGCCATGCTCGCGAGGCTGCTCGCATTACTCATCAGCGGCGCCGGGATGTCGGCGTAGGCGAGCGTTCCGAGTGCGGTGAACTGAAGCGAGCGGAAGAAGCCGCCCACCAGCAGCGTCGCGATTATTATCGAATGCGGCGTCGAGGGCCGAAACAACGCATAGCTCATCAGGATGAAGGAGCTGATCACGCCGTTGCCGACCAGCACGTTGCGAAAGCCGAAGCGCCGGATGATCGGCGGCGCGGTCGGCTTCATGATGAGCGCGCCCGCCGCGCCGGTGAACGTTATCAATCCTGACGCGAACGGAGTCAGGCCGAAAACGAGCTGCAATAACATCGGCATCAGGAACGGCAACGCGCCGATTCCCATCCGGAACAGTCCGCCGCCGACGGTCGCGGAATTGAAGGTCGGGATTTTGAGCAGGGCGAGATCGATTATCGGAAAACGCGCCTGCCGCGCATGCATGACGTATGCGCCGGTGCACAATCCGCCGCCCGCAAGCAGGCACATCACCAGGCTTGCCGGAAGAATTCCGCGGCCGACCATTTCGAATCCGAAAACGAGACCGGCAAGGCCGAACCCGGTCAGGACAAATCCGCGCAGGTCGAGGGGCGGGACTTCCTCTTCGCGAATTTCAGCGATGTAGAGGCTGACCAGGGTGATGCCAATCAGGCTGATCGGCACGTTGATGAAGAAAATCCATCGCCACGAGTAATACGTGACGATAAAACCCCCGACCGGCGGGCCGACCACCGGTCCGAGCACCGCGGGCACCGTGAGATAGGACATCGCCTGCACGAGCTGCGACTTGGGGACGGTTTTGAGCACGATCAGGCGGCCCACCGGCACCATCATCGCCCCGCCGAACCCTTGCAGCATCCTCGCCGCCACCAGTTGAGGCAGGGACTCGGAAATGCCGCAGAAGATCGAGCCGACGGTGAAGACGGCGATCGCGCTGCGGAACACGGTGCGCGATCCGAACCGATCCGCCATCCATCCGCTGACCGGGATAAACACGGCGAGGCTCAGCAGATAGGAAGTAATCGCAAGATTCAGGCGGATTGGATCCTCGCGCATCGAATGGGCGATGGCGGGCAGGGCGGTGGAGATGACGGTGGAATCGAGCATCTCCATGAACAGAGCGCATCCGACGATGAGCGGAGCGAGAACCTGGCCATCGGCGGACAGATCGTTTTTCGGACTTGCGGGTCCAAAAGAAGCGCGCGCGCTGGTGGATTGAGAAGCAGGTTCGTCGAGTGCCACGAAAGTTAAGAGGTCTCCCGGGTCAGAGTTGCCGCAAGCGGATCTCCACCTCAGCCCGCCCTTAAGGATAACAAATCCTTAACGACTTTGCCGCGATCAACGATCGGAATCGTTACCCGCTTGCACATGGATGCGGAAAGAGTAATGAGGAGGCAGGGGGGTCTGCTCGCGCAAGGAGGTCGGTCCGATGGGTCTGCCGAACGGGGTCCACCATATCGCCATCTGCACCAGGGACATCAAGGGGCAAATCGAGTTTTTCACGCAGGTATGCGGGATGGAGCTGGTCGCGCTGTACTGGATGCACGGCGTTAAAAACACCTTTCACGGCTTCCTCAAGCTGAACGACAGCTCATCGATCGCTCTGGTCGAGTCGCCCGAGATCGGCGAGATTCAGGGAATCAAAGGCGTTTCGCACGCCGGCTCGCCCGGCACTCCGGTCGCGGCCGGTGTGATGCAGCATCTGGCGCTCAACGTCGATACCGAAGCCGATCTGCTCACGATGCGCGATCGTGTGCGTTCGCATGGCTACTGGGTGATGGGTCCGATCGATCACGGCTTCTGCAAGTCGATCTATTTCGCCGCGCCCGAGGGAATCATGCTGGAGTTCTCCACCTCCGAAGGCAAGGCGATCGAAGCGGATGCGTGGCTTGACCCGGAAGTGCTGCGGCTGGCTGGGATCACAGCGTCGGATTTGCAGCGCTATCGGAATCCGCCGCCGTTCCAGAGCCAGGGCGGCAAGGTTGCGCAGCCGGCGCCAAACTCCGGCAAGCCGATGATGGACGGGATGGAGCGGCTCTACAACATGAGCGACGAAGAGATCACGGCGAGGCTGAGCCAGCCGACTCCTCCGGTCTCCGTCCGCAAATAGTAGCCGCCAATTCGGCGCGGGCATATCGCGGCGGCGCGGTCCCTTCGGCGGCATCTGCCTGTTCATCGGGCGTATGCGGAGACGGGCGTTGGGTTGCGCGGTTCGCGGATGTGCAAAGTTCATTCTTTTTTCATCTTCATCTATCGCGCGTCCCGCGTTTTAATCGTGTAAAATCCACAGACGCTGCTGGCACATCGGATGCTTCTTCGACTGGACACATCAGTGCGTGGCCAGATTTCTTTTTTCATGATGGGAAGGTTTGACGACGATGGCGGAAATTAATGAAGAGCTGGTCCGGGAGCGCGCCTATTTCATCTGGGAGCGCGAGGGACGGCCGGAGGGTAAGCAGACCGAGCATTGGGAAGCGGCGCTGCGCGAACTCGCGCTCGAAATGAACCTGTCGGGCAATGGTGAGCATCCGGCAAGCGCTCGGGGCAAGCAGGCCGCGAGCGCGAAACCATCGCGCAAGCGCAGTATCAAATCGATAGTCGCGAGAGCCAAAGATGCCTTTGACGGCGCGGGCGCATCAGCGGAAACCGCCGAACGGGATCAACCCAGGCGCAGGCGGTCCGCGAAGACGGACTCGGCGGCGCGCGCGCCAAAAAAACCGTAGGCCGCGATCAGAACACGACCGGAAGCTCCAGGTACTCGCGGTAGATGAAGTCGCGATGCGCCAGCAGTTGCGGCGAAGCGGCTGAGAGGACGTCGGGATTTCTTTCCGTGTACATCTCTCGAAACCCGGTCGCCATCGGGCACAGTTCCGGCTCGAGCGGCTTGACCAGGGTCGCGAAAGTCGCCCAGTAGATATCGAGTGCCGAGAGCCGATCGCCGATAAAGAATCGGGATCCCTTCGCTTTCTGAGCTGACAACCGCTCGTCGAGAAAGCGCAGGATGGCGATCATCCGCGCGGGCGCGGCTTCGGCGGCTTCGGTGCTGTAGCCGTACTTCGCGCCGAACTTGAGCCAGAACGCGCGCTGGGCCTCGGGAGTTTTCGGATTGGTCACGGTCGAATGGATCATCGTAAGCCGCCGGGACCATCCAAAGCCGCGCTCTCCGCAAATCTCGTTCGCGCAGCCGAACATCAGGGCACGCTCTTCGATCGCATCGGGGATGAGCGGCGGATTCGGCGCGAGGCGCTCGGCCAGATAAAGCTGCTCGATCCACGTGGACCGCGGGCGTTCATCGTTCCAGATCGCAACCGGCGCGCTGCTCTGCGCGGTCCATTCAATCAGTTCGCGATCGCTGCCATCCTGTCCCGCGGAAGCGACGGGAACGAACGGCACTTTCTTGACGTGAAAGATTCCTTTGCATGCCTCGCGCCATGGGCCCGGCACCGTCATCGCGCCCAGGATGATGCGCAGGCCCGGCATCCTGCGGGCATCGGCGATGCTTGCGTACTTCAGCTTGACGTCGCTCAGAGAGATTTTTTCCGGCATGGGGAATTCCTCGCGGATGCGCGTTTCGCGCCGCCGCTTCGATAGCTCAAATCGCATTCGGAAGTCGAACCGGGCGGATGACCTACTAAGCGGCGGAATTGTGTTAGTGATCATATGCGATGGAACAGGATGACCGAGAAATCATCGGGCGCATTTTCCGCGGCCGTCCGCCGATTAGGGTGACGGCCGAACGAATCGCAATCTTCTGCGAGGCCGTGGGCGAGGACAATCCGCTGTACACGAATCCCGCCGTCGCGGCGGCCGGTCCGTTTGGCGGGATTATCGCGCCGCCCGCGTTTGTCGCGGGCTTCCGCTACGCGGACGATGTATTCGACCAGATTCCGGTCTTCAGCCGCGGCGGGCTGATGGGCGGAATCGACATCGAGCTGGGCGCGCCGATCCGGCCGGGAGACTCGATCTCGGTGGCATCCGAAGTAAAAGATATCTACGAAAAGACCGGGCGCACCGGTACGATGATCTTCGCGGTCGTGCGATCGACCCTTACCAACCAGAATGGTGAAGTCGTGGCGCGCGTCGATCACCGGATGATGAATCGGCCGGGGCGCGCCGGAAAGTGAAACGCAGGAGATGAGTTTTGCCCGCCTGCTTGCGATTATCGCCACAGTGGCATGGGCGAGCCAGGCGGCGGCAGCATCCGCTCCCGGCGAGCGCCACTTTTATCTGCCCGATCAGAATGCCTCGAAAATCGTGACCGTAACGCGGACCGGTCCGGCACAGGCCGAGGTAATCGTGCTGACCGAGGCGGTCGCCATCAAGGAAACCGGTCCGCGCGAGACGATCAAGACCTTCGGCGAGGTTTACGGCTTCGCTCCCGAAACGATCATCGTGCGCCGCGACAAACCCACTCTGATAACGTTCTGGAACCTGCAGCCCGATGACGATCACGACTTCGCGCTGCTGGGACCCGATCTGAAGGTGCTGATGTTCCAGGACCTGCCGCCGCTCAAGAAGACTTCGTTTGTCTTCACGTTTCATCGAGAGGGCTTGTTCGATTTCAAGTGCATGCAGCATCAGCCCGCGATGAGCGGACAGATCCTGGTCCTGCCGCCGGCCCCGGGCCTCTAGCGCCTTGCTCTTGAGCCGCGTTGCGCCGATGCCGTCAGGCCATCGCAGGGTCGATCGGCCATCCGAATGAATCCGGCAGATTGCCCGCATCGACGAAGCTCGCCGACGAGAGCCGATGGAGGCGCGACCATTCCCGCCGGATATCCGCGGCCGGATTGCCATGGAGCAGATTCTTCATCTGCAAGGGGTCGTTCCTCAGATCGTAAAGCTCGTACTCGATGCTTCCGCCGTCCATGCTGAAATAGACCGCGTAGGTCCAGTCGCCTTCGCGAATCGCGCGGATATGTCCGCCGGGAACGTCGGCGGGAAGGAAAAACAGATCGTCGAAGGAGAAGGCGGTGTGATCGCGGACGCGGCTGTTCGGATCTTTGATAACCGGAACGATGCTCCTGCCGAGCGCATAGGAGTTGGGGTTGGCGACGCCGGCCAGATCGAGAAGGGTCGGCAGAAGGTCGAGGTGATCGTAAAACGCATCGGTCTCGGCCGGTTCCGGAAACAGCCCGCGATTGTGAACGATCAGCGGGATATGAATCATCTCTTCGTAGACGCTGTACGCTTTTTCTCGCATCCCGTGCGAGAGTCCCGCCTCTCCATGATCGGAAAACCGCAGAATTACGGTATTGTCGGCCAGTCCGGTTTCTTCCAGGGTGTCGAGCACCGTGGTGATGTGCCTGTCAACCAGGGTGTGCAGATAGGCGTAGAAGTTCACGTAGTCCCGCCGCGCCTCGGGAGAGTCGAGCGGCGCGAGGCGGTCGAAGGAGTCGCGCGCGGCCCTCTGCACGCTCGGCTTGGTCGATAGATCGTCGGCAAAATTCGCGGGCAGGCCGATTTCGAGGCCAGTGAAAGCCGCGCGGTCGAATCCCGCTTGCTCCCATCCGTTCGGGAACGTGCCGATGTCGTGGGGATTAACCAGCGACACGAACAGGCAGAAGGGTTTGCCGAGCTTGGGCGCGCGGTTTCTCAGAAACTCGACCACGCTCTGCCCGCCAGGAACGCCGGGCGTCTGCGCCGGATCCGATCGATTCATTCCGCTGATGAAGCGTGCGTCGTTGTTGGCGTGGCCGCCGCCGAGCGTGGCGAGGCCGTTGAAGTCTCCGAACTGGGTTGGCTGATAGCCCAGGATCGCGTTGCCGGCATCGGGCGGATTCCATTGCGACCATCCCCAATTATTTTCCATCGCCGCGATATCGAGCGCCGTCCAGTCCTCGCCGCCGTTGCCGGGTGCCGCGTTTGCGGCGTAGCTGAGATGCCATTTGCCTTTCCACACGACCTCATATCCGGCTTTTTGCTTGAGCAGAGAGGCGATGTTGGGCAGGCGATCTTTGTGCTGCAGCCCCGGCCACAAAAGAGTGCGGGTTACGCGATTAACCGGCGCGAAGCGGCTCGTCATCATCACCGCGCGCGAGGGCGAGCATTGGCTGGCGGCCGTGTAGGCGCGATTGAAGTAGAGGCCGTTGCGCTTGAGGCGCTCGAATGAAGGCAGGTTTTTCGCCGCCCATCCCCGCGGCCAATGCACGTGATGCCGTTCCTGATCGGTCATCAAGACGACGATATTGGGCGCTTTCGGCAATCGCCGAGCCTGGGTTCCGGAGATCGAAGGGGCGATTTTGCGCGTGTCGTTCGCGGCCAGCACGCCTGAGACCCCCGTCGCGGAAAGAGCCGCGGCGACGCCGGCGCCCAATCGAAGCAGGCTTCGGCGCGATACTTTCCCCGCCCCCGTTCCCGGGCCGGAATCGCGCCGATCGGCCGGCGCGTGGTTGTGATCGCTCATGGGCTCCTCGCAAACGTCAAACGCTGACCCAATAAAGTCCGGACGACCCGCGATCGCAACGGCGATGCCTTCCAGCCGATCCTGGTCCTGCCGCCGGTGGTGCACCGTCGTGATCTTTGTCAACCAGGAAGTGAACGGAGGCGCGGGCCTTCACGGGCTGGCGCCGCGCCCGCGGAGAGCCATGCGGGCGGCTGTACGCGCCCCGCGCCCTTGACACACTTGGATGATATTTCTATAAATATGGAACTATGAAGAAGTCAAGCGCGATCGCGGCGCTCGGCGCTCTCGCCCAGGAAACCCGCCTCGACATCTTCCGCCTGCTGGTGCAGAAAGGCCCGCAAGGGATGGCGGCCGGGGAAATCGGCGAGCGGCTCGGCCAGCCGCCGCCCACCCTGTCGTTCCATCTGAATCAGCTTCGATTCGCCGGGATGGTAACCTCGCGCCGCGTGAGCCGATCGATCATCTACAGCGCCAATTTCAAGGCGATGAGCGACCTGCTCGCTTATCTGACCGAAAACTGCTGCGGCGGAAGAGCCGAGCTTTGCGCGCCGCGGGCCTCGGCCGGATGCTCGTCCGAGTGCGCGCCGCCCGCGCCCGTTCAATCAAGGAAAAGCCGGAGGATATCTGTGTGAAAAGGTTCCACGTTCATGTCCGCGTAAATGACCTCGATTCGTCGGTGAGCTTCTACTCGACCTTGTTTGGCGCCGCGCCCGCGGTGCTCAAGCCGGACTACGCGAAGTGGATGCTCGAAGATCCGCGCGTCAACTTCGCGATCACCGCCGCCGCCTCGGCCGGCCTCGATCACCTGGGACTCCAAGTCGAGTCTGATGAAGACCTCGCGGTGATGGCAGGCCGTCTTGATGCCGCCGGGCAAAGGGTCGTCAGGCAGGAGAACGCGACCTGCTGCTACGCGCGCGGCAACAAGGGCTGGGTGTCCGACCCAAGCGGAATTTCCTGGGAGACGTTCCATACCTTTGGCGAGAGCACCGTGTACGGCAACGACCGGGCGCCGCGCGGCGCGGCGGAAAAGCCGGCGGCGGAGCCCGCAGCCTGCTGCACGCCTGCGCCGGCTCCGGTAGCGAGCGGATGCTGCGGCGGATCGAAGGCTTCGCAATAGGCCGCTGAAAAGGTGAGCGCCGGGTGATGGCCAATCGCGGATACAACGTGCTCTTCCTCTGCACCGGCAACTCCGCCCGCAGCATCATGGCGGAGTGCGCGATCGGCCGCTGGGGAAAAGGGAAGTTCGCGGGCTTCAGCGCCGGCAGCCATCCCAGGGGCGAGATTCATCCGATGACCCTGCGGATACTGCGCGAACTCAACTACGACGTGTCCGGCTTGCGCAGCAAAAGCTGGGACGAGTTCGCGCGGCCGGAGAGCCCGCCGCTTGACTTCGTGTTTACCGTATGCGACTCGGCGGCGGGCGAAGCCTGCCCGCTATGGCCCGGGCAGCCGATCACCGCGCACTGGGGCGTCGCGGACCCCGCGGCGTTCGCCGGTCCGCAAGAAGCGGTCCGCCGTTTCTTCCTGCGCATCTACCGCGAACTCGAAAACCGCATCAGGGTTTTCACGAGCCTGCGGCTCGAGGCGCTGGATCGCTTCGCCATCGAACGGCGGGTCCGCGAGATCGGCAAGGCGCGGCTCGAAAAGGAAGAACCCGTCTCTTAGCCGTCCGGAGAGGGAAGAGAAATCATGAGCGCGACGATGACGATGGCGCCGGCGCGCCGCCGCCTGTCCTTCATCGACCGGTATCTGACGCTATGGATCTTCCTTGCGATGGCGGCGGGGGTTGCGCTGGGCGCGGTTGCGCCCGGGATAAGGCTCGTCTTTGACCGCCTGAGCATCGGCACCACCTCGATACCGATCGCGATCGGGCTCATCCTGATGATGTATCCGCCGCTGGCGAAGGTTAACTACGATGAGCTCGGCGACATCTTCCGCGATTGGAAAATTCTCAGCCTGTCGCTGGTTCAGAACTGGATCGTCGGACCGGTGCTGATGTTCGCGCTGGCGGTGCTGTTCTTGCGCGATCGGCCCGAGTACATGACCGGCCTCATCATCATCGGCCTCGCTCGATGCATCGCGATGGTGATCGTATGGAACGATCTGGCGGGCGGCGACACCGATTATTGCGCCGGGCTGGTGGCTTTCAATTCGATTTTCCAGGTGCTGTTCTTTTCGTTCTACGCGCTGGTGTTCGTGACGATGGCGCCGCGATGGCTGGGCCTGGGCGGCGCCGTGGTCAAGGTGACGGTCGCCGAGATTGCCAAAAGCGTCGGCATCTACCTGGGCATCCCGTTTGTCGCGGGGCTGGCGACCTGGAGGGTTCTTGCCGCGCGCAAGGGCAAGGCCTGGTATCGCGAGCGCTTCGTCCCGAAGATAAGCCCGCTCACGCTCGTGTTCCTGCTCTTCACGATCGTGGTGATGTTTTCGATCAAGGGGGCGCGGATCGTCGAACTGCCGCTGGATGTCGTCCGGATTGCGATCCCGCTGCTGCTCTATTTCACGATCATGTTCGCGTTATCTTTCGTTCTGAGCCGCCGGGTGGGCGCGAATTATCCGCAAACCGCGACCCTGTCATTCACCGCCGCATCCAACAACTTCGAGTTGGCAATCGCGGTCGCGGTCGCCACCTTCGGCATCGACAGCGGCGCGGCCCTGGCCGCTGTGATCGGGCCGCTGATCGAAGTGCCTGTGATGATCGGCCTGGTGGATGTGGCGCGATGGGCGAGCGGCCGCTTCTTTGCGCCGGCCGCTTCGGCGGCATTCGAGCAACGCGCCGTTTCCTGATGACCCGGCAGGAAATTTTTACCGCTGAAGGAATGCTCGAGGTCCTCAACGCGCGCCTAGACATTTCTTCCTGCTTCATCTGCGACTGAAAGCGATGGCACGGCGGATGCTTATCGCTCATGGAAGGATGTAGCAGTGACGTGAACTACTTCATCGCATGGCTTCTGGGCGTGCCGATCACCGTGGCGATCCTCTGGGTTGTGATCAGCCATCTGGCCTGACTTCGGTCCGACATCGTGTAAACGTCTTCCCGTCATTCCGGCGGCTCGCCGACCGTCGCGCGCGGCCGTGCGCCGGCGGTTGTGATGAGGAGGGCTTCGGGGCTATTAGGACAGAGCCATGGCCAGCAAGCGAAAAATCCTGATAGCGGGCGCATCCGGACTCGTGGGTTACGGCGCCGTCCGCCACTTCGGCGGACGCGAGGATTGGGACGTGGTGGCGGTATCGCGCCGCCCGCCGCTCGACCGATGCGGGGCGGAGTTCATATCGGTCGATCTGATGGATCGGAAGCGATGCGCCGAGGTGTTCGGCGCCATGTCCGACGTGACGCACGTCGTGTATGCGGCGCTGTTCGAAAAGGTTTCCACCGGCGTGATCAAGGGATGGCGCGAACGCGACCAGATGGAAACCAACCTTACGATGCTGCGGAACCTGTTCGAGCCGCTGTCGGCGGCGGCGCGCAACCTGCAACATGTTTCGCTGCTGCAAGGCACGAAGGCGTACGGAGCGCACGTCGGGCCGATTCCGATTCCGGCGCGCGAGCGCAATCCGCGCCATCAGCACGAAAATTTCTACTGGCTTCAGGAGGACTACCTGCGCGCCAAGCAGGCGGGAAAGTCGTGGTCCTGGACCATTCTGCGCCCGCAGATAGTGTTCGGCGAGGCGATCGGCGGAAACCTCAACGTTATTCCCGCGCTCGGGGTGTATGCGGCGCTCAGAAAGGAATCCGGGCTTCCGCTCTCGTTTCCCGGCGGCTCCCCCGGCATCGCGGAAGCGATCGATACCGATGTGCTGGCGCGATCGATGGAATGGGCGGCGACCACTCCCGCCTGCGCCAACGAGATATTCAATATCACCAACGGCGACGTCTTCGTGTGGACAGAGGTGTGGCCGGCGATCGCGGACGCCTTCGGCATGAAGGTTGGCGCGCCGGAGCCGCATTGCCTGCGCGAGGAGATGCCCGCGCGCGAGGCGGAATGGGCGGCGATTGTGCGCAAATACAATCTGCGATCGCCCACTGACCTGAAAAGCTTCGTCGGCGGATCGTTCGAGTTCGCCGACTCGGTATTCGCGTACGGGTTCAATCAATTTCCGCCCGCGATGCTCGTAAGCACCATCAAGGCGCGCCAGGCGGGGTTTCACGACTGTATCGATACCGAAGACATGTTCCGCAAGTGGATTCGGCGATGGCAGGATCTGCGCCTGCTGCCGGCCCGGTAAGAGAAGAGGAGATCACCGCGCCACCTCCTGCGCGTTAGGATGCTGAGCTTCGCGCCGCGCTATCGCGGCATCGCGCGGCGATGCCCCCAGATGCTGGGGGCGTGATGCTTCTGCACGTGCCAGACGCGATCGTCCACCTCGCGCCCGCCCCATCCGTATTCGATCTCGAAGCCCGACGGCGTGCGCATGTAGAACGACAGCATGTGATCGTTGGTATGGCGCCCGAGCGTGGCGGCGATCTCGATTCCGCGGTCCTGCACCAGATACAGGGTGGCGCCGACATCGTCGATCGATCGGGTTTGGATCATGAAGTGATGCAGCCGCCTGGGAGGGGGCACCGGCACCAGCGCAATCGTGTGATGGCGCGGGTTGCAGTGCAGGAACGCCATCGTCGCGCGCATCGGTCCGAACTTCATCTCGATGAAATCGCTGATGCGAAAGCCGAGCGCATCGCAGTAGAAACGCAGACTCTCGTTCAGGTCCTTCACCGCGATTACGATATGTCCGAGGCCCTGTTCGCCGGTGACGAATCCTGAAATCGCCCGGGGCGAATGAAACGGCCGCTCGAACTCGACTGACGGTCCGTAAAACGCCTCGCATCGAACTCCGTTGGGATCGGCGAAGGTGATCAACTCCGCCACGCCGCGCGCGGCCGCCAGATCGTTCGAGCCGTTCTCGACCGCTACGCCCGCGCCGCGAAGGCGCTCGGCGACTTCGCGGAGCGCGCCGGCATCGGCGACTTCCCATCCCGCGTAAGCGAGATCGTCGGCATTGTCCTGATGGAGCGAGAAGCGATACGCGTATTCATCCATCCGCAGCCTGAGCGTGCCGTCGCCGGCGGCTCCGGCGCTTTGCAGTCCGACGATTTCAGCGGCAAAGCGCTCCCACGCGCCGAGGTCCTTTACGCCGAGACCGAGATAGCCCAGGCTGCTGACTGCGCTCATCGATGCTCCTCCTACAGGTTCTTTCCGCCGGCGGCATCGACGAAGCCGCGCACGCCGATTCCGCCTTCGCAGATGATCACGCCGCCGGTCGCGGTTGAAGAGTTCTCGGGCGACGCCAGCAGCACATACGATCCAGTGTAGTCGCGCGGCTCGGGCAATCGGCCGAGCGGAATCCCTCTTTCGACCGCCTCTTTCAAGGGAACCGAAGCGATCGACCGATCCGCCATCGCCAGCGATCGCGGACCGCGCAGATCGGTGGGGATGGCGCCGGGCGCGACGCCGTTGACGCGGATTTTCGGCGCGAGCTCGTAAGCGAGCTGGCGAATCAACCCGACCACCGCGTGCTTCGATGCGGTATAGAGCGGGCCGCCGCCGCACGGGTAGAACCCCGCGTTCGACACCGTGTAGATGATGCATCCGCGGGTCTTTGCGAGCTCGCGATAGGCAGCCTTTGCGCCGAGCAGATAGCCCTTGACGTTCACGCCGAACAGCTCATCGAATGCTTCGCCGACGCGAGCTTCGGGAAGATCGGCGAGCGAAACCGAAAAATCCCAGATTCCCGCGTTGCCGACGAAGCAATCGAGCCGTCCGAATTTCTGCACGGTCTCGGCGACCGCGCGCTGATTGTCGGCGAGCACGGTGACATCTCCGACGATCGCGGCCACCTTCGATCCGAGCTCTGATGCGAGCGCTTCGCCGCGGTCTCGCGCGCGATCCAGGAAAGCGACGCGAGCGCCTTCTTCAACGAATCGCTCAACGATCGCGCGACCGAGACCCGATGCGCCTCCGGTGACCAGCGCGACTTTGCCTTCGAGCCATCCCATGGCCGCCTCCTAGTCGAGGTCCACGAAAACTTCTCCACTTTCGATGCGAACCGGGTAGGTGCGCAATGCCACCGATGCGGGCGGAGCCAGCACTTTGCCGGTGCGCAGGCAGAAGCGCGCCTCGTGCAGAGCGCACACGACTTCGTCGCCTTCGATATAGCCGTCGGCCAGCGAGAACTTCGCATGCGTGCAGGTATCGTCGGTTGCGAAGAATTCGCCGCCGACGTGAAAGATTGCGATCGGATTCTGCCGCGCGATTCTGATTGCCGCTCCCTCCGCGACTTCATCGGCGCGGCATACTCTGGTCCATGCCATGATCCGCGGCCGCCTTTAGAAGAAGAAGCTCAGGTTGCGCGCGAGCAGCACGGTTTGATCGAGGATTATCGTGCGCCGCGCGAGCTCGAAGCCCGCGGGATGGGCGGATCTTCTGAGCACGTCGTGGCGCATCCCGGCGAACATCTCGACCTCCCGCTCCAGCCGCGAGCGATAGAGAAGATAATAGCAGTCAACTTCATATTCGCGGTTGCCGCGCGGCCGAATCGTCACGTTGCTGACCATGTGGCGGGTGCGAGAAGGAGGATCCTCCGCCCACGCCATCCCGGTGTTGAGCCGCCGTATGCGCATCGCGATCGATTGCTTGTCATCGTCGAAGAAGGCGGCTTCACCCGGCCCCGAAAATTCCTTGTCCGCCTCGCGGCGCAGCCGGTTGTAGCGGGTCGGCATGAAGTAGTGGAGATCGTCGGCAAGCAGCGCGTACCAATCCTCGTAGCGGCGATCGTCGAGGAGCCGCGCCTCGAAATAGAGGAACTGCTCGATTTCCTGCTGAAGTTCCGGCGTTACGCGCTCGACATTCGAAGATGGCGGCCGGACCGCGGTTTCGATGCTCATGGGTTATGCCTCCCCCGAGATCAGCTCGGCCCATCGGCGATAAAACCCGCGCGCGGCTTCTTCTCCGTACACGTTGTTGATCCTGCCGGGAAAATCGGGATGGTCGGTGCGCGCGTGCCCGAGGCCCATCTCGAGGTTGAACTGCTGGCGGCGCGCCATATAGCCGCGCAGCACCTTCTGGATTTCGAGCCAGTTCTCGCCATCGTCCTGCTCGAAGATGCCGCCGGCGCTGAAGGTGCGGAGCACGCCGACGCGGATCGCTTCCTTCACCTCGGCGGGTGCGTCCTTTTCAACCAATGCCCACGCCCATACTTCGATTTCTCCGGGTCCGCGCGGATGCCATACGCGCATCGTCTGGATCATCGGCAGAAACGAAAATGTGGGAAAGACCGTCATATGGCCGCCGACGGTTCCGGCTCCGCGTGTCTGCCCCAGCCGGCGCGTCGCCTCCTCCGATGCCGGCCCCAGGTACCATTGGTCGGCGACCGGGCCGTTGATGTTGAGCGGCTGATTGCCCGTCCGGGTGAAAAACCCGGTGCCGTGACCGTTGACCGAGCTGAACTGGTTGCCGACGGTGGGCAGGCGTCCGAACGCGGGATCGACGCCTTCGGGTAGCTGCGCGATCAGCGCGGAAAGATGGCTGAAGTCCGCGTGGTACATGTCGGAACAGAACTGTTCGGCCGCGAACTTCCAGTTGCACTGCAGCACCCATCGATGCATCCCGCCAACCACCTCGGTGCCGCCGGCGCTGCGGCCGAAATAGCCGTCGATGTACCAGAGCATGTCGCCCAGGTAGTCGCGCAGCGTTGGCGCATCGGGATCCCAGTTTCCGAACACCAGTCCGTGGATGCTTTCAAGGCGAGGCACCTGGAGGGGTCCCCATTTGCTCTTGTCGAGTTCGTTGCGATAGCCGTCTTCTTCGTGCGGAACGGAGACGAGGTTGCCGGCGAGGTCGTAACCCCAGCCATGATAGGAGCAGGTGAATGCGCGGGTGTTGCCGCAATCCGCCCGGCAGATGCGCATCCCGCGATGGCGGCATTGATTCAGAAACGCCCGAATCGATCCGTCCTTCTGCCGCACGACCAGCACGGGATCTTCGGCCATGTAAGTGGAAAAGAAGTCGCCCGGTTTTTTCAGCATGCTCTCATGGCACAGGAACAGCCACGACCGGGCGAAGATGCGTTCGAGTTCGAGCTCGTAGATGGCGGGATCGCAATAGATTCGCGGATCGAAGCGGCCGGATTTTTCATCCACCAGGCCGCGCAGATTCGCACCATTTCCGCGCGCGTTTGTATTCATTCGCAACCTCGGATTTCGAAATCCCAAAGGGTTTTGGATTGGCGGCGGGCGGCATCGGCGGCAAGCGCCAGGCCGGCGCGGCGGCCGTCGATCGCAATTCTTCCGCTCGGGTTCATAAAAGCGCTCAGCGCGCGTGGTCCGCGACTTCGCCGAGAGTGTCGCGGATCAGGCTATGCAGGAACTGTTCGATTTTTTCCGCCGGCACCCGCGCGAACTTCATCTGCGACAGCATCGGACCCGTCGCGACGATCAGCCGCGCATCGTCCTCGGCGCGCTTGTCGAGATCGCGGCCGGTCTCGATACGCCAGCGCTGAATCGTCCGCGCGATCATCTCAACCAACTGCTCCTGGAAGCGCAGATAAAGCGGCCAGACCTCGTCGCGCACCGACGATCCCCATTCCAGCAGCACCCGGATGTATTCCGGATGGGTTGCGAGCGAGTCGATAAACGCGCGGCCGTGTTCGAGCACGATCTCGGGCGCGGGCCGAGCGCTGTCGTGGATGCGTCCCGTCAGGTCCAGGGCGAAGCGAGCGACTTCGTCAAGGACCGCGCGGACGAGATCGGCGCGGTTGGGAAAGTACACGAACACCGCCGGGATGGAGACCTTCGCTTCGCGCGCGATCTCGGCGTAGCTGGCGCCCTGAAGGCCGCGGCGGGCAAAGACCCGCATCGCGCAACTGAGCAGCAGCGCTTTGCGCTCGTGGGGATCGAGCGGGCGGGCGCGGCGGCGGCGCGGGGTCGGTTTGGGCGCCATGGCGCGAGGCTTACAAGCGATTGACAGTAAAGTCAATTGCGATTGATAGGGCGATCAATGGCGCCGCCACGACCGCCCGGTTTCGCGCCGCTTTACCAGCATCGCCCGGATGCGCAAAAGTGCGGCTTGGATCTCCGCACACTGACCGGGGGAAAAAGATGGATCTCAAGCTCAAGGGAAAAAAGGCGCTGGTGTTCGGCGGAAGCAAGGGAATCGGCCGCGGCATCGCCGATGCGCTCGCGGCGGAAGGCGTCGAGGTCGCCCTGGTGGCGCGATCGAAGGAGACCCTGGACAAATCGGCCGCGGAAATCAACGCGCGCGGCGGCGCGCGCGCCATCGGACTGCCCGCTGATCTTGCGGACTGGCCAGGCGTCGAAGCGGCGGTCAACGCGGCGCGTTCGCAACTCGGATCGATCGACATCCTGATCAACAACTCCGGCGGACCGCCCCCCTCCGGCGCGCTCGGCGTGAAGCCGGAAGTATGGGAGGCGCAGTTCCGCGCGATGGTGCTCGCGCTGTTCCGAATCACCGAGATGGTGGTGCCGGCGATGCGCGAGCGGAAATGGGGACGGATACTCAACGTCGCGTCCTTCAGCGTGATCGAGCCGATCCCTCATCTCGGAATTTCCAATTCGCTGCGCGCCGCCGTGGTGGGATGGGCCAAGACGCTCGCGACCGAGGTGGCGCGCGACGGGATCACCGTCAACACGCTGCTGCCCGGCACGATCGCGACCGACCGGCTGATCCAGCTCAATCGCGCGGCCGCCGAACGCAGCGGAATTTCACCCGAGGAAGCGGTCAAGCGCGCCGGCGCCGCGGTGCCGGTCGGAAGACTCGGTACGGTCGAGGAATTCGGCGCGGTCGCAGCCTTTCTCGCAAGCCCCCTCGCTTCATACGTGACGGGCTCGATGATCCGAATCGACGGCGGCCTGGTCCGTTCAGTTTGACGGATACGGGAAACGGCGCTGGTCGATCCTGATCGAGATGCTGCCCGCTGCCAGTCGAGCAGCGGCCGGCGTGCGATCGTCTCGCTTGATCGTCGGACCGTTTCCGACTAACCATCGGGCAGGTTCCAGCAAAGCCCGCTGGCCGCAAAAGGAGAAGGACGATGGCGCTTCCCCAGGACATTCGCCCGTTCAATTCCGAGCTGATGGATACGCTCGTGGAAGCATCGAAGATGGACTGGATTCCGTCCGCCGACGATCCCAAGCGCGCATTCATGAAAATCCTCTGGACCGGGTCCGAAAGCGGAACCTGGGCCGTGCTGCTCAAATGGCTCAAGGGTTACGTCGCGCCGGCCCATAAGCATCTGAGCGCCTCGCATACTTTCATCCTGTCCGGCAAGCTTCAGGTTCGCACCGGAATTCTGAACGCCGGCGACTACGTGTACGAAGCGAACGGGATGGTGCACGGCGCGACGACCGCGCTCGAAGACACCGAGTACCTGTTCATCTGCAACGGCCCGGTATTGTTCTTCAATGAGAACGGCTTCACGTCCTATCTGAGCTGGGAGGAGCTGAAGCGCATCCAGGCCCAGCACGACGCGCTCAAGAAGTCGGCGGCCTGAGCATCGCCGCGATTTCGCGGGAACTTCGCGGGTCCGAGCAATCCGCGAGAGGCGCGCGGCTCCTACTTTTTCCACCGCCGCGACCACGCCGGAATCACCTCAGGATTGCGGACGTAGAGCGGGAGATCGCCGGATGCGATTCGCGCGGCATTTTCGATCGCCGCGGCCGGGAGCGCATCGACGCTCTCCTGCGTGTGGCCGATCGCATGCGGCGTCAGGATCGTATTCGGAAGCTTGCGCAATTCGCTGTCGGCGGGAAGCGGTTCGACGGCGAAGGTATCGAGCGCGATTTTGAAATCGGGCCGCTCGCGTGCGATTTGCACCAGGGCGGCTTCGTCCACGATTGCGCCGCGGGCGGTGTTGATCAGGAGAGCGTCGGGCTTCATCAGCCTGAGCCGTTCGAGGTTGAGCATCCCTTTCGTTTCCGCATTCAACGGCGCCAGCACGCATACCACGTCGCTGGTTTTAAGCAGCTCGTCGAGGCCAACCCGCGTGACCTCGGGCGGCAGCGGGGCGTGGAGGCGAGGAAAAAAGGCCTGCAGCCGAACGTCCCATCCGGCCAGGCGCGCCGCAATTCCCCGCGCGATATTGCCGAATCCGATCATTCCGATCGTTCTGCCGCGCAGCATCCGTCCCGGCACGCGCGGCGGATGAGGCCGGTTCTCGCGCAACTGGTTTTCCCACCAATGCAGCGAGTAGAGCGAGGCAAGCATGAGCATGATCGTCGATTCCGACATGCTCAGAAAATTCTCTGGCACCTGTCCGTTGGCGATGATGATTCCAAGATCGGTCGCCGCCGCTTCGTCGATTCCCTCGGTGCCGATGAACGGCGAGACGATTCCGCGCAGATTCGGCCCCTTCGCCATCAGCGCGCGATCGCACGGGAAGTTGCTGATGGTGATAAACACGGCGGCGTTGCTCAGAAGATCGGCGGACTCGCGGGTGAACTTCGGAAAATCAGTCGAGTGGACTACCTCGAACCCGCGCTCGCGAAGCCCGGCGACAATCGGATCGAAGATGAAATAAAGTCCCGCCGGCCCGAGTGAAACGATCCTCGCTGTCATGCGATCATGTTTCTACCAGACAAACGGGATCATTCTATAGCGAACGCGATGCGTGTACGCCTCGTAGCCCGGAAGCTCGCTTTCCAGCAGGCGCTCCTCGAACAGGATGCGCGCCGCGACCACCGCGAAGGTGAGGGCGACGGCCAGCACCGCCGCGTATGATTCGAGCCACAGCGCGATGCCGATCATCATCGGGATCGCGCCCGCGTACATCGGATGGCGCACGACGGCGTAAACGCCGGAATCGACCACCGCCTGATGGCGTTCCTCCTGAAGCTTCACCACCGGCGCCGCAAACGCGTTTTCCCTGAGCGCCAGCGTGATGACGGTCCATCCGGCGACGAACAGCGCGAGTCCGAAGCTGGAAAGAACAGGGCCCGGTCCGCCGAGCAGATGAAGCCGGAACACATCGAGCGGAATGAGAATCAGGAACCCGAGGAATGAAACCATCAGCAGCATCAGGATGATCTTGTCGGCGAGCGGTTGGCCCTTCTGGGCCGGACCTTTGTAGCGCTCATCGAGGAGCGCCTCGTTGTGCGCCATCACGCCGAACATCGTCCATGCGGAGCAAATCGCCAGCACGCCGAGAAAGATCCACGCCCGCCACCATCGCAACGTGCCGGCCGGAAGAAACAGGAAGACCGCGAAGATCAGGAAGGTATAAACGACGCCGCCGATCAGTTTGAGCTTCATGAGTGCGTTACCTCCTCTCTGCTGCCACGCGAAAGAGGCGCGGCCGGCTAGGCGCGCTTGCGTCTCGCCGAATGGGCGGTCTGATGTGAAGCAGGCTGCGCGAGGCTCAGGCGCGCTTTGCGGGTTCGCCATTTTTCGAGCAGCGCGGGCAGCTCGGCCTGGATGAATTCGAAGAAGGCCAGGGTCTCAGCCATCCGCGCGCCCGCGCCGGTGTTGCGCCCGAGCAGGCCGATTCCTTCGCGCAGGCTCCGCTCGCATCGCGAAAGCACCCGGTCGCGCCGGGCCATCGCCTCGCACCACACGTCGCTGTGCACGCGATAGCTGTCGCGCCGCGAGCCCGGCTCGTGCTCGCGGCTCACCAGGCTCATCTGCATCAGGTAGCGGACGGCGCCGGAAACGGCGGCGGGGCTGATGTGCAGGAGTTCGGCAAGCCCGGCCGAGGTCATCGTGCCGGAATCACTGGCGAGCAGCGCGGCGAAGACTCGCGCCGGCATCCGGGGGAAGCCGGTTTCGGTCAGGACCGCGGCGAAGCTTTCGACGAACCGCGAGCGCGCGTCGCGGTTGCTCACGGCCGCTTTCGCATTCATGTGTCTTCCCTATCATAAATTCGGAACTTTCACAATATTGTGAAAGCAGCGAAAACGGCATGGCGGAGGCGAAGAGCTCGCCCGAGATCGTCAGCGCGACCAGGTATGGTAGGTCTTCGCGGAGGGGCGGTATTCGTCGATGCGATGGTTGCCGGTGTCGACCAGCAGAATCCGGTCCGGCGAATCAACCGCGATGCCCGCCGGCTCGCGCATCGGCACGCATACCGGATCGACGCAGGTGAACTTGCCGCCGTCGAAGTCCGCGACCGTGCGCGTGTCCAGGTTCAGCTCGCGAATGGCGCTGTTGTAGGTGTCCGCGACCAGAATCCGGCCGCCGTCGCAGGCCACTCCGAGAGGATGCTGCAGGCGCGCGCGGCGGAAGTCGCCGTTGACCCATCCGAAATCGAACAGCCCCGCGCCCACCAGCGTGATCATCCTGGGTTCGCCGGAAAGCGCCACCACGCGCACCGCCGAACTCTCGCTGTCCGCCAGATAGAGATTCCTTCCATCGGCGCTGAGCGCAAGTCCGCTCGGCTGCGCCATCGCAGCCTGCGCGGCGGGGCCGTCGGTGATCGCTTCTTCGCCGGATCCGGCCAGCCGCGCGACGTTGCCGGTCGTGAGATCGAGCACGCCGATTTGATGCGTGCCGGCGTTCGCAAAGAACAGTTGGTCGCCCTTGATCTCCAGGTCCCAGGGCGAAGCGAGGGCTGCCGTGCGGCCCGGTTCGGGTGCTGCGAGGGGACGGCCGCGGCGGCCGGTGCCCGCCAGCGTAGTCACGGCACCGGTCGC
The DNA here is from genome assembly GCA_021323675.1 of Pseudomonadota bacterium. Classification (GTDB taxonomy): domain Bacteria; phylum Desulfobacterota; class Binatia; order Binatales; family Binataceae; genus JAFAHS01. The sequence continues at coordinate 134,691 of JAJPKP010000034.1, read as the reverse complement.
GCGATCGATGCGCCGGATTGCGTGATTTTCCGTATCGGCCACGTAGATCGCATCGGGGGTGGCGATAAGGCCCTGCGGATGATTGAAGCGCGCCTGGTCTTTCGCTCCGTCGATCAGGCCCGGCTGGCCGCTGCCGTAACGCGCGACCTCCTTGCCGTTATCATCGAGCAGAACAACCTGATGATGTCCGCCGTCGGCGAGCGCCCACGTCTTCTCGCCACCGGGAACCTTCTTGAGCTTGCCGGGAAAGAGAAAATGGCCGTTCGGCTCAGGCACCGGCCGAAGGTCGAGCCGAGCCGGCTTCAGTTCTCCGTTGCGTTCGAAGTTGGCCACCAGGTTGCCGATTGCCTGTGTGAGGCGGTCGGGATCGGGCTCGCCGGGAATTGCGCCCAGCACACTGCCGTCGGCGCCGATCACGATCAGCGTCGGCCAGGCGCGAATTCCATAGTTGCGCCAGATGGTCATTTCGGGGTCATGGATGACGGGATGGCGGATTTCGTAGCGAGCGATCGCGTCCCGGACGCTCGCCGCATTCTTCTCGTTCGCGAATTTCGGAGAATGAACTCCGATCACCACGACCTGTTCGGGGTACTTTTCCTCGATTCGGCGCAGGGTCGGGATGATTTGCATGCAGTTGATGCATCCCTCGGTCCAGAAATCCAGGATCACGATTCGTCCGCGCAGGCTCGCGATCGGCAAGGGCGCGGGCACGTTGAACCATTGGAGGCCGGGACGGGCGATTTCCGGGGCGGCGATCTGAGCATCTGCCATCGTTGTCACCATCGCGATCAATCCGCACCCAAGCGCGATCGATCGCCCTGCGTATCGCAGCGATTTGCGCACCTACGCTTCGACCAGGCTGCAAGAATAGGTCTTCAGCACCAGCCACACCTTTTTGCCGGGCGCGAGCTTGAGTTCTTCCACCGCGCCCGGAGTGAGGTGGACTTCAAAGGTTACTCCAGAATCGACCATCGCGACCACCGTCACTCCCGCGCGGCGCAACTCGACCAGGCGCCCCTCGAAGGTGTTTCGGGCGCTCAATCCGCGCGGGCGCTCCGAGGCCATCATGATGTCGCCGGCGCGGACGGCGATGCGCACGAAAGAGCCGGGAGCGGCGTCGGTGAGGGGCACCTCGAGGTCCAGATGATTGCCGCGAAGCCGGCAGAGCATCGTGCCCTGCGCTTCCATCAGCGCGGTCACGGTCGCATCGAAGACATTCTCGAAGCCGACAATCTGCGCGATCGTTTCGTGCCGCGGCGATTTGAGCACCTGCTGCGGCATCCCCTGCGCGATCACGCGGCCCGCTTCCATCACGATGACGCGTTCGCCCAGCGCGAAGGCCTCTTCGGGGGCGTGCGTCACGTACAGAATGGGAATTCGATGTTCCGCGTTCCATTGCCTGAGGTCGTCGAGAATTTTCGACTTGGTTGACGTATCCAGCGCGGTCAGCGGTTCATCGAGAAGCAGCACTGCCGGGTCGGTCACGAGCGAACGGGCGAGCGCCACTCGCTGTCGCTCGCCGCCCGAGATTTCAGCCGGTTTGCGGCCGCGCAGATGAGTAATGCGAAAGGACTCGAGCAGCGAGTTCATCCGCCGCTCGCGCTCGGGCGCGTCGAGCCGGGCAATTCCGTACTGAACATTCTGTTCCACGGTCAGATGAGGGAACAGCGCGAGGTTCTGGAACAGGTAGCCGAGCCGCCGCGAAGAAACCGGCGCATCGATTCCCGCACCCTTGTCGAACAGGACCCGATCGCCAATCGCGATGCGTCCCGCGTCGGGGCGCGCCAGGCCGGCGACGCAATTGAGCAATGTGGTCTTGCCGCCGCCGGAGGGCCCCAGAATCATCGTGAAGCCGGGGCCGGCTTCGAACTCGGCCTGCAGCGAGAACGCGCTTGAGACCCGCCGTGCGACCGCGACTGACAAGGATGCGCCTGATGGATTGCCCGCCACCGGAAGGACAGTAGCGCGATCGGCGCTCAACGATGCAACGGCCATACGTCCCAGACCCGCCGGTTGAGCGCGTAGGTGAGCGAGAGCGTGATGAAGGAGAAAGCCAGCAGCAGCAGCGCCATCCGGTTCGCCGCCGCGTAATTCAGCGCCTGCACGTTGTCATAGATCGCGATCGAAATCGTCTCGGTCGCGCCCGGGATGTTGCCGCCAACCATCAGCACCACGCCGAACTCGCCCAGGGTATGCGCGAAAGAAAGCACGATTCCGGTGACGACTCCGCTCAGCGAAAGCGGCAGCACGATGCGAAAGAAGGTGCGCAGGCGCGATGCGCCCAGAATCGACGAGGCATCGATCAGGTTGCGATCGATCTGGCCGAACGCCGCCGTCATCGGCTGAACCATGAACGGCAGGCTGTAGATTACCGAGGCGATCGCCAGCCCCGCAAAAGTGAACGGCAATCCGTGCCCGGAAAGCATTCGGTACCATCGCCCGATCGGGCTTTGCGAGCCCAGCGCGACCAGTATGTAAAATCCGAGCACGGTCGGCGGCAAAACCAGCGGCAGCGCGACCACCGACTCGATCAGGAATTTCCAGCGCCAGGTGGTAAAGGACAGCCACGAAGCTAGGGGCATCCCAATCAGAATCAGCACGCAGCACACGACCAGCGCGAGCCGCAGGGTCAGGAATATGGGTCCCCACGCGAGCATCTGCTCAATGTGGCGTCATGGCGGCTCCGCTCGCAATAGCGCTGGGGGCCACGAAACCGAACTGCGCCATCTGCGCGACCGTGGGCGGCTCCTTCATGAAATCCAGAAATCGCCGCGCCAGTTCCTTGTGCGATGAGGTCTTGATGATCACCGCGGCCTGGATGATAGGGGGGTAGTCGGACACGGGGATTTCCGCGTAGCGGCCGCGGCTCCTCATCGGCGGCGCGAGCGCGAGCGAAAGCGCGACAATTCCCACATCCGCGTTCCCGGATTGCACGAACTGCGCGGTCTGCGCGATATCTTCGCCCATCACGATTTTTCCCTTGATCCGGTCGTACACGCCTTCGTGCCGGAGCGCCGCGATCGCCGCCCGGCCATAGGGCGCGTGCTCGGGGTTGGCGACCGCAATCTTGTGGACATCGGGGTCGAGCAGCGCGCCGAAGCCCCTGCTCAGATCGACTTTTGATGAGTCGAGTTCCCACAGCACGATCCTGCCCGCGGCATACTCGTATATACTGCCAGGCTCGGAGAGACCGGCTCCTTCCAGCTTTTCCGGATACTGCACGTCGGCGGAGAAAAACACGTCGTAGGGAGCTCCGTTCTTTATCTGGGCGAAGAAATTTCCCGAGGACCCGTAGGAGATGCGCAAGGTCTCGCCCGTCTGCTTCTCGAATTGCGCGCCGATGTCCTTGAAGGCGAAGGTCAGGTCCGCGGCCGCCGCCACCGTGAGCTGCTCAGCATGGGCCGCGGGGGACGTGACCGGCAATAGGATGGGCGCGATTGAGGCGAAAACGAGAGATCGAATCCGTCGATTTAATCTGTTCTTCATGTCGTTCGCGCCGAGCCCTTTCTTGCCTCCGGCGGTTACGGTTTCATATGACATTATTCAAGCAACCTGACAATTATTCTGGCGAACCAGAAGAGGAGAAGCGAAGATGGCACTCAGCGCTCGAAATCATCTGAAGGGTGAGATCACCGAGGTTGTGCTTGGCACCGTCACTGCGCTTATCACCGTAAAAGTCGGCGACAACATCGTGGAGTCGGTGATCACCAAGCACAGCGCCGAGGAGATGAAGCTCAAGAAAGGCGACAAGGTCACGGCGGTGATCAAGGCGACCGAGGTGATGGTCCAGAAAGACTGAGGATCAGGCTCGTCGCTTTGGCGGCGGCGCTTTGCATCAATGGCCGGCGCTTTCGAACCGCATGCGCCAAGCGGTCCGAGTCGCGCGCTTTCGAGCAAGTGTCCGGGCTAACGCGACTTCACGAACTCGGTCACCAGCTCGATTGCGGCGCGCAGATTATCGGCTTCGGTGCGGCCGCTGCTCGCGCGGGGTTTGAAGGAATGGTCGCCATCGTCGATCCATTCGATTCGGATTTTCCGCGAGAGCTTGTACTTGGCGATTTCGTCGGGCCGGCCGAAACTGTCGCGGGTGCCTTGCAGGATCAGCGCCGGAGTCTTCAGATTTTCCAGATGCTGTGTGCGCGTTTTGCCGGGATTGCCCGGCGGATGGAACGGGTAGCCCAGGCAGACGAGCCCGCGCACCCGGGCTTCATCCGCGACCATGCTCGCGATTCTGCCGCCGAGCGACTTGCCCCCGATAAACAGCCGCTCGCCTCCGCCTAACTCATCGATGGTCTCGCGCCACGACTGAATGAGGATCGGCTGCGGATCGGGAGCGCCGCCGCGCCCGCCTTCGCGCCGGCGGCGCATGTACGGGAACTCGAAGCGCACCACCTTGATTCCGGCTGCGGCGGCGCCCTCGGCGATCGCTTGCATGAACGGCGAATCCATCGGCGCGCCGGCCCCGTGCGCAAGCACAAGCGCATCGCGCGCGGTTCGCGGACCGTCGATCAGGAAGCTCGCCACGGCAGAGTTTCGCTTCAGCTCTTCTTCGGCTCGGTCACTTCCATGAACGCGCGCATCGCCTCGACCGCGGTCGGAAAGCCGCTGTACTGCGACAGATGGAGAATCATCTCCTTTAGTTCCTCGGGCTTGATGCCGAGATTCAAGCCGCCGCGCATATGGATGCGGAGTTCGGGGCCGCGGTTAAGCGCGATCAGGGCGGCGATCGTAATCATCGACCGCGTCTTGAGTTCGAGCCCGGGCCGGGACCAGATGTTGCCGAAGAGTTGTTCATTGAGAAAAGTGGCGAAATCCGGATCGAACTTCTTGATAGCCTCGTGACCCGCGAGCGCTTGTTTCTCTCCGAACAGCTTTGTCCGAACTTCCAGACCTTTCTTTTCGAGTTCGTTTGCCATGTGTGTTCACCTCGTCGATGTTTCCGATTCCGCGGTCCGAATCTTCACGTTGGCGCGCGCTTCCTGGATCGTTACCGCCGCGGTCGAGTCTTTCTCCGCCAGTCCGTTGGCGAGCGCGGCGAGCAGGTCCTGCTCGACCAGGCTTGCGATCGGCATCGGCACGTTGAGTTCGCGGCCAACTTCGGTCGCGAGGCCGAGGTCCTTTCGCGCGAGCTTGAGGGCGAAGGTCACGCGATCGAAATTGCCGCGAAACACCATCTTCGGCATCGTGCCCTTAAGCAGCATCCCCTGTCCGTAGGCGCCATCCTGCACCACCCTGAGCAGCGCTTGCGGCGCGACGCCGGCCTTTACGCCCATCGTGAACGCTTCGGCGAGAAGCTGGGTCGAGCAGAGCGCGATCATGTTGTGGACCAGCTTGGCGACCGCGCCCGCGCCGCTCGCGCCGATGTAGGAGATCTTGTCTCCGATCGCATCGAGCGCCGGTTTGATTTTTTCGAATGCGGCGCGGTCGCCGCCGACCATCACCGCCAGCGTGGCGTTTCGCGCGCCGGGGATTCCGCCGCTCACGGGAGCATCAAGCATTTCGATCCCGCGCGCCTTGAAAGCGGCGTTGAGGCGGCGGATCACCGACGGCGAATTGGTGGAAAGGTCGGCATAGACGCATCCGCGCGCCAGTTTGCTTAGGATTCCGCCTTCGCCGGTGGCGACTTCTTCCACATCGCGCGGGCCGGGCAGCGAAGTGAAGACGACTTCGCTTTCGGCCGCGGCCGCCGCGGGCGAATCCGCCCATCGGGCCCCCGCGGCCAGATGCGGGTCGGCGGCGGACCGGCGGAGGTCGTAGACGATGAGCGAATGTCCGGCCTTGATCAGGTTGAGCGCCATCGGGCCGCCCATGTTGCCCAATCCGATAAATCCGATTCGCATCGCGCGCCTCCTCGATTGGCGCTTCGCCGCTTGCGCGGCCGGCGCCGGTTGCAACTGTGCGTAAGCTGCGGACTTTCTCGCGCCTTACCGCGAAAGGAATACCGGGCACGGCGTATTGCGCAGGACATACTCGGTCGTCGAGCCCAGCACCATCTCGATTATTCGGCTATGGCCATACGCGCCGATGAACAGCAGGTCGGCGTCGTAATCCTTGATGAACCTGACTATCTCCTCGTTGGCGTGCCCGGAAAGCAGCTTGAACTCGGTTTGCAGCGTGTAGGGTTCGAAGTACTTGCGCGCTTCCTCCAGGGTGCGCTCGCCGATCCTGGGGTCGCGCGCGACCGTGACGATTGCGATAGGGATTGAGAGGCTGCTTGCGAACTCCGCCGCCGCGCGCATCGCGCGCGATGCCCGCTCGCTGCCGTCGTAGGCGAGCACGATGCGCTGGATTTCGCGAAACTTCATCGGAGAGATGAACAGGGGGCGGGGGCACTTGCGCGCCACCGCCTCGGCGGTCGAGCCGAGCAGTCCGCTCGAAAAGCGCTCGTTCACTCCGCGATGCCCTATCATCACGAGGTCCGCGCTCCTGGCCCGTTCGCAAATCTGGTTGGCGACGATTCCCATGTCGAGCACGGTTTCGACCGGGACATTTTCGCGGCCCGCCGCGGCCGTGAATTCGTCCAGCACCTGGCGTCCGCGCGCGGTCAGCACCTCGCGCATCCGGGAGGAAAAATCGAGATATGGCTCCAGACCGAGCGAACCTGATATATCATGAAAGAACGATCCTTCGATCGACACGATATCGACCACGTGCAGTCCAATAACGCTGGCATTGAGGCGATGCGCGATGTGAAAGGCGTAGGCCTGCGCGTTGCGGGAATGTTCGGAGGTATCGATGCCGACCAGGAGTTTCTTGATCATCGGCGCAACCTCGTTACGAGAGTCCGCGATACCACGGGCTCAGGGGTTTCCTCAAGAGGCTGGACAGGATGGGTGAGCAGAAGGAATCGCGAGTGCTCAAACTGATTGACGAACTGTGCGAGGCGGCGGAGCGGGTCGGCCTGGTGGTAAGGCGCGAGAAGATTTTGCGCGAGGTGGGCTACCGCGCCCGCGGCGGCGCATGCCGGCTTCGCGAGAAGGACCTGGTAATCATCGACCGCGACCAGGCGCCCGCCGAACAGCTCGAAATTCTCGCCGAGGCCCTGCGCGAACGAGACCTCGAATCGCTGTATCTTTCGCCCGCCGCGCGCCGAATCGTTCAGCCCGGAGCCCAACCCGGACAGGGATAAAGATGCCGCGTGCCGAAGAAGGCAGCACGACCGGACGCACTGTCGTAGACCGCAGGCCGCGCGTCAGCGCGGAGGAGCGGATGACGCTGTTTCACGCCCGCCTCAAGGAGCGCGGGCTCAAGTCCACGGGCCAGCGCGACGATATCGCGCGCGTGTTCTTCGGAATCGGCCGCCATATCAGCGCCGAAGAATTGTACGCCGAGGTCAAGAAGGTCAGCCCGCATGTCGGCTACGCGACCATCTACCGAACCCTGCGGCTGCTGCGGGAATGCGATCTGCTCCAGGAGCGGCATTTCGACGACGGCCAGGCGCGCTACGAAGCGGTTGACGAACGGCATCACGATCATTTCATCTGCGAGCGCTGCGGGCGGATAATCGAGTTCGAAAACGACAGCATCGAGCGCCTCCAGGAAGCCGTCGCGCGCCAGCTCGGCGCGAAGCTCAGGCGGCACAAGATGGAGCTGTACGGCACCTGCGCCGACTGCCTCGCCGGCGGCACCCATTGACCTGCGGTTTCAAGCCGGAGTCGGCACCTTGCCTCTCGACCCATAATCACTGTCCGGTGAAGCCGCGGCGCGATTCGCGATGAAGCCGAGCGCGCCGAAATCCACGTTGGCGCCGGACGCGATCGCTATTGCCGGACCGGACGGAACGCGGCCTTCGCTCGCAAAGCGCTTCAGGCCGGCTATCGCGAGCGCTCCGGCGGGTTCGAGGACCGCGCGGGTTTCCTCGAATACATCGCGGATACCCGCGCAGATCTGGTCGATAGTGACGGTTATGCAGGCGTCCAGGTAGCGGCGGCACAGCCCGAACGTCGTCTCGCCAACCATCCTGACCGCCGCGCCATCGGCGAAAATTCCGACCCGTTCGAGCGCCACGCGATGGCCGGCCTGAATCGATCGCGTCATCGCGTCCGAATCATCCGGTTCGACTCCGATTACCTTGATCTCAGGACGGACCGCCTTGATCACGGCCGCGATTCCGCTTGCCAGCCCTCCGCCGCCGACCGGGACGAAAATCGATCCGAGAGGACCGCCGGCCTGGCGGAGGATTTCGAGCGCGACCGTCGCCTGCCCGGCGATCACGTCCGGGTCATCATAGGCGGGAACCGGCGTCATCCCGGTTTCCGCGGCGATTACTTCGCAGGCGGCCGCGGCTTCATAGTAGTCGCGTCCGATCAGATCGACGCGCGCGCCATGGCGGCGCACCGCATCGATCTTGATCTTTGGGGTGGTCGCCGGCATCACCACCCGCGCATCGATCCCAAGGCGCCGGGCGGAATACGCAACTCCCTGGGCATGGTTTCCGGCGGATGCGGCGATTACGCCGCGCGCCGCGCATCTTTCATCCAGCATCGCGATTCGGTTGTACGCGCCGCGCAGCTTGAACGAGAAAACCGGGGTCAGGTCTTCGCGCTTGAGCAGGACGGGAATGGAAAGCTTTTCCGACAGGCCGCGCGCGGGCGTCAAAGGCGTCGGATGCGGCATCACCTTGGCGACGCGCGCGTTCAGGGTGCGGGCAAGGATCGCATGATGGTCCATCGGTCGTTCCTTCTTTGCGAGACGACCGCTCCATCGCCGGTTTTCCGGAGGGAATTGGGAAAAAGAAAACCCCTCCCACCGGGACTGGCAGGAGGGGTCGTTTCGTCGTTTGAAGCCGTCTATCGGCGATCGCGACGCACCCCGCCCGCCAAGGTAATCATCATAATAATGGCGATGGCGGGGATGCGGTTCATATCGAGCGCCGAGTGGTCTCTACGTTAAAATCGTGGGCGCTTAAAGTCAACGTGGCCCCGGCGATTATCCGCTATGGAACCATAGCCGTAGCCGCGGGTGTTATGAATGTGAGAGGGGAAGCGGTCGATGGATAAAGCGGGCAACGATTCCCGGCGGGCACAGCCCCTGCCAATTCGCCTCTCGCACTGGCTCAACATTCCGTTGCTGCTGATCATGGCCGGCAGCGGGCTTCAGATTTTCACCGCCTATCCGGCGCTCGGCCCGCGCGGAGCCCAGTACGCGTGGTATCCGCTGCAGGAGGTGGCGCCGCCGCAATGGGCCAGGTTCGGAGGATGGCTGGCGGGAGCGCGCCATTGGCATTTCGCGATCGCCTGGTTCCTGGTTCTGAACGGAATCATCTACCTTGGCTATTTCTTCACGAGCGGCGAATGGCGCCGGCGCCTTTTTCTTCCGAAGCGCGACGGTGCGGGCGCGGTCCGGATGTTCGCCTGGTACGTGCGCGTGGCAAAAAATCCGCCACCGCCGGATTTCTACAACGGACTGCAGCGGCTCGCGTACACGTCTGTGATCGTGTTCGCGATCGTCGAGGTGCTGTCGGGGCTTGCGATCTACAAGCCGGTGCAACTGTGGTGGATCGCGGCGCTATTCGGCGGGTATGACGGCGCCAGAGTGGTTCATCTCACGATGCTGCTGGCGATCGCGGGGTTCGTCGCGACGCATCTGGTGCTGGTCGCGCTACATCCACGCACGATCGTCGGGATGATCACCGGAGGCGCGCGTGGCTAGGATCATTGCACGGCGCAAGCTCCTGATCGGACTGGGCGCGGCCACGCTGCTTGCGGGATGCGAGAAATCGCGCGCCGCGTCGTCGTTCCTGCGCGCGATGGGGGAATGGAACCAGAACGTGGAAAGCGCGATTTTTTCGCCGTCGCGCCTCGCCCCGGACCTGCCGCCTTCCGCCACCACCCCGGAATCCGAGTTTCCCAGCTATTTCATTTCCGACGACCTGCCGTTCGCGCCGGATGGCTGGGCGCTCAAGGTTGGCGGGCTGGTCGCCAGGCCGATGGTGCTGTCGCTCGAGGATCTCAAGAAGATGCCGCGGGTGGACATGCGCCTGCGCCATCATTGCGTCGAAGGATGGTCGGCGGTGGCGGCGTGGCACGGAGTGCGCGTCAGCGAGATCGCGAAGATGGCGGCAGTTGATCGGCGGGCGAGGTATGTCGAGTTTCGCAGCTTCGATTCCGGCTACTGGTCATCGTGGGATTTGGAGAGCGCGATGCATCCGCAGACGATCGTCGCCTACGGGATGAACGGTCATCCGCTGGAGCCCGGCCAGGGCGCTCCGCTGCGCCTCTATACCGCCGTCAAGCTCGGCTACAAGATGGTCAAATACCTGACCGAGGTGAATTTCCTGCCCACCCCATCCGGCGGCTACTGGGAAAACCAAGGCTACGAATGGTTCGCGGGTGTGTGATCGCGCGACGGCGGACTCAGGCCGCGCTCCCCGGCAATTGAGGGCATCCCTCAAGAGCAACGCCCGTCACCTCGCTTGAAAAAGAATTCAATTGCAACCGGGATGTTGACAACTGCCCCGATAGGGCGAGGGGCCTTCGGGAGCGGGGCGGCCGCCAGGCACAGGCCGCTGCTGCTCGTGTTCCGATTCTGCATGACCACATAGTCGACACTGTTCTTCGCCAAGCATCTGTCGAGTCCTCCCAATGTTGCGCGTGTCCTTGCGTGCGATTGCGGACCGGACGTTTCATGTGCGCGTCGAATCTGAAGCTGTCTGCATCACCAGTGGTTGGATGCCGAAGACGCGGGCGATCAATCATCTCCGGCGGCATCTCCCCCGTAGATTGGCGCGCGGGGAATTTGGGGAATCGTGGGATCGATGAAGGTGGGAGATCTGCCCGGCGTTATGACCGTGTAGCCGCCGTTGAGGCTGGGGTTGATGAAAGTAGGCGGCTGGCCGGGCGTAATCGCGGTGTAGCCGCCGTTGAGACTTGGGTTTACGAAGGTTGGCGGTGCTCCGGGTGTGATGATCGTGTAACCGCCTGGGCGACCCCAATTTTGCGCGTGTGCCAGCGCCGGTACTGCCAGAACCACTGCGACCACGATTACGATGGTTTTCATATTTCCTCCCGTCTTCGTTCCCAATCCTAGCGCGGGGAAGCTGTCTGGCAATATCGGATATAAATAATTCTGTGGCCAGATATGATTCATCCTGTAAGAGGATTTATGGCCGGCAGGACCATTTGATATGAATGGCTGCGAATGCGCATGTCAACAAAACCGAGTCCCTCAAATGGCGCTCCAGCGGGTGGGCGCCCGGAGCCAATGAAGAAGGAGCGGGTTTTGCCGTGGCTGGTCGAGCTCTCCCGAGTCGATGCCGCTGCGCTGGCCAAAGGCCGCCCCGGCGACCTTCCCAACCTCATCTACGAGTTGCGGCAGTGGCTGGACCTCGAACCCGACGAGCCATTGAACGCGGAAGTAACTGACTTGGAGAAGAATCCCGCGCGGCTGCAAGCGATTATCGATCGCGTGGAGGAGCTGCTTGGCGCAGTTGCAGACCGGAAGTCTTTCCGCGCGGATTACTCAGGCGGCAGCGTCATCCTCGACGCCGGAAAGCTGGGCTCAGAGGGCGGAAGAGCCTTGAGCTATCGCGATGCGAATCTCGAAGATGCCGTCCTCCGTGTGGCGCTGGACGATCTCTACGAGGATGTCGAAGCCGCTCTCAGAATCCAGCGATGCCAGGAGCCCGAGTGCCTGGGGATATTTTTGGCGGAGCGGAAAAATCAGAAGTATTGCACCCATCGCTGCGCCAACAAGACTGCGAGTCGCGTTTACCGTAGAACGCACGGGGAGAAACGCGCTGAGCGCGAGCGCGAGCGGTACCGGCGCAAGATCCTGGAGCGCACTGGCCCCAACGTTAGGGTCGCGCGCCGGCGCCGTCGCGAACAAAGAGGTGACGATCGGTAAAGAAGCTGCCCTGGCGCCAATCAATCCAGGAACATCCGCACTCAGAATGGCTCGAAGCGCGCTTGAGACTTAATACTTCATCTAAATTTCGAGATCGCGTGCCCGTTCGAGATCGGAAATCAAGTCAGGGTGAACCGGGCGCCAGCCGAGGCGATCCTGGGTCTGCGTGCTTGAGACCGGCAAGTCGATTCCCATGAACGGTCCGAGCCATCCGAAGTGATCGAGCGCCTCGGCCGAGGATTTTGATACTACCGGGACATTGAATCGCCGCCCGATCGCTTCGGCTATTTCTCTGAGACGCACGCCTTCTTCGGCGACGGCGTGATAGCGGGCCAGGTTGGCGCTTTTTTCCAGCGCGAGCACATAGAGATGGGCGGCGTCGAGTCGGTGGACCGCGGGCCATCGATTCATCCCATCACCGACGAACGCCGACACGCCCTTTTCACGAGCGAGCGCGATCAACCGCGAAACGAGGCCAAGCCTTTCGCGATCGTGCACCGACGGCGGAAGCCGCACGATGGACACGCGCACGCCGCGCGCCGCGACGGAAGCGGCGGCTTCCTCCGACGCGCTGCGCGGAACCCCGGCGGAACTCGGGATCGGCGCGTCATCTTCGGTGCCGTGGCGCCCCGGCGTGAGCATCGCGGTTCCCGCGGTTACGATCAGCGGGCGATCGGAACCGGCGAGCGTGGCGCCCATCGCCTCGATCGCGCGACGATCGGCCTCGCAGTTATCCGCGTATTTCGAGAAATCGTGATTGAAGGCGAGGTGAATCACGGCGTCCGACTTCGCGGCCCCGCTTCGCAGGCTTTCCAGGTCCTCGAGGGCGCCGCGGTGCGCTTCGGCACCGAGGGCAGCGATCGACCTGGCGGCCGCATCCGAACGGGCAAGCCCGATCACGCTATGTCCCGCCGCGAGGAGCTCGGGGACGACGGCGGAGCCGATGAATCCGGACGCGCCGGTAACGAAAACGCGCATGGCAACCTCGACTGACGATGTCAGATTATGACATCACTTCTACCACGTGATGTCAGTCGCTGCAATCGCTAACATGGGGAGGATGGCCCGATGGAAACCCAACGCCCGGGGACGGCTCGAACAAGCCGCCCTCGAACTTTTTCGGGAGCGCGGCTACGCGCGAACGACGGTCGAGGAGATAGCCGCGCGGGCGGGGCTCACCGAGCGGACCTTCTTTCGCTACTTCCCCGACAAGCGCGAAGTCCTGTTCTGGGGCTCAGGCGCTCTGCAAAAGACAATCGTTGATGCTATCGCCGGCGCCCCCGAGCCGGCGGCTCCGCTCGACGCGGTCGCCGCCGGACTGGAAGCCACCGCATCCGTACTGCAGCGCGGGCGCGAGTACGCGAGGACGCGCCAGGCGCTCATTGCCGACAACGCCGAGCTTCGAGAGCGGGAGCTGATCAAGCTCAGGTCGCTCGCCACGGCGATTGCGGACGCGCTCCGCCGGCGCGGGATCCCCGAGCCGGCCGCGAGCCTGGCGGCGGAAGCAGGGATTGCGATCCTGAAGGTCGCGTACGAGCGATGGATCGGCGACAACAAGCCGCGATCTCTCTCGCATCACCTTCGCGAGTCGCTCGACGAGCTCAAGGCGCTCACGGCGAGCACGAGCACCGCCATCGGGAGGTCGCACCCCGCGAGGGTCACCAGGCGACGGCGCCAGGCACGAGCATAAAGAGCTTCAATCGCATGCTCTCGATGCGCTGCCCCGGCCGGTGAAGCCGGCGTTGTAGATTCGGATGTCGCCGCGGGCGGGGTTCTGTATCTGGATGAACGGGTTGGGGTCGCCGTTGCCGACTGCAATTGGTCCGAACCAAATTGGAGGGTCGGAGCGAAGAGTTTTGAAGTAGTGATACTTCAAGATCAGGCGGCCCGGGTCCGCACCTTCGATCCGGATGCAGTCCTGGGCGGCGGTTACCGAAGCGGCCCGCCCCGCCATCAGGAACGAATGGTCGCCGGCGACGCCGTAAAGCGCGTAGGGATCGCTCTCCTGGAGCAGCACCACGCCGTCAACCTGCTTGACGTAGTCCCGGGCCTCCTCCGACCACAGAATGAGGGCGCCGACGTTGTAGATGTCGAGTTGCCTGCGAAACTCCGCGGGAGACCAGTCGCTCAGGCGGCGTCCGAATGCGATGCCGTTGCCGAGATCGACGAAGCTGAACGAGCTAAAGCCTTCGCTCGGCGATGCGCCGATGACTTCGCGGCCGCTTTCCAGCGCCCACAGCAGCCCGATGTCGCTGCCGAAATAGGGCGGCCATGAAGCGCCGTTCCGATCGACGATCCACCCTGACTCGATGATTATTCGCGAATCACGCGCCACGTTCATCCATCCCTCGATCTCCTGCGCCTGCTGCGGAAGCTCGGTCGCGACAGGTCCGTGATAGGTGGTTTCGACCAGCACCGATGCGGCCGAGACCAGCGCGAAGTAGGCGGCGGCGATTACGGTGAGGGTTCGGGCAAGATGCCCGAACGGAGTTCGGATTTCGCTGATCCGATTCCAGCTCTCGAATGCGCCCAGCGCAGCAAACGGGGCGGCAAAGAAGTAGAAAGTAGCCTCGAACCGTCCCGGCTCGAGATTGTCGAAGAGCTTCAGGCTCGATCCGAAGTAGGCAAGCAGGCCGAATTCGCAGATCGCGCCTGCCCATGAGGTCACGAATCGTTTGCGAAGCGGCGCGCGCGATAAGCCGTATGCCGCCAGCGCGATCAACAAGATCGGGGCAAAAGGCAGGCGCTGGCGAAACAATGTCCGAAGCCCGCCGCCGATGCTGCCTGAAGTTTTCCACCAGTGCGCGAAATGCACCCCGATATCGCGGGTCATCAGAATCGGCCCGAGCCATCCGATCGACAGGATGAACGCCGCGAGAAACGCGGCGCCCAGGGCGATAAACCGCCTCGGACTTGGGGATTCGGCCAGGCTTCCCAGCGCGGCGGGCACGAGCAGGATGCTGGCGAGCGGATGCAGATAGGTCAGCCACGCGCCGAAAAGCGCGATCAGCGCAAGCCGCGGCGCGCCCGCATTGTCGATCGAATCGTAAAGCAGCGCGCTCCACGCCACCGCCAGAAACGAGCATCCGAAGAACGCGAACATCCCGGCTCGAATCATCAGAAGCCCCGGATAGTTGAACGTTCCGAACACGCCGAGCGCGGCGCAGAGAGCCGTCACCGGCCAATCGAATCCGAGCCAATACGCCGACAAGCCCATCGAGAGCGGAGCGGAGGCGATCAGGCCGATCACGAACAGCTTGTAGAGCACGGCGGCGCGCCCGAGCGATCCGGGCGAAGCGAAGCCGTTCAAGAGCCACAACCACAGCGCGACCGCATCGCCCATCGGTTCGGTCCGCGTTCCCGCCGGATAACCCGCCATCAGCGAAGGGCTGTAGCTCCATAGCCGGAAATGGCGCGCCATCGCCGTGGAACTGAGCAGGCTGCGCGCGAAGTGAAGCGCGTAGCTGCCGGTATAGAATGGATGCGGGCTGATCCAGGCGCGCAGCGGGAAATACTGGGTGAGGCCTCCAAGCTGAATCACCGTGAGCGCCGCGATTGCGGCAATCGCGATCGGGCGGTTTGCCTCCGCCGCAAGCGGTGACGACGGAGGCTTGGGGACCGGGCGTTTGCGGGCCTGTCGGGGCATAGGGCCGCATTGTGGCACGCTTTCACTACTGCGCGGGAGTTTGCTTTTATCTGAATGATCGGGCGAAAAGATTCGCGGCTCGATGTATCGGGAATGACGGGAGAGTAAACGAAGATTCATGCTTCCCAAGAAGCTGCTGGTTGCCAATCGAGGCGAAATTGCGATCCGCATAATTCGCGCCGCCGCGGAACTGGGCGTCGCGACGGTTGCGGTGTTTTCAGAAGACGATGCTCCTTCGCTGCATACGCGAAAGGCCGACGCCGCGCGCGGGCTCAAGGGAAGGGGCGCATCCGCCTACCTTGATATCGAGCAACTCGTTGCGGCTGCCCAGGAAGAAGGCTGCGACGCCATCCATCCGGGCTACGGATTTCTGAGCGAGAACGCCGCGTTCGCGCGGCGATGCGATCAGGCGGGAATCGTCTTTGTCGGCCCGCATCCGGAGGTGCTGGATCTTTTCGGCGACAAGGTTCGCGCGCGAATCGCGGCCGAGCGCGCGGGCATCCCCGTGCTGCGCGGCACCGACAGCGCGACCAGCCTCGAAGAGGTGCGCGAGTTTTTCGCATCGCTGGGACCGGATGCGGCGATCATGATCAAGGCGGTCGGCGGCGGCGGTGGCAGAGGAATCCGCGCCGTCCATCGCGCCGAGGATATCGAGGAAGCTTACAAACGCTGCCAGTCGGAGGCGCGCGCCGCCTTCGGCATCGGCGACGTTTACGTCGAGCAGTTGATGCCGCGCGCGCGGCATATCGAGGTGCAGATTCTCGGCGACAATGCCGGACACGTGAGCCATCTGTGGGAACGCGAATGCACGATTCAGCGGCAGAACCAGAAGCTGATCGAGATTGCGCCGAGCCCTGGACTTTCTCCCGATCTGCGCGACCGGATAATCGCGGCCGCCGTGAAGCTTGCCGCTGAAACGCACTACAACAATCTGGGCACGTTCGAATTTCTTGTCGATGCGAACGGTGGCGACTCGTTCGCATTTATCGAGGCGAACGCGCGCCTGCAGGTCGAGCATACGGTGACCGAGGAGGTTACCGGCGTCGATCTGGTGCAGGCGCAGCTCCAGCTCGCCGCGGGAAAAACGCTTGCGGCGCTCGGCCTCGATCAGAAGGATATTCCCCGCCCGCGCGGGTTCGCGATTCAGGCGCGAATCAACATGGAATCGATGCGGGCGGACGGGACGGCGAAGCCGTCGGGCGGAACGGTCGCGGTTTTCGAGCCGCCGTCGGGTCCGGGACTGCGAGTCGATACGTTTGCCTACGCGGGCTACACGACCAATCCGGGTTTCGATTCGCTGCTCGCCAAGCTGATTGCGCATTCTCCGTCGCGAGACTTTGCGGACGCGGTGCGCCGCGCGTACCGCGCGCTCTGCGAATTCAGGATTGAAGGCGTTTCGACCAATCTCGCCTTTTTGCAAAGCCTGTTGAATCATCCGGAGTTCGCGGCCAATCGCCTCTACACCCGGTTCGTCGAGGATCACATCGAAACCCTCACCGCGGCGTCCGCCTCGGCGCATCGCCGGCTCTTCTTCGAGCGCGCGGTAGCGCCCAGGCTCGCCGGCGCGCGGATCGACACGCGCGATCCGCTGGCGGTGCTGGTGCACGGCAAATCCGGCGACAGTTCGGTAGCGGTGCAGGAGGCGCCGGCAATCGCGGCGTCCCACGCCGTCGATATCGCGGTGCCCGAGGGGATGGTCGCGGTCGAAGCGCCGATGCAGGGAACGATCGTTTCCATCGACGTGAACGAAGGCGACGTCGTCCACAAGGGGCGTCAGCTCTTCGTGATGGAAGCGATGAAGATGGAGCATGTGATTCATGCCGCGGTCGGCGGCACCGTGCGCCAAATTCTGGTGGCGGCGGGCGATGCGGTTTTCGAGGGACATCCGCTTGCCTTTATCGAGGAGGCGGAAGTTCAGGCGGAGACAGTCGCCGAGCATAAGGAGATCGACCTCGACCATGTGCGTCCGGACCTGGCTGAGGTGCAGGAACGCCACCTGATCGGCCTCGATCCGTCGCGGCCGGACGCGGTTGCGCGCCGGCGCAAGACCGGGCAGCGGACCGCCCGCGAGAATGTCAATCATCTGTGCGATCCCGGAACGTTTGTGGAATACGGTCCGATCGTGATCGCGGCGCAGCGCCGCCGACGCACCATCGAGGACCTCGTCAAAAACACTCCCGCCGACGGGATGATCGCCGGCATCTGCCGGGTCAACGGCGATCTGTTCGATGATGCGCGCGCCCAGTGCATCGTGATGTCCTACGACTACACGGTGCTGGCGGGAACCCAGGGCCAGCAGAACCATCGCAAGAAGGACAGGATGTTCGAGATCGCGCTCAAGTCGCGGTTGCCGGTCGTGTTCTTCACCGAGGGCGGCGGCGGCCGCCCGGGCGATACCGACGGCGTCGGCGTCGCCGGGCTGGACTGCATGGCGTTCAATTATTGGGGCAAGCTGAGCGGCCTGGTTCCGCTGGTGGGAGTCAATTCGGGACGATGCTTCGCGGGCAACGCGGCGCTGCTTGGATGCTGCGATGTGGTGATCGCGACGCGCAATTCCAATATCGGGATGGGCGGGCCCGCGATGATCGAGGGCGGCGGCCTCGGCATCTTCCGCCCCGAGGAAGTCGGCCCCGTCGAGGTCCAGGTGCCCAACGGCGTTGTCGACATCCCGGTGGAAGACGAGCGCGAGGGGGTCGAGGTCGCGCGCAAATATCTCTCTTATTTCCAGGGATCGATCGAGAGCTGGGACTGCGCGGACCAGCGGCTCTTGCGCGGCATCATCCCGGAAAACCGGCTGCGCATCTACGACGTGCGCAAAGTGATCGAAACGCTGGCGGATACCGGTTCGGTGCTCGAAATTCGCCGCCATTTCGGACTAGGGATGATCACGGCGTTTATCCGGATCGAAGGGCGGCCGCTGGGAGTGATCGCCAACAATCCCGTGCATCTGGCGGGAGCGATCGACAGCAACGGCGCCGACAAGGCCGCGCGCTTCATGCAACTGTGCGACGCTTTCGACATCCCGATCCTCTTCCTGTGCGACACCCCCGGCATCATGGTCGGACCCGAGATCGAAAAGACCGGGCTCGTGCGCCACGCGGCAAGGATGTTCGTGGTTGGTGCGAGCATCACCGTTCCGTTCTTCACTATCGTACTGCGCAAGGGCTATGGGCTCGGCGCGCAGGCGATGGCGGGCGGCAGCTTCAAGGCGCCGATGTTCACGGTGGCGTGGCCGACGGGAGAATTCGGCGGGATGGGTCTGGAGGGCGCGGTCAAGCTCGGCTATCGCAAGGAGCTCGCCGCGATCGACGATCCCGAAAAGCGCAAGGCGCTGTTCGACGAGATGGTCGATCGGATGTACAAGCACGGCAAGGCGGTCAACACCGCATCGACCTTCGAGATCGATGACGTCATCGATCCGCTCGAATCGCGCAAATGGATCATGGCCGCGCTGAGGTCGTCTCCGCCGCCTCCGCCGCGCACCGGAAAAAAGCGCCCCTGCATCGACACCTGGTGACCTTTCGCAAACTGGCTCCACGCGTGAAGGCGCAAGTGGCCTCTGGGCGGGTCGGCTCGCGCGCGGAATCGGGGTATGAGGTGAGTTAAACCACGGAAGAAGCGGAGCGATGCGAATTCAAGGAATCGATCCCGACAAAGCGCCGGACAGCGTGAAGCCGGCGTTTCAGAAATACGTGGAGCTCTTCGGGCGCGTGATTACGCCGAGCCTGGTGATGGCGCATCGGCCCGAGATCATGCTGGCGGCCGGAAGGCTCGGCAATGCGATCGGCGCATCGACCGTCGTCGAAGGGCGGCTCAAGACTATGGTGTCGGTGCGCGCGGCGCAGATGATCGGATGTCCGTTCTGAGTGGATATCAACTCTGCCGTGGGCAGAGACGCGGGCATCACCGACGAGCAACTGGAGGCGCTGTCGTCGTTCGAAACGAGTCCGCTGTTCGATCGGCGCGAGAAAGCCGCGCTAGGTTACGCGGAGGGGATGACGCGGACGCCCGCGGATGTTTCCGATCGGGTGTTCGAGGAAGTGCGCGCGCTTTTCAGCGACGAACAAATCGTCGAGTTGACGGCGGCGATTGCGCTCGAGAATTTCCGCGCGCGCTTCAATTGCGCTCTCAAGATCGAAAGCGACGGCCTGTGCACCCTTGCGCCCGACCATCCGGTGCGCAAGGCGATCAGGGGCAAGTAGCGGGCCGCCTGGTAAGCGCGAAGATCGCGGCGTTTCGCCGGGCTCAGGAGTTCAATGCGGCCGCGAGTCTGCGGATGCCTTCGGCGATTTGCTTTTCAGGCAGCGACGAGTAGCCGAGAATCAGGCCCGCATGCGGCGGCGGCTTCAGGTAGAACGGTCCCACCGAATAGACTCCGACGCCGAGCCGCTCCGCGCGCGCCCTGATCTCGCGAGTCTCGCGAAACGGAAACTCCGGCAGCCAGATCAGCGCATGGATGCCGGCATTGATGCCGGTGACTCGCGCGCGATTGCCGAGATAGCGATCGATCGCCTCGAGCATCGCCGCCCGCCGCGACGCGTTGCGCACGCGGAGGCGATGGAGATGGCGCTCGAAGTGGCCCTCGCGAATAAAGTCCACCAGCGCGAGCTGCGGCAGCGCCGGACATCCCGTATCCGCCAGCGCCTTTGCCGATCGGAACGAATCGACCATCGAGTCGGGCAGGATCATGTAGCCAAGCCGAAGCGCCGGAAACATCAGCTTTGAAAAGGTCGCCGCGTAGAGCACGCATCCGAATTCGTCGAGCGCGCGCATCGCCTCGATCGGACGCCCTTCGTAGCGATATTCGCTGTCGTAGTCATCCTCGAACACGCACGCGCCCGCGCGATTGGCCCATCGGATAAGTTCGAGCCGCCTCGCGAGCGGCATTACCGCGCCGGTTGGAAACTGATGAGAGGGAGTGACGACTGCCATGCGGCAAGCGGAGCGGTGCGCAAGCTGATCCACCGGCAACCCGTGGTCATCGACGGCGACCGTTTCGATGCGCGCGCCGGCGGCCTTCATCGCGATGCGTCCGGCGCGGTAGTGAGGCTCTTCGAAAATCACGGTATCGCCGGGATCGATCAGCACGCGCGCCGCGAGGTCGAACGCCTGCTGCGAGCCCGAGAGCACCATCACCTGATCCGGCGAGCATTCGATTCCCCGGGCGCGGGCGGCGTAGCCGGCGATAGTCTCGCGCAGGGCGGGAAGCCCCTCGGCGGGAAGGTAGTCGAGATCGCGGATGGTAGCGCGCCGCGCGCGGCGCGCCAGGATGCGGCACCAGGTGTCGTGGGGAAAATCGGCGAAGGCGGGGCGTCCGTAGCGAAAATCGTAGGGCAGCGCCGCGCGCCGCGGCTCCCATCTGAGCGGAGCCACCGCCGCCTCCTCGCGAGTCCGCCGCGCGTATGCGGACAGCCGCGGTGAAGGCAGGGCGTCGCGGGATCGAGCCGCGCGCCGGCGCCCGACGGTGGTCAGGCGCTCCGGCAATTCGTGCGCGACAAACGTTCCCGCGCCCCGGCGCGAGGCCAGGTAGCCCTCGGCGATGAGCTGCTGATACGCCATCATCGCGACGTTGCGCGACACGTGAAGCTCCCGCGCGAGTTCGCGCGTGGCCGGCGCGCGCGAGCCCGGCGCAAGCCGGCCATCGAGAATTCCAGCGCGCACGGCGCGATAGATCTGCTCGAACAACGCTCCTTTTCCGTCAAGCTTCAGAAACATCTCGCACCCACCATATTCTTCATTTTCAGGCTCCGGAAGTGGCTCTATCGAATGAGGAAGATTTGGCTCTATGTAAAAGTCCACTCGCTGCGCGCATAGTTGTACCGATCGATCTGCCGCGCCGCGGCGGACCAGGACCTGAGCCATGCAGGAGCGCGCACGATGAATGAGCTGGAGAAGATTCGCGACAATCCGTTGCCCTTTTCCGATTTGCTCGGAATAAAATTTCTGAGCGCTTCTCCGGAAAGGGTCACGGCCGAGATGGCGGTGCACAAGGAATTGTGCACCAGCCCCGCCGTTCTGCACGGCGGAGCAATCATGTCGCTTGCCGACACGCTGGGCGCGTGTGCGACCATCCTGAATCTCAAGGACGGCCAGGGCACTACGACAATCGAATCGAAAACGAACTTCCTCGCGCCCGCGCCGGCGGGAACGACCGTAAGGGCGGAATGCTCCGCGATTCATCGCGGCAAACGTACGATGGTGTGGCAGACGCGCGTCACGAATGCGGACGGCCGCCTGGTGGCGATCGTCACGCAGACCCAGATGGTGCTCGAACAGAAATCGTAAAGAAGGAAGACGTTTCGATGAGCAACAAGGACGCAGCGCCGGAGCAGGTTATGGCATCGCTGTTCGTGGGACTTTCGCGGCATGAGCAGATGGCTCTGCTGGGAAGGCTCGAGAATGCCGGCGCGGGAATTTATCGCGCGCTCGCGGCCCAGGAAAAGAACGCCAAGGCGCGCGAAGCCCTGCTCAGCGCCGCGGGCAGAGAAGAGGAGAATGGCGGATTGCTGCGGCTGATGACCACGCACAAGCATGGTTGCGAGAAATGCGGCAAGCCGTTGCCGAATCGGCCGGATGCGCGCGTATGCTCGTTTCAATGCACCTTCTGCGCGGAGTGCGCCGGCGCGATGGATCATGTATGTCCGAACTGCGGCGGCCCACTCGAACGCGCCGCGTAGGCGGCTTCCCGGTTTGAATGCGGCCCGCGGATTCGGTTCCCGGGTGTTGTAACAGTCGCCAGGCAATCTCGAACGATCGAACGGAGACTGTCATGAGCAGCGAACAAGTCGAGCGGGCTGAAACCTTTCGCAAGCTGCATCACACCGGCAGGATTCTTGTGCTGCTCAATGTATGGGACGCCGCCAGCGCGCGCGTGTTCGAGCTTGCGGGCGCGCCGGCAATCGCCACCACCAGTTCCGGCCTGGCGGCATCCAACGGCTACCCGGACGGCCAGAAGATTCCGCACGATCGCCTGCTGGACGCGGTTCGCCGCATGGTGCGCGTGGTAAAGATTCCGCTCAGCGTCGATCTCGAAGCCGGTTACGGCCGGACCATCGCCGAGGTCAAGGAGACGGTGCGCGCAATCGTGGAAACCGGCGCGATCGGCATGAACATCGAAGACAGGGCTGAACCGCCCGCGCTGCTGGCGGAAAAAATCCGCGCGGTCCGCGAGGTCGCCATCGAGACCGGCGTGCCGCTGGTGATCAACGCGCGCACCGACATTTATCTTCGCGGCATCGGCGAGGCGAACGCGCGGCTTGACGAAACGATGCGCCGAATACGGGCCTATGCGGATGCGGGGGCGGACAGCGCGTTCGTGCCCGGCCTCACCGACCTGACGGTGATCGGGCAGATCGCGAGCAAATCGCCTTTGCCGCTCAACGTGATGTTCTCGCCGGGGATGCCGGCCGTGGCCGAGCTGCAGGCCGCGGGGGTTGCGCGCCTGAGCATCGGCGGTGCGGCCGCGTTCGCGGCGATGTCGCTGACGAGAAAGATCGCACAAGAGCTGCTCACGCAGGGAACCTACGACACGATCCTCTCATCGCTCACGATTACGCATCCGGAAGTGATGAAGATGTTCCCGGCAGATTGAACTTCCGGAGCGGGTGTCGTAACCGCGCGAACGGCGCTTCTTAGACGCCGCCTTCAACGTCATTGGCGGCGGATTTTGGCTGAATGAGATGGACTGCGATCCCGCTGCAGGGACCCAGGACCTCGTAGGTTCCGGCGGGAAGGTCTTCGCCGGTAACCTCGATGCGCTTCGCGTCTCGCTGGGCTTCAAGCTGTCGCTTGGTGTATTCCGGAAAGTCCCAGGAGCATCCCGCAGCGATCGAAAGGGGCGCGACAACAAGTATCAAGGCGGCCAACGCCGCACGGGATCCGGCGGATTCGCAGTGCGTTCGCGGGATCGCGGATGACATCACAGACAGTTAATGACGCGAACCCTATGTGTTGCGCAAACGGTGGTTGCATTCGAATTTCGGTGCGCGGGATACTGAACAAGGGGGAATGACCCGTGCAAAGTCCTGAATTTCAGCATCATTACGCGAATCTCAAGGGCGTTCGTATCCACTATGTGACTTGCGGGCGAGGTACGCCGGTCGTGCTGCTGCACGGATGGCCGCAGACCTGGTACGAATGGCGCCGGGTGATGCCGATGCTGGCGGATCATTTTGCGATGGTCGCGCCGGACCTGCGCGGGCTCGGCGATTCTTCGCGACCATCCGCCGGGTATGACAAGAAGACCGTCGCCAACGACGTGTGGGAGCTGATGCGCAATCATCTTGCGCACGAGCGCTTCGCCGTGGTGGGCCACGATTGGGGAGCGCCCACCGCCTTTCGCCTTGCCGCGGATCATCCCGATGCCGTCACGCATCTGGTGATGCTCGATGTGCCCGTGCCGGGCGACCGGCCGGCGGGACAGGCGGGCGCTTCAATCGATCCGCGCGGTGCAACGCGATGGCATCATCTGTTCCATCAGGTGCCGGACCTTCCGGAAGCGCTGACCGCGGGCCGCGAGCGGACTTACCTCGAATTCTTTTTCATGAACGGCATCGACCAGGCTGGCACCTTCAGCGACGCGGATATCGCGGAGTATGTGCGCACCTACTCGCAGCCGGGCGCGATGCGGGCGGGGTTCAATTACTACCGCGCTTTGCCGCGCGACATCGAAGACAATCGCGCGACGCTCGCAAGCGGATTCAAGCTGCCGATGCCGGCGCTGGGGCTGGGAGGCGGCGGCTCGCGCGGCCGGGGCGATCTGGTCGTGGAGTCGTTGAGAAGAGTGGCGATGCGCGCCGAAGGCGGCGCGATAGCCGACTGCGGCCATTTTATTCCCGAGGAAAAGCCGCGCGAGCTTGCCGATCGCTTGCGGGCGTTCCTGAAGGAATAGAGCGGGGCGCGCCGCTACTTCGCGGCGTTCGCGGCGCGGCGGGCGAAGCCGCGGCGTCGGCGCCGGCGGCTCTTGCTCTCTTCCTTGTCGCGGTTCGTGAACAGGTCGATCAGCGCCTGCTGGCAGTTGCCCTGCAGATCGCCGGGGACGGTCCGGATGTAGGAGCCGTCGGACCGCATCTCCCACGCGGCGTGATTGGGCTTCAGTTGCAGATCCAGCACGGCGCGCAACTCCTTGCGCAGCGAGGGATCCTCGACCGGCGTCACGACCTCGACCCGGCTTTCCAGGTTGCGCTTCATGCAATCGGCGGAGCCGATGAAATATTCCTCGTTGCCGCCGTTGCGGAAATAGTAGATGCGTCCGTGTTCGAGGAAGCGCCCGACGATGCTTGTGACGCGGATATTTTCCGAGAGGCCGGACAGGCCGGGACGCAGCCGGCACGTATCGCGCACGATAAGCTCGATCTTCACGCCCGCGCGCGAGGCGCGATAAAGCGCGCGGGTGATGTCGGCGTCCTCGAGCGCGTTCATCTTCATCTGGATCAGCCCGGGCGACGCCGGCGAATGCAGCTTCGCCTCGCGCTCGATCTTTTCGATCATCGCCTTCTTCAGCAGCGAGGGCGCGGGAAGGATTTTCCGGTAGGTGCGGTTGCCGTAGTAACCAGTAGTCAGATAGTTGAAAAGCTGGGTCAAGTCCTGGCCGATCGCGTCATCGCAGGTGAGAAGGCCGAAGTCAGCGTAAAGGCGCGCGGTCCCTGGATGATAGTTGCCGGTGCCGATATGCGCGTACCGGCGCAGTCCGTTGTAGTCCTGGCGCACCACCAGGATTACCTTGCAGTGGGTCTTGAAGCCGACCACACCGTAAGTCACGTGGATTCCGTAGTCTTCGAGCTGGGAGGCGAACTGGATGTTGGCCGCCTCGTCGAACCGCGCCTTCAGCTCGACGACGACCGCGACCTGCTTGCCATTGCGGGCGGCGTCGCACAGATAGCCGATAATCTCGGAGTCGCGCGAGGTCCGGTACAGCGTCATCTTGATCGCCCGAACCTTGGGATCCTCGCTTGCCTCGCGCAGAAAGCGCCCCACCGAGGTCGAAAACGATTCGTATGGATGCATCAGCAGGACGGAGCCGGCGTCGCGGATTACGTGGAAGATGTTGCGCGACGGCGTAAGGCGCGGATGGTCGATCGGGTGATGCGGCGGATCGTGCAGGGCGGGATTGTCGACCGCGACCAGCTCCATCAGGTCGCGAATCGCCAGCATCCCATCCACTTCGAACACGTCGCGCAGCTCGTGCAGGCCCAGTTCCGCCGCGAGCATCCCGCGATGGACAGGGTTGATGCCGCGAACCACCTCGATTCGCACGATCGGAGCGAAACGCCGGTCGCGAAGCTCCGACTCGATGAGCGCGAGCAGGTCATCCGCCTCGTCCTCGTCGCGCTCGGTGTTGGCGTTGCGCGTCACGCGGAAGAACTCGCAGGACTCGACCGTGAGGCCCGGGAACAGCAGGTCGAGCGTATGCGCGATCACGTCCTCGAGCGGCACGAACCGGTTGGTCCCATCGACGCGCAGAAAGCGCGGGATGCCCAGCCCGACCGGCACCTTCACGCGCGCCAGCGAAGGCTCGGCATCATCCGGCGCACGGAGCGTGACGAGCAGATTCAGCGAGAGATTGGAAATGAAGGGAAACGGATGCGCGGGATCGAGGGCCTGCGGCGTGACCAGCGGGAATATGTTGCGGAAGTAGTAGTCGCGTATCAGCGCCTGCTCGTCGGACTTCAATTGTTCAAACGACAGCACTTCGACGCCGACGCCCTTCAACGCATCCAGCAGCACCGGCAAGAGCGCGCGCTGGCGGGGCTCGAAATCGCGAATCTCGGCCAGGCACTCGTCGATTTGCTGCTGCGGCGTGCGGCCATCCACCGTGAGCTCCTGCATCCCGGCCACGACCTGCTGCTTCAATCCGCCGATTCGCTTC
Source organism: Pseudomonadota bacterium (assembly GCA_021323675.1). Lineage (GTDB taxonomy): Bacteria > Desulfobacterota > Binatia > Binatales > Binataceae > JAFAHS01. The sequence continues at coordinate 108,334 of JAJPKP010000034.1, read as the reverse complement.
ATGAAGAACGCATCGAGGTTGGAAGCGGTAATCGCGAGGAACTTCACGCGCTCGAGCAGCGGATTGCGATCATCGAGCGCTTCCTCGAAGACGCGGCGGTTGAACGCAAGCCAGGTCAGCTCGCGGTTGAGAAAAAGTTCCGGCTTCGTGAGGTCGGCGTCGTCGGATCGAATGGCCTCTGCCGCGGGCTGGGCCGCGACAGGTTCGGCGGACGAGATTGCTGGATTGTCCATGCTATCGGCCCGACTGATGAGCGGAACTTCCTGGGGTTGCGAATTGGTCAAATCGGACGCTGCAGCCTGGTTTGCCATTCCAATAAACCTCGACAAGCAGTTTAGCTGATTGATCGTGTCTTCGCTTACCCGCGAACAGATTTCCGTTGCAACCAGAACTCGTTACGGGTGTTTGAGCATCGCAAGGCAGGGGAAGTCCGCCGATTTCACAAGCAAATGCGTCAAGGTCGAGGGCGAAGGAAGCGCGAATACGTGCGAATCTCTTCCAGCGTTAGCCCATGCTACAGTCCGCAGCCATAGGCTGAGTATGTCGTCTTACCTGCACGAAGCCCTTCGCCGCCTGGTCTCCTTCAACACCGTCAGCGCATACAGCGACATTGCCGCAATCGAGTACGTGGGCGCCCAACTGGCCGCGCACGGCTTCAAAACCGCATCGCAAAGTGTGGAGATCGCGGGCGTTGCGCAGTCGAACCTGGTGGCATGGATCGGGCCGCCTCGCGCCGACGGCCTCATCATCTCCGGACATATCGACACCGTTCCGTTCGAGGGGCAACCGGGATGGACCCGCGAGGCGCTCAGAGTCGAAGATGCCGGCGACAAGTTCTATGGCCGCGGGACGTCGGACATGAAGGGATTTCTCGCCGCGTGTCTCGATGCGGCCGCGCAGCTTGAGCCCAGACGGCTCAAGCGGCCGCTGGTGTTCGTTTTTACCGCGGATGAAGAAGTTGGATGCCTTGGGGCGGAGAAGGTCGGTCCCGCGCTGAGGTCGATACTCGGCCAGACGCCGACGCCGCGCATCGCGTGGATTGGCGAGCCGACCTCATGGCAAGTCAGTCATGCTCACAAGAGTATCGTGCTGTTTGATGTGATGGTGCGCGGACGGGGAGGGCACAGCGGCGCTCCCGCGGCGGGGGTGAACGCGATTGCGGTGATGGGCAAGGTGATCGAAGCGATCGGAAGAATCCAGGAGCGCCTCCGTTCGCATCCGCGCCAGGAATATATCTCGATTTTCCCCGACGCGCCGTACGACGTGCTCAATTTCGGCACGGTGCGCGGCGGACTGGCGGCCAACATGATCGCGGAAGAATGCGCGCTCCGGATCAGCTACCGCACGATGCCGGATAGCGATCCGATGGACCTGTATCGCGAGATCGAACGCGCGGTCCGCGCGATCGATCCCCGCGACTACGCGTCCGACGCAAATCGCGCCGAAATCGAAATGACGCCGCCGCTGACGATGCCGCCGCTGAATTCTCCGCGCGGAACTCCGCTCGAAAGAGCGCTGTTCGATGCGACCGGCGCGCGCGATTCGGGGGGCGTGCTGTTCGGCACCGACGGCGGATGGTTCGCGAAGTCGGAGATCGATTCCCTCATCTGCGGACCGGGCGACCTCGACCAGGCGCATCAACCCGACGAATACATCCGCCGCGACGCCTTCGAACGCACGACGCCGATAATCCTCAAGGTGATCGAGCGGATGTGCTGTTAGGCGGCCGGCTCCCGTGCCTCAGATCAGGCTCTCGTATTCCGCGGTGTAAAGCTGCGAACGGACAAAGGCATCAAGGTCAGAGGGCCGGTCGAGGCCGCTGAGGCCGAGGGCGAAAATCACCTCGGCGATTCGAATCGCGGCGCGCACTTCGGTTTCGAAGATCTCGGACTGAGGCGGATAGATGAGGCCGGCATCGAGGTCAGCCTGCGTAACGCGATCCGCGACCGCGCGCGCCGCCGCCACGAACATCTCATCAGTGACGCGCCTGGCCCGGGTTGTGTAAACCGCAAGTCCGATCGCCGGGAAAATGTAAACGTTGTTGCCCTGTCCCGGTACGAAAGTTCTGCCGCCGTAGTTCACGGGAGGAAACGGACTGCCGCTCGCGAACACCGCCCGCCCCCGCGACCATGCGTATGCCTCTTCGGGCGTGCATTCCGAACGCGAAGTGGGGTTCGAATACGCAAAGATGATCGGACGATGGTTCAATCGCGCCATCGCTTCGATGACGTCGCGCGTGAAAGCCTTCGGCATCGTGCTCACCCCGATAATGGCCGTCGGCTCGATCGACTCCACCGCGGCGAGGAAATCGCGAGTGGGCTGATGCTGGTGCGCATAAGGCTTCTGGAAGTCCGCCAGGTCGCGCCGCGATGACTCGATTAATCCGTTGACGTCGAACAGCCAGACGCGGCGTCGCGCCTCGCTTTCGCTCAACCCTTCGGCGCTGAGGGCGTGCGTGAGAAGGTCGGCGATTCCGATAGCCGCTGAACCGGCGCCGAGAAGCAAGACCCTCTGCTCGGTCATCCTGCCGCCGGTAAGGCGAAGAGCGGCGAGGATGCCGGCCAGTGCGATCGCGCCCGTTCCCTGGATGTCGTCGTTGAAGCAGCAGTAGCGGTCCCGATAGCGAGCCAGCAGCCGCACCGCATCCGTTCCGGCCCAATCCTCGAACTGAACGCAGCAATCCGGAAACACATCGTGAACCGCGTTCATGAATTCCTCGACGAATTCGTCCAGCTCTTCTTCGCTCGGGCGTTTACGGCGAAGCCCGAGATAGAGCGGATCCGCGAGCAGCTCCTCATTGTTGCACCCGCAATCCATCAGGACCGGCAGAGTGGCCCGGGGCGGCACGCCCGCGCACGCCGTGTAGAGTGCGAGCTTGCCGATGGGAATGCCCATGCCGTTGGCTCCGAGATCGCCAAGGCCGAGGATACGCTGGCCGCTGGTGACCACGATAAAGCGGACATCGCGCTCGGGCCAGTTGCGCAGCACCTCGCGAACGCGGCCGCGCCGCGCGATCGAGACATAAAGTCCGCGCGGCCGCCGGATAATGTGTCCGAACTGCAGGCAGGCTTCGCCGACCGTCGGCGTATAGACCAGGGGCAGAAAGCGCCGCGGGTCGGTCATCAGAACCCTGTAGAAGAGCGTTTCGTCCGCATCCTGCAAGGCGGACAGGTAGATATATTTCTCGAGGTCCGACGGTTTTTGCGAGAGCTGAAGCAGAACGCGCCGGATCTGAATCTCTTCGGTGTCGATACCTTCCGGGACCAGTCCGACGAGGCCCAGCGCCTCGCGTTCTTCAACGGTAAACGCGGTCGATTTGTTGAAATGCGGATTGCGGAGAAGTTCCACGCCGCGCAAATTGATCGCCATGCAACACCTCTGCGCAGGAGAATTTCCAATTGGCCAATGAACTGTGCCGTGTCTGACGCGATCGAACAAGCGATGACGGTGTGGGCGATCGCCCGGGACTTGCGTTATCGCGCGAGGTGAACTTCATGTCCCTTCCTTGCGGTAATGTTCCGCGGTGTCGAGGTCTTTGGATGGGTCGCGAGCGAGATCGGCGCGCAAAAACTCCTCGTTCTCGGGCAGCGCGATTTGCAGATCGCTTACCTGCTGAATCCGCGCGATCCAGCCCCCGCCGGCGCATCCGAGCACATGGCCGCCCGCCGAGCGATCGTCGCTGATGAAATGCAGATGATACCCGGGCACCTCGATCGTCTTCGAATATTCGGGCGACCAGAATCCCACCATCGTGCCTCTCACGTTGCGCAGCTCGAATTCTGGCTGATGGGCGGCGGCGACCACGAGCGGCGTTCCTTCCTCGGACTTGCACATCGCGCGCGTGTGAACGAGGTCGAACGCGCCGTCCACTCGCATCGCATAGAAGACGTTGGCGGAAGTCCTGAGCCGGTCGAGTTCGCCGATCAGGAAACCCAAATCGGGACATCGCGGAATATCGATCGACTTCTCGGCGCGAAAGCGCGTTACCACCGCGAACGGACTGAGGTCGTTGCCGGCCGCTTCGCGCACGGAGCCGTCGGACCGTACCTGGTAGAAGCGGCCATCCAGCGCCACCATCTCGCCGTCCAGTCCCTCGAACGTGCCGAGCCCGAAGTCGCCGTGCTCGCGCAGTTGCGCGATGTTCACCGCGCCCTGGTAAATTCCCTCGACCAGCGCGGCCGAGGTTGAGACCTGAAACAGCGTCGAGTGCCGAAGCTGCAGATACTCGGAGAGGGCGGCGCGGACGATGTGATGGACGGGCTCGCCGGTTTCGCGATGGCGCTTCTCCAGCGCCTGCCACATCGAATGCGACAGCTTCAGATGCAGCGGCTTCACGCTTTGCGCCAATCGACGCTCTGCTCGAAGGCGTAGCCCGCGCGCAGCAGCGTCGCATCCTCGAAATGCCGCCCGATGAGCATCATTCCCACGGGCAGTCCTCGCGACATCGCGCAGGGGATGCTGAGTCCCGGATGGCCCGTCATGTCGAACGGCGCGGTGTTGGTGATCATCGAATACGGCGACTGCGTGTCCTGGCGCGGCGCCTTCATCGGAGTGGTCGGCATCACCAGCGCGTCGCATCGCTTGAGCGCCTCGTCATAGAGCGCTCTGAGCTTCGGCCGGTAGTTCTGCGCCTTGGCATAGACGCGGCCGTTGTAGCGTCGGGCCGAGAACTCGCCAAGCACGAACATCAGCTTCACCGTGATCGCCTCTTTGCCGGAGCGCGAGGGCAGGTTCGCGCCAAAAAAGTCCGCCAGGCCGGGATTGTAGCGTCCGTTGAAGTGCGCGCTCTGAAGAAAGGTGTCGCCGAGCCGCATCATCCCTTCCGGTACGATCGCGAACAGCAGGTCGGACGCCTGGCGATGCTCGGGAATCGAGACTTCTTCGACGGCCGCGCCGAGCCTTTCGAGCGCGGCTGCGGCTTTGCTCACGCAATCGTTGACGTCGGCTTCGGCGCCCGGATGCTCGAAGCCTTCGCGCAGGATACCGAAGCGCAGTCCGCGCACCCCCTTGTCCAGCGACTCGGTGTAGCGGTCGGCCGGCACCTGCTGCTGGCGCGGATCGAGCGGGTCCTTTCCCGCGATCACTTCGAGCAGCAGCGCGACGTCGCGAACGTTGCGCGCCATCGGCCCCACGTGATCGAGGGAAGGGTCGATGCTCATCACGCCGGTGTAGGGAACCAGCGAGTAGGTCGGCTTGATTCCAACCACTCCGCACCAGGACGAGGGAATGCGGATCGATCCGCCCTGGTCGGTGCCGATCGTCATGTCGATCCAGTCGTAGTAGAGCGCCGCGCCGGAGCCGCTCGACGATCCTCCGGAACAATGCGCCGGATTGACAGGATTGAGAGTTGGCCCGTATGCGCAGGTGCGGCCGTCACCCGACAGGGCGAAGTCGTCCATGTTCAGCGTCGCGACGATTTCCGCACCCTCGTCGAGCATCCGCCCGACGATCGTCGCATCGATGTCCGGCGTATAGCCCTGAAGCACGTGCGAACCGCCGCCGGCCGGGATGCCCGCGACGCACACGCTGTCCTTGAGGCCGATACGCTTTCCCTTGAGCTTGCCTGACGATGCGCCAGTGACGCGGCACTTGCGCACGACCGCGTTCAGCGGATCGTCCTTGCGATCCGGGCGCGCGCCCGGATCCCGATTCGAGTAGCGCGCTACCGAGGTCGGCGGATCGTCTGTCAGCGCGGCGGCTCTTTCAAGGATGGGAATCTGAGCCGTGACGGCTTGAACGAGCGCGTTGACCTCGCTTGAGCTGAGCTCGATATGATGCGCGCGGGCGAGTTCTCTGATCTCATCTGCGTCAGGCGGCTTGATGGACATCGCGGGTACCTCCGATGGACGAACGCGGGCGGGAGCCGGCGCTTCTCCGATCCCGCAACTCTTGTAGCCGAAATCGGCCGTCGAGTGCACGCGCGGGCGCGCGCAACGGGTTTGGACGGAAGCCCTGAATCGGGATAAGTTGCCGACGATCACGGAGGTATCTCAATGAGCACCTGGCAAATCGGCGACGTCAAGATCACCCGCATCATCGAGAGCGAAGGCGCGTGGCCGGGCACCTGGCTGCTGCCCGACGCGACCCCGGAAAACATGAAGAAGGAGGCGAGCTGGCTGTTCCCGGTCTTTACCGACGAAAACGGCAAGCTCCGCATGAGCATCCACGCCCTGGTCATCGAATCGCAGGGCAAACGCATCATCGTCGACACCTGTATCGGCAACGACAAGGTTCGCAGCAACCCGGCATGGAGCAAGCTCAAGCTTCCGTTTCTCGACGACTTGAAAAAGGCGGGTTACCAGCGCGAGGGAATCGACAATGTCGTGTGCACCCATCTGCACGTCGATCACGTGGGATGGAACACGATGCTCCAGGACGGGAAATGGGTCCCGACGTTTCCGAACGCGCGCTACATCGTCGGCGGCACCGAATGGGACTACTGGTCGCGTTCGGAGGACAAGGACTCGCGCGATCCGGTGGAAGACTCGGTCCGTCCGGTGGTCGAGTCGGGCCATGCGCAACTGGTGGATTCGAACCACCGGATCACCAGCGAAGTCTGGCTCGAACCGACGCCCGGCCACACTCCGGGGCATCACAGCGTGCGGATTTCATCGAAGGGCCAGGACGCCGTGATTACCGGCGACCTCATCCATCATCCGGTCCAGTTCCTCTACCCGGAATGGGACGACAGCTTCGACAGCGACCTTGGGATGGCGAAGAAGACGCGGCGCGCGTTCGCGGAGAAATACGCCGACAGCAACGTGATCGTATTCGGCACGCACTTCGCCACGCCGTCGTGCGGAAAGATCGTAAGGAGCGGGGGCGCGTTCAAATTCAAGGCGGTGCAATAAGCGAGGCACGCGATGAAACTTGCCACTTTCACCTATGAAAAGAAGACCGGGATCGGAGTCGTGGTTGACGATTCGATTGTCGACCTCGCCGCCGCCGCACCCGAGCTGCCGCGCGAGATGATCGCGTTTCTGGCCGCGGGGCCTGAGGCGATGGATCTTGCCCGCAAGGTTGCGGAGGGCAAGGCGGGACGAATCGCGCTGCCGAAGGTCAGGCTCGAGGCGCCCATCCAGCGCCCGCCCGAATTCCTGGCGATCGGGCTGAACTACGCAGATCACGTCGCCGAGACCGGGCGGGATAAACCCTCGTTTCCGATGTTCTTCAACAAGCAGTCAACCTGCGTGACCGGACCCGATGCCCCGATTCATCTGCCGCGGGTTTCAAAAGCTCTCGACTACGAGGGAGAGCTGGGGTTCGTGATCGGCAGGCGATGCCGCCATGTGCCGCGCGATCGCGCGCATGAAGTGATCGCGGGCTACCTTATCGTCAACGATGTCAGCGTGCGCGACTGGCAGATGCGCGCGCAGACCATGACGCTCGGCAAGTCGTTCGATACGCATGGACCAATCGGCCCGTGGATCGTGACCGCGGACGAAATCGGCGATCCGCACGCGCTCGACTTGAAGACTTTCGTCAACCGCGAGCCGCGCCAGCATTCGAACACCCGCAATCTCATCTTCGACTGCTTCGCGCAGGTCGAGACGCTCTCGACCGTGTTCACGCTCCTGCCCGGCACGATCGTATCGACCGGAACCCCGGGCGGAGTGGCCGCCGCGATGAAGCCGCAGAAGTGGCTGGTTGCCGGCGACGTGGTCAGGATCGAGATCGAGAAAATCGGCACACTGGAGAATCGGGTGATCCCGGAGCCCGCCGAAACTGCGCTTATCTGAAACGCGATCGGCGCGGTCAGGATGCGATGGCCGAGGTAACGCTTTCGTTCGACAACGGTCCGGAGCCTCAAGTCACCGGGGGCGTCCTCGATGTGCTCGCGCGGCGCGCGGTGAAGGCCAGCTTCTTCGTGCTCGGCTCCCGTCTCGAAGCCGGCGCGGCCCGCAGGCTCGCGGAGCGCGCCCGCGCGGAAGGCCATTGGATTGGGAACCATTCGTGGTCGCATCAGGTGCCGCTCGGGGAGGATGCGAGGCCGGATGCCGTCGAGCGCGAGATTGCGGCGACCGAGCGCGCGCTTGGCGGGCTTGCGGATGCGCGCCGCCTTTTCCGCCCCTTCGGAGGCGGCGGCAAGATCGGACATCATCTGCTCAGCGCGGCAGCGCGCGATTATCTGATCGCGAACCGCCATACCTGCGTGCTCTGGAACTGCGTGCCGGAGGATTGGATCGATCAGGAGGGATGGGTCGAGCGGGCGCTCGATCAGGTCGCCGCATCGCCGCGGGCGCTGGTCGTCCTGCACGACATCCTGCCGGTCGCGATGAGCCATCTCGACCGGTTCATCGGCGCGCTTCTCGATGCGGGCCACCGCATCGTGCAGGACTATCCGCAGCAGTGCGTACCGATCGAGCGCGGCCGGGTAACCGCCGACCTGAGCGGATTCGTGGCGGAAAGCGGCGGTTAGATCGCCGACCCGGTTCGCCGTCAGGAAACTTCTTCGGAGAACCGGATGGTTCCTTTCCTGAGCCCTTCGAGAACGACCTCGACGCCGCCGCTTCGCATCATCCACTCGAGCCGATGGTCGCGGTACTGGCGCTTGAAGGCTCCGGATTCGAGCATCGTCGCCAAGGCATCCATCGAGCTCGCGAACTGTTGGGTTGCCGCGACGGTTTTGCGTACGCTTTCGCGTTCGCCCATCCTGGCGAGCCACGCCGCGAGTTTCGATCCCGCCTTCGGTCCCGCGCCCCACACGACCGATCCGTTCAGGAACGGATAGACGCACAAGTCGCCATAGCCGAACGAGGCGCCGTTGAACCATTGACTTTTGCCCAGCTCGCGTTCGAGCCACCGCATCACGCCGGCGGTCTGTTCGGCGGCGCGCCTCTCGATGGCGGCGGCTTTTTCACCGGTAACCCGCTTCCAGGCGCGAACCTCCATCAGCCCCCAGTTGATCGCCTCGTAATAGGTGTCGCAGACGTCTTCGATCATCCGGACGCGGGCGCGATCGCGCGGCGCCGACGGCATCATCGCGGGCTTCGGCCACTTTTCTTCGAGGTATTCGAGGATGATCGTCGAATCGAAAATCGCGAATCCGTCATCGACCAGCGTGGGCACTTCGAGCCGGGGATTAAGCTCGCCGAATTTCGTCGGAGCGCCGCTGAACGCATCGGGCACTTCCGCCTCGAACGGGATTCCTTTTTCGTAGAGCGAGATCTTGACCTTCTGGACGTAGGGCGAAAACGGATGCTCGTAAAGTTTAAGCATGTGCGGCTTCCTGTTGGTTGAAATGGAACGAGCCATAACCGTAGTCGGATTTTCGCGGTGCGGAAATAGTGATAATGCTCGGCTGAAAAATGAGAAGTCGGGAGGCTGAAGGATGGATTTTGGAATCGCGCTGGCATCGAATCTCGACGCGTGGAAAACCGCCAAACGAGCCGAAGAGCTCGGCCTCACGCATGCCTGGTTTTACGACTCGCAGATGCTGGCGCCCGACATTTTCGCCACGATGGCGCTGGCCGCGGAGCATACCTCGAAAATCAAGCTCGGCCTGGGCGTGCTGGTCCCCACCAATCGCATCGCTCCCGTGACCGCCAACGGTCTCGCGACGCTCAACAAGCTCGCGCCCGGCAGAATCATCTTCGGCGCCGGGACCGGATTCACGGCCCGCAACACGATGGGCCTGGGGCCGATGAAGCTGAGCGACTTCCGGGAGTATCTGCGCGTGGTGCAGGGGCTGCTCAGGGGGGAAACGGTGGAGTGGGAGTGCGAAGGTTCGCGCCACAAGGTCCGCTTTCTCAATCCCGAATTCGGGATGGTGAACATCAAGGATCCTATCCCGCTTCACATTTCGGCATTCGCGCCCAAAGCTCGCCGGATGACCGCCGAGATGGCGGACGGCTGGATGACGTTCATGTCGGTCACCGCGCGCGCGCTGCACGAGGCCCAGGAAATCGCGGCGAGCTGCCGCGAGGCCGGGCGCGATCCGAAATCGCTCTATCGGACGGTGTTCACGCTGGGACGCGTGCTCGACGAAGGTGAATCGCCCGCGAGTGCGCGCGCCAAAGCGGAGGCTGGTCCGATGGCGGCGGTTTTCTTTCACGGACTGGTCGAATCGACGCTGCAGCTTCAGCTTCCGCCCGCGATCGCGCCGCTGATGGAGGAATATCGGCGGCAACATGCGGGCTATCAGCCCGCCGATGCGAAGTATCTTCAGATGCACAAGCTGCACTTGCTGGCGGTGCGGCCTGAGGAAGAGCGTTTTCTAACCGAAGACGTGATGAAGATGACGACGTTTACGGCGACGGCTGCGGAACTCCTCGATCGCATCCGCGCGCTTCGCGATGCCGGTTACGACCAATTGACCGTTCAGCTTGCGCCTCATCATGAAGATGCGCTCGAGCGATGGGTCAGCCTGTTCGAGAAGGTTTGATTGTTTCGAGCCCGCGCGGCCTTTGCTATCCTTATGGAACCGGCGAGGTGAGCAGTCCGATGCGCAAGTCTATCGCGATTCTGGCGTTTGTCGCCGCCGCTCTGATGGCTGCCGCGCCGTCGTTCGCGGCTGACATCGCTTCAATCCTTAACAATCGGCCCGAAAAAGACAACTTCCAGATAATCCACGTGAACGACCTGGCGCGGCTGATGGCCGATCCACAGTCACACGTGCACGTCTATGACGCGGACCCGGAAAGCGTTCGCGAGAGCGAGGGGATGATTCCAGGAGCGCGTCCGCTGACTTCATCGGGCCACTACGACGTAGCCGAGGAATTGCCGACCAACAAGCACGCGAAGCTGGTTTTCTACTGCCATAACCAGCATTGAATGGCTTCGCACGAGGCCGCCCGTCGGGCGGTCGAAGCCGGCTACACGGACGTGAGCGTGATGGCGGACGGAATTACCGGATGGCGTTCTGCGGGCAAGCCTGCGGAGACGCCGGAAGGCGCCGCCGTGAGCGGCAGCATGTAGAATCGCGGCGATGCGCGCGCGTTTTCGCGTAGTGTTGTAGCGCGGCGCGGCTGAAGAACGCTTTTCCAGTTCGCCGCTCAACTTCCGCGATCCGGCGGTCGGCCCCGATTCGGCAGGAGCGCGCCGTTCGCGATCGGCTCCCCGCAATGGCATATAGTTGCGCGGTGCCGATCGAGTCATCTCCTTCCACCGCCTGCACTCCTGTGGTTCGCGAGTTCACCGCGCGCGCTGTCGTTTTGGGGATCGTGCTTGCGCTGCTGTTGGGCGCGGCCAATGCGTACCTCGGTCTGTATGCCGGCTTGACGGTCTCGGCGAGCATCCCCGCCGCCGTAATCTCGATGGCGATTTTGCGGATTCTCGGCGGCGCCACCATCCTCGAAAACAACGTGGTTCAAACGATAGCGTCGGCGGGTGAGGCGGTCGCCGCCGGCGCCATCTTCACCTTTCCCGCAATCGTGATTCTCGGCCATCCCGGCCCGCTGCCTTACCTGGAAGTAACCGCGCTCAGCGCGGCGGGCGGCACGATGGGGGCGCTGCTGGTCGTGTTTCTGCGCCGCGCGTACGTCGTCGAGGAGCGCCTTCCCTTTCCCGAAGGAGTTGCCTGCGCCGAAGTTCTGCGCGCCGGAGAAAATCGCGCGCAGATGGCGCCGCTTGCGTGGGGAGGGGCGCTCGCGGCCGCGCTAAAGGCGGCGCAGGACGTAGCCGGTGTTGTTCCCGGGATGCTTTCGGGCGCGCGATGGGTTGGCGGCGCGATATTCGGCGGGTCGGTCGATATCTCCGCGGCGCTGCTCGGCATCGGCTATATCATCCGGCTTAGGATTGCCGCGATGGTGTTTGCGGGCGGCGCGTTCGCCTGGCTGGTGGCGATTCCGTTGCTGGCAATCGCTCGCGGCGGCGATCGCTCGATTGATGCGGCAAAGGCTGCCACCGCGCTGTGGAGCTCTCAGATTCGCTACCTGGGCGTGGGCGCGATGCTTACGGGCGGGGTTGTAACCCTGTGGCGGCTGCGAACCCGTATCTTCGCCGCGCTTCGCGACAGTATCCGCGCGCTTCGCGGAGAGCATCACGTCGTCCGCGCCCGCGAAGAAACCGATCTCTCTCCACGAGCAATCGCAATCGCGGTCGGGCTCACTATCCCTTTGATCTTCGCGTTGTGCCTGATGCTTGGAGCGAATGCGGGGCTCGGCGCCGCGATGGCGATCGCACTTGCGCTGATCGGCTTTTTTGCGGCCGCGATCGCCGGATACCTGACCGGACTGGTGGGCGCATCGAACAACCCCGTATCCGGCGTGACCGTGATCGTGCTGCTTGCGCTTGCGCTTCTTCTGAAGGCCGCGGGAGTCGAAGCGGGCGGAGTGGGCCCGCGGCTGGCGATTTTGGCCGGAGCGGTCGTATGTACGGCGGCGGCGATGGCGGGAGATTCGTTGCATGATCTGGCGACCGGCTACTTCGTCGGTGCGACGCCGCGCGCGCTCGAAATAGGCGTGCTGATTGGCGCAATCGCGGCGTCGTTTGCGATGGCGCCGATCCTGAACCTGCTCATCGCCGGCTACGGAATCGCGGGAACCGCCACCGCCCGCGCGGGCGCGCTCGCCGCTCCCCAGGCGTTTCTGATGGCCAAGGTGACGCAGGGCGTTTTCAGCGGCGGCCTGCCTTGGACGATGATCGCAGCCGGTGCGATGCTGGCCGCGGTACTCGCCGCGACCGACTCGCTCGCGGAGAAGGCGGGATCGCCGTGGAGAACTCCGATTATGCCGGTAGCGATCGGCCTCTATCTGCCGTTTGGGCTCAGCGTCACGATCTTTGTGGGCGCGTTGATCGGCCGGCTGATTGGCGAAGAGCGGGAGGGCGAGCCGCGGCTCCTGTTTGCTGCCGGGATGGTCGCCGGCGAAGCGTTGATGGGCGTCGCGACGGGAGCATTGGTCACGGCGGGCATAAAGCTGCCCCTCTTTTAGAGCTGAGAGCCCGGCGCATCGCATCTGCCTGAAGCGGCCGATGGCCCCCCGGGGGGCATCGTTTGGTATGCTTTGGCGCATGCGATCGATCCTTCTTGTTGCCGCGTTGATGATGGTGACTAATCCGGCGATTGCGTTGTGCGCTGAAGGCGCTGCGCCAACGGAAACTGAAGTGACATTCTTCATGCCCGCAATTCCCGGCGGTGCGGCGCAGGAGGGATCGTGCTGGACACGCTCGATCGCAGCCGATCGGCCGGGAGCATGGCGATGCATGGCCGGAAACGCCATCCACGATCCCTGCTTTCAAGTTCCTCCCGAGCGCGATGAAGTGGTATGCGACGCCAATCCCGCGGCGGGCTCGAAGGGTTTCGTTATGAAGCTGACCAAGCCGCTTCCCGTCGTGAGCGCGCCGCCCGCGCAGTCGCCGTCACCGTGGATCCTGCAGCTCACCGACGGATCGATTTGCGAGCCGTTTACCGGCACGCGGCCAGCGGTCAACGGTGAGCCAGCGGTCTGGTCGTGTATCAAACCCGGAGTGCCGCCGAGTCCGCGGACCAACTCGCTGGTAACTCAGGTGCATCCGGGAAAACTGTGGACCGCCGACCGTTTTGCCGAATCGGCGGCATCGATGGGTCCCCCGACCGAGCGCCGGCGCGTGGAAGCGGAAGTCGTGCCGATAGTGAAAGTCTGGGAGTAAGCGGGAGGACGATTGGTTTACTCCCGCGGCTATCCGGACGAAATTTCTATTTTCTGAGCTTTCGCAGTTGGCGCGGCGTGAGCATCCACAGCAGCTCCGCGCCGCCCTTGTCGGGACGCGCGGGCACATCGAGCGCGATGCATCCGCCTTTCTTGAGGCTCATCTTGGCGGCGTCGGTCGAACCCGTCAGCAGCAAGGATGCGACTGCGCTGAGCTGCGGTTCATGGCCGACGATCATCACGTGCTTATGCTTTGCGAACGGGCGCAGAGCCGCGACCGCTTCCGCCGGTGGCACTCCCGTGGCGAGAGCGGGCAGCACCTGCGGGGGCGGGGTGTTGGCGTAGGCGGCGGCGACCATCTCGGCGGTTTCGGTTGCGCGCGCCAGCGGGCTGGTCAGGATGGCTTCGAATTTGAGCCCGAACTCGCGCATCCCTTCGGCCGCATCGCGCATCTTGTCGCGTCCCTTGGGGGTCAGCTTGCGCGCTCCGTCATCGCCGCTCTCGGCGGTGTCTTCGGCGATGCCATGACGAAGAATGTAAAGAATCATGCTGAGCTCGCTCTGAAGGGTTCGTGCCCGCAACCGTCCGCGTGGATCGCGCACCGAAGCCGGCGCAGCGTCATCGGGCGCCCACGGCGATCATTTCAAATCATAGTCGATGCCATTTCGCGCCGGATCGGCGGTGCGAAGATAATTCATGATGTGAGAGCGAAGTTCCGCCTGCACCTCGTCGATCGGCTGGCGCGCGTCGATGGTGATGAATCCGAACTCCGAGGCAAGCCGCCGATATTCCTCGAGCAGGCGGGTCTGGTAGCGCTGAAACGAATCGAACAGGTCGGTGCCGAGCGCAAGATGCATCCCGGACTCCCAGTGATCCATGCCTTTGCCCTGCACGACGCGCGGGATAAGCGTAGCGACATCGATATCGAGATACAGCACGAGATCGGGCTGCAGCGCGACTCCGAACACGTCCCGCGTCCATTTGGGATCGGCACCCATCACGGTGTTGCGCGCGAACGCCGTGTACATGTAGCGATCGGCGATTACGATGAAGCCGGCCTGCAGCGCGGGCAGGATTTCATGCTCGAGGCGGTCCGCGAAGTCCGCCGCGTAAAGCAGGCTGAAGGTGGTCACGGTGAGTTGATGGCCAGCTTTGGCTTCATTGATGGTCTCGGACAGCAGCGGCGACCGGGTCCATCCGGTATTGCTGACCGCGTACCCTTCGAGTTCGAGCCAGGGGCGCAGGAGATCGATTTGCGTCGAGCGGCCGACGCCGTCGGTGCCCTCGATTGCGATCAGGTGGCCGGGCAGGCGCTTCTGCGACAGATACGGCAGCCCATGCCCGTACCACGTCTTGCCGCGGATGCGCTCAGACATGATTTCCTTTCGCGCGCTGGCGATCGTAGTCGCGCAGCACCACGCTCTGCACGATCTCCCGGAACATCCGCTGCTGCTCGGGAATTTCGCCGGTCGCGTCGATCATGCGCAGGCCGAACTCCCGCGTAAGTTCGTCGTAGATTTCCAGCACTCGGCTTTGGAACAGGCGGAAGCTCTCGGCGGGATCGGCGGAGAGACCCACGTCCATTCCCGCTTCGTGATACTTCAGTTTGGCCCGCCCGGCCAGCAACCTTTCGAGCGAAATTTCGATAGGGACGCGAAAGTAAAGGGTCAGGTCCGGGCGCAGCGCGAAGCTGTAAACCGCGCGCACCCATTCGGGATGGACCCCGCGGGCGACGTCGCGCGCGAACGCGGTGAACGCATAGCGGTCCGCCAGTACGATCATCCCGGCCTTGAGCGGCGGGAGGATCTGGTAGGTGAGGCGATCGGCGAAATCGACCGCGTGCAGCAGGCTGAAGGTGGTGGGCGTAAGGAGATTTTTCTTCTTGCCCCGGCTCATCGATCGCCGCACCAAACGCGACGAGTTCCATTCGGTGAAGATGACGGGATATCCGCGCGCCCGCAGCCATCGCTCCAGCAACATCAACTGGGTGGATTTGCCCGATCCGTCGATTCCTTCAACCGCAATCAGGCGGCCGGGATACGGATGGGGCGACAGGAGCAGGCTGCTTCTGCCGTCGGCCGGAGAGGAGAGATTCGGAGTGCCATTGAAAACCGCGGCGCCCGAGTTCATCTCGCCAGAATCACCTGGCGGTCCACCAGCCGCGATAGAAGGTCCGTCCGTCTCTCGCATGTCCATAGTTCAAGGTCGGCTTTTTCCCGGTTGGTGTCGACCCCGATGATCAGCCGCCCGGGCGTGTAGCTGACCTCGATATTCTTAACCACACCGAAATGAGTGCGGTCCAGCGCATCCGCGACCCGCAAAATCGCGGCAAAGCCCCGCACCAACCGCCGTCTGGGACCAGTTAGCGCACTCAGGTCGGGCGAGTCCACCTTGGGCGCCTGTTTGCGGTGCCCGCGGGCGGCCTGGGCGATTACTTCTATCTCGTCGGGTTCGAACCCGAACAACTCGGCATTCTTGATGAGATAGTAGGAATGGCGGTTATGGCGATCGTGATCGATTGCGTGCCCGACGTCATGCAGGAGCGCGGCATATTCGAGCAGCTCGCGGGAGCTTTTCGGCAATCCGAGCACCGGCGCGGTTGCGTCAAACAGCCTGAGCGCCAGTTTGGCCACCTGGCGGCCATGCTCATTGGCTCCGGCAAATCTGGCCGCCAGCGCCTTTACCGAGCGGCGGCGTGCGTCCGCGGCGCTGCTGCCCCGGGCGGTCTTGAGCAGGCTCAGGATCAGGCCCTCGCGAAGCGCCCATGAGCAGGCCACCAGCGTCGGAGCGCCCGATTTCCTGAGGATGAAATCGACCAGGGCCCCCGCCGACGGCATCAGGTCAACCCGCTTCGCGTCCATCCCGGGAAGCTCCGCGCGCAGCGCGGAGTTGGCGGTCACAAGGTCGTTGGCAAGCCTGGAAATCTCGTCGGCGGATGCGCTCGCGCCATGCAGCCGTCCTATCTCTTCGCCGCGCGACGCCCGCGCCATCGCGACCAGAGTATTGATGGTTCCGGAAGTGCCGATTGCCTGAACGACCCTGGCTTTGCGCGCCTTGCGCAGCACGGCTCCGATCTTGTTCTCGAGATGAGCTTCGAGTTTGCGAAGCTGCGCGTTGGAGGGCGGATCGTCGGTCAAGAAGCGCTCGGTGAGCCGCGCGACGCCGAGCTTCGCGCTATGCATCCATAGCGGGCGCCCATCGCGCACCAAAACCAACTCGACGCTGCCGCCGCCGACATCGACCAGCAGATGCGGTCCGCCATCGAGGCCGAAGGCGTGCTGGGCGGCCTTGAATATGAGCCTGGCCTCTTCGGCGCCGGAAATGACTTCGACGGCGATTCCGGTCTCGCGGCGAATCCTGCGAATGAACGCGATGCGGTTTTTGGCTTCGCGGACCGCGCTGGTCGCTACCGCGCGCATCCGGTCCACTCTGCGCACGCGCGCCAGGCGGCCGAAGTGTTTGAGAGCGCCGACCGCCAGGTCCATCGATTCGTCGGTGAGGCGGCCGGTCATGAAGGATCGCCGCCCCAGCCGCACCATCTCCTTGACGCGATCGACCACTTCGAGGTGGCCGTCGCGGCTGGCATCGGCGACAATCATGTGTACGGAGTTCGATCCGACGTCGATCGCGGCAAGCCGCATGCAGAAAGAGTATCCGCTGGCTGCCGCCTTGTCATCATAGGAGGCCACAATTCAGCATCGTGGCGTCCGCTCGCATCGATCAATTACGCGGAGGTTACGATTTCAATTCCTGATTGTTGGCGCGATCGGTCCGCGCCTGTGCGGTGTCTCGCGCGGACCGGTCGAGGTAGTATGGTTGCCGAGACGCGAGTTCGGGTCCGATGGGAGCAGCCAGCAAAGTATCGGCGGAGCATATCGATCACGCCGCGCCGACTCATAAGTGGCTGATCGCGGTTGCGGTCATGCTCGGCACCACGCTCGAGGTGCTCGACACCTCGATCGTCAACGTCGCGTTGCCGCACATGCAGGGGACTTTCTCCGCGAGCGTCGACGAAATCGCCTGGGTGCTGACCAGCTACCTGGTCGCCAACGGCGTGATGATCCCAATGACCGGATGGATTTCGGCCCGGTTCGGGCGCAAGCGCTATTTCCTGACCTCGGTGGCGATTTTCGTGGCCTCATCGGGGCTCTGCGGCGCGGCCCAATCGCTCGACCAGATGGTGATTTTCCGGCTGATCCAGGGCGCGGCGGGTGCGGCGATGATCCCGTCTTCGCAGGCGATCCTGATGGAGACCTTTCCACCCAACGAGCAGCAGCTCGCGATGGCGACGTGGGGGATGGGACTGATGGTCGCGCCGATAATGGGGCCGACCCTGGGCGGATGGATCACCGACAACTGGAACTGGCGCTGGAATTTCTACATCAACCTTCCGGTCGGACTGATCGCATTCCTGATGGTCTCGACGTTCGTGCACGACCCATCCTATCTGCGCGCGCATCGCGCCCGCAGCGCCAAGGTGGATTACCTCGGGATGATCCTGCTGGTGGTCAGCCTGGGTCTGACCCAGGTGGTGCTGGACCGCGGCCAGCGCGCGGACTGGTTTGCGGCGCCATGGGTGGTCTATTCGGTCGCGATTTCGGTGGCGATGTTCATTTGGCTGGTGATCCACGAACTCTGGTTCGAGGACCCGATCCTCGACCTTCGCATCCTGAAGATTCCCGTTTTCAGCTTTTCGGTCGCCTTGATGGTGGCGATGAGTTTCGCGCTTTACGGGACCGGATTGCTGAACCCGATCTTTCTTCAGGAGCTGCTCGGCTACAACGCGTGGAAGGCCGGTCTGGTGCTGGCCCCGCGCGGGCTTGGAACGATGGTGGCGATGCTGATGATCGGCCAGTTGGCGCGCGCCCGCTTCGACACCCGCCCGCTTATCGGCGTCGGCTTCGTCTGCATGGCGATCGGGCTGTGGCAGATGTCGCGATGGAACCTCGAGGTCAGCACCTGGGTCGTCGTATGGCCCAGCATCGTGATGGGCCTCGGGATGGGGATGATCTTCCCAACGCTCTCCGCCATCACCCTGTCCTGCGTTCAGCGAGAGCGGATGGGATATGCGGCGAGCTTGTACAACATGATGCGCAACGCGGGCGCGGCCATCGGCATTTCATACATGACCACTTCGCTCGTGAACCACGAGCAGATCCATCAGTCCTACCTGGTCGAGCATTTTTCGGTATTTGACGCCTGGAAGATGGGCGCGGCGGGCGCGAAGGTTCCCGGCGCTCACAGCTTTCATCTCCTGCCGCAGATCATCACCGGCCAGAAGCAGGGACTCGGCGGAGTCTATGCAATGATCCAGGCGCAGGCCGCGATGCTGTCGTTCAACGACATCTACCGGACGCTCGCGATCGCGATGGTGATTCTGATTCCGAGCTTCATTTTCCTGCGCCGCGCGGAGGGCGGGTCAGCGATGGCGCACTGACCAGCGCGGATCGAACCGGGCCGTTCTCCGCAAAGCCTCGCCGGCGGGGCGAGTCACTTCCGCAGTTCGAAAATCTGGTGATAAGGGTTTTCGATCGGCAGGCGGCGGAAACTCGCGAAGCCCGCCTCGGATGCCATCGCGCGGGCGCGGTCTTCTCCCACCACCACTCCCAGTCCCTCGCCATCGTGCGCGAGCGATACCGTCATACAGTGCATCGTGCTCGCGCCGTACAGCGTACGGCCCGCCGGGTTCAGGTTTTCCTCGAGCCGGTCGGACGCGTCCGCCTCGGACCATAGCATCACGCCGCCCGGCTTGAGCGCATTGCGGATACCGGCGAGCGCGCGGCGCGGATAGGCCATGTCGTGGATGCAATTGAACGCCATGACCAGATCGAAACGATCGCGATGCGGAATATCTTCGGCGGCTCTTTGCTCGAAGGTGACACGGTCGGCCACGCCCGCGTCCGCGGCTTTCTCTCGCGCTCGCGCCAGCGAAGCTGAATCAACGTCAAAGCCGAAGAAGCGCGAGTTGACGAATGCCTGGGCAACGGGAATCAGGCACTGGCCGGCGCCGCATCCCACCTCGGCCGCCTCCGCTCCCGCCTTCATCCGCTGATGAAGATCGGGCACGGCGGGAATCCATTGCGATGACACCCAGGCACGGTATCCGGCCTGAAACAGGCGCTCGATGGCGCGAACGATGTCCAGCCCGTAATCGGTAAAAGGTACGCCGCCGCCGTTCCTGAACGCATCGGCGAGTTTTGTAATCTGCCGATAACATGCGACCGCGTACTGGAACGCGCCCGCTCCGAAAAAGGTGTTGTCTTCATGCGCAAGCACGATCGCCTGCTCGGGGCTCAGGCGAAACGCCGCCCGGGCGGGGTCGTAGTCGAGATACCCGGCTGCCGCCATCGTCGAGGCCCATTCGCGCAGATAGCGTTCGTTAAGCCCGGTGTCGGCGGCGAGCTCAGCCGAAGTTCGCGCGACTCCGTCGGCCATGGTTCTGAAGATTCCCAGTTGATCGCCGATAAAGGCGAGCGCAACCGTGAGCGCCGCGCCGAAATCGACGCCGACCTGGCGCGCCAGAGCGCGCAGCTTGTCGCGATCGATAGAGTCTCGCTCCACGATGCACCCGCCGGCCCGACGCTGGAGCTAGCGCGATTCTCCCGCGGGCTTGGAGCGAGGATGCGGCTGCTCGGCCCCTTCGACCACCGGTTTGAAGCTGCGCCTTTTAAGCACACCTCGCCTGCCAAGGATGACTTCACGCATCGTCTGCTCGCTTACGTCTATTCCGCTTGCTTCCTTGAAGGCACGCACGATGTCAATCGGCCGAATGTCGGGATGCTTGGCGAGAATCTGCGCGATCTTGGCGCGATGCCGGCGCAGGAACTCGGTGATGGTGTGACGAGGTTTGGGCGGGGTCCTTTCGAGCTTTTCGAGAGTCTTTTCGAGGCGCGACCATTGCTCTTCCGACAATATTTTTGCCGCCATTCGGTCCGCTCGCTGATAAGGGATTTGACTAAAGCAAATGAAATTATGGTCAAGTTAATCCAATCTTGGCCTACTTTCAATCAAAATTGCGACTATCGCGGCGCGGGCCGCCCGTGCCGCGCTCCATGCGCTAGATGACTACACTCGCTCATATTTAACTCGGCACAACTTGACAAAATGATTCGATCGTGAAACTGATTGGCTATCGAATGGCTACACTTTGTAGCGGTCGACCATCATTCAGCTTCTTCGAAGAAGCATTTTAGACGTGGTTTAGGAGCGATGATGGAACAGGGGGGTGCAAAAGTCGACGACCTTCAGAAAGCCTCGGCGCACGGCTATGAGTTCTGGCGTCCGGTAATCAGCCCCCAGTACCTGGACCGGGTCCAGGCACTGCATCGAGAGTTGGCCGGTGAAATCGCTCCGGTGGCGGCAGAGCGGACGGGTCACGCGGTGCGATGGCGTCTTGCCGCGGTGGATTTCAAAGCGCTGAGCGGGCATCTGGCGGAGATGGCGGGCGATTCGCACGCCGCCCTGCTGGGAGGGGAGCGGCTGCAATGCGCCGGGCTCATCGCGTTTTCCTCGGGCCTGGCGCTTGCGATGGTTAATCACGGCCTCAACATCCGGTTCGGGGCGCCGCAAGGCGTCCTTACCCCGATCGAGCGCAGCGTCCTGTATCAGGCGGTCGAAGGGCTGGCGGCCACGATTATTCATCGGTACGAAGAGGCGGGACTCTCGCATCTTTCGATCGTGCGCCAGGCCGACGCGCACGTTCTCGGCGAATCGCTGTCCGCTTCGCGCGAGGTGGTGGTCTTTCGTTTCGACGCCGATTCGACTCCGTGGTGGATGTCGGTTGCGCTGGACACGGACGTGGTTCTTCATCTGGCGGACAGCCTGTCCAGAGAGGCGGCGCCGCACGGCCGCGTGGTTGACCTCGAAGCTCTGGGCGAAATCGCGCTTAGAACCGACGTTACGCTCTATCGTTTCAAAACCTCGCTCGAGTCGCTTTGCCGGCTCCGTGTTGGCGAGCGCCTGCTGCTCCCGGATGCCGACGAGGCGCGGTTGGTCGCCAGCGAAGGAAAAGACCTGATGCGGCTGAAGGTGGAACTCGATGCGCGCAATCATCGCGCCATCTGCACGGTCGCTGAGGATGAGGCGCATCAATGAATCTTCGCAAGGTTCGGCTGGAAACCTGCGTGGTGCTCGCGCAACTGGATATGAACCTTCGCGAATTGGCGCGGCTGGAACCCGGCGATGCTCTCGCGATCGATCTGAAAACCGCGGACATCGCCGCCGAGCTGGTCGTGCAGGGGCAGTTGCTCGCCCGCGGGCGCATTGTGGAGGAGGACGAGAGGCGGTTCTTCGAACTTACCGCGCTAGGAGGTGGCACGCGTTCACGGCCGGTCAAGGGAGAGATCGTCGATGGCATCAGCGTTAAGCGGAATGGATAAGGCGCTGATTCTGCTTCAGGCGCTCGAACGCAATGCGATGTCGCGCCTGGTCAGCCGTCTGTCGGTGCGCGAGATTGCGCTGCTTCGCCGCCATCTGGAGACGCGCTTCTCGGGGAC
Organism: Pseudomonadota bacterium; assembly: GCA_021323675.1. Classification (GTDB taxonomy): domain Bacteria; phylum Desulfobacterota; class Binatia; order Binatales; family Binataceae; genus JAFAHS01. The sequence goes on along the minus strand of JAJPKP010000034.1, from coordinate 86,271 downwards.
CCGGCCCGACAACGACGAGGTCAAGGAAGTCCTCCGGCAATTTCTGCTCCAGTACAACTCCTCGCAGCCGGCCGATCACCTGCGCGAGATCCTGGATCAGGCCGTCGGCCCCGAGGACGAAGAGGAGATCGAGCGGCACATGCGATGGCAGGGGCTGATCGATCGCGCCACGCCGGAAAAGATGGCGGCGGTCCTGGCGGGCGAGAAGCCGGTCACCGCGGCGGTCGCGCTGTCGCGATTGCCGGCGCGCTACTCGGGAGAGGTCCTCGCGCATTTTCCCGAACAAAAGCGGCTTGAATGCGTTGAGCAACTGTCGCGCGGCGTGCGCGTTGCCGCCGACGTGATCGATGCCGTCCTCGCCGCGCTCGAAGCCGCGCTCTCGCACGCAAGCGCGGTGGACGATGAACAACTCGGCAACGCCGCCGAATATACCGCCCAGGTCCTGAACCAGATCGGCGCCGACGAGGCGGACAAGCTCGTCGAGCATATCGCGGAAAAGGATCCCAATCTCGCCAAGGCGATTCAGCAGGAGATGTTCCACTTCGAGGACTTGTTGCGCCTCGACAATCGCACCCTGCAGACCGTTCTGTCCGGAGTCCGAATCGAGCTTCTGGCGGTCGCCCTCAAGGGAATTCCTTCGGAGCTCCAGGCGGTGGTGATGGCGGCGATGACGGAAGACCGGGGCAAGATTCTCAAGGAAGAGATGGATGCGCTGGGACCGATGCCCGCGCGCGAGGTCCAGGCCGCCCGCCAGGAAATCAACGGCCTCGTCCTCAAGCTCGAGCACGAAGGCCGCGTCAGAGTGCGCCGGACCGAGGAGATGGTGCTATGAAGGCGCGCGGCGTTTTTCTCGCGGCGATCCTCTGCCTGCCGCTCCGTGCGGCGCCGGCGCGCGCGGATCTGTACGGCGATGCGGCCCGAACCGCGGGGGTTCCGGCGAGCCTGCTCGTGGCGGTGGCCGGCGCCGAGAGCGGATACCATCCATGGGCAATCAATATTGCCGGGCATTCCTACTATCCGAATTCGAAGGACGAGGCCGCGAGGCTGCTCGAATCCGCCCCTGACGCGGACATCGGGCTCATGCAGATTAACTATGGGTTCTGGGGGCCGCGCCTCGGACTGACCAGGCAGCAACTGCTCGATCCGGCAACCAATCTCAAGGCGGGCGCGGAGATTTTGAAGGGCCTGCTGGAAGAGCGCGGCACATTCTGGCGGCGTATCAGCGGCTACCATTCTTCAAGCGGCAAGCCGCGCGCCAAATGGTCGGTCGCGGTTTATCGACGTTACTTGTGTTTCCTGAGGGGAGAGCCGGCGGCTTCCGAATGCGATGCGGGACCGGTCGGCAGCCATTGAATTCGCAGAAGGGGGGCACCGATGCGAATCGCAGATCTGGTAGTGAGGAGCGCGCTTTCGATTCAGGCCGAGCGCGAGTCCCTGCTCGCCGCAAACATCGCCAATGCCGACGTTCGCGGCTTCATTCCCAGGGACGTCGACTTTGCCGCGTCGCTTGACGATGCGGTCGCGGCGCAGGAGCAGGGACGCACGCCGGACTCTCCCCCGATCGTAGCGGCCGTCCACGCCGAGGAAATGCGCGTGGACGGTTCCGGAGTCGATCTTGCCCGCGCGAGCGGCGAGCTGTTCCAAAATTCCCTGAACTATGAGGCCACCATGAAGCTCTATGGCAGCATGATGGCACGGCTGAAGAGCGCAACTACCGTGTAAACCGCGCCGAGAAGGGGGGAACATGCTTCAGGATGTTTTCGGAATCGCGGCCAGCGCCCTCTCCGCGGAGTCGCTGCGCATCACGCTGAGCGCCCAAAATCTCGCCAACAGCGACTCGGTAGCCACGCCGGAAGGGGGAGTCTATCAGCGCCAGGAGCCGGTATTCGAAACGGCTCCGATCGCCGGCTCCGCCTCGGGTCCGTTGGGTGTGCGCGTCGCGGCGGTGCTGAAGGATTCATCGCCTCCGCGGATGGAGTATGACCCGGGCAGTCCGCTGGCCAACGCGCAGGGGATGGTGGCAACGCCGGCGGTCGATCCGATCTACGAGCTGGTGGATCTGATGGAGGCGACCCGCGTCTATCAGGCCAATCTTTCCGCGGTCCAGAGCGCCAAGAGCGACATGCTCGCGGCGGTCAACCTGCTCTCGATGGTGTAAGGGAGGGGCGCGTATGACTATCAGTGGACCATCGATCGCCAATCTCCCGGACCTCGCGCCGCGAACGCTCGGCGAGCCTCAGGCGCCCGCGCAAAACCAGTTCAGCACGCTGCTTCAGGACGTCGATCGGAGCCTGAAGCAGGCCGATGCGTCGGCGGCGCAGTTCGCGGCCGGGCGCACCGACATCACGAACGCGGTGATTTCCGCGGAGGATGCAACCGTGAATTTCGATTACCTGATGGCGCTAAGGCGCCAGGCCCTCGCGGCCTATCAGCAGATCATGAGCCTGACGTACTGACGGTAAAGCGCCGGCCCCGGAGCGCGCGACGAAAGGCAGGCAGTAGTGGCCACGTTTGCGGATTCGATCAAGCAGGTTTTGAGCACTTACCTGCGGCGCATTCAGGAGTTGCGATCCGGAAATCCCGGGCTTTTCGACATGATCGCGATCGCGGCCGCGCTGCTGATCGCCGCGGGCGCCGGCGTCGCCGCTTTCGCATCGCGCGGCAACGCGGTGCTGGCCGGCAATCTCTCCGCGGCCGATCGGATTGCGCTGCAGGTGCGGCTGCGCCAGGAAGGCATTCCTTACGCGCTCGAACAGGACACCATCACCGTGCCTGATTCGCGCCTGAACGAGGCGCGGCAACTGCTCTCTTCGGTGCCGGGTTTCGCCGGAGGCGAGTCCGGATTCTCAATCTTCGATCGCAGCAATCTCGGGCAGAGCGCGTTCGCGGAGCAGGTTAGTTACCAGCGCGCGCTGCAGGGCGAACTCGAACGCACGATCATGAATATCCGCGGCGTTGAGAACGCCCGCGTGATGCTGGCGTTCGATCCGCCGTCGCCGTTCGCGCTCGGACCCCAGTCCAGCGCGCGCGCATCCGTGCTGCTAACGCCCGCGTCGGGCGCGGTGATCGATGAAATCAGTGCGCGCGCGATCGCCCACCTGGTGGCGGGGTCGGTCCAGGGACTCAGCCCCGATCAGGTCGTGGTCACGACCGACGAGGGGATGGTGCTGTTTCCGCCCCAGCACGGCGGCAAGGATGAAGCCGACGAGGTCCTGTCGCTGCGACAGAAGATCGAGCACGACCTCGAATCGAAGGCGGACGGCCTGCTGAACGGAATCGTCGGCGAGGGCCGCTACCGGCTGGCGGTCTCGGTCGATCTCGATCGTGAAAAGCTCCAGGAAACGCTGCACGAGTATGGGAGCAGCAAGAACGAGGCGCTGGTCAGCGAGGAGCACAGCGAAGAGCCCGCCTCCGGGGCCGAACCTGCCGGTATCCCGGGCCTTACTTCGAATCTGCCCGCGCCCGCTCCGCTGAGCTCGCCCGCGGCGGGCGCATCGCCGGCCGCGGCTGCATCACCCGCCAGCTCCCCGCGATCCACTCCGGCGCCGCCGGCGGCTGCGCCATATGCGCGCAAGGACATCGTCAACTACGAGCCGTCATCGCGCGAAATCCACAAGGTATCGGAGCCGCTTTCGGTGCGCCGCTTGTCGCTCGCGGCGGTGGTTGACGGGACATATCGCAACGGAGTCTTCGAGCCGCTGCCGCCGGAGCGGCTGAAGGAACTCAGAACCCTGCTGATCGCGGTGGTGGGAGCCGATCCCAGCCGCGGCGACATGGTCGAGGTGAGCAGCGCGGCGCTTACTCATCCTTATATCCCGCCTCCGCCCGGCCTGCAGGAACAGATCCAGCAGTTTGCTTCCAACCCGAGGCAGCTTCTTGGCGCGATTGCCGCCGGGGTGCTGCTGGTCGTGGGCGCGGTTTGGATGACGATGCGCAAGCTGAGGCGCGTTTCGGCCGAGCGGCGGTTCAAGCGTTCGATCCAGCGCGCCGACTCCGACCGCGCCGTCATCGATCAGCCTCCCGAAACGGGAGCCACCGCGCCGAGCCAAACTGAAGTGGACTTGCGAATCAGGGCCAGTCTTCAGGCGGAGCGCTTTCCCGACGCGGGAGCGGCGATCCTCCGCCGCTGGCTTGAAGAAGGCACCAACTCAACTTCACCCGCCAATGAGGCGCAAGGGAGCTGAAACCAATGCAGATGCGTCATCTTCCCAAACTGGGGTTTCCAAGCCTTGCCGATATTGGAGTGCGAGGTGCGTTTGCGGCGGACGAAAACGGCGCGCGGCAAAACGAGATCGAGGCCGCCCGCGAGCTGGCGCGCCGCGAGGGCTTCGCGCGCGGGCGTGAGGAAGGACTTGCGGCCGCGCGGCAGGAGGCGCAGGAGCTTGTCGCCAAAGCGCGGGAAGAGGCGGTTGCCGCCGGGCTCGCCGAGGGGCGCGAGACGATCGCAAAAACCGCCGCCGCGCTCGAGGCCGCCGATCGCCGCCTGGAAGAGATTTACAGCCAGGCGCGCCAGGAGATCGAACAATTCGCCGTCGAGCTCGCGATCGCCGTCGTGCGCGATCTGACCTCGGTGAAGCTGAAGCGCCAGTTTCTGGCCCGCGCAATTCAGCGCGCGTGCGATTCGCTGAAGCCGGTTGCCCCGACCACAATCTGGCTCAACCCTTCCGACGCGAAGCTGGTGGCCGACGCGCTCGGCACCGCTCCCATCAAGGAGTCCGCCGCGATCGCGCCGGGCGCCTTCGAGGTCGAGGCGGGCAGCCTGTTCGTCGAAGGCGCGCTCGCCGAAGCGGTCAACATCCTTGAAAGCCAGCTCCGCGAGCGGACCGCGACCATTACCGAACAGGGCGGCAAGGAGGAGTAGCTGTGAGCCTGCTTTCGCTCGCGCCGTATGCCGATGCGCTTCGCGCTCCGATGTTTCCGGTCGGAGGGCGCCTGATGCGATCGGTTGGTCTGCTGCTCGAAGCGAGCGGCCCGATGCTTCCGGTTGGCAGCCTGGTCAGCGTGGACAATGTCGCCGCCGAAGTAGTGGGCTTTCGCGATGGAGAGCTTCTGCTGCTGGCGATCGAGGAAGCGCGCGGCCTCAAGCCGGGCGCCAGGGTCAAGCCGCTTAAGCTCCGATTTCCGGTCGGCCCCTGGATCATGGGGCGAATTCTCGATGGCCTTGGCCGTCCGCTCGATGGCAAGCCGCTTTCGGCACTTGGCGAGGATCTCGAGTGGGATCTGATGCCGCCGGCGCTCGATGAGCGCCAGCCCGTCGAGCATCCCTTCGATACGGGCGTGCGCGCGATCAACGGACTGCTCACGCTCGGCCGCGGCCAGAAGATTGGAATCTTCTCGATGCCCGGAGCGGGCAAAAGCACGTTGTTCGCGATGATGGCGCGGGCGAGCGCGGCTGACGCGATCGTGATTGCGCTGATCGGCGAGCGCGGCCGCGAGGCGCGCGAGTTCATCGATGAGCTGCTCGGCAACTTCGCGCTCGAACGATCGGTGGTGATCGTGGTCACCGGCGATCAGCCGGCTCCGATGCGAATCAAAGGCGCCTTTCTTGCCACCGCGGTCGCCAGCTGGCTGCGCCGCCAGGGCCTGGACGTGCTGCTCCTGATGGACTCGCTGACGCGGGTGGCGATGGCGCAACGCGAGGTCGGGCTCGCCTCGGGCGAGCCGCCGACGAATCGCGGTTATCCGCCTTCGGTCTATGCGCTGATTCCGCGCCTCGTCGAACAGGCCGGACAGTTCCGGCGGGGCAGCGTGACCGGAATCTACACCGTGCTGCTGCACGAAGAGGAAAACGACGTGGTCGGCGAGATGGCGAAAGGGACGCTCGATGGGCACATCGTGCTTTCTTCAAAGATAGCCCGCCGCGGCCACTATCCCGCCATCGACGTTCTCGATTCCGTTTCCCGCGTGTTTAACCGGGTAAGCGAGCCGGCCCACGCCCAGGCCCGCAGCCGCTTTGTCGACCTGTATGCGCGATGGCGCGACGCCGAGGAACTGATCGCCTTCGGCCAGTACACACCGGGAGCGGACCCGCGGATGGACGAGGCGGTAACCCTCCACGATCGCATGGACGGGTTTCTTCGCCAGCGGCTGACCGAAGGTGTTTCACTGCCTGATTCCGTAAATCAACTGAAAGAGGTGGTGCGTCTCGATGAAAAACAATAGCTGGACCTCGCGCCTGCACCGCGTTCGGGAACTCAAGCTTCGCAGCGCGATGGCGTCGCTCCATCAGATCCTCGCGCGGCGCAACACGGCCCGCGCAAGCGCCGAACGCATCGCGGATGCCGCCGACTCGCTGATTGCCGACAACGCGGCCCTGGCCGACCTCTCGATGCTGGGCGAGGCGCGCCTGCTGTGGCATCGCCGCGCCCAGCAATTCGGCAAACAGGCTGAGGGCGCGGCCGCCACGGCGATCGAAGCCCAGCATCGCACCGATCAGGCCGCCAAGCTCGCGCATCAGCAGAAACGCGCGGAGGCCGCTTCGCGCGAGCGGCGAACCGAAATTCAAGCGGAGGAGTACTTCGCATGGCGGCGCTAACTCACGGACCGGCGGCGGCGAATTCCGCTTCCGCGTACGGCGACCCGGTCAAAGCCGGACGCGATCGCCGGGAGACGCACGGGACATCCTTCGACGCCCTTCTGGCCGCGTTGATGTCTCCCGCGGGTGCCGCGCCGGCTGCTTCTCAAGCTTCGGAGCCGGCGGTGGCCGAGACAAAAGTGTCCGGGGATTTGACCGCCGGGGATTTGACCGTCGGGGATTCGACGGCCGCGGATTTGACGGCCGATCGCGCCAGCGCCCCGGATCGTGAAGTCCCGGCAACCAGCGATGATCCTCGAATCGAATCGAAAGGGCGCCTGCTTTTCGCATCTGAAGATCGCGCGGGCGATCAAGTTTCCAGCGTCCCTTCAGCCCCCGAGGAACATTCGGAGCCATTTGCGAGCCCATCGAATCGGCTGTCCGAATACGAATTCGCAAGCACCATCGTTCCGGCCGAGCCTTTGGCGAACGCATCCCCTTCGAGCGAACCGGTGGCCGCGACGCCTGAACTCCAAGAAACTCCCGCGCCGTCGGTCTCAGAAATCGCCAATGTCCTCGGGCACGTCAGTGCGAAATTCCGCGCGGCCCCCGAACCGAATACGGGGACCATTTCGCCGACGACCGTGCCCGATCGCGCTGAATCCCGCGCCGATCCGAATGCCGGAAGTCTCCCGGATGCGCCTGCGGATGCGAAAACGGCGGCGCCTGCGAGCGGGAACCCACGTCCGCCTGCTCTCGGCGTGACTGGGGCCGAACACGATCATCGCACCATCGGAGCTCCCGCGGCTTCGCAGCTCGAGTCGGCGCCAGTGGACCTGCGCAGGCAGCCGGCACCGATGGCCCCTCCGGCGGAGCGGGCCGAGCCCGGCCGTTCTGCCGCGCAGGCGGGTGGTTCGGTATCGGAGAGCGGCGCCGCGTCCTCGTCCGAACCGGTCGCGCGGCAGGGCGCGGAGAAAGTGGCGGTCGTGCGCGTGGACGTGAGCCGCACGGCAAGCGCGCGCGCCGTGGTGACCGAGCGCAACAACGCGATCAACGCGCAGATGACGGCGTCGTCCGAGCGGGCGGCGGCGATGCTTACCGCGTCGATTCCGGCATTGCGCCGCACGCTCGAATCGCTGGGCGTCGCCGCGAACGAGCTTTCCGCAACGACCCATCAGGACGGCGGCGGGCAGAGCGCGAGGCGCGATCAAGAGGAGCAGCCCGCAAAGGGCGCGGATCGAGATACGCGAATCTTCATAACCCGGGAGGTCAATTAGATGCTTTCCACGGTTCCATCCAACACCGCGGCCGCGGCGACGGCGACGACGGCATCGGCCGGATCCACGTCGGCTCAGGCGTCGGCGGCGCTGCCGACGGCGCAGGAATTTCTTCAGATTCTGCTTGCGGAAGTGAAGAACCAGGATCCGACCTCGCCCGCCGATCCGACCCAGTACCTGGGCGAGATGACCGGGTTTGCGGAGCTGCAGCAGCTTTCAGAGATTAACTCGGAGTTGAGCAGCCTCCAGAGCGCCGGCAATCCGCTCCAATCGGCGGCCGGCCTGCTCGGCCGCCAGGTGAGCGCCTCCGGCTCCTCGGTGGGCGTGTCGCAGGGCAAGGCGACCTCGATCGTTTTCACTCCGGCGGTCGCGGGAAAGTACCAGGCGGTGGTGATGGATTCGACGGGCAAGCAGGTCGATTCCGTGTCGATCACTCCCGGCGCAGCCAACACGCCGTACACGTTTACCTGGCAGCCGCCGTCGGGCACGGCGGACGGCGTTTACTCGGTGGCAATCATCGGCTCCGGCGGACAGGCGGTTTCCGGCCTGACCGAGCAGGGTGCGGTGCAATCGATTCAAGTCGTCAACGGGACGACGGTCCTCGAACTGGGCGGGGGACTCGCTATCCCGATGACCTCGGTCACCAGCATCGGCGTATAGCGCGCCCAACCAGCAAAGGAGAAAGGCGATGTCCCTGTACAACACGACCCAAACCGGATTGCAGGCGATTACCCAGGCTCTGCAAACCAGCAGCGACAACCTCGCGAATGCACAAACCACCGGCTACAAGTCCGAAGATCCGATCTTCGAGACATTGCTGGGCAACCAGATCGGCGATCAGACGGTAGGCGGCGGCGCCGCGGTCGTGGGCCTCGAGCGCGATTTTTCCGAAGGCTCGATCATTCAGACCGGGGTCGGCACCGACCTCGCGATCGAGGGCGGCGGCTTTTTCGTGTACCAGACCGCGAGCGGACAGCAGATGTTCTCGCGCGACGGACAGATCTCGGTGGGGTCGGATGGCTCGCTCGTGGGACCCAACGGGTTTCAGTTGATGGGATTCAACGTGGACTCCGCGGGAAATCCTCTGGGCGTCCTGCAACCCCTGGTGATCCCGACCTCGATGATTCCGCCAACGGCTTCAACCCAGGTCACGATGCAGGGGAACCTGGATTCGTCGTCGCCGGTGCTGAGCGGCCCGATCAATCCAAGCGATCCGACCACCTACAGCTACTCCGCGAGCGTCACGGTTTACGACAGCCTGGGCAACAGCCACGTCGTCACGTTTTTTTACCAGAACGCGGGCCCGGACCCCGCGAACCCGGGTGACGAATTGTGGAACTGGACGGCGACGCTCGATGGCGGCACGACCGGACTTGCCAACAACAGCGGAAGCATCGATTTCGACAGCAGCGGCAACCTGGTAATCGGCGGAACTCCCGCCAGTACGCTGAACGCGACGCTTACCAACGGCGCGGCAAATCTCTCGCTTGCGCTGAACTTCTCCAGCCTGACCCAGTTCGGCAGCGCGTCGGTGGCCTCGGGAACGGCCGACGGCAACTCGGCCAGCAGTCCCTCGAGCGTATCGATCGATTCGAGCGGGCTGGTGACGGTGACGTTCGAAAACGGCATGACGAAGAACATCGGAAAGGTCGGCATCGCAACCTTCACCTCCGACCAGGGATTGCAGCTCGGCGAAGGAGGAATGTTCGCCGCGACGGCGGCGGCGGGCCAGATGACGATCGCGGCGGCAGGCTCGGGCGGCGCGGGCAAACTGCAGGCCGGCGCGCTCGAGGAATCGAACGTCGATACCGCGACCGAACTCGTGAACCTGGTAGTGCTGCAGAACGCTTACGGCGCCAACGCCAAAGCGCTTCAGGTCGAGGACGCGATGGCGTCCGACATCACCAACATCCAGATTCGCTGACCTTGGTGGAGCACTCCAGGCGGATCGCGGCGCCGACACGTAACCCGGAATGAGCAAGCGCGCAGTCATCGCGGGCATTTTATGCGGGTTGGTCATAATCATGGCTGCCCGTCCAGCCGCCGCTTTGAGTTTCCAGTTGAGCACCGGCCCGAGAGCGTCGGAGCCGATGGAGTGGGCGGCGGTAATCACGCTGGTGACCGTCGCCCCCGCCTTGCTGGTGATGCTGACCTCGTTCACGCGGATCGTGATCGTGCTCGCGCTGATGCGCCAGGCGCTCGGATTGCAGCAGACGCCGCCGAACATGGTCCTTACCGGAATTGCGCTGCTGCTCACGGTGTTCGTGATGGCTCCGGTCTGGAAGGGGATCAACGAAACGGCGGTGGCTCCGTATCTGGCGGAAAAAATCGGGCCCGAAGAGGCGATCGAGCGGGCGGAGGCACCTCTGCGGGACTTCATGCTCCGCCAGACCCGCGAAGCCGATCTCGAAATGGCGCGATCGCTGCTGGCGCGCGGAGGCGGCGGCAGCGGCGCGGACAAACCCGCATCGATGCCCTTCTATGCGCTGGTTCCCGCGTTCATCACCAGCGAGCTTACCGCGGCGTTCCGGATCGGATTTCTGATCTACCTGCCATTTCTGGCGATCGATCTGGTAGTCGCGGCGATCCTGATGGCGCTTGGGATGTTCATGCTTTCGCCCACGCTGATCTCGCTTCCGCTCAAGCTGCTGGTTTTCACGATGGCTTCGGGCTGGTCGCTGCTGGTGAGCGGGCTGGTAACCAGCTTCAGATGAGGTTTTGACAATGTCGCCGGACATAGCAGCAGACCTTTTCAAATCCGCGCTGACCGTCGCCTTTCAGCTCTCGGCCCCCGTGCTGATCGCGATGACGGCGGCGGCCGTGTTGTTTGGAGTTCTTCAGGCCGCGACCCAGATCCAGGACGCGGCGGTTTCGTTCACGCCCAAAATCGCCGCGGGGCTCGCGGCGATGATGCTGCTGGCGCCGTGGATGCTCCGAATCTTCACCGAGTTCATGTCGAAAACGCTGCTGGCAATTCCGTTGGTGCTCAATCGATGAAGCCGATCGTAGTGCCGGACGAGTTGGTGATCGCGATGATGCTGGTGTTCGCGCGAAGCGCCGCGCTGATGCTCGCGCTGCCCGCGATGCTTGGCGTTGCGGTGCCGGTGCGCGTCCGCCTGCTGTTCGCCGCGCTGCTGGCGGGAGTGCTGGCGGCAGCGTCGCCCACCCGCCTGCCCTCCGCCGCCTACAACGCGGCGCTTGCGTACCTGATGCTGAAGGAAATCGCGCTCGGACTGATGCTGGCATTTTCGGCCTCGGTAGTGATGGCGGCGGTGGGCCTTGCGGGCGAGATGATTGGCTCGCAGATCGAGCTCTCAGCCGCCGAGATTCTGCGCGCACCGCTGCCGGTCAGCGTCCTGAGCGACAGCCTGATGGCGCTGGCCGCTTTTCTGTTTTTCGGCGCGGGCCTGCAGCGTCCGCTGATCTACGCTCTGGCTCGCAGCCTGCAAGTGTTGCCGATCGGAAGCACGGCTTTGCCGGACCCGAGCGGCCTCATTCGCGCGGCCGGCGCGATCTTCGGCCTCGGCGTCGCCATCGCGCTGCCGCTGCTGATCCCGCTTCTCATGCTCGCCCTGGCGCAAGGCGCGCTGAGCCGCTTCGCGCCGCAGATAAATCTGCTGGTGGCCGCGCCGGCGGCGATGATCCTGGCGGGGTTCAGCCTGATTCTTTTGAACGCTTCGGGACTGACCCTGCGAATCGATCGCGCATGGACCGAGGGAATGTTGCAGATGATTCGGACGATCAATGGCTGATTCGGAAGACAAGCGATTCGCGCCCACCCCTTCGCGGCGCCTTAAAGCGCGCGAACAGGGCGAGATAGCGCGCAGCAGAGAGTTGACCGCGTCGGTCTCTTTTCTGTCGGCGGTAATCGCGCTCAGGGCCGAAGGCGGTCTGCTCGGCCGAAGTCTGAGCCGCGCCTGGACGCTGTGCTTCGATTTCGGAGCGACGCCGCGCGGCCGGCTGCTCGCGATGATGCCGCTGGCGCTCGCCGCGGGTATCGTCGCCGCGGCGGCGGTGGCAGGCGCGCTTTTGGCCGGCGCGGGGCAGGGAATGGTTTTCGCCCCGGCGCGGGTTGCCTTCGATGCCGAGCGCCTGAGCCCGATCAATTACTTTCGCCGCCTCGCATCGCAGGAAAGCGCGGCCGAGCTCGCCAAGGCGTTGTTCAAGGCGATCGTCCTTGCCTTGATTGGATGGCGCGTCGCGAAGGGATGCGCGGCTCTCGAGAGCGGTGCGGATCTGAAGCTCCAGATCGATGTCCTTCAGTATGGCGCGACGCGCGTGCTGCTGTACTCGGGAGCGGCGATGCTGGTGCTGGCGGCGCTCGACTATGCCTACGCGCGCTACCGGTACGAACAACGCCTGATGCTGACGCGGGAGGAGTTCCAGCAGGCGCTAAAAGAGGACGAGGGACATCCCCAAATCAAGCGGCGGCGCCTCAGCCTGATGCGGCGCAATGCGCGCCGGCGCAGCGGGCTTGCGCAAGCCGGCACCGCGACGGTGGTGCTCACCAATCCGACCCGCTACGCGGTCGCGCTGCGCTATCGGCGCGGCTATGACCGCGCTCCGGTCTGCGTAGCCAAGGGGGCGGGCGAGACCGCGGCGCGCATTGTCGGGATCGCGCGGATGGCGGCGATTCCGGTGATGCAGAATCCGCCGCTCTGCCGGGCGCTGTTTCGCAGCGTCAACGTCGGCGAACCCATCTCGGTTAAGTTCTACCAGGCGGTGGCGGAGATACTCACCGCGCTGATGCGCGCGGAGCTGGCCGCGCGCTCGGCCGCCGCCGGGGAGGGGGAAGCGCGATGAACTGGTGGCGGCTCGGAGCGCCGGAATTCGCGCTGCCGCTCGGCGCAGTGGTCGTGCTTAGCGGGATGCTGGCGCCGATCAACGCGGTGGCGATGGACATCCTGCTCACCCTTTCGCTGACGCTTTCGGTCGCGGTCTTGCTCGCCGCCGCCAGCGGAAAACGTCCCCTGGACTTTTCGTCATTCCCCACCGTGCTCCTGCTTGCGACGCTGTTCAGGCTGTCGCTCAACGTGGCATCGACGCGGCTCATTCTTCTGCACGGTTCCGAGGGGCCCGCCGCGGCGGGCGTGGTGCTGGAATCGTTCGGAAGGATGGTGGTCGGCGGAGACTACGCGGTCGGGCTGGTCGTGTTCGTCGTGCTCGCGATCATCAACTTCGCGGTGGTGACCAAGGGCGCCAGCCGCGTCGCTGAAGTCGCCGCGCGGTTTACGCTGGACGGGATGCCGGGAAAGCAGATGGCGATCGATGCCGACCTGAACGCCGGCGTTATCGGCGACCAGGAGGCGCAGCGGCGGCGGCGCGACGTTGCGCGCGAGGCCGACTTCTATGCGGCCATGGACGGCATCGGGAAGTTCGTGCGCGGCGACGCGGTCGCGGCGATGCTGATAATCGCGGTGAACCTGGTCGCGGGCCTGTTCATCGGCATCTACGAACAGGGACTCGCGGTCGATCAGGCTCTGCACACTTACACGATCCTGACGATCGGCGACGGGCTCGCGGCGCAGATTCCCGCGCTGCTGACCTCGACGGCGGCGGCCCTGATCGTCTCGCGCAGCGGCAGCGGGAGCGACCTCGAACTGTCGTCGGTGGTGAGCCGCGAGCTGCTTGGCAACTCCGGCGCGACGGTTGGCGCCGCGATTTTGATCGGAATTCTCGGACTGATACCGCGGCTCCCGCACATCCCGTTTCTGCTGATGTCGGCCGCGCTGATCGCGCTGAGGCGTTTCATGTCGGTGCGGCCCGCGGCCGTGGCCGAGACGCCCAAGGCCGCGCCCGCGGCGCCGGCGCGCAAGAGCGATCCCTGGCCCGATCCGGTGCGGATGGAGCTGGGGCTGGGGTTGATGTGTTTCATGCAGCAGCCCTGGAACCTGCCCGATCAGATCGGCAAGCTTCGCGATCAGCTCAAAGCGGAGCTGGGATTCACGCTGCCGCAGGTTGTAATCGCGGACAACGCGGCGCTTTCTCCGAACACCTACCGCATCATCCTGCGCGACACGGAGCTGGCGCGGGGCGAAGCGCGCGTCGGGATGAACCTCGGATTGCCCGGAGCGCAGGGAACAAATCCAAAGATCAAAGGAATCGCGACGACCGATCCCGCCTTCGGAATTCCCGCGTATTGGGTGATGGGCGAGGAGGAGAAGAAGGCGCGCGCCGCCGGCTACACGATTGTGACGCCGCTGGTCGTCCTGCTGACGCATTTCAAGGAAGTAATCAAGGAGAACGCGGCCGAGCTGGTCACGCGCCGCGATATCGAGGCGCTGATCGAGCAGGCGCAGAAACTGGTGCCTCGAATTGTCGAGGAGCTCTCCGGTTTCGGAATCCATCTGGGCGCGGTCTATCGCGTGTTTCGCACGCTTTTGGCGCAGGCGATCGCAATCAAGGACGCTCCCGCGATTCTCGAAGCAATCGCGGCCGAAGCGCACGCGACCAAGGACGCCATCGAAATCGCCGAACGAATCCGCCATCGCCTCGGCCGCATCATATGTGAACCTCTGCGCAGCGCGGATGGATCGATCAAGATTCTGCTGGCCGACTCGTCCATCGAGGAGATCTTCTTCAAAGCGCAGGCCGCCGGCGAGCAGATACCGACCGAGCACGGCGCTGTCGCCCGGGTTGAAGAAGCGATTCGGGCCGCGGTGAACGCGGGTGCGAGGGCGACCGGGGAGACTCCGGTAATCGTGGTGTCGCCGCAGATTCGGCGCGCGTTCGAGCGCGTCGCGTCGCGGGTCGGAAAGATCAAGGTAATCGGCGCCGGAGAAATTCCTTCGTCGATCAAGAAAACCATCGTGGGACGAATTGAAAACAAAGCCGCGGCGAAACCCGCGGTCGAGAGGGCGGCATAGTGGCAATCCGGGCAGGCACACGCAAAAGCCGTCCGCCGGCATGCGCGTTCGAACCGCCGCCGGCCGCCGCCGCGCCGCCCGATGTCCGCGAGCTCACGCAGAGCCATCTGCCGCTGGTCCTTAGCGAAGTGGAGAAGGTCTTCCTGGTCGATGGGATCGGACTGGAGCGCGATGACCTGGTGTCGGCGGGCGTGGTGGGGTTGATTCGCGCCGCGCGGAAATTCGATCCGGGCCGCGGAGTCGCCTTTGGCGTGTTCGCGCGCGCCTACGTCAGAGGCGCGATTCTGGATGAAATTCGCAGCGTCGTCCATCGCGGCGCCGCCCGCGAAATCATGATCATCCCCAATCGCGATGAGCCGTTCGATGCGGACACGGTGGCGGACGCGGAGGGCCAGGAGTCCGACGTCATCCTCACCGCCCGTATCCGCCGCTCGATGGATGCGGCGCTCGACGAAAACGAGCGCCTGCTGCTCACCCTCTATTACTACGAAGACCTCACCATTCGGCAGATCGCCAAGGTGCTCAGGCAATCGGTGAGTTCGGTCGGCCGGGGGCTGACGCGCGCGGTCGGCAAGCTCAAGCAGGAATTGGACAAGGAGGAGAACAGGCGATGAACGGACTCTACATTGCGGCTTCCGGGATGACTTCGGCGCTGGCGGGTCTGGAAACTGCCGGGTTCGACCTGGCCAACGCGGCCACGCCGGGGTTCGTGCGGTTCGAGTCGTTGACCGAGACGGTACGCGGCGCGCCTTCGCCGTTTCAATACGCAAGCGCTCCCGCGGGCCCGGTTCTGAGCACGCATCCAAGCGCGCCCGAAGTAACCGGCGACCCGCTGGACATCTATATAGGGGGCAACGCCTTCATGGCCCTGCAATCCGGCGATGGCGCCGAGGTCTATACGCGAAACGGCCAACTCAGCCTTCAGGCCGGAGATCAGGGCAACCTGGGCATCTATGCGGCCGGGCTTCCGGTTCTGGGCCAGGACGGCCAGCCGCTTAGTGTGCCGCCGGGGACCGTGGAGATCGGCTCCGACGGAACCGTCAATGTCAACGGGCTCCCGCGCGGCCGCATCAAGCTGGCCGATCCTTCGGGCGATCAACTCGTTCCGCTGGGCAACCTGGTTTACGCGACCGCCTCGGGAGCGCCGCTGCCCGCCGCTTCGAACGCGTCGGTGACCTCGGGCGCGCTCGAGATGCCCGACGTCAACACGGTCGGCGACATGCTCAAGGTGATGGATATCGGGCAGCGCTACGAAAATCTGGCGAGCGCGATGCGCTCGATGGACGAGAACCTGCAGCAGGCGACGCAGACGTACACGCTGAACGCCTGAGCGAAAAAGGAGGGAAGGACAATGCTGCAAGCGTTGAGCACGGCCGCTACCGGGATGCAGGCGCAGGAGACCGAGATCCAGGTAATCGCGAACAATCTCGCGAATGCCTCGACGCCGGGGTTCAAGGTTTCACGCGCCAGCGAGCAAGACCAGGTTTACATCGATCAGCGGCTTGCCGGTTCGCTTTCGTCGGAGGCGAGCTTTGTGCCGACCGGCACCAATATCGGCCTGGGAGTCCGGACCGCGGCGGTCGACAAGGTTTTCACCGAAGGCGAACTGAACAACACCGGCAATCCGCTCGACGTCGCTGTCGAGGGCGACGGGTTCATCGAGGTGCAGTTGCCGGGCGGCCAGATCGGCTACACGCGCGACGGCAGCCTGCGCGTCAACCAGAACGGGCAACTGACCACGCTGGACGGCTACATGATCATGCCCGCGGTGACCATCCCCTCCGGCGCGGAAAACATAACCATCAGTCAAGCCGGGCAGGTGTCGGCGCAGCTCAACAACTCCGCGACCCCGACCGTTCTGGGCCAGCTTCAACTCGTGCGTTTCGTGAATCCCGCCGGCCTGCAGCCGTACGGGCAGAATCTGTACCTGCAAAGCACGGCGTCCGGGCCGCCCCAGATCGGCATCGCGGGACAGAACGGCTACGGCACCTTCATGCAGGGTTACCTCGAAATGCCCAATGAGAGCGTGGTGGCCGAGATGGTCAATCTCATCCAGGCGCAGCAGGCGTACGAAGCCGGGTCGAAGGCGACGCAGGTGGCGGCGCAGATGATGACGGATGCGAGCAACCTGGTGAAGGCGGGGTGACGATGGCGGCGATTAGGCTTGCGGCCGCGGCTTTCGCGGGAATCGTGGCGCTGTCGATCGCGCCGGCGGCTATTGCCGGCTCGGACGCCGCGGATCCGCTCACGGCGCAGATCGCCGAGCGTCTGGCGCCTCGGCTCACGGACGGGCTGCAGCTTAAAGCCATTACGCTCGCGTGCAAACCCCCGCCCGGTGCGACGCTCAAGGAGGTCGCGCCGGGAGTTCCGCGGCTCAGCTCTCCCGCTTTCACGGTGGAACTATCGACCCCCGGCGGAACTCTGATTTGCTCCGCACAGGCGCAGGTCGAACGCCGCGCGCTGGTCGCGGCGCGCGACTTGGGCGCGGGTCAGGAAGTCAGCGGGAATGATTTCCGGCCCGGATGGGTTGACGCGTTCGCGTCGCCGCCCGACCTCGTCAACGCGATCGATTCCAACGTCACGCTCATCGCGCCGATCCGGCAGGGTGATCCGGTGTCCGCAAGCATGCTGAGGAAGACCGTGATGGTGAGGCAGGGCGAGATGGTGTCGATCACGGTGACCAATGGCGGCGTGAGCCTGCGCACCCATCTCAAGGCCGAGGGCGACGGCGCAATCGGCGAGTACGTCACGATGGAAAATCCCACCAGCGGAAGACTCATCACGGCGCAGGTAACCGGCAAGGACTCGGCGCATATCGAGTTGAGCAACGATCAGCAGGTGAACGACGATGCGAAACCGTAGGGAACGATGGGTGAATGGCGCACTGGGGGCCGCCGCGCTCGTTATGCTGACGATATCCGGATGCGCCCAGTTCTCGACGCTCGATCCCGATGTGAAGGTGCCCACCGCCGACATTCAGAGGAGCATGGAGGCGCCTCAAACCCTGGCGGCTCCGCCGCCCAGGCCGGGCGAGGGCGCGATCGAGCTGGATTCGGTGGCGGTCAACCCGGTTTCCGATGCGAAGGCGTTCCGCGTGGGCGATATCGTCACCGTGCAAGTCAACGAAGCGCTGAGCGGAAGCGCGGGCGCCAACAGCACCCTCGGCAATCAGAGTTCGGTCAAGGCGGGGATGTCCAACCTGTTCGGGCTGGAGCAATACCTCTCGTCGCACACCGCGATCGATCCGTCGAGCATGATCAACACCAGCTATCAATCGGCGGAAGTAGGCGGGGGCAACATGAGCGCGCAACAGACCTTCGTCGGCAACGTGGGAGCCGTCATCACGCGCATCACTCCCACCGGCAATCTCGAGCTGGTTGGGCATCGCCAGATGCGGATCAACGGCGAGGACGACACTCTGGTTGTGACCGGCGTGGTGCGCCCGGATTACATCGACTCCAACGATCAGGTTCCCTCGAGTCTGGTCGCCAATTTTCATTTGGGGCTGACCGGCGCCGGGCAGGTGCGCGATCAACAGGGATTCGGATGGGGCGAGCGGATCGTGTCGTGGTTGTGGCCCTTCTAGCGATGCACGGAGAAGCAGAGCGATGTCGCGGTTCGCAACGATTCTCTTTCTTTTCGCCTGCCTGCTGGTGGCCGTAGATGCCGCACGGGCGGCGGCGCCCGTAACTGCGCCGCAGAAGCCGCTGGTGCTCGCGCCGAATGAAAGTCTGCCGGGCTACACCGAGGGAGAGTCCGGCGGCGCGCCGGTCAGCGATTTCGTCCACCTGCGCGGCCAGCGCATCAATCATCTTCGCGGCATCGGGCTGGTCACGGGGCTCGCCAATACCGGCGACAACCAGATGGCGCTGTTCACGATTCAGCTCGTGCTCAACACGCTGAAAAAACAGGGCATCACCCTGCCGTCGAACCTGATGACCTCGCCGTTGATGATCATGGCGAATGATCTGGCGACGGTCACGGTTACCGCCGACATGCCCTCATCGGTGCGCCAGGGCGATCGCCTCGACGTGAATGTGGCGGCGATGGGGAATGCCAGTTCGCTGCAGGGCGGAACGCTTCTGATGACGCCGCTGGTCGGCACCGACGGCGACGTTTACGCGGTAGCGCAAGGGCCGGTCTCGATCGCCGGATATTTCGCGGGATCGAACGGAGCGTCCGTCAGCACCAACTTTCAGACCTCGGGCCAGATTGCCGGCGGAGCCACCGTCGAGCGCGAGCTGAATGACAATTTCCCGGATAACGGGCCGCTGGAACTTGATCTGAACGATCCCGACCCGGCGCTGGCCGAGCAAGTCGCCCGCGGTATCGGCGGCAATATCCGACAGGTCAGCGCGGTAGTGCGCAGCCCCGACACGGTCGAGGTAACGCTTCCGCCCTGGATGGCGGCATCGAGCTTCGTCGCATCTCTTCGCGACGTTTACATCAGGCCACCCCAGTCCAACCGAGTCGTGGTCAACGAAAAGACCGGAACCGTGGTGGTGGGCGGCGATGTAACCATCGGAAAGTCGGCGGTCAGTTACGGCGATTACACGATTACGATCGCGCCCGAGCTTCAGGTCTCGCAGCCCAATCCGTTTGGCGCGGGACGGACGGTCGCGCAGCGCACGGCGCGTATCGGGGTCAACCAGGAAAAGAGCCGCTTCTTTATGACTCCCCAGGGCGCCTCGGTCGAGCAAGTCGCAGCGACGCTGAGCGCGGTCGGCGTGAAGCCGACCGACACCGCCGCGATCTTTCAGGCGTTCAAACAGGCGGGAGTGCTTTACGGGGAACTGATCGTCAGATGAAGGATTCGGAGGCGGGTTTATGTCGGGCATCGTCAGGGACGCAGTTTTCAATCGCGAGTTGTTTTCATCGCCGGCCCACAGCGGCAAGTCTTCCGTCGCGCGCGCCGCTCAGGGGTTCGCGGCAATCTTCGGACGGATGATGGCGCGAACGATGATCTCGGCGTCATCGGACTCGAAGGACGGCTTCCTGGGGATGGGCAACGGAGCGGCGGGCGACATCTACTCGAGTTTCCTGGAACAGGAGCTTGGCAAAGTGCTGGCGGGCTCCCGCGCGATGAAACCGCTGGTGGATGCGAGCGCGCGGCAACTTGAATGGCGCCGATCGTACACGCCGCCCAACCAAACAATCGCCGGTCCCCGAACCGAAACCGCATCGAGGGAGGCGGCCTATCGATGGGAAGGGGGGAGCGCGGGCGTGGGAAATGGGCGTGATGCGCTCGGGCCGCTGATCCTGCCGTTACCCGCCGCGGCTTACGGAAGCCTGGAGGCGCTGCCGCCGCCGACCGATGAAGATTGAGACAAAAGCGAGGCCCGAATCGATATTAGCTTCAGGTTAACGATGGCAAATACTATCCATCCCGGCTTCTCCAGCATCAGTCAGGCGGAACCGAATCAGCGGGTCTCCGGATCCAAGCCTTCTGACCAGGCGGCTGCCGTGCCCGTGGCAGATAGCAAGGAAGTTTCCCAGGATGCGGAGCTTTATGGCGTCCTGATGAGCCAGATTAAGGCACTCGATCCACCCGGCGACTCCGAAAAGACCGCGTCGATCAGGAGCCAAATCGAGCAAGGAAACTATCATCCGAACCCTGACCAGGTGGCCGCCGCGGTGGCGAAGGGCATCAAATGAAGCCCGGGGATCTGGCGGCAAACCTGGGGACGGCCAAGGGCGCGCTCGAAGCGATCGCGCGGCTGGATCAAATTGCCGAGCAGCTCCGCACCGCCGATCGTCCCAATCGCCGCGAACTCATCGAACTCCAGCGCGAGCTTGAAATTGTGCGGCGCACGTTATGGGTCCTGACCAGCCTCACGCGCCAGCGTATCGAGGTGCTTTCGTCCTTAACCCAAACGGTGGGAGCGCATGGCTGACGTAGTCGGGATCGGGCTGACCGGAATCGGCGCGGCCCAGGAACAGCTCGCGATTACCTCGTCGAATATCGCGAACGCGTCGAATCCCAACTATTCGGCGGAATCGGTCGAGGTTGCGGCGATTCCGGGTACGGATGGCGGTTCGGCGGGCGTGCAGGTGGTTGGCGTCCAGCGCGCGACGGTTCCTTTCGTCAATCCGCAAATCAACCAGGAGCAGTCGCTCCAGTCGTATGCCACCGCCTTCAGCCAGATTACTCAGACGGCAGAGACCTACTTGTCGCCGCAGTCCGGGCCTGACCTGGGGCAATCGGTGCAGGATCTGCTGAACCAGTTCCTGTCGCTTTCGGGATCTCCCGAGGACCAGAGCCTGCGCGAGGGGGTGCTGACCAGCGCGCAGGAGCTTGCGCAGCAATCGCAATCGATCGACGCCGGCCTTGCCGACATCGCGGGCAACGCGCTTGCGGGCCTGCCCGCGGCCGTCGCGCAGGTGAATGACTATTCGGCGCAGCTTGCGAAGCTCAACTTCGAGATAACCCAGGCCTCAAGCCAGGGAACCAGCGGAGGAGCGACGGCCGCGGCGCTGATGGATCAGCGCGATTCGGTTGCGCAGTCGCTCGCCGGGCTGGTGGGCGCGCAGATGGATTCGCAGGGTAACGTGACCCTGGGCGGCGTTCCACTCGTGAGCGGAAGCCAGTCGTTCAACCTGTCGGTGGTCACGACCGCGGGCGGCAGCAGCCTGGAAGTTTCGCTGCCGTTCGGAACCCTTACACCGCCGAACGCGACGGTGGGAGGACAAATCGGCGGAATTCTCAACGCGATCGACACGGTCGACAACCTGCGCCAGCAGGTCGATGGGTACATCGACGCCGTCGCGAACGCGATCAACGCGAAGCAGACCAGCGGCTACGACCTCAACGGCAATCCCGGAAGCCAACTGTTCAACGTCCCCGCCACTGCGGGTCCGATTAGCGTGCAGTCGGGCTTTCAGCCCGCGCAGATCGCGGCGGCATCCAGCGCCGCCGGCGTTCCCGGAGACGGATCCAACGCGGCCGCGATCGGCCAGGTGCAGAGCCAGGCGGGCGTCGATCCGGCCTATCCCAACGCCGACCCGGAACAGGCATGGGCGCAACTTACGGCGGATTTCGGGTTGACCGTGCAGACCGCGAACACTCAGCAGACCCAATCGCAGGCGCTGCTTCAATCGCTGGAGCAATTGAAAACTTCGGTCACGGGAGTGTCGGTAAACCAGGAACTCACGAACCTGCTTGAGTACCAGAATACTCTGCAGGCTGCGGGGCGGGCCGTGTCGGTGGGGCTGAATATCGTGCAGTACCTGATTCAGAATTTGTAGGAGGGCGTGATGATCTCGGATGTCTACTTTGCCCAGGCGCTTGCCTACGATCTCAATCAGAACAGCTCGGCCATCCAGCAAATCCAGACGCAGGTCGCGACCGGCAAACGCGTCTCGAAAGCGTCGGACGATCCGACCATATGGGGCGAGCTGCGCTCGCTCGAATCCGCCAATCAAGCGCAGACGAGCGATTCGTCGGCGGCGAGCGCCTCGCTCGATCGCCTGAACGCGGTTGACTCGGCGATGGGCCAGGTGGTGACCGATCTTCAGCAGGCGATCTCGATTGCGACCGAGGGCGCAAACGGCACTCTTTCCGCCGCGGATATGCAGGCGCTCGGCGTGTCGGCCTCCGCAATCCTGAAACAGGTAATTACGGCCGGCAACTTCCAGTACAACGGCGCCTATGTGTTCGCGGGAGAAAAGACCGGGACGCCGGCGTTCGACGCCACTGGCAATTACCAGGGTTCCACCGCGACCAACTCCCAGGTGTTCTCGAACGGCCTCAGCGTCCAGATGTCGTACGAGGGCGACACGGTCCTTGGCGATGCGACACTCGGGACCGGTGCGATGGGCGCCTTGACGAACCTTGTCAGCTCGCTTGACGTGGGCGATCAGGCCGGTGTTCAGAGCGCGCTCACGCAACTTCAGCAGGCGCTGGCGCAGGTGAGCCAGTTCCGAGCATCGCTCGGCGGCGCCGAAACGCTGTTGCAGAACATCCAGTCGCAGGCGACCGCCACCGGCCAGCAATTGCAGCAGAATATCAGCGACCTGAGCGATGCCGATCTGGCGCAGGCGGCAGTCACTTTGTCGCTCGAGCAGGATCAACAGCAGGCGCTGGTGGGAATCGCGAGCAGCCTGAAAAGCATGTCGCTGGTAAACGTGCTCGCATGATGCGCCGCGGTCATCAATTCATCTTGCGCGGCAAAGGACACAAGGCGGTCCGGTCGATCACCTACGCGGACTCGCCGCTGAATCTCGAAGCAATTGTAATCTGGATGCTCATCGTGGTGGGGACGGCCGCGGCGGTATTGCTCCTGCTCGGGTTGGTGATGGTCGAACGGGCGGACGCCGAGTGGATCAGCAGCGACGGCTCCACATCGACAATCACGAGCACTCAGAATTCCAGCTCGACCACGATTGTCAACTCGCCGCCGCCGGCCCAGGATGTGACCATCCAAAATTCGCCGCCGCCGCCGCTCCCCGCCAACATGCCCGCACTGATCATCAACGGTACTGGCAACTGGCCTCCGCCGCCCGCCGGCGGCGCACCTCCGCCGCCCGCGCGCCCGCTTCCCCCTCCGCGCTAAACCGGGTGTTACCGGCACCCGGCCAGGTTGACCTCGTCCATCGCGAGGAAAATCTGGCTCAGGTCGTCGAGTCGCGCGCTCATCCCGGCAAAGTCTTCGAGGCTTGCCGAGTTGCGCGCGCGATTGCATTGTTCGAGCACCGCGCGGGTCAGGATGCGGCAGCGGGAGGCGATCTCGCGGTCGGAGGGTGCCGGCGCCGACTCGCCTTTGGCGATCACGAGTTCCATCGCGAAAAGGGCCGCGATGCTTTTGTCCATCAGCAGGTCGCCCTGCTGCCGAAGGTCCATCTCATAAAAGACCGCGGCGCTTTCCGTCCAGTTCCTGATCCGGTGATAAAGATCGGCGAAGGCGCGTTCCGAGGTTGCGGCCGCCGCTTCCTGAAGCTGATAGGCTTTCAGAGCCGAATTCATGCGCATCCTCCGTTCTCAAGCGGCTTTATCCGTTGCTATTCGAGGAACCGTTGCTGTTGTTGTTCGACTGCGTGGTCAGCAGGGTGCTCAACGTGTTGTACTGTTGAATAAGGGCTTGAAGGTTGGCGAACTCGGTTTCGAGCTGGTTTTGCGTCTGCTGTAGCTGCTGCTGGAGGTCGGTAGAGCGCGTGTTCAACTGGCTTACCTGCTGCTGGTAGGAATTGGTTTCGCTTGCGATCACGCCGCTGCTGGGATCGAGCGCGTCGCTTACGATCGAATTCAGCGCCGTGTACAACTGCGCCATCGCCGCATGCGTTCCCGTCGGGTCAGATTGCAGCGAAGCGATGAAATTGACGCTGTCGTAAGTCAATTGACCGTTGTTTCCGGTGGCCTGGTTGCCGTCGATCGTGATGCCCAGCTTTGAGAGATTGATACCGCCGAGTGCGCTGGTCAGGGTATTTTCCAGCGTTCGCAGAGCGCCGTCGGCATTCAGAGCGGGCAAACTTTGACCCGGCTGTCCCTGGGTGTATTGCTGGATGACGCTTACCGCCTGATTAAAGGCGTTGATGAAGCTGTTCAGCGCCGAGCTCTCACTCAGCGAATTCTCGGCGATTTGCACGGAGTATGGACCCCCGGTTCCGGTCAGATCGAGGCTCACGCCCGGTATCGCTCCGTCGACCTCGTTTGTCGCCGACGACACGATCTGGCTGCCCGCCTGCACCTGCGCATTCTGCGCGGACTGGACCGATGGAACGAAGACTCCGGCATCGAAGGTGTCGCCGGTGTTAAGCGAGCCGCCGATGCTCGCGAATGAGAGTTGAAGCCCGTCCGCGACGGTGAGCGGAGTGCCGCCGGCATAGTTCGACGGCAGGGTGATCACCCCGTTTTGGCCGCTGTCGTTTGACCAATCAATCGTGATTGGATCGGTCCCAACCACACCTCCTTGCGCGACCGTGAAGTGAAATCCCTGGCTCGTGGCGCCGCTATAGGTTCCGCTGAGCGTCGGACCGTTCGATGGACCATTGGCCGTGCCGGTAATCGAGCTGTAGTCGACGGGACCAATGGTGGGGGAGGCAAAGTCAAGCGCGGTTCCTCCGGACAGGCTGCTCGAGACCTGAAAGCCGTTGGCAACTCCGGTCTGGTTGGCGAGCAACTCGAGCCGATATGGCGCACCCGGCAAGCCCGTATTGACCACCTGCGCCGATACTCCGAGGTTAGCGCTGTTGATCGCATTGGCGACTCCGGAGAGCGTGTCGTTGCCCGAGTCTATCGTGATCGGATGGGCGACTCCGTCGATCGTGAGTGTGATAGTCCCGGTGCCGACGGTGTCGCTGGTCGAGGCGTATCCCTGCGACGCGGTTATCTGCGCCTGGGCGAGTTGCGTCACGGTGACGGTGTAATTGCCTGCCACCGGCGATCCGGTCACCGATGCCGTAAACGGCGCTCCACTCTGCACGCTGGCGGTGAGAGAGGGCTGAGTGGCGGAATTCTGAAAGGGCGTGAGCGCCGACTGGAGCTGGCTAAGCGCGCCGCCAATGGTGCCGAGCGCGCTGATCGACGCCTGGTCGCTGGAGATCTCCTGGTTGATTGCGGAAATCGGCACGCTCGCCTGCGCGAGAATCGACTGAATGATCGAATTGAAATCGACCCCGGAAGAGTTCGGAATATTGATACTGATCGGCGAAGTCGTGCTTGCCATCGGCTTTTACCCTTGAGGATGCCGCGTGGATGCGCCATTGAGCGCATCCACGCGGTGTTGGTCAGCTTGCCCGCGCGAGATGCCGGTTATTGGAAAAGCGTCGCAAGCTGCTGGGGAATCGAATCGGCCTGCTTGAGCACCGCGACCGATGCCTGGCTCAGAACCACCTGCTGCGTGAAGGATGCGTAAGTCTGAGCGATGTTCGCATCCTGGATTGACGACAGCGCGGCGCTCAGGTTCTGGGTTTCCGAAGACAGATTCGACGAAATGGTCGAAAGCTGCTGCTCGCTCGCTCCGACCTGGCCGCGATAGGTCGCCAGGGTCGACAGGGCGGTATTGGTCTGCGTGATTACGCTTTGCGCCGCAACCTGGTTGGCGATCGTCGAGTAGCCGCCGGGGCTTCCAAAGGCCAGCGTGATGGTGTCGCCGGTGTTGTAGGTATCGCCGCTCGAGCCCAGCGCAAGGTCAAAGCCCAGCCCATCAACGTTGGTCAGCGCGAGATTGGCTCCGCTAACGGTGATGGGAACCGCGCCCGAGGTGTTGCCGTTCGAGTCTTTCACCACCACCTGGATTCCACTGGCGCTGCCGAGGCTGCCCCCCTGCACCACCGAGATCTGGACCCATGCGGGAGCGGCGGCGCTAAGCTGGCCGTTCGTCGCGGTCGCGGCGGCGGTGTTGGCCGCGCCGCCGCTGCTGGCCGCGGCCGCACCCAGAGTGACGGTGTTGTTGCTCGAAGGAACGGTGATCGCGACGTTTTTGCTGGCGCCCGACGAGGCCAGCGTCGTTCCCGACGTCGGCAGCGAGACCCCGAGCAGCGCGCCAGCCGAAATCGTGGGCAGCGTCACCTGAAGCTGGTCGTTGGCGCTGTCGGTGGCTCCGACCTGAAAGGTGACGTTGCCGCCCTGCAGCAGTTTGTTGCCGTTGAACTGCGTGGAGTTTGCGATGTTGTTGATCTGGTTGAACAAGGCCTGGAACTGGCCGTCCAGGGCCTGCCGCTGGGTATCGTTGATGGTGCCGTCAGCGGCTTCGTTGGCCAGTTGCTGCATCGTGGTCAGCGCGTTGCCGACGTTGGCCAGCGCGCCGTCCGCCGTTTGCAGCATCCCGTTGGCGTTCTGCGAGTTGATCGAGGCCTGATTGAGGCCGCCGAGCAGTCCGCTCATTTCGAGCGCGACGGCGAGGCCCGCAGGGTCGATCGACGCCTGAACGATACGTTTGCCCGAGGAGAGCTGTTGAATCGACAGGTTCTCCGCGAGCTGGTTCTGCGCGAGGGCGTTGCTGGCGACCTCTGACGCAATGTTGGTGATTAAACTCAGCATAAGGTGTCCTCCTTAAGCCCCGCAAAGGCTTGGTCACTACACCTACACTCGAACCGAGGACGCTGTTTGTTTCATTAAGGGGCTTTTCAGGCATCGCAATGGAGCGAAGAAGGACGACTCTGATTTGAAAGAAGATCCGGAAAGCGGTATTTAATTCTCAAGGGGCGCTTAAAGGGGTGGAGTCGATCGGAACAGCGCCGGCCGATATACGCTCGGGACTCGCGGCCTTCTGCGAAGCTTTCGCGCTCGATCGCGAGGAGCTGATGCGGCTGCGCGCAATCGGCGCTCAATTCTTCGAACAGCTTGCAAGTACGTTGAATGGATGGGGCGTGCCGCTCAGCGTCCGATCGCTGTTCGCGGAAATCGAAACCGTAGAACCCACGCTTGAGAAGTTCGCTTACGGACTCGGGCTCAGCGTCCGTTTCGAGCGCGCCATCGCCACAATCCTTCTGGATCGCGCCACTTCGGTTGAGTTCTTCGACAGAATTTTCGGCGCCAACGGCGGCTGGACCGACGGACAGCCGCCGACGAGCCTCGAGCTGGCAACTTTGTCGGGGTCGCTTGGCAAGGTGGTGTCGGCGACGATGCAATCCGTTTTCGGCGCTTTGCTCGGCAATGCGGTGGCCTTGCCCGCGTTTGTAAACGATCCGCAGATGAAGAGTCCCGTCTTCACGGAGGATCGCGCGCTGGTGTTGCGCGCGCTGGTTGAGACAGGCGGACGGTCCGGCGCGATTATATTGATGCTGCCGCTGGCGCCTCTGGTCGCGGCGCGATCACGCCTGAAGGTGGCGGAGGATGTCGATCCGCCTCGCGCCGCAGCGCAGGACGCCGTGCTGGAACGGCTCGGCGAGGTCGAGGTCGAGCTCAGCGCAATATGCGCGCGGCTCGACATGGGTATCGGCGCGATCGGAAGACTCAGACCCGGCGCGGTCGTGCCGCTCGGGATTCAAATCGCACCAGAGGCCAAATTGTTGCTGACGGCCAAGCTTTGCGCGGAAGGCGTGGTGCTCGGGCAGGGATTGGTCGTGGACGATCACGGATGGCGACGCATTCTGATTGGGAGGTCAAATGGCTCAGGAAGTTCCTCCGAACCCGGCGAAGTCAAATCATCGTAACGGAACCGCCCACATCCTGGCGCAGGCGCTCGAAGGACCGCTTGGCGAGGTCCCGGTCACGCTGACCGTGGAGATCGGGCGAATCAGCCTGAAGCTCAACGCGGTCCGCAGGCAGCTCACCGAAGGCGGATTGCTCAGGCTGGACCGCCGCGCCGGCGAGCCGCTCGATATCTATGTGAACGGAACTCTGTTCGCGCGGGGCGAGCCGATGCTTATCCAGGACCAGGTCTGCATCCGGATTTCCGAGGTCGTGAACGGCAAGCCGGCGGAATCGTGATAAGCGATGGCTGATGGAAGTACCACTGGAAACGGCGGCAGCCGCGGCTCGACCGCGGCATCCGGACGAACCATCGACCTTGCGAGCTTTACCGGCTTCCTGGTCGCGCCGGGATGCATCCTGCTGGGCCTGTGGCTCGAAGGCGACAACCTGCGCAATCTGCTTCAGCTCAGCGCGATGTTCATCGTGTTCGGATCGACCATCGCCGCGTGCCTGGTTTCATTTTCTCCCTTCTATCTGCTGGCGGCCGTCCAGGACCTCGGCAAAATCTTCAGCGAAAGCAACCCTCATCAGTTCGACCTGATTGATCGCCTCGTCCAGTACGCGACTGAGTACAAGACCAAAGGAGCCGTGGCGCTGGATGAAATGATCAAGAGCGAGACGTATCCGACTCTCGCCAAGGGCTTGAAGCTGGTCGCGAACAACACCGACGACGAGAGCATGAGCGCCGCGATCGAGCGGATGATCCATGATCGCGCGGAGCGCAACAACGCCGGCGCGGAGGTGTTTGAAGCGGCCGGCGGCTATCTGCCGACCTTCGGCATCCTGGGAGCGGTGATGGGCCTGGTGCATACGATGCACACGATGAGCGATCCGAGCACGGTCGGGATCGGGATCGCGACCGCATTCGTGGCTACGGTCTATGGAGTCGGCGCGGCCAATCTGATCGCGCTGCCGATCGCCAAGAAAATCCGCACCCGCGCCCGCACCGAGCGCCAGCTCGACCGAATCGCAATCATGGGCTTGCGCGCGATTCGCAACAACGCCGGCGGTGCCGCGGTTCGCCAGATGTTTTCGAGTTCGGATATCGGGCAGGGAGGAGCGCGGCTGCGCCAACTGAACCAGGCGGCGTGAAGTCATGGTGAATTTTTTCGAGGACGAAGAGGAATCAGACGGCGAAGGGAGTTCCAGGGAACGCTGGATCGTTTCTTACGCCGACTTCGTCACCACCCTGTTCGCGTTGTTTGTTCTGCTGTTTGCGCTTGCCAGCGCCGACGCGCGCAAGGGCGGAAACTCGCTCAAGGTCGGCTACACTTCGGTGGCGCAATCGATCGGGGCGCAATCCGTGGAGAGCGCCGAGCTTGCCGCGATAGACGGTGACAGGCGCGCGGCGGCCGATTCCCGCAACGACTATTCGGAGCTCGTGGCGCTCAAAGAGGACATCAACGGTTCCCTGCAAGGCTTTTCCAACTCCGGGGTCTCGCTGAAGCTTACCGGCGAGGGCCTGGTTATTTCACTGGCGGCGGCGCGTTTCTTCAACAGCGGCGAGGATTCGATCCGGCCGGAGCAAATCGCGATTCTTGATCGTATCTGCGTGCGGCTCGGGTCGGTTCGCAACCCGATGCGCGTGGAGGGATTCACCGACTCCGTGCCGATCCGGAGCGCGCGCTTCAAAGACAACTGGGATCTCTCGGCGGCCCGGGCGGGCAACGTGCTGCGCTATCTGCTGGCCAAGGCGCCCGCGCTCGATGCGCGCCAACTGTCGCTCGCCGGCTATGGACCCTATCGTCCCGTGGCGAGCAACGATACCGAATCAGGCCGCGCACTGAACCGCCGCGTGGATATCATCATCAGGCCGGTTTCGGTTCGAAACGAGCCGCGCCGCTCGAAAGAAACCGGTTGACCGAGCGGGCCGCATTCGCGCGCAACCGCCGCCTCGCCTATCCGCCTTTCCCGGCCGCCGCATCGGCTGAAGGCCGCCCGAGTTTGATGAATTCGGCCGGATGCGTTACGTCAATGCCGAGCGAGTTCCCGCGAGGTGAGGCGATGATCAAGCTTGTGTACGTTATACGAAAGCGCCAGGACGTTTCCGAAAAGGATTTTCACGAGTACTGGCTGAAGCAGCACGGTCCGCTCGTGCGATCGTTTGCCAAAGCGATGAAGGCGAAAAGGTATGTGCAGAGCCACACCGTATTCGAGGATGCGGGGCGGCAGATTCGCGGCACGCGTGGGATGACGGAGACCTGGGACGGGATCACCGAAGTCTGGTGGGATTCGCTCGAGGACTTCAATTCGGGCGGAGACCGAACCGAGCGCGAAAAGGCCGCGCGCACATTGCTCGAAGACGAGTCCAAGTTCATCGACTTCGCGCGCTCATCGATCTTTCTCACCGAAGAGCACGAAATCTTCGACTACACGAAATAACGCGCGCCAGGAAAGCCTACTTGGCGGCGACGGCGGCTCCGCGATAGAGCGCTGAGAGGATGCGCGGCGCGCCCGCCGCCACGAAGCGGTCGAGCCGGATAATTTCCAGCCCGGCCGAAGCGATCAGGAAGTCGATCTTGCGGTCGAGGTTGCATCCGCGCGCGATCACGTTCTGAACCGGGTTCAGGCGATGCTGCCATTTTGCGACCGAAGGCTCGTCGCTCAGGCCGTGCTCCAGGAACAGGAACGATCCCCGGGGCTTCAGCACTCGGCGCACTTCGCGAAGCGCCGCCAGCGCATCCGGAATCGTGCAGAGCGTGAAGGTGCTGACCGCGCAATCGAACGTGTTGTCATCGAGCGGCAGACGTTCGGCGCCAAGCTTTATGCGTCTGACCGGAAAGCGGGCTGCGGCGATGCGTTTTTCGATGCGGTCGGGCAGCAAATCCTCAGGGTCAACCACCGTAAGCGCGGTGACAGCGGACGGATAATAGGGAAGGTTGAGGCCGGTTCCGAAGCCGAGCTCCAATACCTGCCCGTATGCATCCTTGAGAGCTGTGGGCCGCTCGCGGGCGATGATCCGCGACCGCATGCTCCAGTCGAGAAAAAGTCCGAACAGCCTGTCGAATAACCGCATCAGCCAGGCTTTCTCATGTGGGCGAGCGGGTCCGTCGGTGATTTACCGCAAGCGCAGCCCGGTTGCGGTCTCCAGATCGGCCAGCGCCTGATCCTCGCTTATCACCTTGATTGCGGTCATCCCGAGCTGGGCCGCCGGTTTGCAATTGATGCCGAGGTCGTCGAGATAGACGCAGGAGTTCGGGGCCACCTCCAGCCGCTCGCACATCATGACGTAGATCCTGGGATCGGGCTTGCGGATGCCGGTTTTGGAGCTTTCGATAATGGCGTCGAAATGCCGCATCACGTCGTCCGCGCGCCGCGCGCCGTCCGCATTCCCGGCCATCACGGGCCCGTGTCCGTGAATCACGTTGTTCGTGATGCATCCGACCTTGAAGCGCTCCTTGCACGCGAGCAGGGCCTGAACCATCCGCGGCCGGAGATCGCCCGAGAGCAGGGGCAGGATATCGGCGCCGCGCACGGGATGGCCGAGAGCGGTCGATTCCTCGAGGAACCTTGTGTCGAACTCGCGCGCATCGATTCGCGAGCATTCGAACATCGCCCACGCATTCGAGTGCGGGTTCGTGGAATTGACGGTCCGGATGAAATCGCGGGGCAGTCCCCGCTCGCTTTCGTAGCGGTTGAAGGCCTCGAAGGGCGACGTGGTAAAGACGCCGCCGAAGTCCCATATGACAGCTTCGATACTCACAGTGAAAGGCTCTTTCGGTTCATCGCAAAACGGCGGGACCGGAGGACGCGCGCATCAGATCTGATAATCGCCTTTGCGGGGACGGCGCGGTTTTTTTGGCGAGCGGCCGGCTTCGCGTTCGAGTTCCTCCACTTCCCGGCGAAGCTCCGCAAGCCGCGCATGAAATTCGCTGCCCTCGACCTTCACACTGGTCTTGCAGCTTTCACAGGCGAAATGCGCCTCGTTGCGCTCCTCGAACTCGCGCACCAGCAGCGTGTTTATCGCGCCGCATTTAGGGCATTTGACGTCAACTGTCTCGTCTTCGAACATCGGCCGATTCCCCACCAGTTGATGACCAGCATATTCGCGGTTTCGAATGCCGCGCAACTTCGCCGCAGGGTGGGGATTGCCGGTCAGGCCCCGTTCTTCACGGCCAACAGCTTCGCGTAGAACTCCTCATACCGTTCGGCCATATGGGCGGTCGTAAAGCGCGCTTCGAATTCCGCGCGGCAATCGGCGCGCGAAAGCTCTCCCACCCGCTTCACGGCGGCCACCAGATCTTCGGTCGAGGATGCGATCAGTCCGGTTTTGCCGTGGGTCACGATCTCGGGCACCGATCCGCACGGCCGCGTGATCACCGGGGCGCCGCAGGCGAAAGCCTCGATCATCGCAAGCCCGAACGGCTCGGGCCAATCGATCGTGAACAGGAGCGCGATCGCGTCTCCCATGAAGTCGCTCTTCTCGTGCTCGGCGATCTCGCCGATATGTTCGATATCGGGAGGCGCGAGCTTTGGCTTGATGACTTCCTCGAAGTACTCCTGGTCGACCGGGTCAACCTTGGCGGCGATTTTGAGGGGGATGCCCGCCTTGCGCGCCACGTCGATCGCGATGTCCACGCGCTTTTCGGGACAGATTCTGCCCAGGAACGCGAGGTACTTGCCGGGATTCGGATTGTACTTGAGCAGATCCGGCGGCAGGCCGTGGTACGCGGTGCCCACCCAGTTCATGAAGGGCAGGGGGGTTCGCTGCGAATTGCTGATCGAAACAAGCGGTACGTGGGTGAAGCGCTCATAGATCGGACGCAGCGACTCGACGTCCAGCCGACCATGCATCGTGACGACGGTCGGCGTTGGGCACAGCCGCACGAACGGAAAGCACCAGTAATCGACGTGCGAATGGATTACGTCGAAGCGGGCGCCGTTCTCGTAAACATCCGCGAGCATCGGCAAATGCAGCCCGGGTCCGACGGCGGAGCCGGACAAGCCGGCAAGGCGCAGCGATCGCGGATAGCCCGAGACGAGCCTGGCGGAAGTGATGGAGTCTCCTGAGGCGAAGAGGGTCACGTCGTGCCCGCGCCGCACCAGTTCCTCGGTCAGATAAGAAACGACGCGCTCGGTGCCGCCGTAGAGGTTCGGCGGAATTCGCTCATAGAGCGGCCCTAACTGCGCGATTCGAAGGGGCCGGGAGGCGCGCGCCGGGCGAACTCCGGAGGGGGGGTTATTGGGACGCGCCTTTTGTTGATCTGTGCGCACTGCGGGCTCCTTATCCTGCTGCTTTTGCGGCATCGCTACCTCGAAACGTAAACCGATTCTTCACGGATTTCGGCTAGTTTTCATATCGCAACAGAGTCGAGCAAGAAGCCGGCCACGCTACCTGCCGCGCCAGGCGGGCGGCCGCTTTTCGGCAAAAGCGAGTGCGCCCTCGCGCGCATCTTCGGTCGTATTCAGCCAATCATAAGCCTCGTGTTCCAGGCGCAACCCCTCGCGCAGGGGCAGGTCCAGCCCTCGCAGGGCGACTTCCTTTATCTTTTGAACCGCCAGCGGCGCGCTCTTGCAGATCTCGGATGCTATTTCCTCGCACTTCGCCATCAGTTGATGCATCGGCACCACGTAATCGGCCAGTCCCAGCCTGAGCGCCTCATGGGCGTCGATTCGCTTTCCCGTGTAAAGCATTTCCAGCGCACGGCCAAGGGGGATGAGCCGCGGCAGGCGTTGCGTCCCTCCGCCGCCGGGCAGCCATCCGAGACGCACCTCTCCAAGGCCGAACTGGGCATGTTCCGCGGCGACGCGGATATCGCAGGCGAGCGCCTGTTCGAGTCCGCCGCCGTTCGCGTGGCCGTTGATTGCGGCGATGATGGGTTTGGTCAGTTCGAGCATCACGGGATACGGTGTGCGGGCGCCTTCTCTTCCGATTTTTTCCACGTAATTGGACTTGATATCGCTGCCGGCGCAGAAGGCTCGATCGCCGGCGCCGGTGAAGATCGCGACGCGCAGCGCGGCGTCATCGCGAAACTCCGTCCATATCTCGGTCAGGCGGCCATAGGTTTCGAAATCGCAGGCGTTGAGCCGCTCCGGCCGGTTGATCGTTACGTAGGCGATCGGACCTCGCTTTTCGAAGATGACCTTCATGGCGGTTTCCCTCATCGCAACATTGTCGCAGGGGCGCGACACTGGCAACCGGCGCGCGTCTGCGCCTTGTTTCGTTGCGCGATTGCGGCGGAATTTGGGCCTGATTTGCAAACTCGCGGACACGGGTGTACACGCGAGGCGAGATCCTGAAATGGAGCGGAGTTCCCGATATGTCCGCAATCGCCGTTGAATTGCCGGCGGAGGTCCGCGAGGCGCGTGACGGGCTCATCGCGTTCGCGCGCGCCGAAGTGTTGCCGCGCCACGAGAAACATCGCGCCCTGCTCGAAGACTCGCGCCGGCTTTATCGCGAGGACGGAAGGTTTTCGGACGAGGCGGTCGCGCTTATCGGTGAGGTGCGCCGCGCCGCCGCCAAAGCCGGCTTTTACGCGATGTGCGTTCCGCAGGCGCTCGGCGGCGGCGGGCTGGGTCATCTCGCCTATTACGTGGGATGGGAAGAACTGTTCCGGCTATGCGGACCGCAGAACTGGCTGATGCTCTATGTCATCAGCCATTGGGCATTCGGCCCGAGCCGGCTGCTCGAACACACAACCAAACAGGCGCAGGAGCGTATCCTGGGCCCGATGATGGCGGGCGAGGCGTCGATGTGCTTCGGGCTCTCGGAGCCCGGCGCGGGTTCAGATGCCGCCGCGCTGGCTACCCGCGCGGTGCCCGAGGGCGACGGATGGCGCATCTCGGGGCGCAAAATCTGGACGACCAATGCGCCGATCGCCGACTACTGCATCGTGTTCGCCGTGACCGATCCCAAGATGGCATCGGCGCGCAAAGGCGGTATCTCCGCCTTTCTTGTGCCGACCGCGTCGCCGGGGTTTGAAGTGCAGAGGGTGATTCGCCTGTTCGGCCATATCGGAGGCGACGAAGCGGAGATTCGACTCGATGACGTTTACGTGGAGCGATGGCAGCTCGTCGGCGAACTCAATCGCGGCTTCGAGGCGGCGCTGTACGGTGTCTCGCTTGGGCGAATTTACAATTCCGCGCGCGCCGTCGGTTATGGGCGATGGGCGCTCGAGCGTGCGCTCGAGTACTCACAGATACGCGAGGCTTTCGGCCGTCCGATCTCCGATTACCAGGGCGTGACCTTCCCCCTGGCGGAGTCCGCCGCCGAGCTGCACGCCGCCCATCTGATGGGGCTGAACTCCGCGATGCTGTTGGACCAGGGACAGCAGGCGGTAAAGGAACTGTCGATGACCAAGGCCTATTCAGTGCAGGCCGGCTTTCGTGCCGTCGATCGCGCGATGCAGACGCACGGAGCTCTGGGTTTCACGAACGAGGTCGGGCTTTATCACGCCTGGCATTCGCTCCGGATCGTAAACGTTGCCGACGGAACCAACGAAATCCTCAATCGCACCGTGGTGCAGCGGATGCTGAAGGGCGATGTCGAGTTGTAGGCTCGCGGACGACCGTCGCGCTGAGTCGCCGCCCGCTAGCCGAAAGCCCTGGTAACCAGTTCGGTATCCAGATATTCCGTCATCTCCCGGATCTTGTTGTCCGAGATTCGGAACACCTGGCAATAGCTGTTGTTGTACGGCACTCCTTTGCGGGTGGTGGACCGCCCGCGCGATTGCACCACGACGAATTCATCTTCCGCGACGAAATTATCAGGCGTGATCACCAGCGGGCCTTCGAGCTCCGCCCCCAGCGGCGCCATGATTCGGTCCACGAACTCCTTCTTGCTGTTGCACACGCCCGACAGCTTGGTGGTGCCGATCAGCGTGAAGCGAAAATCATCCGCCAGTCGCGCCAGTGCCGATTCGATGTCGCCCTTGCCGATATCGGCAAAGAAGCCTCGCACGAGTTGTTTATTTTCCGATGCGCTCATCGTGTGCCTCCCCGCGCGGATTTCGTCGTAGGTCAAGTTAACTTCAAATTCGGCCGGCTGCGCAAGAAGCAGAACAGACAATAGGACACCAAAGCCGACAGGAGCACACCCCCGGGCTTCGTTACGCGTTTCTGATAGTCAAGCCGCCGTCAACCGGGATCACCGCGCCCGTGAGGTACGACGCCGCGGGAAGACAGAGGCTGAAGGTGATATGTGCGACTTCTTCGGGGTAGCCGTAACGTTTCAGCGCCGTACGCCGCTTGGCGAAAATCGTTTTGTGTTCGTCCGGAATATCGGCGGTCAGCGCGGTGCGTATCGGTCCGGGGCAGATGCAGTTAACGGTAATGCCTTCCGGACCGAGGTCAACTGCCAGTGCGTGCGTGAGTCCGATCACGCCGGTCTTGGCCACCACGTAAGGGCTGTCTCCCGGGGTTGCGCCGAGGCCCTCGGTGGAAGCGATATTGACGATCCGGGCGGCATCGGATTTGCGGAGGTAAGGCAGCGCCGCGCGAATCAATAACTGCTGGGCCGTCAGCAAACCTGAAAGCGCCTTCTCCCAGACAGCGTCGTAGCCGTCTTCATCGATACGCCGAAACGCGCCGAAGCCGGCGTTGTTGATGAGGATGTCGAGCCGGCCGAAACGGGCCGCGACTTCATCAACCACGCGCTTGATATCGGTGCGATCGAGCACATCAAGGCGCCATCCTTCCGCTTTGCCGCCGGCGGCGCGAATTTCGTCGACCACCGCGGCGACTCCCTTTTCATTCACATCGGTGACGGCCACCATCGCTCCTTC
This sequence comes from Pseudomonadota bacterium, assembly GCA_021323675.1. Classification (GTDB taxonomy): domain Bacteria; phylum Desulfobacterota; class Binatia; order Binatales; family Binataceae; genus JAFAHS01. The sequence continues at coordinate 49,759 of JAJPKP010000034.1, read as the reverse complement.
CTGCGCGAACAGGTGCGCGGTGGCTCGTCCCATCCCGCTCGCGGCGCCGGTCACAAGGACCGCGCGGCCTTTTACTGATCGATCGAGCTTTCTAATCGGTTCCACTTCAATCTCTCCGGGTTTGCGGCGGGAGGGCCGGCTGACTCGAGGAATTGCTGAACGGCAAATTGGACCAGGAACGTTCGGTTTTGACAAAAGCCTGGGGTGTGATGCTGACCTCGCCGCGGAATGGCCAATCGAGCGCGATGATCAGCACGACCACCAGCGACAGCGAGGCGGCAACCGCCATCGTCATTACAAGGTGCAATCGAAAATCATGAAATCCGAACAGGTAAGTGAAACCGGTGGTCAGCGCTCCGCCGATAAATATGATCGACCAGACCACGTCAGGGATGTGACCTTCGACGGCGGACAGGCGGCTGGCGCGGGCGGCGTAAAGCTCGTTGAGGGCCCTGAGCAGCTCGGCCTGTATCACTTCTTCTCCCATCGTCTGCGGTTGCATCGTCACGATTGCCGAGTGGAGCTTGCGCAGCGGAACCCACCCCTGCTCCGGCGTCAGGCCTTCGCGCTGGACCGGCCATTCCTGGTCCACCACGGTCCGGATGTATTGTTGCAGATCGTCGCGAATCGCCTGGCCCATCGCGGGCGGAAGACCCTGCGTGTCGCGGTAGATGCTTCCGACGTAGTCGGCCTCGTTATCGACGATATCCTGAGCATGGCTGAAGGATTCCCAGGTCGCCACCGCGATAAACGCGAGCAGGACGGCATAGGTGACACTGATAACCGCGACGATAAACCCGGCCAGATCATTGTGAGCGCGGCGAAGATCCACGTGGACGGCGCGATGAAAAATCAGAAGGCCTAATCCCGCCACGCCGGAGAAGACGATCACAAGCAAACTTCCCCAGAGCCATGTGGGATTGTTGTAAATCCAATCGTTGATCATTGCTCGCTCTTCTTTTGGGTCCTGCTATACTAAGCGCGCGCCGATGCGAATCTACACCATCTCGGTGGTCGCATTATGACCGCGCCAGCCCCTCGATCCAATGGGATTTGCTTTTCTCGATGTAAATATCTCAGGGCCACGCCATTACATAGCCAATCGAGAGAGTCAGGCTCCTTTCCATTCCTCAACCCAGGAAACCTGAATGCCCAAAAAGACGATGCCCACGGATGCGAGAGCGATCGATGGTCGCACCGCGCGGCGGCTCGATAGCAGCCGGCGCATCGTAGCCGCGATCATAAGCCTCGTACGCCGCGGCGTGCTCGATCCGACGGCCGACCAGGTTGCGCGCGAAACCGGGCTGTCGCGCGCCCTGGTGTTCAGATACTTCCGCGACAAGGAGTCGCTGCGGCGTCCCGTGGTCCTTCAGCTCGAAGAGTATGGGCGAAAACTGCTCGGCGATCCTCCGCCGCCCGGGTTGCCCTTCAATCGCCGGGTGGAGCTGCTGATCGAACGCCAGACCCGGATGCTCGAAGGTATAACACCTTTCAGGCGAGCCACTCAGGTTCATGAGCCGTACTCGGCGGAGATCGCAAAGAGCCAGGCCAGGGCCCGCAAGGAGGCCCGCGAGATGGTCTATCAGGCACTCAGGCCGGAAATAGATACGTTCTCCGCCGCCGAAAGGCGCAAATTGCTCGATGCCCTCCATATGGTGCTGGCGTGGCCGTCGTGGGAGACCCTGCGCCGGCACTATGGGCGCAGCCCCCGGGACGCGCGCGATACGGTTAGACGCGTGGTGGCCGCGATCCTCGCGCAGGCGAGGCTGGGCCGAGCCGCATCGCGTCGCGCGTAGCCGCGCAGCGAAAGCCTCGTCGTCATCGCTCGATTTAACCCCTCATTAACAGGTGTTCGTTGACATTTGTAGACTTGACGTCGAATAATGCGGCGCGCGAAAGCGTCTGGTACAGGGACAAACCTTGGGAATGGCCAAGGAAGAGATGGTGAGGTGGCCGATTTGAGGACGATACGCGCGCTACGGATGTTGCTTCGGTACGGCCTGACGCCGGCAGCCGCTCTCGTTTTGCTGGCCGCGGGATGCGGCGGCGGAGGCGGTTCCGGCGCGCAGCCGACTCCTACCGCAACGCCGACATCCACCGCCAGCGTGGTCACTTTTTCGCCGGCGGCGGTGACGCTGAACAATCCAACCGCGCCCTCTTTGAGTGCGGCGCAGTCGTCGTTCACCGTCGATCTGACGGCATTTGATTCGAGCGGAGCACCTCTAACGCCCACGGCGAGCAATCCGATAACGGTGAACCTGTACGGCGTGCCGGCGGGCGTCATCACGCCGACCACGCTCAAGATCACCAGCGGGACCACGGCAACCTTCCAGTACAACGGCGGATACTTCCCGAACCCGATCGCGCTTCAGGCCTGGATCGCGGATCCGGCGGGTGGCGCCGCGATAGGCGTCACGCAGATTGTGGGACAGAATCGGCTGCCATGTTCGGCGTTCGGCTCTCAAAGCTACCAGGTGCCCCTGCAGGACACGGTTCCCGACCCGCTGCAGGTTTACGCCGCGGTGGGAAAAAACAGTCCGCAGGCGACGGACTTCCAGATCTATACGATCGACACCGGTTCACTCGGTACTATCGTTCCGATTGGCGATATCAATTCCTCGGACGTAATCGGCCCGGGCGCGCCCGGGGTCAAGTTCTACGACAGCAGCGGCAATACCTACTCCGGCAATTATTATCTGGCCACAGTCAGCATCCAGCTCTCCGGCGGAGCGATTGTGCAGACCCATCCGATCGAAGTCCTCGCGATCGACAAGGCGTATTGCTCCGGTTCGCGAACCAAGGAATGCGAAAAGCATCCGCCTCAACCTACCCTTCGCTACCTGGGAGTGGGATTCGATCGTGAGAATGCCGGGAGCGGCGACCTGTTCGCCTCGCCGGCCCAGAACGCATTCCTGCAGTTGACCGATGCCGCAGACGGAACCGATATAGCGCAGGGCTACACGCTCTCTCAAAACGGCGTGACCCTGGGAGTAACCAGCGCATCGGCGTCGGGGTTCAGCATGATTTCGCTGTCGCCAAGTTCGAAAGCCGCGGGAGAGTGGGCGACGATGCCGGGATGCTTCGGGTTTCCCGGAATCGTTAAAGAGCCCTTTTGCGGCAGCCTTCTACTCGATGTAGGAATATCGGAAATGTTCCTCGACCTCGCCCGATCTTCGATTCCGCGCAAAGCCGATTCGCACGACTTCGTTCCCTCCGGCACGCAGATGAGCATCGCGGCCGGTGATGTGTCGAATCCGGCGATGTCCTACTCGTTCACGGCGGTGTCGCAGGGGCAGCAGCCGTCGGGTCTTGCGCCCGATTACGTGCAGTGGATCAAAAAGCCCAATGTCTTCGTCAACACGGGACGCTATCCTCTGCTCGGCTTCAATTATCTGTACGATGCGCAATGCGGTCAGACCGGATTTGCGCAGGTGCAATAGGTTAGACCGCGAGAGGCAAACTAATGCCATTATCAGATCGTTTCCCGAACATCGCGCGATGCGCGGTAATCCTCAGAAATGTGTTGGCCGCCGCAATAGTAGGCTGCGGCCTTGCACCCCGCGCAGCTATCGCCCAGAACATGGCGCCAATTTCCGGAAATCACTCGGCCACGATTGCGCAAGGATGGCAGGCGGCGGCGGACAGCAAGCAGATGCAGCTCTACGCCGTGCTGGCGCTGCGCAACACTGCCGAGCTCGATCAGCTCGAGGCCGACCTGCAGAACCGCCATTCGCCGAACTATCACAAGTGGCTTACCACCGATCAATTCGTCGCGCGGTTCGGACCCACCGCGCAGCAGATGACGACCGTCGCTTCGTGGCTTACATCTCAGGGTTTCACCGTCACCTCGACCAACCAGAGGACCAGACGCGTGGGATTCACCGGCACTGTAGCGACCGTCAGGCAGGCGTTTGGAACGTCGATCCTCACCGACGGAAGCGGCAGCTATGTGAACACCTCCGATCCGATGGTTCCGGCTCAGATCGCGCCGACTATCCAGGCGATTATCGGATTGACGAAGATGCCCACACCGTCCTCGTCTGAATCGCAAGGCCGCAAAACGGCTCGCGCGCGCAAGGGGACATCGCTCTTCAATGACGCAATAGTTAACGGCCAGGGACCCAATTTCGCCCCCTCGGATCTGTATCTCTTTTATGACGAGACTTCGGTGCTGAACGCCGGCAACAAGGGTACGGGTGCGCCCGACTGCGTCGGCCTGCCGGAGCAGGGCGACGTCACGGACAGCGCGCTTGCAGACTTTACCGGGCAATTCAATTTGCCGCCGGTCACCCTCAAAAAGTTCCTCGTGAACGGAAGCAACCCGGGACTGCCCAGCGACAACGAGCCGGCGCTCGACGTGGAATGGGTCCATGCCGTCTCGCCCAACACTCCGATCTACTTTTACCTCGCCGACTCCTCGGCGACGTCCACTCCCTATCTCGACGCGATAACCAAGGCCGTGGATGACAACGTCTGCGGCGCAATCAGCAGCAGCACCGAAGATACCTGTCCCGACGTCCCGACCATCAACGTGTACAACTCTGTGCTCCAGCAGGCGGTGGCGCAGGGCCAGACGATTTTCCATTCGTCGGGCGACTACGGCGCAAACTGGACTTGCGGAAATGTCATTCCGATTCCTCCGATCTTCGACCAGTCACAGTGCGGGCTGTCGGCGAGTGCGACCGGCTCGCAGCCGAGCGTCGATGAGGAAGCGGCGAGCCCGTTTTTGACCTCGGTCGGCGGCACCCAGTTCAACCCGGTTTACAATTCAGCCGGCAACGATGTGAGCGTGATTACCGACAATCTCGAAGTTGCCTGGAACAAGGGTGAAAGCAAGGCGCACAACTGTCCGGCCAAGGACGCAAGCGGAGGAGGAAAAAGCGTGGTCTTCCCAAAGCCGGCGTGGCAAACAGGGTTGAACGTGCCCGAAGACGGAGCGCGTGATATCCCGGACATCTCGATGGGCGCGGATGGGAGCGCGCCGGGATTTTTCGTCTATAGCCAGACCTCGGGTTCCTCTTCGCCTTCCCTGGTGGCGACCGGGGGCACCAGTATCTCCAGCCCGATGTGGGCCGGCATCTCGAGGTTGATCGCACAGTCGCAAGGCGTTACGCGCCTTGGCAACATCAATCCCCGCCTGTATGAACTGGGAAATCTGCAGTCCGCATCGTCCGGCTTGCACGACATAACCGAAGGAAACAACGACGACAACGGCATTCCCGGTTTCAGCGCGGGTCCCGGTTACGACCTGGTTACGGGATGGGGCAGCCCGGACATCGCGCTGCTGGTTGCGGCATTCCCCGGAGCGGCTCTTACCGCGCAGCAAGCCGTGAACGTCAAGGTCGCGCCCGGAGCATCCGCGCAGGCCGGGACTTTCTCGATCGCCAATACCACCGCGGATCCGCTGCAGCTTGCGAGCATCACGGTCGACCTGACGGCATCCGGGCCGCTCTCTTCGCTTCAGGCCGCCGCGACAGCGGCGGGAGTCACGCAGACCGCAACCGCGACTCCTTCATCACAGACGCTGCTTACCTTTCCTTCACCGCTTGTCATACCTTCCGGCCAGTCCGCCCAAGTCACTCTGACCGTGAGTGCGGCTGGCGGAAGCTCGTCGGCGATTGGTTCGTTGTTCGATTCTCGCCGGAACGGGGGTGGCGGCTTTGGCGCCGGCGGAGTTGTCGCGATGCTAGCGGCGGCCGCGCTCGTTGCGATGGCGGGATGGCGGCGGCGTCCCGCGTACGCCATCGCGATGATGGCACTTTGCCTGACGTTGGGCGTGGTCGCATCGAGCTGCGGCGGAAGCAGCGGTGGCGGCGGATCGCCGGGCACCGCTTCCACGTTGTCACTCTCTCAAGGTTCCGTGAACGTCCAGGATGGCGAGGGCGGAATAATCGAAGTTACCGGGCTGCCGGTTACGTTGAGCAAGGTCACCGTGAAGTAGGGGCGACTACTCCGAAGCCGCGGCGCTCCCGGAATCGGCCGGAACGATCCACCTGTAGAGCAGCGGCAGAACATAGAGCGTAAATGGCGTCGAAGTCAGCAGTCCGCCAATCACTACGGTAGCGAGCGGACGCTGCACTTCGGCGCCATCACCCGTCGATAGCGCCATCGGGATAAATCCGAACAGCGCGACCATCGATGCCATCAAGATCGGCCGCAGGCGGTCGCGCGATGCCTGGCCCAGCGCTTCATCGACGGGCTTGCCCGACTGATGCAGCCGCACGATTTCCGAGACCAGCACGACGCCGTTCAGCACCGAAACACCGAACAGCGTGATGAAGCCGACGCCGGCGGTAATCGAAAACGTGAGCCGCCGAGCGAACAGCGCGAAGATTCCTCCGCTGGCGCCGAGCAGCACGTTGCCAAAAATCAGCAGCGCCATGCGCATCGACGAGAACGTGTTGTAAAGCAGGACCAGTATCAGCAGGAGCGAAGCCGGGACCAGGATCATCAGCCGCTGCGACGCGCGGGAGAGGTTTTCGTACTGCCCGCCCCATTCGATCCACCATCCATGCGGCAGTTGAATTCCCTTCTCGATCGCGCTCTTCGCGCTGGAAACGAAACTTCCGAGGTCGGTACCGCGCACATTTGCCGCGACCGTAACCTGCCTGGTGAGGTTCTTTCGCCAGATCGAGACCGGCCCTTCCGACGATTTGAAATTGGCAAGCTGGGCCAGAGGGATTTGCGTTCCTCCCGGCATGGCAACCTTGATGTCCTCGATTTGCTCCTGGTCGCTGCGGTCGGCCTTGTCGAATCTCACTTGCAGAGGATAGCGCGCCTGCCCCTCGACCACCTGGCCGACTACGTGTCCTCCGATCGTCTCGACCGCATCGAGCACGTCTTCAGCGTTTATGCCGTAGCGGGCGACCCGGGCGCGATCCACTTCTATAGCGAGAGACGGCAGCCCGGAACGCGGGATCATCTTGAGGTCCGCGGCGCCCGGGATGCCTGAGATGATGGCGCGAATCTGGGCGCCCAGGTCGAGCATCTTCTCCATGTTGTCGCCGTAGATCCGGACTGCGACATCACCCTTGACGCCCGCGATCACGTCGTTGACGCGGGATTCGATGGGTTGCGAAAAGCCGAAGCTCATCTGCGGCACCCGCTGCCGCAGCTTGCTGGTGATTTCAGCGATCAGCTCTTCGCGGCTATGCACTCGCCATTGGCTTTTGGGTTTGAGAAAAACGTAGACGTCTGCTTCGTCGGGTCCCAGGGTATCGGTCGCAATCTCGGGGCGTCCGATTCTGCTCAACACGTGCTCGACTTCCGGCAGCTCAAGCATCGCCTTTTCCGCCGCCGATGAAGTCTTGATTGCGTCCTCAAGCGAGATGCTGGGCGCTTCCATCACGTCCAGATTCAGGGTCCCTTCATCGAGGGTCGGCACGAACTCGGTTCCGAGAAACGGCGCGATCGCGAAGCTGAGCACCAGCACCGCAAGCGTGGCGGCGATGATTCGCTTCGGCTGGGTCAGGGAGAATTGGCGAAGCCGTTCGTGAATGCGATCGGCCTGGCGCGCGAGCCACGGTTCCCCTTTGGTTGGCTTGCGAAGAAAAACCGACGCCATCACCGGCACGTAAGTCAGCGCGAACAGCAGCGAACCCGCCAGCGCGAAGATCACCGTCAGCGCCATCGGACGGAACATCTTACCCTCGACATTCTCGAAGGTGAGGATTGGCAGGTACACGACGATGATGATGCCGATCGCGAACACGATCGGACGCAGGACCTCGCGCCCGGCCTCGAATACGATATGCGCGGTCGATTGCCGCGAGTCGCCCTCGCGCGCCATGCGATGGAAGATGTTTTCGATCATCACCACCGACCCGTCCACAATCAGGCCGAAGTCGATCGCGCCGAGGCTCATCAGGTTTCCCGACACTCCCATCTCGTTCATTCCCATGAACGCCGCCAGCATCGAAAGCGGGATGACCGAGGCGACGATCAGGCTGGCGCGAATGTCGCCGAGAAAAAGAAACAGCAGAAGCGTAACGAGGATCGCGCCTTCGGCAAGGTTGTGGCTGACGGTGTCGATCGTGCGGCGAATCAGGTCCGATCGATCGTAATAAGGAACGATCTTCACCCCGGCCGGCAGAGTGGGCTCGATCTGCTTGAGCTTGGCCTTGATTCCATCGACGACCGTGCGCGCATTCTGCCCGATCAGCAGCATCGCCACGCCCGCGACGGTTTCGCCTTTGCCGTCCCAGGTTACCGCGCCCTGCCGCAGCATCGGCGCAAACGCGACGTTGCCGAGATTGCGCACGTAGATTGGCATTCCGCCGCGGGTCCCGACGATCACCTTGTCGACGTCCGCCAGGCTGGTTATCAGCCCGGTGCCGCGAATCACTTCCTGCTCGCCGTTTTTTACGATGTAGCCGCCGCCCGCGCTCAGGTTGTTGCGCTCCAGCGCCTGAAATACGTCCTGCAGCTTGAGTCCGTAAGAAACGAGCGCGTCGGGGCGAAGCTCAACTTCGTAGGTCTTGAGCTCGCCGCCGTAGGAATTCACTTCCACAACGCCGGGAACTTCCTTGAGGCGCGGCGCGATCTGCCAGTCCAGGATCGACCGCAGCTCCATCAGGGAGCGATGCGGATCGACCACGCGGAACTGAAAGATCTCGCCCAGCGTCGTCGATACCGGAGTCATCTCGGGCGGTCCATATCCTTTGGGGATCATCGAAGCGGCCGCCGGCAATCGCTCCATCACCAGCCGGCGAACGAAGTAGATGTCGAGATGTTCATCGAAGTAAACGGACACGGAAGAGAGCCCGAATCGCGATATCGAGCGGATTTCGGAAATTCCCGGCAGACCGCGCATCGAAACTTCCACCGGAAAGGTGATGAGTTTCTCGACCTCGACCGCTCCCAGCCCGGGAGCGTCGGTGACGATTTGGACGACGTTGGGGGTTACATCGGGCGAGGCGTCGATCGGAAGCGCCTTCATCGCGCGGATGCCGATCGCGCAAAACACGATGACCAGGATTATGGTCATCAGGCGGTTTTCCAATGCCGCTTCAAAGATACGCCGCGACATCTCAACCCGCCGTTCTATTGGTCAGCAGAGTTTTCAAAACCAGCCCGCCGCGGCTGACGACGCGGTCGCCCTCGCGCAGGCCCGACACAACCTCGACAAAGCCTCCCGCCGCGACTCCCAACTCGACGCGCCGCGCCGCGTATTCTCCGTTGCCGATTGATACGAACGCGACCTTTTCGCGGCCGACATCGAAGATGGCCGACTCGGGAGCCACCAGCACGCGGCGCGCCTCGCTCACTTCGATCGCCGCGTGTGCGAACATCCCCGGTTTCAGCACATGATCGGGATTGGGAACTTCGATCCGCGCCTGCACGGTCCGGTTGGCGCGATCGATCTCGCTGCCCACGTACGTGACCTTGCCGATAAAGGAGCGGCCGGGGTAGGCCTCGACCGTGACGGACGCCTTCTCGCCGGTCTGCAATCCGGCCAGGTCGTGCTCGAAGACCGCCGCCATCACCCAAACGCGGTCGAGGTTGATCACGATCAGCGGATTGTCGTCGCTGCGATCGATCATCGTGCCGATGGTGAGTTGGCGTTTCACCAGCGTCCCGTCGATCGGCGAGGTCAACGGAAACTCCGACAATGCGCGCCCGCTCTCGGACCAGTTCAGATGTTCGAGATCGCCCGGCGGGAGAAGGAGACGCAGCGTCTCGCGCGCGGCCTTGAACTGTGCGAGGGCGGTGTCGCGCGCCGCGCGAGCATCGAGGACGTCCTTCAAGGGAACGATCTTTTTCGCGTACAGGTCTTCTTCGCGCTTGAGATCCTGCTCGGCGATGCTTTCGAGTGATTTGGTCTTGAGATATTCGGCTTTTGTGCGGCCAAGCTCTTCGCTGCTCAAAATCACCAGCGGCTGCCCGGCTCGAACCTGCTGACCGAGGCTGGCGACCAGCTTCACAACCCGGGCGGGAATGCGAGTCGTTATGTAAGCGACCGCATCGGCATCCGGTTCGACGGTGGCGTTGGCGCTGATTTCGCCGGTGATTTGCTTTCTTGTTACCGCGCTCAGCGCGATTTCGTTGGCGGCATCGGAACCCGCGGCCAGCTTGACGATTCGATCGTCGGCCTGCTGCTGGGCGCGTGCGAGGGCGGCCCACCGCAGAGGCAGGACGATCGCGGCGATTATCACCCACAACCCGATTTTCACGTCTCGCCTCCTACCGCGAGTTCCAGCGCGACCTTGGCGGCCATCAGATCGAACCATGCGCGCACATAACCCATCCGCGCTTCAAAGGCCTGCCGTTCCGCGACGGACAACTGGAGCAGGTCAAGCTTGCCCGCATCGAAGGCAGCTCCGAGGAGGTCGAAGCTCTCGCGCGCGGGCTGCACAACCTCCCGCTGATTGACTGTTACTACCGCAAGCGCGCTCGTGTAGCGCTGCCACGCATCGCGCACTTCGCGTTCGAGGTCCAGTTCGATGGCTCGCTGGCGATCCTTCGCCTGCGCCAGCCTGCCCGCGATCGCGGTAGCCTCGGCCTGGCGGCGGTTGAACAGGGGGATGGGGAAGCCGAGGGTAATTCCGGCAAAATGTTCGGTGTTGTTTTCGTGGGCGCCGAAAGCGCCGATGGTCGGATTCGGCAACACCAGCTTTTCGTTGAGCAGCGCCTCGTTCTTAAGCCGCGCCACTTCGAGTTGCGCCGCCTGGTAGTCGGGACGATTGCGCTTGGCGAGTTCCAGCAGATGGCTCGAGTCGATGTGCAGAGGCTCGATGGTCATGGCGCCGCGGGGCTCCGGCTCGGGGCCGGCCGCCTCGCCAAGCAGCCTGCCGAGGCTGGAGCGTTCGAGGCGATAGCGTTCGCGGCTTTCGATCAGGGCCCGCTCGCTCTCGCCATAGCGGACTCGCGCGAGATTCGCGTCGATTTGCGAGATCTCGCCAGCGTTGAGCCGCGCCTGCCCCGCTTCATTGAGCTTGCGATCGAGGTCGGCCAACTCGGCCAACAGATCGGTTTCGCTGCGGGAGCGGATCGATTCATAGAAGGTCATCTTGACCGCGGCCGCGAGAAGCCGCGCCTGATTGCGTATATCGGCGGCGGTTCTCTCCAGACCGTATCTGGCCGATTGTCGGCGCAGCGCGGGCTGGCCGAAAATTTCCAATTGCTGTGAAATGCCGACCCGCCAGTCCTGCGTATTCGAACGGTCCGCGCGCGACTTGTAGTCGCCCGAACTGTTCAGTTCGGGGTTGAACTGGCTGATGTAGTTCGCGCGTTCGAGCTCGGACCGCGCGACAATCAGCTCGCGGGCGGCCGCCGCGTAATCAGGATTGTTCTCCAGTGCAATCGCGACCGCCTCTTCGACCGTGACCTCCCGGTCGGCTGCCTGCGCCAACGAAGGAGGGGGAACAATCGTCATTACGGTCAAGATGGCGCCGAAGAGCAGGGCCACACGCCCGATTGCGACTTCCCTTAGGTTCAGTTTTGGCTACCTCGATTCCTTCAATCTATGAATTTCTGATTTGGCTCCTCGAGTACCTAAGGCAGACGACTGCCTCTGGCAGCATAGACGGCAGGTTTCGTGCCAAGCGGAAATCGCTCGCCGTGAAAACCGCGACGAGTGAATGGCTGGAGAAAAGCACCCCGCCCGCCGAACATGAATGGGTCTTTTTGCTACAGCAGGGCAATCCCGGGCACTGGCCGCGACATTCATAAATCTGATGGCGAAAAGAGGAAAGGCAAGGGCAAAGCCATTGTCGCATCCACTTTCGGCCGACACGGAGTCTGCTGGCAGGCAGATTGCTCAAGGGTTGACCTTGGGGTCTGGTTGCCGACAGCTCCAGCCGGTTGGCTTACGGCCCAACCGAAGTAGCTATAATGAGCTCGATGAAGATTGGCACAAGGCTGACGTTGGCGTTGTTGCTTGCGCTGGCTCCGCTGCTTTTCGGCCGCATGTACGTCAGCGTCCGCCGCTCTGCCACCGTTTATGTCAACGATCTCGAGCGCGAGATGAGAGCGACGACGCGCAGCCTCGCCCTCGAAATGGAAAACGACGTCCTCCGGAACGAATGGGACGAGGTAGATGACATCCTTCGCCGTATGACCGACGACACCACCAAGGTGGCATTGTTCAAAAAAGACCTGACCGTGATGCGCACCGCTGTTCCGGGCGATGCGGAGCTGATCGGCAGGATGATGGAATCGAGGGCGGCAGATCCGGAGGCGAGCGAATTTCAGAAGCGTCTCGGCAATACTGACTGGCTTGCGCGAGTGGTTCCGTTGCGCGACCGATCCGGCAATATCTTCGGCTACCTGCTTGTCGCGCAGGACTGGACCGAGGTTCGCGAGGATCTGGCCGCTCGCACCGAAGCCTCGATCTTCATTTCGATAGTGATAATCGCGGTGGTGGTGGCGTTGATTCCGCTGCTGGTCCGCCGCTATGTTTCGAGGCCTCTGGCGGAGCTTTCCCGCAAGGTTACGCGTTTCTCCGACGGCGAATTGCGCGACCGCTACTCCGGCGCCGATGAAGTCAGCCTGCTTACCGAAGAGTTCCGCAAGCTCGACGAACAGCTAACCGTCGCACGGCGCGACCTCCTTGCCAGGCATCGCCGCGAGCTGGAGCTCGAACGCAGCCTGCAGCACGCCGAGCGGCTGGCTACCGTCGGCACGCTGGCTTCGGGGCTCGCCCATGAGATCGGGACGCCGATGGGCATCATCCGGGGGCGGGCCGAGCAGGTACTGCATGGAGAGCCGGTTTCGGAGCGGGCGCGCAAGGGACTCGAAATAATCATCAGCCAGATCGATCGCGTATCGCGAATCGTTCGGATGCTTCTCGACTACGGGCGCAGCCGAGAGTCGCATCGCTCGCTGTGCGACGTTCGCCAGATCGTCAGCCACGCGATGAGCCTGGTGGAGACCGAGGCTGCGCGCCGCCATATCGCGATGACGCCCGATCTTGGCGAAGAACCGCTGGTCGCCGAGTGCGACTCGGGCCAGCTTCAACAGGTGTTTGTGAACCTTGCGATGAACGCGATCGACGCGATGACGCCGCAGGGGGGCACTCTGCATATTCGCGCGCGATCCGGAAGCGATGGCGAAGCGGGAATGCTGAAAGTCGAGTTCGAGGATACCGGCCCGGGTGTTCCGCCGCAGCACGCCGCCAGAGTGTTCGATCCATTCTTTACCACCAAGGAGCCTGGCAACGGCACCGGGATGGGGCTTGCCGTCAGCCAGTCGATCATCCGCGACCATCATGGCGAGATTAGCTTCGAGTCAGGATCCGGCGGCAGCAAATTCCGCGTCACGATGCCGCGCGCGCCGGTGAACGGCGCGATCGCGCACACGGCGCCGTCAGCCAAAGAGGATCTGATATGAACGTCAACGATCCGAAGATTCTGGTCGTCGATGACGACGCGGAAATGGCGAACGTACTTTGCGACGTTCTTCGCGATGCCGGCTACGCCGCGGTGAGCGCCAATTCCGGAGCCCGGGCGCTCGAACTGGTCGAAGAGGAAGAGCCTGACCTCGTGGTCTCCGACCTGCGGATGAGCCAGATGAACGGGCATCAGCTTCAGGCCGAGCTGAAGCGGCGCTTCCCGACACTGCCGGTTATCATGATCACCGCGTTTGGCTCGATCGCCAATGCGGTCGAGTCGATGAAGCTGGGCGCGTTCGATTACCTCACCAAGCCGTTCGGGAACGATGAATTCCTGCTGGTGGTGTCGCGAGCGCTGGAAAATCGCGAATTGCGGCGCGAAGTAAGGAGGCTGCGCGGCGAATTGGCCGCCAACTACGGCCTGTCCAATATCGTTGCGGCCAATCCGCGGATGGTGGCGGTGCTGGAGACGATTCGCCAGGTCGCCGATATGCCGGCTACGGTGCTGTTGCTCGGCGAAAGCGGCACCGGCAAGGAACTGCTCGCCCGCGCGCTGCATTTCGCGAGCTCGCGCCGCGACGGGCCTTTTGTGCCGATTAACTGCGCCTCCATTCCCGAAAACCTGATCGAGAGCGAGCTGTTCGGTTACGTCAAAGGCGCGTTTACCGATGCGCGCGGCGCAAAGGAAGGGCTCTTCCAGGCGGCGCAGGGAGGGACGTTGTTTCTGGACGAAATCGGCGACATGCCCGTGCCGCTGCAGGCCAAGCTCCTGCGCGTCATCGAGGACAAACGCGTGCGGCCGCTTGGCGCGACGGCCGAGGCCAGGGTGGACGTGCGGATCGTCGCCGCAACCAACACCGATCTGGAGAGCGCGGTCGCGCAGTCGCGGTTTCGCGCCGATCTTTTCTATCGCCTTGCCACTGTGACCATCCACGTTCCTCCGCTGCGCGAACGTCCGGAGGATATTCCCTTGCTCATAAGGCATTTCCTGGTGCGAGCCGCCGTGGAGTGCGGAAAGGCCTTGCCGGCGATCGATCCCAAGGCGAACGAATGCCTGATGCGCTATTCGTGGCCCGGAAACATCCGCGAGCTTCAGAACGTAATCCAAAGCGCGGTGATTCTCTGCCGCGACGGCAAGATCACGATCGCCGACATGCCTCCTCGCGTTACCGGCGAGCAAAACCTGGCGGGGACCTTCGACGAAGTTGCGGCTCGCCGCCTGAGCCTCGACGAAGTCGAGCACGAGTATATCCGCGCCGTGCTTGCCCAGGTATCCGGCAACAAGACCGAAGCCGCCGCGATTCTGCGAGTGGATCGCAAGACCCTTTATCGCAAGCTTGAGGAGAGCTACCCGGCTGCGGTGAAATAGCGGGCGATGAGCAAAGCATCGCAGCCCGTCCGGGCGCGGCGCCGCCTGGCGCTTGCGGCAGCATTCTTCGCCGCCGTCTTGTGCTCCGGCTGCTCCGTCCAGCAGCCCGCAATCGCCGGCCCGAAGCAAGCCGACGCCCATCCGTTGCCGTTCAAGGGCCGCTTGATCGGTGGAGACCCCGGCGAATTGCCGCCCGCGGTCGCGATGTCGCTTTCACGTGACTCGCAGATAACTTTCTCCTACCGGGAAGAATTGACTCACGATGAGCACCACGCGCCGATGCTCCTTTCGGCCATCGACCCGCTGACCTATGCCGGGTATCCGATGGGTGAATATGGCGTGACCGCCTCCGCTTCGCTCCTGATATCGGATGGAGATCGAGTGATCGGCGACTACACCGCCTCGAGCCGCATCGAAAAGCCCTATAGCCTGCTTTCCGAGCCGACTCATCGCGAGTTGGACGAAGCCGCGCGAGCCGCGGTCCGCGATGCGATCGATCGAAAGCTCTACAACGACGCCGGCAGGCTTGCCGAGTCGGTGGCCGGGACCGAATGAAGCTTCGTTTCGTCGCGGCCGCGGTTGTCCTTGCCGTCGCCCTCGCGGGATGCGCGGCGCAGGGCCCCGCCTTTCAAAGAGCGGAGGGGCCTCCGAACAGCGCCGTCATCTACGTGTATCGCCCGTACAGCTTCTTCGGCTCGCTGATTCATCCGGTGGTTGAGTGCGACGGACAGAGCGCCGCGATCGAGCCGGGCGCGTATCACGCATTCGTCGTCCCCGCCGGCCACACCGGATGCCGGGCCGGCACCGAGAGCGAGGACGAAGTTGAGATCGACGCCGACCCGCGCGTTCACTATCTGCGGGAAAGGATAAGCTGGGGATGGCTTGTCGGACGGCCGCATCTGGACCCGATGGACCAGGACCAGGCGCAAGCGGAAATTCAGAGTTGCTGCGTTCAGCAGCCGTAGCGCGTCAAGCCCTCCTCTCGCGTTTCTGCGATATCGCCAGCGCGTCGCGCCGGAAAAGAAAAGTGGCGGCGATCGCCGGAGCGTGGAACAATCGCTTCATACTCTGCGGGCCTTCGTCGCGAGGGCGGCAGCTCACCGCCCGACAGCGTCTCAGCGTTTGTTCCGGAGGTGCCACTTGAACCAGTCAGTCAGATGGTTGATGTGCACGATCTCGCTCATGTTGCTGGCAGGATGCGCCGCGCCGTTGCTGGGAGCGCTGTCGGGATCTTCCAGCGGCGCCAACAACGCATCGACCGCGTCTTCGGCCGCGAGTCTCAGCGCGAATCTTACGCCGCCCTCGATATTCGACCAGGTGGAGAAGTCGACGAGGGTCGGACTGGTAAGTCCGGCGGCCTTTCTGAGTGAAAACGGCCAACTCGACGCCGCCGTTATCAACTCTCAGTGCAGGTTCCATACTCCAGACCCGCCGCTTTTGGTGCCGTCGGCCGCGGCGGCGCAGAAAGGATGGGTGTTCAACGGCAGACTTGACGATGATCGTGCGCGCGAGATGCAGGCGCTCGAGTACCGGAGCTTCTTCGGCTTTGGATGGCCCAAGCAGCAGATCAACACCTGGCCGGTCGGGATGACGACGCTCAGCGAGCTGCCGGATACGTACCTCGAACAGCGCTTGACGATGCTGGCCAGCGCCAAGCTGGATCAGGCCGAGCAGGCGGCGCTTACGCAGCGGTATATCGGCGATTCGCGGAAGATCGAAGACGCGGTGGCGCGCCTGGAGAAGACCTACGATCCCGAAGTTGAATGCGTGCCGGCAAAGTAGGGCGAAAACTAAAGCGGCGGGCGGCCGGGACATTCCGATCCCAACCGCCCGCCGCGTTTCGATCGCGACGAATCGAGCTACTTAACGACGTTTACGACTTGAATTTCCGTGAAGCCGAGCAGGCCCCATGGACCGTTCTCGACGCCGATGCCGGACCATTTCGCGCCGCCAAACGGAAGATTGGGCGCGATAGCCAGATGCTGATTCACCCAGGCTGATCCGCAGTCAAGCTGCTTGGCGACTTCGGCAGCGCGATCCGCGTCACTGCCCCATACGGAGCCGCTGAGTCCGTAAGTGGTCGCGTTGGCGCGCCGGACCGCATCTTCAACGTCCTTGTAGGGCATGACGGGAAGCGCGGGTCCGAATTGTTCTTCGTCAACCAGCCGAACGCCGTCGGAGATTTCGGTGACGATTGTCGGGGCAAAGAAGTAGCCTTCGCCGCCGAGGCGGTTTCCGCCTGCGACGATCTTCGCGCCGTGCTTTTTCGCATCTTCGACCAGTTCGGATACTCGCTCGAACTGCGGCTTGTTGTTCAGAGGGCCAAGCTGAACGCCCGGCTCGAGGCCGTTGCCCACTTTCACGCCCTTGGCGATATCGCCGAGAGTTTCGAGGACGGTCGAGTAGACTTTTTCGTGCACATAGACGCGCTTGATCGCGCTGCAGATCTGGCCGGTGTTCTCGAAGGCGCCCCAGAAGATCTTTTCCGCGACGGCCTTGGGATCGACGTCAGGCAGCACGATTGCGGCGTCATTGCCGCCGAGTTCCAGCGTGACGCGTTTGAGATCGGGCGCGGCTGCGGCGGCGACCTTCTTGCCGGTCTCGACGGAGCCGGTAAAGGAAATCTTGCGCGGCACCTTGTGCGTCGTCATCATCGCGCCCAGCTCATCACCGCCCGAGATGACGTTGAGCACGCCGGGCGGAACGATATCGCGCAGAATTTCGCCCAGCATCAGGCTTGTAATCGGCGTGAACGGAGAAGGCTTGAGCACGACGGTATTGCCGGCGAGCAGCGCGGGCGCGATCTTCCACATCGCCAGCATGATCGGATAGTTCCACGGGGTAATCGCGGCAACAACGCCGAGCGGCCGGCGGCGGACTTCGATGTGGCTTTGGGCGTTGTCCTGCACCACCTCGACCGGCAGATCGAGCGTGGAGGTGTACTGGCACCAGAACGCCGTGCCCATCACTTCCTGCGAAGCCTTGTCCAGCGGCTTCCCCTGTTCCATCGTCAGCATCCGGGCGAGACCCTCGGGCGGGCTCATCAATGCCGCGGCACAGTCGCCCAGCACTTTGCGGCGGACGTTGATGTCCTTGCTCCAGGCGGGAAACGCGTTTTGCGCGGCTTCCATCGCCTGATCGAGCTCGGCTTTCGAGCAATCGGGCACCTGGGCAAACACCTTGCCGGTGGCAGGGTTGATCACGCCCACGGTCTTCGATCCGGCGACCGGCTTGCCGTTGATCGTCATGGTAAATTCGGCCATAGCAACTCCTTTCCGGTGGACAGGCGAATGCCGCCGCCGGCGAACTCCTGGTTTCGGCGCCAACTATATCGCCCTGCGGGCCCGGCGCAAGTGAGACGCCTTGCGATAAAAGCGCGCCAAAATGGACGGAAGAACCCCGGATGCTCCCGCGCTTCCTGGGGGCGGAAAAGCACCGAATCGCGCTTGCGACATCGGGATGCCCGTGATGATGTCTCTGGAGATATGACCATCGACCTTCATGCCGCGCTCAAACGTATCGAGCAGTTGAAAGACCTGCTGGCGGTTCCCCCGGACCGGAAGATATCTCTGCACAAAGACTACGATCCGGGCTTTATGCCGAGTTCGCGAACCAAGCAGGAGTGGGAAGCGATGCTCGCCGAGGGTATCGAGCTGCTCGCCGAGTACCAGGATCGCCTCTACGCGCAGAGCGAATATGCCTTGCTCATCGTGTTGCAGGCGCTGGACGCCGCCGGGAAGGACGGCACCATCAAGCACGTGATGTCGGGCGTAAATCCGCAGGGCTGCGACGTGTATTCATTCAAGAAGCCCTCGTCCGAGGAGCTGCGCCACGACTATCTCTGGCGATGCGCCGCGCGGCTGCCGGAGCGCGGCAAGATAGTGATATTCAACCGCTCCTACTACGAAGAGGTTCTCGTAACCCGTGTGCATCCCCAACTCCTCGACGACCAGCGCATGCCGAAGCAATGGAAGGACGAGAAGATCTGGAAGCGGCGGTATGAAGAGATCAACAACTTCGAGAAGTACCTGGTCCACAATGGGACAATCATTCTGAAGTTCTTTCTGAACGTCTCGTACGCGGAACAAAAGCGCCGCTTCCTCGCACGTATCGATCGGCCCGAGAAGAATTGGAAGTTTTCGGGCGCCGATGTCGAAGAGCGCCGGTTTTGGAAGGACTATCAGCGCGCGTACGAGGATTGCTTCAACGCCACCAGCACCGAATGGGCGCCGTGGTACGTGATTCCAGCGGACCACAAGCCGTTCATGCGGATTGCCGTCGCCGCCATCATCATCAAAACCCTGCACGACCTGAAACTCGAATATCCGGACGTCGGGAAGGAGCGCCGCAAGGAACTGGCGGGAATTCGCGCCGCACTCGAGGCGGAGTAAGCCGTCCGCCCCGGGGCTGCGGGCGCGACGCACCGATCGATTATGCGAGCGATCAGGCGGCGATGGTTTTGAGCGAGGCTTCGCGCCCCGCCACGGAATCTTCCGGCGTCACCCTGACGGGAAGGATAACCAGGCTGAGGCCGTGAAGCTGAAGCCACTGCAGAACTTCGAACGCGGTCTGATTGTGCAGGAACCGGCTCACGAAGCCATTGATTTCGTCGCCAAAAACGAGCTGACCTGCGAAAAAGACCGTGTGCGGAAACTGGGAGGCGACTTCCGCGCACAGCCGCCTTAGTTCAAGCACCACGTCCGTGCCGATCGCGGTGCGCAGTTCCGCGTGAAAGCCGAGATCGGCCGCGAGCCTGCAGTACTCGAGGAGGTCGTCCGCGACCTTTGATTCGAGCTGCTGAACTTCTTCGGGGCTCTTGAGCAGCGCCGAGTCAACTTCGCCCACACTGATGAAAACGACATTCTTGAACTGGCTGTCGAACAGGCGCGAAAGCGTGGTGAGGGTGGCCAGCCCCAGGCCGTTGAAGCCGTTGACCAGCAAGGCGGCGGTCGGCGCTTCGGGGTCGCGCGGCGGCGGCTCCTTGGCCGCGGCATTGAAAATCTGCGGCAAAATTTCGACTTCGAGCTGGTCGATGGCGCGCGCCACCTTCGAGTAGTGGCGGCGCACCATGTAGCAGGCGGCGACCACCCCGCCCGTCATCGCGATCGTTACCCATCCGCCTTCGTTGAACTTCAGCGTGACGGTTACCATCAGGATGAGAGCGGTAAACAGGCATCCGATGCCGTTGACCGCAAGCTTGCGCATCCACCTGGGTTCCTTCTTCCGCTCTTCCCACCAATGTTTGCTCATTCCGAGCTGAGAAAGAGTGAACGTCACGAACACGTTGATCGCGTAAAGAACAACCAAAAGCCCGACCCGCGCCCCTGTCCCGATCAGGATTGCGCCCGCCGTGAGCCCCATCGCCAGCACGCCGTCCTGGGTAACCAGGCGCGCGCTCAGATTGGCGAAACGCCGCGGAAGCCATCGATCGGTCGCCATCGTGGCAAGCACTCGGGGTCCGTCGATGAACCCGGTTTGCGCCGCCACGAAAAGCAGTGCGCCTTCGGTGATGAGGGTGAACGTGACGATGGGCACGCTGACGTTCACTGCGCCAATTCGCCAATTGGAGGTGAGTCGTTCGAACAGCACGGCGTTGAGCGTTTTACCGTGCTCGGGCTCGACGCCTGCCAGGAGGTAGGCGATAAGGATTCCGCCCGCGATAAAGGCGAGCGACGCCGCCATGTACAGCATCGTCCGTTTGCCCGTCACCGTGCGCGGCTCGCGCAGAATCGGAAGGCCGTTGCTTACGGCCTCGATTCCGGTGTAAGTGCCGCCGCCCATGCTGTAGGCGCGCAGGAAGATGATCGCCAGGGCCATCGTGCCGAGCGCGTTGACCCCGTCGCGCACCTGGTGAATCGCGTCGTGCGCGATAGTCGGAATCTCAGGCGCGCGGGACAGGAACGCGTACGTCACCAGGACCGCGTGCATCGCGACGAAGGACAGAAAGATCGGCAGCAGTGTCAGCACCGATTCCTTGATGCCTCGCAAGTTCATCGCCACCATCACCAGTACGATCGCGATGCAAAAGTGGAGCTTGTAATGGAACCAGGCGGCGGGCAGGAAGCTGAAAATCGCGTCCGCTCCGCTGGCAATCGAGATCGAGATGGTCAGCACGTAGTCGACAATCAGGGCGCATCCCGAAACCAGTCCGGCGTTGCGCCCCAGCAACCTGGTCGCTACCAGGTAGCCTCCGCCACCGGAGGGGAACTGATCGATAGTCTGGGAATATGACGCGGAGATTATGAAGACCGTCAGCGCCATCAGCATCGCGAGAAAAACCGCGAGATACTGATGCGATCCGAGCGCCAGGAACGCCTCTTCCGGGCCGTAGCAGGACGAACTCAGACCATCGGAGCCGAGACCAACCCACGCCAGGAACGCCACCAGCGACATCGAATGAAGGATGCTCGGATCCTTTACGTCGCGCGGCGGACCGATGAAGATGCCGGTGAGCGTACGCCTGCGCCCCTGCACGTCTTTGATTTCCTTGCGTGCAGGCGAGGGCTTGTAGGACGAAGTATTCTTGGGATGATTACTCAATCGAGTTGATACCCGGATGCCCCAGACTATTCCGGTATTGCCGGGCCTTCCATATCTGAAGCTTGCTCATTTTCCACAAATTTGCGCGCCGTACCAGTGGGTCGCGATGGGGCGAACTATGGCCGTCCCGCGGGACCGACCCTGAGAGCATGCAGGGCCAGCTCGACGCGGTCGCGCAGATGCAGTTTCTGAAAGATGTTGTTGAGGTGGGTTTTTACCGTACTTTCGCTGATTGCAAGGCGCCGGGCTATCTCGGCATTGCGCATTCCCTCCGCTACATAGCGTGCGATTTCGGATTCGCGCGCGGTCAGCCGCTGATCCGAGGAGCTGCCGATTTGCGCCGCCACCTCCGTCTGCAGCGAAGGAGGCATCCACACCAGACCGCCGGCAACACTTCGAATCGCTTCCATCAAGGTTTCCACGGCGAATCGCTTCTGTACGATTGCCCGGGCGCCTTTGCGCAATGAAACCAGCGCGTCCTCGATCCGTTCGCTGGCGGTCAGCACCACGACCTGCGTGCGGCGCGCGAGCGCGTCGAGATCCGTTCCCATCCATCGATCCATCTGCAAGTCGAGCAGCAATATATCTGAGCGAGTCTCATCGAGAGCACGTTCGAGGTCATCCGCACGCTCGACCTCTCCCGCGATCTCGATGTCGGGCTGAAGCATGAGCAGGGACTTGAGGCCCTGGCGAAACAGAGCATGGTCGTCGGCAATCAGTAGTCTAATCGGCATGCTTATCCCGCGGGCATTTCGATTTCGAGATGCGCTCCGCGGCTTTCGCCCCGGGCAATTCGCAGATGGCCTCCGAATTCGGCGACCCGCGAGGCGATCGCCCACGGCGGCTTGCCCTCGTCGGCAAATCCAACCCCGTCATCCCGGATCGAAACGCGAATAATTCCGTTGTCCTCGGAGGCATCGATGGTCGCGTTGCGCGCGTCGCCGTGGCGCAGCGCGTTGCGCATGCCTTCGAGCATGATCTGAAAAATCTGTTCGACCACGAGGCCGTGGGCGGAAAAGGCGGCCTGGATGCGAAAGCGGGTTTCCGGAATGTTCGCGAGGGCCGGGTTGAAAGTCTGGTCAAGGTTGGCCAGCGAGCGAACATATGCTCTGACCTGGTCGAACTCCCGTGAAACTCCGGTTTGCAGCTCCTTGAGATGGAGTGCCGCCTCGGTGCGCCGCTCCCGCGCCAGCAGCTCGCGGCAGGTTTCCAGGCGCAAGACCACCCCGGCCAGCGCCTGCACGTATCCGTCGTGCAGAGAACGAGCAATACGATGGCGTTCGGCGCCGGTTTCGAGTTCCCGGATGCGCGACTCGAATTTCGCGCGCTGCTGGCCGATGAATCCGATCAAATATCCGGTGATGGTCAGGTAGGCCGCGCGCATCGCGTACAGCCGCTTCGAGCCGTCCGCCGAAAATGCCAGCAACAGGAAATAGACGAATCCGCTGCACAGCGTTACCGACACCGCATCGCGAAAGCCGGTCCGGCAATCGACCGTGAGAATCGCGAACACGAAAAAAACATACGATGCGCTCGTGGGTCCCTCGGTCACAATAACGACCGCCGCCGCGAAAAGAATGTCCAGCGCGGTCGAAACCGCCGGGAGGTACCGCGTGCCGACGCGCCTGCTGATCGCGACGAGCGCGCATACGCTATAGAGCAGATGCAGGCCCAGGGTGATGAGCGCATAGCGGCTTATGTAGAAGACTCCGCCGGTGGCGGGATCGATATAGATGGACAGAACCGCTACCAGAGACAGCACCACGCGCGCCCGCGAGATATTCACGTCCAGCTTGGTCAGGTCGGTTGCTCGCATCTGTTCCAGGTTCCCGCTCTCGCGCGGACACACAGCACCCCGGCGCTGCCGAGGGCGGTGTCCCGTTGAATGCAAATGCGAAGCCACCGTGCTGAAACGATGGAAACGGCGGCAGGCACGGCTGCGGGATCGGCGCAGATGCCTGTTTTTTATGCGATCGCCTTTATGCCGCGCAAAGATCGCGCGCTACGATTGTGGCAGTTGCGCCGCCGCGCCCGCCGCCCCAAGCATCGCGCGCAACCGCTCGATTCGCCGGCTGAGCGGCGGATGCGTCGACAGGAGGTTGTCGAAAAACCCTTCCTTGTCCTCGCGCACCCCTTCGCGGGGATTGACGATGAAAAGATGAGCGGTGCCCGAGGTTCCCGCCTTGAGCGGCGATTCGGTCTGGGCGATTTCTTCCAGGGCGCGAAGCAAGGCCCGCGGATTGCGGGTGAACTCGACCGACGAAGCATCGGCCAGATATTCGCGCTGGCGCGAAATCGCCATCGCGATTAGCTGCGAGATGATCGGCGCGACTACCGCCAGGATCATCACCGCCAGATAAATGAGCGCGCCCGCTCCGCCGTCGCCGTTGCCGTTGCTGGAACTGCGAGAGCGCCGTCCACCCGAATAGAACATCGCGCGAAAGAAGAAATCGCTCAGCATCGCGATTCCTCCCACCATCACCGCCACCATCATCATCGTGCGGATATCGTAATCGCGGATGTGCGACATCTCGTGGCCGATCACACCCTGCAATTCTTCGCGGTCCATCCGATCAATCAGTCCCTGGGTGACGCAAATCACCGAATGCTGCGGGTCGCGTCCGGTGGCAAAGGCGTTCGGAGCGGGATCGTTCATCAAGTACGCGCGCGGCACCGGCATCCGCGCCGCGATCGCCATCTCGTTGATGACGTCGAGCACGGTTTGATGCTGCACCGTGTCTGGTGTGAGCGGGCGCGCATGAACCGACAGGAGCACTAGCTGCGCGCCGCCGTAAAAGGAAATCAGCGCCTGCACACCGCCAAAAATCAGTGCGAAGACGGTAAGGATAGGAAATCCCGCGACGCTGCCGTCGCGGATGCGAATCGCACCGGCCCAGAGGTCCAGTCCGAAGCCCAGGGCGGCGAGAATCGCGATCATCGTGACGACCAGGATGATCGTCTCGCGGCGATTCGCCGCCTCCATGGCGCGGAAATCGCTGGCCGCAGCCATCGCGCTTCAGCCCCGCCGTCCGGCCGTCAGCTCTGCGGGCGCGCGGACCCCATCGAAAGGTCCACCTTGGGAACCGCCTGATCTTCGGGCGCGCCCTTGAAATACTCCGCGGCGTGAAAGCCAAAGTTCGACGCGATCACGTTGGATGGAAAGCTTTCGATTCGCGTGTTCAACGAGAGCACCACGTCGTTGTAGGCCTGGCGCGCGAATGCGATCTGGTTCTCGGTCGTGGTCAGCTCTTCCTGCAGCTTGAGCACATTCTCGTCCGCTTTGAGCTGCGGGTAATTCTCCATCACCGCGAGCAGGCGTCCGATTCCGGCGGTGAGCTGATTTTCCGCCGCGATGCGCGAGGTTTGGTCGGATGCGCCGACGGCTTTGGCGCGCGCCTCGACGACCTGGGTCAGGGTGTCGCGCTCATACTGCATGTACCCCTTCACCGCCTCGACCAGGTTGGGAATCAGGTCGTGGCGGCGCTTGAGCTGCACATCGATTTGGCGCCATGAGCCATCGACCTCGTTCTTGAGCCGCACGAGCGCGTTGTACGCGACGATCGCCCATACGACGATCGCAATCACGATCAGCAGCAGGATGTAGCCCATGACGCTCCTCCTTCAGGTAGCGTGAGTCTTTATCCCGAATAGCGCAACGGGCCGGCGTCTGGCGGCGCCGGCCCGCTTGTGCGAGGGCAGAAGACGGCTCTGAAAGCCCATCGTCAGTTCAACTCGACCTTGATCCTGACCGGCTTCGCCTCGGGACGCTTCGGGACGGTCACTTCGAGCACGCCGTCACGGTAGGCGGCGCGGATGTTGTCGTGGGCGGCGTCCTCGGGAAGGGTAAACGCGCGATACATCCGGCCCCAGGTTCGCTCGGCCACATGAATCGTGGTCTCTTTTGGCCATTCGGGGCGTTTGCGTTCCGCGCTCACCATCAGCTTCTGGTCCTCGATCCGCACGTCCACCGAGTCGCTCTTCATGCCGGGCATCTCGAAGTAAAAGTGATAGCCTTCCGCATCCTCGGTTACGTCGGCGCGGGGCGCAAAACTCTCGGTCATTCCTTTGTCAAGCTCTTCCCACAGCCGATTCCATGGCCGAAACGGCCAGGCGACGGGCGCATATCCGTTAACTCGCAGTTCCATCCGAAACCTCCTGCCGGCGCATCCGCGCCAGGACTAGTGTTAGAATTTTCGGGTTGCGGGCTTCGGGGGGATTTTTGTCTTCCGTCCGTTTGCCACGCTCCCCACGTGACAAAACGTAAGTACGATTTGCGCGCCGTCAAGGCGCTTTGGCAGCGCGCATTCGCGTTGCGGGCGGGCCGAAATTGCTATTCGGAAAGCGGGGGTTTTCCGGCGGCGGCAATTTCTTCGGCGAACCGCCGCGCCATCGTTTTGTCGCCCAGTTGTTCGGCCAGCAGTTGCCCTTCCTTCAAGGCCTCAACCGCGCGCGCTATGTTCCCTTTGGCGAGAAACGCGCCGGCCTTGCGAAATATCCGCGCGTAACGCTGCCCTTTTTCCGCTGTATCGACCATGGCGACCATCGACGATGAAACTCACGATACGATCCTAGGCCGCGCGATCACGATCGTCCAGACGAAAAACGGCTACCGTTTTTCCGTCGATTCGATTCTGCTCGCGCGCTTTGCCACCGCGCGAAGCGGCGATCGGATACTGGAGCTCGGCGCGGGATGCGGCGTTATTGCGGCAGCGATTGACGCCATCGCGCGGCCCCGCGAAATAGTCGCGATCGAAATTCAGCCGCGGATGGCCGAGCTGATCGAACGCAATGCCGCTATCAATGGATTTACGAACCTGCGCGCGGTGTGCGCGGATCTGCGCGCGAAAACAATCGCAGGCCTCAAGCCCGCCAGCTTCGATCTCGTTGTCGCCAACCCGCCGTTTCACGCGCGGCTGGCGGGACGAGAGAGCCCGAATCGCAGCAGGCGCCAGGCGCGCGGCGGCGAGGGCGCGTCGTGCGAGGAATTCGTCGCCGCGGCTCGTCGATACGTCCGCAATGGCGGGCGGGTCGCGATGATTTTCGCCGCGACGCGCACGGCTGAGCTGGTCTCAACGATGCGCGCGCGGAGGCTTGAACCCAAGCGCCTGCGCTTCGTCCATCCGCGTCTCGGCCTGCCGGCGTCGTCGGTGATGGTTGAGGCGCGCGCGAACGGCGGTATCGAGGTGATCGTTGAGCCGCCGCTGATACTCGAGGAGCGGGCCGGAGTGTACACGCGGGAAGCTCACGCTCTCTTGAACGGACCGCCGCGCGCACCGCGCGCCGAACTCACTTGAGGAACTCAACCGCGAGTTCCGACACCAGCGCCGGCTTTTCCATCGGAAGGAAATGTCCCGCATCGGGGACGTCGATGACGCGGCCGCTTTTGCGCTCGCGCGCGATTCGCGGCGACAGCGTCGCGCCGAGCGAATCCGGACGGCTGCCGAACATTATGAGCATCGGAGTTTCGGCCCTGATGATGCGTCCCAGGCCGTCGAAATCGCGCGAGGTCTCGTAGAAGCGCGCCTCGATTTCGGGCTTGCACTTGAGTTCGCGCCGGCCGTCCGCGGTTGCGCGTGTTCCGAATTCGCAGTAGTCGCGCAGCATTTCGCGGTCCCAGGTATCGTACGGCGGCTTGTTCTCGAAGTTCGCGTACATTGCTTCGACGCTGTCGAAAATCCGCCGCCGTTTGAGGGTTCGCTCGATAAACGGATTGCGCCATCCCAGCTCCGGCGCGGACGGCGACTCGAACACCACGGGCTCGGCGAGCACCGCGCGTGAAATGAGATCGGGACGCTCGCACGCGAGCGAGCCGATCGCGGTCGCGCCGGCGGAATGACCGAAAGCGCGCACGCCTCGCCATCCCATCGCGGCGATAAATCCGCCCAGGTCGTTCATCGTGAAAGTCCAGTTGTAGTTGAGCAAATCTTCGGGAGCATCGCTGTCGCCGTGGCCGCGTTGATCGTAGCTCCAAACGTGGCCGATTTTCCGCAGCGACGCGGCGATCGGGCCGTACACGCGGCCGTGAAAGCCGGTCGCGTGCAGGACCACGATCGGATCGCCCGCGCCGCCCCAGTCGTAAAATCGAAGCCTGATGCCGTTGACGGAGAGATCGCCGGTTTCAAGTGGATGCATGTGGGTCTCGCTGATTGTCGCCGAATATAAGGTAGGCCGGTCAACAAGGGAACCCGGGCGGATTCATTTTGCGGGGGTAAGCCGGCCGCGCGCGGTGGCGGAAACCTTCTCGTCGCGCGGATGCGGGCCCGCCAGATCGGCAAGCGTTGCTCCCGCCACCGCATCGATCTCCGCCCTCGCGATTTTCCGCATCACTTCCGCGACCGGCGAATCGCCGGAGCAGGCCGGGTCGTCTCCAACGAGGCCGTTGACCACGTCGGCGAGCGGGATTGATTCCGGAGCGCGCACCAGGTGCAGCGGTCCGCCGTGGCCGGCGTGGTCGCCCGATGCTTCGACAATCAATCCGTCGTCTTTGAGGCGATCAACCAGCGGACCGATCGCGCCGATCGTGACGCCGAGTTCGTGCGCGAGGTCGAGCAGAGTGGCGCCGCGTGCGCGCGCAAATTGCTGGCGGGCGAGAATCACGAGCACGTGCAGGGTGGCCGCGCATTGGAAGCCGGCCGAGGTGGGAGCCACGATCGCGGCGCTGCCTCCCCGCTGCGCGGCGGCGGTTACCTCCGCGCCGAAAAGAATGACCGACCACGCGATGTAGGTCCAAAGCAGGAAGATTGGCAACGTCGCGAGCGCGCCGTAGATCGCCCGGTAGTTGGCCATCCCGACCTGGAATGTCACGTAACCCCACTGCGCGAGTTGGAACAGCACCGCGGCGACGAACGATCCGATCAGGGCCGGTCCGTAACGCACCTTGGTGTAGGGAAAAAAGACATAAAGGAAGAAAAATCCCGCCCACACAAAACCGTACGGCGCCAGCCGCGCGACGAACGGAATGAACGCTATTCGCACCGCCGCCATCGCGGTAATCGCGAGCGCGCCAGCGATCAGCAGCGGAAGCGTGAACAGCACGCTCAGATAGTCCGAAAAGCGCCGCAGGTAGCCGCGGCTGCGCGGCACGCGGAAGATGCTGTTAAAAGCCTGCTCAACGTTGCCCAGAGTGGAGATGACCGTAATCACCAGGAACGCGGCGCCCACGGTTCCGAGCGCGGTCGCGTTCACGTTCTCGACAAACCTCATCAGGTGTTTCGAGGTGGGCTCGGAACCGAAGGCCAGATAGCGCTCCACCAGGGGCCGGAGCTGATCGGTGCCTCCCAGTCCTTTGAAGGCGGAAAACGCCAGGGCCAGGACCGGAACGATCGAAAGCGCCGAGGTATAAGTCAGGGCCGACGCGCGCAGCAGGTCGTCATTTTCGAAGAAACTCTCAACGGCGCTTACGAAAATGCGCCAGGCCTTGACGATCGATGCGTGCCTGTGGGCGCGCGTCTCGACGGTTTTCGAGGCGGCACGAAGCCAGTTTTGCGGAGCAGTGCCCACGCGATTAACCGCGGCGCGCCCGGCCGTCAGCCCGATCGGCGGCACGCGATGGCGGATTGTCCTGACTCGATGGCCGATCAGTCAAGCAGGCGGTGGACCCGCGTTTGCGCCCCTGTTGCGTTTCCGATTAGCTCGGGTTGTGACTACGGATGGCGCCCCTGAGCCGCGACCCGGCGAAACGCTCAGGCTCTACGGGCAAATAATACTCCGCGCCCGGCCTTTGCTGGGGCGGTTTGCGCTCGCGTTCGGCGGCGTGATGGTGGCCTCCGCTGCCGAGGTGCTCAAGCCGTGGCCGCTCAAGGTGGTAATCGACAACGTATTGCGGGGCGAGCCGCTGGCCGGCCGGCTTGGGGCGATGTCGCGGGGCGAGTTGCTCGCGGCGGCGTGCCTGGCGATGGTGGCGATCTATGTTTTTCTCGCCGCCGTCAATGTCGCGAACGGCTACCTGACGGTTTCGATCGGGCAGCGGATGGTGAATGATTTGCGCGGCGAGTTGTTCGGCCATCTCCAGCGCCTCTCGCTGTCGTTTCATCGCCGCCGCGAGATTGGCGATCTTATGACGCGCGTCGCGTACGACGCGTTCTCGATTCAGAGCATCGCGCTGCACGGCTTCTTTCCGGCGGCTTCAGCGATGGTGCTGCTGGCGGCGATGTTCGCGGTGATGGTCAGGATGGACGCGATGCTCACGGTGGTATCGCTGGCGGTAGTGCCGTTCCTGTTCATCCTGATCGCTCTGGTCAACCGCAAACTCCATCGAATGGCGGACACGCAGCTCAGCAAAGAGAGCCGCGTTTACACCATCGCGCACGGCGCGCTCGCCGCGATCCACGTCGTGCAGGCGTTCACCGGCGAAGCGCAGTCGCATCGCGAATTCGTCGAATCGAGCAGGCAGAGTCTGGGTGAGAATCTGCGCCTTGTGACCGCGCAGTCCGCTTATTCGGGCGTGGTCAATGTTGTGATCGCGCTGGGCACGGCGGCGGTGGTTTATCTGGGCGCTCGGCACGCGATGAGCGGGGCGCTTACGATCGGCGATCTGGTTGTGTTTACGGCCTATCTCGCCTCGCTCTATGCGCCGCTGAACGAGATCTTTCAGACCTACGGCCAGGTGCGAACTTCGCAGGCGAGCCTGCGGCGATGCTTCGAGCTGCTTGCCATCGATCCGGAAATCGGGGATCGGCCGGGCGCTCGAGCGCTCGGCCGCGCGCGAGGCGCAATCGAGTTTGACCGCGTAGGGTTCAGCTACGAGCCCGGCCGAATCCTGCTTCGCGGCATCAGTTTCCGCGCGGATCCGGGCGAGCGTATCGCGATCGTGGGTCCGAGCGGCGCGGGCAAGACCACGCTGACCCTGCTGATGGCGCGATTTTACGAGCCGCAGGAGGGCGCGATCCGAATCGACGGAATCGACATCGGCAACGTCACCCTGCAATCGCTTCGGCGGAATATCGCGATGGTGATGCAGCCGCCGCTGGTACTGGGAGGGTCGCTGCGGCTCAATATCGCTTACGGCGACCCCGCGGCGGCGGACGATCGAGTTGAGCGGGCCGCGGACCTCGCACGGCTTGGAGCGGTGATCGCGGCCATGCCGCGGGGACTTGAGGAACCGGTCGGGCCCGGAGGCCGCACGCTTTCGGAAGGCGAGGCCCAGCGGGTAAGCATCGCCCGCGCTCTGCTCAAGGACGCGCCGATACTGATCATGGACGAACCGACCAGCGCGCTGGATGTCGAGACCGAGGCGGCGGTGCTCGCCGCGGTCGAGGAAGCGATGCGCGGGCGGACGACGCTCGTGATCGCGCATCGCCTTTCCACTATCCGCAACGCCGATCGCATTCTGGTCCTGCGCGAAGGCGTGATAGAAGAATCCGGAACATTTGGGGAGCTTCGCGCGCGCGACGGCTTTTTCAATCATCTTTACAAGCTCCATACCTGGGGCGAGGAAGAGAAGAGAGCGGTCTCGGGGCGATTAAGATGAGGCGAACGAGTCGATGCTGACGATTGGGCTTACTGGCGGGATTGGATCAGGGAAGAGCACGGTTTCGAAGATGCTCGCGGAACTGGGAGCGCCGATTTTGGATGCCGACAAGGTCGCGCAATCCACCTACGCGCCCGGCGCGAGCGCGTACGATGAAGTGGTCGCGGCATTTGGGC
Organism: Pseudomonadota bacterium; assembly: GCA_021323675.1. Taxonomy (GTDB): domain Bacteria; phylum Desulfobacterota; class Binatia; order Binatales; family Binataceae; genus JAFAHS01. Next base: position 18,875 of record JAJPKP010000034.1, on the reverse strand, counting down.
GCGGAATCGTCGCGCCCGACGGCACGATCGATCGCACCAGGCTCGGCCCCATCGTGTTTGCCGATCCCGCGCAACTGAAGCGGCTGACCGCAATCGTTTGGCCGCGGACGCTGGACCGGATGCGGGAGCTGATCGGTGAGATGCGATCGCGCGGAGAGAAACTGCCGATCGTCGTCGAGGCCGCAATTCTGATCGAAGCGAACTGGATGCCGCTGTTTGACGAAATCTGGCTGGTGACCGCCTCGCGCGACCGCGTCATCGCCCGGGTTGAGCGGGATCGGGGCATGAAACCGGAACAGACCGAAGCCCGAATCCGCGCTCAACTGCCGGACGCTGAACGAATCCGCTACGCGAAGCTGGTCATTCGCAACGAAGGCACGATGGAAGAGCTGCGCGCGGAAGTGAAGCGGGTCTGGGAAGAAGCGTTGAAGCGCAACGGATGAGGCGGTCCGGACGGGCGAGATCGCGACGGCTGCAAGGCTGGCCGACTCGACGAGCGCCTTCGCGAATTATCTCGCCAGGACGGCCACGGTTGCGACTACCGCGATCTCGACAATCGCGCTGGCTCCCGCCAGCGCGAACCCCGGCGCGCCCCCTAAGCGGCGGCTGAACAGCAGGCGCAAGCCCAGGATGACGATCGCGAGCACCACGGTAACCGCCAACCCCAGGCCGGCATAAAGCGCGAGCGTCAGGCCAAGCGCGATTACGCTGGAGACCGCGAATTCGCGAAATTCGATCCCGCCCTCGAACGGCAAGCCAAGACCCCATCGCTCTGCGGGCATGAGGCCGTACGCCACCGGGACTATCGACCATCGTCCCAGCATCGATGCCATCACGAGCGCCGCGGTGCGTGTCGCGGAATCTCCGATTCCGGAGAGCAGGGCGGCTTCCAGGGCGAATGCCGCCAGCGCAGCGGCCAGGCCGAGAGGGCCAATCCGCGCGAGCCCGGTCGATGCGGGCCGGGTTCCGGCGCGCAGCGCGGCGACCGTGTCGGCAATTCCCCGCCACGGCAGAAACAGCATCGCGATCGCGGCAAGCGCCACCACGATCAGAGATCGCGCGCCGGCTCCCAAAGTGGGCATGAGGAGGCGATCGATCGCGCCCAGCACGACGCCTGCGATAAAGCCGATTATCGGTACGAACACGAGCGCGCGCGTCCGCTGCCGCAGGCTCCCGATTGCCCGTTCGTCGAGAACCGGCCATAGCGTGAGCGTCGCGACCGCGAGCAACGCTTCATAGGCAAGGGTGCCCGAGTCCGCGCCCGCGGATTCTTCGCCTGTTTCCATCATCGGCTAAGGTCATTTCGATTTGTCTGGTTGAGGCCGATTTGCCGCATAACGCTTAAAGTCCATTTAACTTTCTGATGACCCAAAAGTCGCATCGTGGTTATTCGCCCGCGTTAACTAGTTCTCCCAACGATTGATCGAATCCAGGGAGGACACCGTATGGCGACATCTTATCCCCGGATGCTCGCGGCGACATTGGCACTTGCAACCCTTCTTCAGCCTGCGACGGCGAAGGCGGCGTGCAAGCTGAACTCGCCGGTGGGCATCACCCATGTTGTGTATATCGAGTTCGACAACGTACACTTCACCCGCGACAATCCCAACGTTCCCTCGGACCTGGAGCAGATGCCCAATCTGCTCAACTTCATCGAGCAGAACGGCACGCTCGATTCCGACGATCACGCGGTGCTGATCTCGCACACCGCCAACGACATTCTTACCACGCAGACCGGCGTCTACTCAGATCGGGACGGGGTCGCCGTTGCCAACAGCCTGGGAGTGTTTTCGCCGATCACGGCGTCCGATCCGCTGGGCGTAAGCAGCGTGTCATCCTTCTTTTACTGGACCGATCTGATCAAGGACATCAATCCCGCCACGGACGACGACAACTTCGCGCTGGTCACCGAGACGGGCGACAACATGCCTGCGCCGTGGGTCCCATTCACGCGCGCGGGATGCGATGTAGGAGCGTTTTCGACCGCCAACATCGTGCTGGAACGCACGCCGTTCGATGTCGTCAAGGTGTTTGGGCCGAGCTCGCCCGAGGCCGCCGAACCCCCCGCGCAGCAGAACACCGATTTTGTGGGCGAGGCGATCCATTGCGCTCAGGGCAGCTCTCTCTGCACGGCCGGTAACGGCGCGGTGGCGGACATTTTGCCCGGAGAGCCGGGAGGCTACGTCAATTTCAACGCTCTGATCGGCGCCAAGTACATCAGCCAGGCCTTTGGCGGACCGCTCAAGGATATCGACGGCAATGTGATCACCGACAGCAAGGGAAATCCCGGCTTTCCCGGTTTCAGTCCCACCGCGGCTCAAACTCTCGGGGCGGTGGCCACGATGCTGGAGCATAACGTGCCGATCGTCTTCGCCTACATTGCGGATGCGCATGACAACGAGAAGGGAGGCACGTTTGGTCCGGGCGAAGCGGGCTATGTCGCTCAGCTTGCGGCCTACAATCAGGCATTCGGCGAGTTCTTTACGCGGCTGCAGAAGGACGGCATAACTCCGCAGAACACGCTCTTTGTGATCACTCCGGACGAAGGCGACCACTTTGTCGGCGGCGCGCCGACTCCATCGAATTGCGACGGAGTGCACACCCCCTGCACCTACGCGCAGGGCGTGGGCGAACTGGACATCAATCTGAACCAGCTCACCACCAACGCCGGCGACAACACCCCGTATTTCATCCATTTCGATGACGCGCCCACGGTTTATATCGAGGGCGAACCCGGGCCGGCGGATCCGGTAACCCGGCAGCTCGAGCGGACGATGGCGGGATTGCAGGCGACGAACATCTACACCAACAAGAGCGAGAACCTGATGGCCGCGATGGTTGATCCGGTGGGAGAGAAGATGCTGCACATGGTCGGCTTCGATCAGGCGCGCACCCCGAGTTTCACCTTCTTTGGCAATCCCAACTTCTTCTTTGAATCCGTCGGTCCGGCCACCCCGGTTCAGGGAACCGGGTTCGCCTGGAATCACGGCGACATTCAGCCCGAGATCGCGCGCACCTTCATCGGCATCGTAGGACCCGGAGTGAACAACCTGGGGTTGGTGGGGCCGACGCCATTGCTCGGAGCTCCGGCGCGGCGTCGCGGAATTCCCGCGGGATTTTTCACCGACCACGTCGATGTGCGCCCGACGATCATGTATCTCACGGGCCTGAAGGACGATTACGTACACGACGGACGCGTGCTGACCGAATTCCTGAACAAGCGAGCGCTCGCCAAACCGCTCAATGGAGAGGCACTCACGATGCTCCAGCAGCTCGGGCAGGTCTACAAGCAGATTAACGCCCCATTCGGAGCGCTCGCATCCGCGACTCTGTCGGTGTCAACCAAGGCGCTGACCAGCAACTCGCCGGGAGACACGACCTATATCGCGATGGAGAACACTATCGACGACTGGACCCAGGCGCGCGATTCACTGGCCGGCAGGATGAGGCGGATCATCGAGGATGCGGAATTCAACGGCCAGCGTCCGAACAAAGCCGAGATCAAAATCATCCTGCGCGAGGGGCAGAGGCTGCTCGCTGAAGCGCAGGCGATGGCGCAATAGCCGAATCGAACAGGGACTGAAACGAACAACGGCCGCCGATGCAGCTTCACGCATCGGCGGCCGTTCGCATCAAAGGGGCCGGGCAGCGCCCTCTCTATCGCTTTTCGAACTGCCTGGTGCCGAACAGGTTGTTCCACGACTCCTTGTCGTGCGGTTGCTGCCGCGCCGCCTGCGCTGCGCGCATTTTCGCGACTTCCTCGGCCATAACCGCGAATCCGCGCTGCACGGCGGGACGGTTGCGAATCTCTTCGAACCATCGCTTCAGATGAGGGGTGTCGTCAAGGTTCTGCCCCTGCATGTTGTGCGGCACGAGCCAGGGATAGACGGCGATATCCGCAATCGAATATGCGCCCGCCAGGTAAGGAACTTCGCTGAGCCGCTTGTCGATCACGTTGTAGATGCGGCGGGCTTCGTTGGTATAGCGATCGATCGCGTACTGAAGCTTCTCGGGCGCGTAGACGCGAAAGTGATGGGCCTGTCCGAGCATCGGGCCCACGCTCGCCATCTGGAACATCAGCCACTGCACGACTTCATACTTGCCGCGCATGTCGGTGGGCATCAGCTTGCCGTGCTTTTCCGCGAGGTACATCAGGATCGCGCCCGACTCGAAGATCGGAAAGGGCTTTCCGCCCGGACCATCGTGATCGATGATCGCCGGCATCCGGTTGTTCGGGCTGATCTTCAAAAATTCGGGCTTGAACTGGTCTCCCTTGCCGATATTGACCGGGATGACGTTGTACTTGAGCTCGAGTTCCTCGAGCATCACCGTAATCTTGTAGCCGTTGGGGGTGGGCCAGAAATAAAGGTCGATCATCGAATAAGCTCCTGGTTGCGTTATGCAACTCTGGATCGGTTGCGGGTGGTTAAGCAAGCCGCGTTCGCCGCCGCGGCCGCTACTCCAGATCCTTGTCGGCGTCGCCCTTGCGCACGCCCATCAGGTACGCCTCGATAAAGGGATCGATCGCGCCGTCGAGCACCGCGTCGGTATTGCCGATTTCGACGCCGGTGCGATGGTCCTTGACGAGCTGATAGGGCTGCAGGACGTAGGATCGGATCTGGCTGCCCCACGCGATGTCCTTTTTCTCCTTGCTGAACTTAGCGAGCTCTTCCTGCTTCTTGCGCTGTTCGAGCTCGAACAGGCGCGCGCGCAGAATCTTCATCGCCATCGCGCGGTTCTTGTGCTGCGAGCGCTCGTTCTGGCAGCTCACGACAATTCCGGTCGGAATATGCGTCATCCGCACGGCCGAGTCGGTTTTATTGACGTGCTGCCCGCCGGCGCCCGACGCGCGAAACGTATCCACGCGCAAGTCGGCAGGATTGATTACCACCTCGACCTTGTCGTCGATCGCGGGAAACACGAACACCGATGCGAACGAGGTATGCCGCCGCGCGTTCGCATCGTAGGGCGAAATGCGCACGAGGCGATGGATACCGGCTTCGGCCTTGAGATAGCCGTACGCGTAGTCGCCATCGACCTCGAACGTCGCGCTCTTGATTCCCGCGCCTTCACCCGGCTGCAGATCGGCGAGGTCGGTCTTGAAACCCCGGCGTTCCGCCCATCGCAGGTACAACCTGAGCAGCATCTCGGCCCAGTCCTGCGCCTCCATGCCGCCTGCGCCGGGATGGATCGAGACGATTGCGCCCAGGCGATCGTATTCACCGCCGAGCATCACCTGGAGCTCCTGGCGTTCGAGCTCCTCGCGGACCGCGTTCAATGCGGATGCGGTTTCGCGCGCGGCTTCCGATTCCTCGGCGCCTTCTTCTTCGGCCATCTCGAAAAACAGCCGCGACTCCTCGAGCTTCTTCCTGAGGCGGTCGAACCCGGCGAGTTGCGCGCGCAGGCGGTCCTGCTCTCTCAGCACGGATTGGGCGGCCTCGGGCCGGTCCCAAAAATCGGGTTTGCTGGATTGTTCGAGAAGCTGGTTCTGGCGGGCGGTCAGGCTGGGGACGTCAAAGACGCCTCCCGAGCTTTTCGGCGCGCTGTTCGAAATCAGTCAGAAGTTGTCGCATGTCACTGAGCATAATCGATTATTCTGCCACAAGTCGGAGCGCGACTTAATCGCGGTGCCCCGCCCCCCGCGCGATTGCGAGGAGCGGACCGGGAAGGGATGCGAATATCGTCAGGAAGCCTCGCGCCGCCTGCCAGCGCCATTCGTGGTCAGAATCTGCTGGACGACCGCTTCAAGCTGGTTTGGCTTGCGAGGGCGAAACCACGCGGCGAGCACCGCTAGAGCGGTGAGCGCGAAGCAAATTTCCGAAAACAGATCGCCAACCATGGTGTACACGGTGCGCACGGGATGCCAGGTCACGTCCTCGATTTCGGTTTCGCGCTGGAACAGGGGAGTGCGCGCGGTGATCTCTCCAGAGGGCTTGATGATCGCGCTTATTCCGGTGTTCGCGGTGCGAATCATGGGCGTCTTGGTCTCGACCGACCGCATCGCCGCCATCGCCAGCGCCTGGAAGGGCGCCGAGCTTTCGCCATACCAGGCATCGTTGGTGATATTCACCAGCACATCGGCTCCCTTTTTCACCTCGAGCCGGGTGAGGTTGGGGAACACGCTTTCATAGCAAATCAGCACGCCGAGCCGGGCGCCCTTGACGGGAAACAAGGTCTGTTCAGAACCGGGAAACAAATCGCCGAATCCTTCGACCACGCGATTTACGAAGTAGCCGAGCAGTTTGCGGGCCGGAACGTATTCGCCAAACGGCACCAGGTTGATCTTGTCGTAGTGCGCGACCAGCTTTCCTTCGGCCGATACGAGGTCCGCCCGATTGTAGGAACCATAGTGTCCGTCGTGCCTGGCTATCGCCGGCGCGCCGAACAGGATTGGTTCTCCGGCCGAAGTCGCCAGCTTGAGGAGCGCATCGTAATAGGATTCGTAATCCGCGAACGAAGGAGGATATTTGCCATCCGCCTGGAACGGGAATGCCGCGGCCGCCTCGGGCCATACGATAAGGTCGGCACCCTGCCTCGCCGCGTGGAGCGACTCCTCCTCGTAAATCCGAAAGCTCTGCGGGAGAAAGTTGGGATCCCACTTGATCGATTGCGGAATGTCGCCCTGCACCATCGCCACCCGTATAGAACCTTCGGGGGGTTGCCGCTTGAGTTCCTGGATCCTGTAGCTGCCGAACCCGATCACCGCGAGCATCAGCACGGTCAGTGAAACGAGACCCGCCGCCTGCATCCTTGGCCGTCCGCGGCGGAAGAGCACCGTGTACGCGACCGCGTTGAAGAAGACTATCAGGGCGGAGATTCCATAGACGCCGGTGAACTCGGCGAACTGGATCAGCGCGAGATGCGTATAGGCGGCGTAGCCGAGCAGGTTCCAGGGAAAGCCGATGGGGAAATAGGTGCGGACCCATTCGACCGCGGCCCATGCCACCGGCATCGTAACGATCATCGGAATTTTGAGCCGGCGCGCGGAAAACTCGCCCGCCCAGATTGCGACCGCCGAGTAGCAGGCGAGCACGGCCGCCAGCAGCAGCATCGGCAGGACCGCAATTGACATCCGCACGTCGGCGAAATCGTGCAGCGGAATCGCGATCCAGTACATCGAGCCGACAAAAAACGCGAATCCCTGCAGCCAGCCCCATCCGAGCACGCGCCGAAGCGGCGCGTCGTCGATGGCGTAGAAAAGAGGAATAAACGCGACCCAGGCGAACAGGCTCAGGTCGATTTTCGGGAACGCAAGCGCGAGCGCCAATCCGCTGGCTATACACAGCGCGGCGCGCGTCAGTGAATTCGAGGCGTTCATTTGCCGGTTCCGAACAGCTCCCTAAGCGGAATCACGCCGGCGCAGGGCGGATGCCCATCGAACCGGTCATAGATCTCATCAACGTCGCGCCAGGTTTCTACCAGTGCTACGCACAAACCCGGCTGAAGCGGGAGATCGCCCGGCAAACGCCATTCGCGTTCGTAGGTCCAATCGACCGGCGGATTGCGCTCTATCTCCAAGCTTACCACACGCCACAGCTCCGCGGGTGCTATGGCCGCGCGCGCTTCGCGCCAGGGCATATAGATCACCGGTCGCGCGCCCATCTTGAAAGCATAGCGCCGGTCCACGGCTACTCCGAAAGGCTCGTATCGGCGGCGGTTTTCGGGCTTGAGGATCGCGCTCAAGCCGGGCAGGGCGATATCGAAGAAACACACTGTCGGCCGGCCCCCGCGAACCATCCTGCGCCCGCCGCGGATGGCTCCGCTGGAAAGGATCGCTACCAGGTTGTCGATGGCCGAAGAGGTGCGCGCCGAGCGAGTGAAATGGGTCAATAGTGCCGTAGGTGTGGCAGGCAGGGGCCGGCGCGCGTTCATCGGGTCCGTGACTTCCGAATGCGGCCCCTTGCGGGCGGTACGGGCCTTGTGCCCCAGGAGGCAAGCGATGCTTCCAGCTCGCGCTCGCGGGTGAACATCCTGCGCGCCTCGGCGAGCGATCGTTCATGGTCGTAGCCGATCAGGTGAAGCACTCCGTGAACCAGCAGCCTCCGCAGGCGTGCCGCGGGGGCTACCTCGAATTCCTTTGCCTGGCGCAGGGCAGTATCGATTGAAACTACCACGTCGCCCAGAACGGTGCGGGGCGAATTCACGATCTCCGCCGGATTCGGAGGCGGTCCGCCCGCTTCCTCCACCTGCGAGAACGAGAGCACATCGGTGGGAGCGTCTTTGCCGCGAAATTCGCGATTCAGTCCCCGGATCGTCGCGTCATCGACAACGATTAGCGAAAGCTCGCAGCGCCCGAGCCCAATTGCGCCGAGCAGCCGCGCCGCGTCCCGGCGCAGTGCCGCGGCATACGGGCGAGCGCGTGCGGATGCGACTCGGAGTGCGACCGCCACTTTTCTTCAGGAATTTCCGCCGTCCGGCGATGCCGGCCCTTCGTGCTGAAAGGATTCGTATGCCGCAATCACCGCGGAGACCAAACGATGGCGAACCACGTCGCGATCGTTGAAGTAGATGAACTTGATTCCTTGGGTGTTCGCGAGCACAGTGCGCGCTTCCTTGAGCCCCGAAAGCTTGCCGCTCGGAAGATCGATCTGCGTGATATCGCCGGTGATGACCGCCTTCGAGTTGTAGCCGAGGCGCGTCAGGAACATCTTCATCTGCTCGGAGGTCGTGTTCTGGGCTTCGTCAAGGATGATGAATGAATCGTTGAGGGTGCGTCCGCGCATGAACGCGAGCGGCGCCACTTCGATCGTCCCCCGCTCGAGCATCCGCCGCGCACGGTCGAAATCGACCATGTCATGCAGAGCGTCGTAGAGCGGGCGAAGATATGGATTCACCTTTTCCGCCAGATCGCCGGGCAGAAAGCCGAGCTTCTCGCCCGCCTCGACCGCCGGCCGGCACAGCACCATCCGCGTCACCTGGTTCTTCATCAGCGCCGCCAGCGCCATCGCCATCGCGAGATAGGTCTTGCCCGTTCCAGCGGGGCCGATTCCAAACACGATGTCGTGCGAGCGGATCGCATCGATGTAGAGCTTCTGGTTGATGCTCTTGGGCGAGATGACGCGCTTGTGCGCGGAGACGTAGATCGTGTCGAGGAAGATATCCTTGAGCTCGGCGTTGCGGTCGCCGCGCAGGATACGAATCGCGTACTCGACGTCGCTCGGGTAGATCGGGTAGCCGCGCTTGAGCAAATCGTAGAGCTCGCCCAGCACCTTGCCGGCCAGCGCCTGCTCGGAAAGCGGGCCGCTGATGCGCATCGAGGTGCCGGTCACGCCGATCCGGACGCCGAGCGCCTGCTCGAGCGTGCGAATATGCGCATCGTGCTGGCCGAGAAGATCAGTCAGTAAGCGGGGATCGTCGAAGTGAAGTTCCAGCGCGTCTTCGCTGGGTCGCTCTGAAACCGCCTGGCCGCGTGAAGTGCTGATGGCCGTCGCTACCTCGGGTTGCATGCGCCGCGCCGGGCGCGGCGTTTGGTCCATCGTATGCCAAATCTGCCGGACTTTGAAAGTGGCCCGTTCAATCCTCGGGATCGGCGGAACCTCGCCGCGGCTAAACGAGCGTGGCACGCGCCGTGGAAGTATTGCTAGCGAATCAGGCTCGCGATCTGCTCGAGCGCCTCGTCGAGCTTTGACGCGTCGCGGCCGCCCGCCTGCGCCATGTCCGGGCGGCCTCCGCCGGAACCGCCGATCAATGGAGCGATTTGCTTGACGATCTCGCCGGCTTTCACGCGGCTCGTGAGGTCGGAAGTTACCGCCACGAGCAGCGCGACCTTGCCTTCTCCCTGATCGGAGCCGAGCGCCACCACCGCCGAGCCGTGCTTCTGGCGCATCCGGTCCGCCATCTCGCGCAGCGCGCGCGGATCGATTCCGTCCGCGCGCCGCGTCACGACCTTGATGCCGGCGGTTTCGCGGACCTTCTCGGCGGCGCCGTCCGCGCCGCCGCCGGCGAGCTTCTGTTCGAGCGCGCGGAGCTTCTTTTCCAGTTCTTTTTCGCGCGCGAGGATTTTTTCCAATCGATCCAGCGCGGCTACGTCGCTCGAGCCGAGCTTCGCGCCGATCTCGCTGAGCAGCCTTTCCTGCTCGCGCACAGCCTCGAGAGCGCTCTGTCCGGTGGCGGCTTCGATTCGCCGCACGCCCGCCGCGACGCCGGATTCGGCATCGAGCTTGAAAAACCCGATATCGCCGGTGCGATTGACGTGGGTTCCGCCGCAAAGCTCGACCGAAAAATCACCCATCCGCACTACCCGGACGATATCGCCGTATTTGTCGCCGAAGAACGCGAGCGCGCCCGCCTTGAGCGCATCGTCGTACGCCATCTCCTCGACCGCGACGCCGGCATTTTCCCGGATCCGCGCGTTGATTTCCTCTTCGATCGTCGCCAGCGCATCCGGACCTACCGGGCCCTGATGGCTGAAGTCGAAGCGCAGGCGGTCGGGCGTGACGAGGGATCCGGCCTGATGCACGTGCGTGCCGAGGACGTCGCGCAGCGCGTAATGGAGGATGTGCGTTGCGGAATGATTCAGCATCGCCGCGTCGCGCCGGATGCGATCGACATTGAGCCGGACGCGAGCTCCGCGCCGGAAATCATTCGCATCGCCGCGCAGGATGCGTCCGAGATGAACGATTGAGCCGTCCGCCTTGCGCGTATCGGTGATTTCGGCGAGCGCGCCCGACTCGGCTTCGATCACGCCACGGTCGCCGATTTGACCGCCGCCCTCGGGGTAGAAGGGCGTTTCCGCCACGACGATCGCGATAGCGCCGCCGTCCTGCGCGCCGGCCGCGATCACCTCGGACTCGCCATCGTAGCGATGGTACCCGATGAAGCGGGATGAAGTTCCGGCGGCGATCTGGATTTCCGGCGCCGCCGATTCTTCTTTGCGCGCGGCCCGCGCTCGTTCGCGCTGCTGATCCATCAGGCGGTCGAACGCCGCCGTATCGACCGCGATACCGTCGTTGCGCAGCACGTCCTGGGTGAGATCGAGCGGAAAGCCGTAGGTATCGTAGAGCTTGAAGGCGACTTCTCCGGAGAGCGTCTTGCCGCCGCTCTTTTTGAGGCGCGCCTTCTCTTCGTCGATAAGCTCCAGTCCGCGGTCGAGCGTATCTCCGAACCTGGTTTCCTCTTCGGTAATGACTTTGGCGACGTTGGCCGCCGCGGCGCGAATCTCGGGATACGCGTCGCCCATCGCCTCGACCACGCCCTGATGGGCGATGGCGAGGAACGGACGATGGATTCCAAGATAGCGGCCGTGGCGCGCGGCGCGCCGGATGATTCGCCGCAGGACGTATTCACGTTCGGAGTTGCCGGGATTGACGCCTTCGGAAACCAGGAACGTCATCGTGCGCGCGTGGTCCGCGATCGCACGGTACGAAATGTCGTTCTCGGGATCGTGGCCGTAGCGCACGCCGCTACCCAGCTCGCCCGCTGCGCTTTCGATGCGCTTGATGATGGTTGAGAACAGGTCGATGTCGTAGTTGCCGAGAATCTTGCCGTCGGTGCGCTCGAGGCTTTGCAGCGCCGCCGCAATTCGCTCGAGTCCCGAGCCCGTATCGACATGCTTTTGTGGAAGCGGAGTCAGCTTTCCCGACCCATCGCGGTTGTACTGGATGAAGACCAGGTTGCCGAGTTCGATAAACCGCTCGCACCCGTCAACATTCACGCCGCACGCAACGCCCGGATGGCCCCCGCCGCTGCAGGCCTTCTCTCCCCGGTCGATATCGATTTCCGAGTTCGGTCCGCACGGCCCCGTCTCGCCCATCTCCCAGAAATTGTCCTTGTCGCCGAAGCGCATGATGCGATCGCGCGGCAGAACGCCGAGCTTGAGCCAAATCTGCTCGGCCTCGTCGTCCTTCTCATGGACCGTCGCGTAAAGCAGCTTCGGATCGACGCCCCAGACCTTGGTGATCAGGTCCCAGTGCCATTCGATCGCCTCGGCCTTGTAATAGTCGCCGAACGACCAGTTTCCGAGCATCTCGAAGAAGGTGTGATGGTAGGTGTCGCGGCCGACCGCTTCGAGGTCATTATGCTTGCCGGAGATTCGCAGGCACTTCTGGCAATCGACGACCCTGCGGCTCGGAGGTGTGCGGATGCCGAGAAAGTAGTCCTTCATCGGCGCCATTCCGGCATTGACAAAGAGCAGGGTCGGATCGCCCTTGGGGACGATCGGAAAAGACGGAATTACGGTGTGACCGCGTTCCTTGAAGAAGTCGAGGAACGACTGCCGTATCTTCGAGGTTGTCCAGCGCATGGGGCGTATATTCTATCCAAGCGCGTCAAAGCTGCCCACTGGCGCAAGCGCATAAGCCAGCGCAGGCGTGGCGAAACAGGAGCGGCGGAAATGCCCTAGAAGGGGGCGGTTGAAAGGCGGCGGCGTTCGGTGGAATGGGCCAGTTCCTGCCAGATGGTTTCCTCGAGCTTGCGCGCGTCAGATCCCGGTTGCGATTCGACGTAGGCGTGCAGGTTGATCAGCGCCGCACGCAGCGTGCAGTTGTTGCTCTCCAGCGCCGACACTCGAAAGTCGCTGTCCTTTGTCTCCGCGAGGGCGGCAAGCCGCGCCTTCAGGGTGGCGTCCTTAACGACCGGCATCGCTTCCCGGAATATTTCCCGCAGGCGGCCATTCTCCTCGATACGCCGGCTCGCCGCCCGATCCCATTCTTCGCTCGCAATGGACAGCATCGTACCGATCATCCCCACCGTTCCCTGGTGGTAGGCGGGACTGATCGCGGGAACGACCCGCATAAACAGGTCCATCGCCATCGTTTGGAATGCAATTGGAACAGGCGGTCTCATCGCAGATGCCCCATCAGTTCCAGGGCCGCACGGTCCTGGCTATTCATAAGCGACCACGCGCTCAGGATCAGTATCGGGTCCTTGTTGTCGCCCGTTTCCCAGGCATGAGCGCTCGATACCCAGATTCCCTGTCCCTTCACGGTCGCGAAGAGTTCCCACCAGTGCAGCGCGGCAGGGTCGGCCTTGAGCCCGCTGGCCTTCTCCCAGATGGCAATCGCGCGGTCGCGCGGCACAAGCCCGCCGCGCCGATTATCCTGTGCCCAGCACCATACGCGGTTCAGGCTCCATCCGAGGTCCTCGCGCGGGTCACCGAGATGGGCCATCTCCCAATCCAGGATGCCGTGGATGTGGCCCGATTCGTCATAGAGGAAATTCCCGGTGCGATAGTCGCCGTGCACGACGCAGATCTTTTGCGCGGGAGGAGGCGGATTTCGGCGCATCCAGCGAATCGCCGCCCGCATGACAGGCTGCGGGATAAGCTCGTCCGAATCGAGCACACCCTCCCAATAATCGAGCTCGCGCTTCCAGCATGCGTCCGGCTCGACCCACTCCATCGTTCCGACCAGGCCCAGCTTGCGCGGATCGCAGGAAGCGATCCTGCCCAGGATCGCCCATTTTTGTTCGGCGAGCTTTTCATGATGGGCCGCGTAAGGCTCCATCAGGATTCGCGCCGGCGATGTCTGAAAGCCGGTCATCTCGGCGCTGATGAAAAATGGGCTTCCGAGATGGCTTGGGTTGTCTTCGAGCCAGAGGACCTCGGGGACCGGCACGTCGGTCCCGAAGAATGCCTTGTAGGCGGCGAATTCTATCTTCCGGTCGGTATCGATAAGGCTGCCGGACGGATCGCGCCTGAGAATCAGGCGGCGCTCACGCGCGGCGCCATCGCTGTACGAGAGCCGAAAACGATAGGTCTGCCGCGACGCGCCGCCGGAGATCTGTTCGAGTTGATCGACGCGAATTCCGGAGGCATCGGGCAGCTTCAGTTGAATGTAAGCCGCGAGCGAATCTTCCAAAGAGGACATGTAACAAACTCTTAATCGGTTTCGCGCGCGCGGGAAACTCCGTCGTTGCGCCGTGCCCGAAGACGGGTTTCGCGCCGCCCGCATATGACGCGCCGATCGGCGCATCTGTGGGCGACCGCTTCCCGATGCTAGCCTTTCTTCTTGCTCGAAACCGGCGGGGGCGGCGGGGCTTCCTCGCTGTCGGCGGCGGCGGACGCGGGCAGAACGACAGGTTTGGTTTGGAGCTTGGCGCGGATCTTCTGCTCGATTTCGTCGGCCAGCTTCGGGTTTGCTTTCAGCAGATCGCGCGCATTCTCGCGCCCCTGGCCGATCCGTTCGCCCTCGTAGGAGTACCAGGCACCGAGTTTCTCGATCACGCCAAGTTCGGAGCCAAGGTCGACCAATTCGCCTTCCTTGGAAATTCCCGAGCCGTAGAGGATATCGAACTCGGCCTCGCGGAAGGGAGGCGCAACCTTGTTCTTCACCACCTTGACCTTGGTGCGCGATCCGATCACGTCCTGCGCGGTTTTGATCGTTCCGATGCGGCGGATGTCGATGCGGACCGACGAATAGAACTTGAGGGCGTTGCCGCCGGTGGTGGTCTCCGGATTTCCGAACATCACGCCGATCTTCATCCGGATCTGGTTGATGAAAATGACCACGGTGCGCGATCGCGCGATGACGGAAGTGAGCTTGCGCAACGCCTGCGACATCAGCCGCGCCTGCAATCCCATCTGCGGCTCGCCCATCTCGCCTTCGATTTCCGCTCGCGGCACCAGCGCGGCGACCGAGTCGATCACCAGGATGTCGATCGCGCCGGACTGCACCAGCGTTTCGGCGATTTCGAGGGCCTGTTCGCCGTTGTCGGGCTGCGAGATGAGCAGGTCTTCGACCTTGACGCCGAGCTTGCGCGCGTAGGAAGCATCGAGCGCGTGCTCGGCGTCGATAAACGCGCCGATTCCGCCGAGCTTCTGGGCTTCCGCGATACATTCCAGCGCGAGCGTGGTTTTGCCGGAGGACTCCGGACCGTAGATCTCGACCACGCGGCCGCGCGGCAGGCCGCCGACGCCGAGGGCGATATCGAGCCCCAGCGAACCGGTCGGGATAACGGAGATATTCTCCTCGATCGATTGTTCGCCGAGCTTCATGATCGAGCCCTTGCCGAACTGTTTTTCAATCTGGCTCAGCGCCAGGTCGAGCGCCTTGCTTTTTATTTCCTGCGCCATCGTGCTGAAAGCCCCCGTAGCAGCGGAATATGCCCGCACCGAAATCTTGTCATAAAAAAATCAGAATAGCGCTATGCCCGCTCGCGACGCCATCCACAGGCGCCCGCATCCGCGGCTCTGTCCTGCGAGCGTGAACGGTGCGGCGGGTCGGGAATCTGTGGATTTCCGAATTTACCTGGGCGCGCGGCCCCAGGCTTCTATCAGCCGCTGGAAGGCGCGCCTCAGCTCCGGATCTTTCATCTCCGGCAGCTCGATCGCATAGCGCGTGGAGCGCGGGACCGCGCGCAGTTTCGAGTGCTCGCGGCGCGCCAGGCGTCCCTGCACGAAGCGCAGATCGCGCACCACGTCCTCGCCGACCTTCTCGCGCACGCGCGAGAGAATCTGCTGCTTCATCAGGTTGAGTTCCTGGATCCACATCGCGCCGGAAACTTTAATCACAGCGGTATGGAACTTGAGCGACGATACCTGGGTTCGCCGAGCGATCGTCTCGCCCACGATCTCCGGCCACATCCGCGTAAGCCGCACGATTCCGAACTGTCCTTCGGTGTCGAGGCGATCGAGAAGAGGCTGTAAAGCCTCGCTGATCTTCATCGGAGGTTTCGAAACCTTAGATGGCATCGCGAGTTGACGATAGCGCGGATCGTTTCGTCCTTGAATTGACGCTGCGAAATGAATTGGCGCCCCGGTCAGGCCGAGCCTGTTTGCGGGCCGGCAATCCATCAGTGGCGCTAATTCCACGCTCTGCGTTTCTGAAGAAATCTTCCGAAAGCGAAATCTTGTCGAACAATTATCAACAGCATAATATATGGGTTGTTAACAAGGTCATGAACACTACATATTGGGGTTTGGGCCTTGACTTCTCCTAGCGCCTGCGCGCATATTGCCCGCGCAGGACACGGGGCCTGCAATCGAGGTTCCAGCGTTATTAGCTGTGAAACGCGCAGGACACGGGGCGCATTCCTCTCGCCGAAGGATATCAACATCCTTGGTGCCATGGGATCGTGGGGGTCCTTCAGCGGTAACAAAGAAGTAATCGAGGGGAGGATGGGGTGATGGCCGGCGGAGCAGTTGACTTGGACAAAATCACGCTAAAAAACGCCGATCGTGTCCTTCCCAGACGGGGGATCGCGCTCGAGCGCTTCTTTACCACCCCCGGCTCCGACCCGATGAACGAAGTCGAGTGGGAGCTGCGCACTGCGGTTATCACCGGCGAGGACGGCCGGGTCGTCTTCGAGCAGCGCGACGTGGAAGTTCCGCGCGCCTGGTCGCAAACGGCGACCAACGTGGTCGTGTCGAAATATTTCCGCGGCCCGATCGGCCTGGACGACCTGAAGCGTCATCCCGCGTCCCTCCAGCGCGAGCGTTCGGTCCGCCAGCTCATCTCGCGCGTCGTCGATACGATCACCGGATGGGGCGAGAAGCAGGGTTACTTCGGCGCGGCGGAAGATCGCGAAACTTTCCGCGCCGAATTGACCCATCTGCTTCTCAACCAGAAGGCCTCGTTCAACAGCCCCGTCTATTTCAACGTCGGGATCGATGAGAAGCCGCAGTGCTCCGCCTGCTTCATCCTCAAGGTCGAGGACAACATGGACTCGATCCTCGGCTGGTATCGCAATGAAGGGATGATCTTCAAGGGCGGCTCGGGCTCGGGCGTGAACCTCTCGGCTCTGCGGTCGTGCCGCGAAAAGCTGTCTTCGGGCGGCACCGCGTCGGGGCCGCTGTCGTTCATGAAGGCCGCGGATGCCTCCGCGGGGGTGATCAAGTCGGGCGGCAAGACCCGCCGCGCGGCCAAGATGGTCGTGCTCAACGCAGACCATCCCGACATCGAAGATTTCATCAAGTGCAAGGTCGAGGAAGAAAAGAAGGCGTGGGCTCTTATCGATGCCGGCTACGACGGCTCGCTGGACGGGCCCGCGTACAGTTCGGTGTTCTTCCAGAACGCGAACAACTCGGTGCGCGTAACCGATGACTTCATGCGCGCGGTGATCGAGGACGGGACCTGGCAGACGCGCTTCGTCACCACGGGCGAGGTCGCCGGTGAATACAAGGCACGCGATCTGCTGCGGATGATCTCGGAGGCAGCGCACGCCTGCGGCGACCCCGGGATGCAGTTCGACACGACGATCAACCTCTGGCACACCTGCCCGAATTCGGGGCGCATCAACGCCTCCAATCCGTGTAGCGAGTACATGCATCTTGACAACTCGGCGTGCAACCTCGCCTCGCTCAACCTGATGAAGTTCATCGACGATCGGGGCGAGTTCGATGTGCGCGCGTTCCGCCACGCGGTGGATGTGATGATCACCGCGCAGGACATAGTGGTGGACAATTCCTCGTATCCGACCGATGAAATCGAGCGCAACGCGCGCGCGTTCCGCGAGCTCGGCCTCGGCTACGCCAACCTGGGCGCGCTGCTGATGGCGCTCGGGATGCCGTACGACTCGGAGCAGGGGCGCAGCTACGCGGCGGCGGTGACGGCGCTGATGACGGGAGAGGCGTACCTGCAATCGGCGCGGATCGCGGCGAATATAGGGCCGTTCGCGGGCTATCAGCTCAATCGCGAAGCCACCCTCAAGGTCATCGAACGCCATCGCAGCCACGCCTATCGGCTTGAGCCCGCGCACGTTCCGCTCGACCTGCTGCGCGCGGCGCGTGATTCGTGGGACGAAGCGCTCAAGCTCGGCCAGCAGGCCGGAATCCGCAATTCCCAGGCGACGGTGATCGCGCCGACCGGAACGATCGCGTTCATGATGGACTGCGATACCACCGGTATCGAGCCCGATATCGCGCTGATCAAGTACAAGAAGCTGGTCGGCGGCGGGATGCTCAAGATCGTCAACGGCACCGTGCCCCGCGCGCTCAAGCGGCTCGGCTACGACTCGAAGGAAATTCAGGAAATCGTCGAGTATCTCGACGAGCACGAGACCATCGAGGGTGCGCCGCATCTGTCGGACGCCCATCTGCCGGTGTTCGACTGCGCCTTCAAGCCGCGCTCCGGCTCGCGCACCATCCATTACAACGGGCATCTGAAGATGATGGGGGCGGTGCAGCCCTTCATCTCCGGCGCCATCTCCAAGACCATCAACATGCCCGCCGAGGCGACGGTCGATGAAGTCGCGGAGGCGTATGTGACGGCATGGAAGCTCGGGCTCAAGGCGGTCGCGATCTATCGCGACGGCTCCAAGCGCACCCAGCCGCTCAATACCGGCAAGAAAGAAGAGCGGGCGGCGGCGGATGCGGCCCGCGCCGCGCAGGCGCTGGCGGGACATCCCGATGAGCGGTTGTCGCGCCGAAAGCTGCCTGACGAACGCCGCGCGCTTACGCACAAGTTCGATATCGCCGGCCACGAGGGTTACATCACGGTCGGGATGTACGAAGACGGCTCGCCGGGCGAGATCTTCGTGTCGATGTCGAAGCAGGGCTCGACCATCTCGGGTCTGATGGACTCGTTCGCGACCGCGATCTCTTACGCGCTTCAGTACGGCGTGCCGCTGCAATTCCTGGTGGACAAGTTCGCGCATATGCGCTTCGAGCCGTCAGGCTTCACCAAGAATCCACAGATCCCGTACGCGAAATCGATCGTGGATTATCTGTTCCGGTGGATGGCGTCGAAGTTTCTGGATGAAGACGCGAAGCGCGAAGTGGGAGTGATGGTCGAGGAGGGCGCCGCCGCCGATCGCAAGGACCCGCCCGCCGCGCCGGTTGCCAGCCTGCGCGACGGCAAGGACGGCGGCGGGATGCGCCAGGCGTTTATCAATCAGGCCGACGCGCCTCCGTGCCCGGATTGCGGCTCGATAATGGTGCGCAACGGCGCTTGCTACAAATGCATGAATTGCGGAGCGACCAGCGGATGCTCATGAGCGGG
>JAJPKP010000033.1 GCA_021323675.1 Pseudomonadota bacterium | reverse complement strand
CACTTCGTTCAGCGCCCAGAGCGAATCGTTATCGTCCAGCGAACCGGGGAACCTGACTACGCCCCACTTCATTCGCCTTCAACCTCGAACGTGTAGTCCTCGATAAGAGGATTGGCGAGCAGCCGTTCGCACATCTTGTGCGCCTGATCGCGCGCATCGGCGGCAGACTTGGCGGCTACTTCGAGCACGATGTACTTGCCGATTTTGACACCGGACACGCCCTTGAACCCGAGGCTCTTCAACGAATGCTCAACCGCGCGGCCCTGCGGATCGAGAATTCCCTTACGCGGGGTGACGAAGACCTTTATTAGCAAGCGCGGACCCTCCTCCCCTCGTCTTCGTGAATAAGCCACGGGGAGCAGCGCACGACATCCCCCCCGGGCGGCGTTCTGCGGCCGACCGAAACGCGGTCACGTCTCCACCCTGCGCAGCATCTCGTGGTAAGCCTCTTCCACTCCCCCCAGATCCCGCCGGAAGCGATCCTTGTCAAGCTTCTGGCGGGTTTGCTTGTCCCAGAACCGGCAGGTGTCGGGACAAATTTCGTCGCCCAGCAGGATTTCGCCCTGATGGCGGCCGAACTCGAGCTTGAAATCAACCAGCAGCACGCCGCGCTCATCCAGAAACCGGCTCAACACCTCGTCGACCTTGAGCGCCATCGTCCGGATCTTCTCGATCTCGCCCGCCGTGGCCCATCCGAACTCGATCGCATGTTCAGGGTAGATGAGCGGATCGTCGAGTGGATCGGACTTGTAATAGTACTCGACGAGCGGATGCTTGAGGGGCTCGCCCTCTTCGCGGCCCAACCGCTTCGCCATCGAGCCGGCGACGATATTACGCACGACGATTTCTACCGGGATAATATCGAGGCGCCGGCAGAGCATCTCGCGATCGTTCAGGCGGCGCACGAAATGGGTGCGGACGCCGTTTCGTTCGAGCAGGTTGAAGAACAACTCGGACATCCGGTTGTTCATCACGCCCTTTTCCTCGATGGTGCCGCGTTTTTTGGCGTTGAAGGCGGTCGCGTCATCCTTGAAATACTGGATTACGAGGCCGGGATCGGAAGTCGAGTAAAGCTTTTTCGCCTTGCCCTCGTAAAACATCTCAAGCCGTTGAGGCGTTGAATCCACGGGGAAATCTCCGTTTTCTTTCAATTATCCGACCGTATCGGAGGCGACAACGAATCGGTCCAACCGGTTATCCACAAACCCGATTTTTATTCACAGAACTCGCGCCTCTGTGTTTATCGCTCCGGTTTTGGCGCGAACCGCTCAACCAGCTCCGCGGCCAACCCGGCGTAGGAGCGCGGCGACAGTTTCTTGAGCGCCTCGCGAGCGGCGTCGTCGAGCGCAAGCGATTCGATAAACTCCCGGATAACGCCGCTATCCACCCGTCTCCCGCGGGTCAGATCCTTGAGCGTTTCGTAGGGACGCGGCAGTCCGTGCCGGCGCATCAGGGTCTGAACTCCTTCCGCCACCACCTCCCACGCCCGCTCGTCGTCGAGATCTTCGGCGATTCGCCGCTCGTTGACTTCGACGCGGCCAAGGCCGCGTTCGAGCGCGGCGAGCGCGACGACCACGTGGCCGAAGGCGGTGCCGATCGCCCGCAGCGCGGTGGAATCTGTCAGATCACGCTGCCATCGCGAAACCGGGAGCTTGCCCGCCAGATGCTCGAGCAGGGCGGATGCGATTCCGAAATTGCCCTCGGCATTCTCAAAATCGATCGGGTTGATCTTGTGCGGCATCACCGAGGAGCCGGTCTCGCCTTTCACCGCCTTCTGGCTGAAATAGCCGATCGAGATATACGCCCACATGTCGCGGCAGAAGCCGAGCAGGATCGTGTCGATTCTGCCGACCGTCGCGAACATCTCCGCGATAAAGTCGTGGCTTTCGATCTGAGTCGTGAGCGGATTCCATACCAGGCCCAGGCTTTCGACGAAGCGGCGCGAATGCGCGAGCCAATCGACCTCGGGCGCGGCGAAATGATGCGCATTGAAGTTGCCCACCGCTCCGTTGGCCTTGCCCAGATATTCCTGGCGGCGCAGTTGGCCGAGCTGGCGTTCGACGCGCGCCGCAAATACCGCCATCTCCTTGCCGAGCGTCGTTGGCGATGCCTCCTGCCCGTGCGTGCGCGCGATCATCGCCAATGAGCGATAGCGATGCGCCAGGTCGGCGAGCCGGCCGACGCATTTCCGGATGGCGGGAATCAGCTCGCGCTCCGAGAACTCTTTCAGGATCAGCGCATAGGCGAGATTGTTGATGTCCTCGCTGGTGCACGCGAAATGAACCATCTCGAGCGGAAGCCCCGGATCGAGCGCCGACACCTTCTCCTTCAGGAAGTATTCGACCGCTTTAACGTCGTGATTGGTCTCGGCTTCGAGTTCCTTGACCCGGCGGGCGTCCTCGAGCTGGAAGTCTTCATAGATGGCGCGCAGCCGTTCCTGGATCGGGGCCGGTATCGGCGCCATCGCCCGAAACGACGAGTTCTCGGCGAGCGCGAGATACCATTCAACCTCGACCCGGACGCGATACCTGATCAGCGCGAACTCGCTGAAGTAGGCGGAAAGCGGGCGGGTGCGCGCGCGGTAACGCCCGTCGATTGGCGTCACTGCCGTCAAAGCGGCATCGATATCAGCAGACTTGGCCTGCACCTGGATCCAGGAGCGTTTGGGTACAATCGATTATCCCCGATCGGCCAAACGCTGGGTAGGGGTGTGTCTGTAAAACGGGAAGCGGCGCGGAGGTTTTCGAGCAAACGCACCGACCCGGCATCGGATCTCTCGAAAAGGCAACATTTGGCAACATTTTCGAGATTTTCGATCGCGCCGATCCGTCCGCATCAAGCGGGACCCCGCCAAGGGACGGAACACGCCTTGGAGTCTCAGTTTTGGAAGACAGAGCTAACATCTGCCAGAGCCTCGATAAGGCCAGTCGCCAACTCAACGCGGCCATCGTGCGCGGGATGCGTCCCGCTGGCAAGCTTGCGGTCTGATACCGCGCGCGGAGTCCACAGGTTGCGCATCGTTTTTCGGCCCGGTTGCGACGGCCGCCCGGCGAATCGTTTCATCGGCCGGTATGGCCGAAGCCGCCGCTGCCGCGCGAGCTCTCCCCAAGTTCATCCACTTCTTTAATTTCCGCGCGCGCCACCGGCGCGATAATCAACTGCGCGATTCGGTCGCCCGGATGTATCTCGATCGCGCGGTCGCCGAGGTTCACGACCAGCACCTTCACCTCGCCGCGATAATCGGCATCGATAGTGCCCGGCGCATTGATCATGGTCACGCCCTCGTTGATCGCGCGCCCGCTGCGCGGGCGGACCTGCCCTTCGTAGCCGGGCGGAATTTCGATCGTAAGGCCGGTCGGAATCGCGCGGCGCTGGCCGGGATCGACAACGATGGTTCCGCTCACATCGGCAACCAGATCCATCCCCGCCGCATGCGCGGTCTGGTACGCCGGAATTTTCGCGGTGCTGGTAAGCCGCTTGATTTTGACGATCACGCTCATAGCTGGGGTTGAAAACTAGCCGGAACCGGCCGAGCGAATCGAGCATCTGCCCCAGATTTTTGTCACAGGTGCGACTACAGGCGAATCTTCGAGAATAGAACGCCCACAGCTTGAACCTGAAGTCCGAGGGCTGGAACCGAGAGGCGTTTCGGGCAGAATCGCCATTCCGCGTTTGTTTCCTCCGGAGGCTCGCGCGGCGACGCGGGCTTCCGACCTTGCCTTCATGTCAGATGTGACATACGCTGGATGGCGTGACCAAGGCTCCCGACAAACCCTTGGTCCGGCTGCGCACCGAGATCAGGACTCCTCCGTTTTCGAGGGAAGCGAGGATCGTAGTCAAGCGATGTCAACGCCGGCATCGGGATTACGACGAGATGACCGCGAAGAGATCGTGACGATGGATAAACGGACAAGGAAGCGGCTGGAATCCGCGGGATGGAAAGTCGGCGGCACGAGCGAGTTCCTGGGCCTCACTGATGAGGAGGCCGCCATAGTGGAGCTCAAAGTTGGGCTGGCGAACGCGGTCAGGGAGCAGAGGAGCCGGCGCAGCATGACTCAGGAGCAACTCGGGCAGCTGCTCGGTTCGAGCCAATCGAGAGTGGCGAAGATCGAGGCCGCGGATCGATCGGTCAGCATCGATTTGATGGTTCGCTCGCTGCTCCGAATGGGCCTCAGCCGCAAGGATGTTGCGTCTTATATCGCCGCGCCGGGACGAAAGCGCGCCGCTTGAGTATGGATTGGCCGACGAGGCCGTGCGGCTTCCCGCAGGATGGCTGACGAGCCCGTGCGATTACGAGCGTCGGCTTGTTCGCCGTGTTCGGCGTTTGCGCTCGGCGAGCGCCGCGCCCGCAACCGACCTGACCTTTCGCGAACGCGATCGTTTCAGAAGCTGGCCCGCCTCGCTTGCGACTCGACGGCTTGTTCCTTTTCGCTTCCGCATTTTCTACCTCCCTTCCCAACCCGCCCAAACGTGGGCGAACCTGCGAAACGGTGCTATTTAGGGCACTATGCGCCGCTGCGACGATGGCGATCAGCAGGCGAAACTGTTACGGTGATTTTCGAGGATTGAGGCCAATCAGGTCGGTGCGGCAGCAATGTAAGATTGAGATGTTGCGACATCTGAATTTTGCCGTGGCGAAGGAATTCTGAGCGATATGGGACGCGCGAGGATCGAAATTCCAAAGGACCGCGTCGCGGAGTTTTGCCGCCGGCATCACATCCGCAAGCTGGCGCTGTTCGGATCTGTCCTGCGTGACGACTTCCAGCCAGGCAGCGACGTGGATGTGCTCGTCGAATTCGATCCCGCTTTCGTACCGGGCTTGGAGTTTTTCGGTCTCGAGAGCGAACTCTCCGAAATTCTTGGCCGGAAAGTGGATCTCAACACGCCGGCCTTTCTGAGCAGATACTTCCGCGATCGAACGCTGGCAGAAGCCGAGGTTGAGTATGTCGCGCCATGAAACCATAGTGCGACTCCGCCACATGCTTGATCATGCGCGAGAAGCCGTCGCAATGGCCGCCGGCAAGAAGCGCGATGACATCGACACCGATCGCAAATTAAATCTCGCTCTGGTCCGTCTGCTCGAGGTTGTTGGCGAAGCCGCGAGCAGAACCCCAACGGACGAGCGCACTCAGTACCCGGATATTCCGTGGGCGCAGATTGTCGGGTTACGGAATCGGCTGATCCATGGTTATGATTCGGTCGATTTCGACATCCTCTGGCAGATCGTGACTCACGACCTGCCGCTTCTGGTCGTAGCTCTGGAGCAGATCGTTCCATCTAATAGTGGAACGTGACACGGTTCCAAGCGGGGGAATGGAAGCCGCAGCGACGACATCAGATCGGACCGCTTCCGATCAGGGTTTCACTCCCTACCACGCGAAGTACTTCGCATACGAGCTCACGAAACGCTGCGCTTCCGACAGCGCCGAGAAGCTTGCTGGCGCACTAGTCGACGCCCAAGTAGACCTGAATCCCCACCAGATCGACGCGTCGCTCTTCGCATTCAGATCACCGCTGTCCAAAGGAGCCCTGCTAGCGGACAAGGTCGGCCTCAGCAAAACCATCGAAGCGGGTCTGGTTCTTTCGCAGAAATGGGCCGAGCGGAAACGGCGGATTCTTGTCATCACGCCGTCGAACTTGCGCAAGCAATGGTATCAGGAACTGACAGAGAAATTCTTTCTCCCTTGCCGCATACTCGAATCGCGATCGTACAACGCCGCTATAAAGCAGGGACGCCTCCGGCCGTTTGAAGGGTCCGAAGTCGTCATCTGCTCTTACCAGTTTGCCAAGAGCAAAGCGGGCGACGTGAACAGCGCGGACTGGGATCTTGTCGTAATTGACGAGGCCCACCGCCTCCGCAACGTGTACAAGCCGTCGAATGTCATCGCCAACACCCTCAAAGCGGCGCTCGCCGGGAAGAACAAACTCCTTCTTACCGCGACACCCCTGCAGAATTCCCTTCTCGAGCTGTTCGGGCTTGTCAGCTTTATTGATGAACACGCTTTTGGCGACCTAAAGAGTTTCCGCGAACAGTTCTCGAATCTCAGCCAGGCACAGGTCTTTCAGACCCTCAAAGCTCGGCTCAAACCCTTGTGTCACCGCACGCTGCGCCGTCAAGTGCTGCCGTATGTGAAATTCACGGCCCGGCATCCAATCGTGCAGCCATTCACGCCCGAGGAGAGCGAGGACCGGCTATATGACCTCGTCTCGGAATACCTGCGGCGCGACAATCTACAGGCGCTGCCAGCGAGCCAGCGTTCATTGATGACGATGGTGCTGCGTAAACTGCTCGCATCGTCAACGTTTGCGATAGCCGGCGCTCTCGAATCACTGTCGAATCGGCTCAAGGAGAAATTACAGCGGCAAGAGCCTTCGGAATCGCTGGAGGAGGAGTTCGAGCAGGACTACGACGCTTTGGATGAGACGGCGGACGAATGGACGGAGAACGAGCCATATACTGAGCTTTCGGTGGGAGATAGAGAAGCGATTGAACGCGAGATTAGCGACCTCGACGAATTTGCGCGGCTAGCCGCATCCATCGAGCACAACGCTAAAGGTCGAGCGCTCCTTAAGGCCCTGGACATTGCTTTCGCGAAGGCAGCCGACCTTGGAGCCACACAGAAAGCTGTTATCTTCACCGAGTCGCGCCGCACCCAGAGTTACCTGCTCCGAGTCCTGGCCGACAGTCCCTTCTCCGAAGGGATCTATTTGTTTAACGGCTCCAATTCCGACGAGCGTTCCAAACAGATCTACAGCGAGTGGCTTGAGCGACACCAAGGAACAGACAAGGTGACCGGCTCCCGGAGCGCCGATATGCGCTCTGCCATCGTGGACTATTTCCGGAATAAGGGCCGGATTCTGATCGCCACTGAAGCCGGCGCTGAGGGCATCAATCTTCAATTCTGTTCGCTCGTGGTTAACTTCGATCTGCCTTGGAATCCGCAAAGGATCGAACAGCGGATCGGGCGCTGTCACCGCTACGGGCAGCAATATGATGTCGTTGTGGTGAACTTCTTGAACCAGAAGAACGAGGCCGATCAGCGAGTTTTCCAACCGCTGTCGGAAAAGTTCCAGTTGTTTGAAGGCGTCTTCGGTGCCAGCGATGAGGTACTCGGCGCGATCCGGTCCGGGGTGGATTTCGAGCAACGCATTGCCGCCATTTACCAGCAATGCCGAAAGCCGGACGAGATCCAGGCCGCCTTCGACCAACTCCAACCGGAGCTCGGACTGGAAATAAACGAATCAATGGCCCGTACCCGCAAACAGCTTCTGGAAAATTTCGACGACGAGGTGCGCGAAAAGCTGCGCGTCCGCCAAGGTACGGCATCAAAATCACACGGTTAACCTGGACGGTCGCTTTGGGCGCTGGAGGTCGGATGTCTCCCGGCATCCGGCAGACATCAAGGATCTTGTCACCAAGCACGCGCAACCATCTGAAACTGTGAGCGGTTTCCATGACAGCCAATCCTGACTTTGCGGCGACGGGCAATGAGACGTAGAAGATCGACGTCCGGCTCAGCTACCGAATCGTGCGACTCTTTTTTCCGAGGGGCTGTACGCGAGTCCAAACAAGGCAATTTAGGAACTCGTCGCGAATGCATTCGAAGTGGGCCGGTCAGGATTGTCAAAAACAGCGTTGTGGACGTGCCCGGCGACGAGACCGAGGAGCGCGAGTGCTGGTATCAAGATGGGCGTCATGACGAAGGCGTTCCTCGACCCTCATCAGCTCACGACCCGCACGGACGGTAGAATGAGCGTCATGGAATGTCCTCTGGACGGACAAGTGCGGCGGGCATTCGCGGGGAAAGAGAGAATGGCGCCGGGAGATTCGCTCAGCCGAGTTCGGAGAAGACGCTGGTGTCGTACTTGTGGCCCTTCAGGTCGCCCAGCAGCGCCATCGCCATCTTCCTGGGCTGAAACCATGACGACGCCAGCTCGATGATCTGATCGTTGGTGACGCTATCGATTCCCTGGGCGAGTTCTTCGAGCGGGACCTCGCGCTGGAAATAGATCTCGTTGCGCGCGAGCCGGTTCATCCTGCTCTCGGTGCCTTCGAGTCCCAGCAGCATGTTGCCCTTGATCTGGCTTTTGGCGCGTTCGAGTTCGTCGGGCTTGAGGCCGTCGCGCGCCACCTTGCGGATTTCCTTGAGCGTGACCTCCAGCACTTCATCCAGCCATTCGGGATTGGTGCCGGCGTAGGTCAGGAAGTAGCCGCAATCGGCATATGAAGCCATCGAGGAGTAGATGCTGTAAACTCTGCCGCGCTTTTCGCGCACTTCCTGGAACAGCCGCGAGGACATCCCGCCCCCAAGCGCGGTGTTGAGCACGTAGCTCGCGTAGCGCAGCTTGCTTACCTGGCTCAGCCCCGGCCCGCCGATACAGATATGCATCTGTTCGAGCTTTTTTTCCTCGGCGACAACGATCGGGCTTTCCTTCGGAGGCTCGACTTTTTCGACGCGGCCGTTGCCGGCGATGCGGCCGAATAGCCGTTCGCAGTCGCGCACGAGGCTCTGATGGTCGATACGGCCGGCCGCGGCGATAAAGATCCGGCCCGCGCGATAGCGCTCCGCCATGAAGCTGGTGAGCAGCGCGCGGTCGATTCGGTTTACGGTCTCGACCGATCCGAAGATGGGGAGCGCGAGCGGATGGCCCCGCCAGAAGTTGAGCGTGAACAGGTCGTGGATGAAATCGTCGGGCGTGTCTTCCGCCTGCGAAATTTCCTGCAGCACGACCTGGCGCTCGCGATCGATTTCCGCCGGATCGAACAGCGAATTCAAAAAAATGTCCGCGAGCAGCTCCGTCGTCATCGGCAGGTCCTGCCCGAGCACCTTGGCGTAGTAGCAGGTGTATTCCTTGCCGGTGAACGCGTTCAGAACGCCGCCGACGGTATCGATCTGTTCGGCAATCTGTGCGGCCGTGCGCGTGGGCGTGCCCTTGAACAGAAGGTGTTCGATGAAGTGGCTGACGCCGTTGTCGATTGGCTCTTCGTAGCGCGATCCGTTTTCGACCCAGATGCCGATAGTGGCCGACAGCACATGCGGCATCGACTCGGTCAGCACACGAACGCCGTTGCTCAGGGTACTGCGTGAAACCATTGGTAAAGGCATCCCGCCAGGGGTTACTTCGCGCGCGCGAGTTCCTGCTTCGCTTCCCGCAGCGAGAGACGAATCTTGCCGCTGCGGTCCACATCCAGCACTTTGACGCTGATTTCGTCGCCTTCGTGAATCACGTCCTCGACGCGGCGCACGCGCTCATCGGAAAGCTGCGAGATGTGCAGCAGGCCGTCGGTGCCGGGAAGGATTTCGACGAACGCGCCGAACTCGACGATCTTGCGGACCCGGCCCTGGTAGATCTTGCCCACCTCGGGCTCGGCGCAAATCGCCTGAATCGCGGCGATTGCCTTTTCCAGCGACGGGCCGTCGGATGAAGCGATCAGGACGGTGCCGTCGTCTTCGATATCGATCTTGCAGCCGGTCTCCTCGACCAGTCCGCGGATCACCTTGCCTCCCGGGCCGATAACCTCGCGAATCTTGTCGGGCTTGATATGGATCGTGACGATGCGCGGCGCGTAGGCGGAAATTTCCTTGCGCGGCGATGCCAGCGCCTTCTCCATCACGGACAAGATGAACAGCCGCGCGTCGCGCGCCTGATGGAGCGCCTGGCGCAGAATGTCGCGGGTGATGCCGCCCGCCTTGTTGTCCATCTGGATCGCCGTGACTCCGTTGGCGGTGCCCGCGACCTTGAAGTCCATGTCGCCGAGATGGTCCTCGTCGCCGAGGATGTCGGTAAGGACGGCGACCTTGTCGCCCTCTTTGACCAGCCCCATCGCAATTCCGGCGACCGGCGCCTTGATCGGCACGCCCGCATCCATCAGCGCGAGGCTTCCGCCGCACACCGTCGCCATCGAGGAGCTTCCGTTGGATTCGAGCACTTCGGAAACCACGCGAATCGTGTACGGAAAATCGGCTTCGTCGGGCAGCACGGGAATCAGCGCGCGTTCGGCAAGGGCGCCATGTCCGATTTCGCGGCGCGACGGAGCGCGCAGGAACTTCACTTCGCCGGTGGAAAACGGCGGGAAGTTGTAATGCAGCATGAATTTTTTGAACCGCTCGCCGAGCAGAGCGTCAATTTTCTGCTCGTCAGACCCGGTGCCGAGCGTCGCCGTCGCAAGCACCTGGGTCTCGCCGCGGCTGAACACCGCGGAGCCGTGCGTGCGCGGCAGCACCTGCACTTCGGCGCTTAGCGGGCGGATGTCGGTGGGCTTGCGATCGTCGATACGGCGGCCGTTGTCCAGAATTTCCGAACGCACGCGTTCGCGCACCAGCTTGTCGCACGCCTCGGCCAGTTCGTTCGCGCGATCGACGAAGCGATCGCCGAGCGCGGCGACCACCTGGTCGGTCAGTGAATAAAGGGCGGCATTGCGATCCTTCTTGCTGCCGATCGCCAGCGCCTTCTCGATTCCGTCGCCGATATGGCTCTTCACCGCGGCCAGCAGCTCCGGGTCGATCGCCTTGGGAGTGAACTCCCGCTTCGGCTTGCCCGCCATCCGGCGCAGCTCTTCCTGCATCTCGAACAGCGGCCGCATCGCCTCGTGCGCGGTGAACAGCGCCTCGACCAGCGTGTCTTCATCGACAACTTCCGCGCCGCCTTCGAGCATCACGATCGAGTCGGGCTTCGCCGCGACCATCAGGGAGATATCGCTCTTTTCGAGATCGCCGATAGTGGGGCTGACGGCGATGCTGCCGTCGATACGGCCCATCCGGAGCGCCGCGACGGGGCCGTTGTGCGGAACGTCGGAGACCTGAAGCGCGGCGGAGGCCGCGATCAGGGAAAGCGCGTCGGTATCGTTGTCGCGATCCGCGGACAGCACCGTGACGATAATCTGGGTTTCGCGGTCATAGCCCTTGGGAAACAGCGGGCGCATCGCGCGATCGATGAGCCGCGAGGTGAGGATTTCCTTTTCCGAGGCGCGGCCCTCGCGCTTGAAAAAGCCGCCGGGAATTTTACCGGCGGCGAAAGTCTTTTCGACGTAGTCGACGGTCAGCGGCAGAAAGTCCACCTTGTCGCGCGCTTCGTACGCGGAGGTTACGGTGGCAAGGACTACCGTTTCGCCGTATTGAGCGAGGACGGCTCCGTGGGCCTGCTTGGCAAGCCGGCCGGTTTCGAGCGACAACCGTCGCCCAGCGAGGTCAATTTCGAGTTTTCGAACCATTATGATGACACCTGAGGGAGGAGGGCCGCCGGACGACTGCGGATTTTCTTTCCGCCGGGCGTCTCGGATGACGCACCCGAAGGCCAGCCGGACGGCTGAATCGGGCCCGCGCCGGCCGCCGAGAAACGTTTGGGCGGCGCGGCCGAAAATGATGGCGGCCTATCTCCGGATGCCGAGCTTTTCAATCAGCCCTTTGTAACGGGCGAAGTCGCGAGAATGGAGATAATCCAGGAGCCGGCGGCGCTGGCCGACGAGCTTGAGCAGGCCGCGGCGCGAATGATGGTCCTTGGCGTGGGAGCCGAGATGCGAGGTAAGCTGCTCGATTCGTGCGGAGAGCAGAGCGATTTGCACCTCGGGCGAGCCGCTATCGTTTGCGCTTCTGGCGTTGGCCTGGATTATTTCCCGTTTGCGGGCGACAGAAAGAGGCATCAGGAGTTCTTACTTTTCCCTATCTTCCTTTGTTAGCCCGCCAGACTAACAGAGGGTGCCGGTCGAGTAAAGGCAGCCCCAAGTCAGGCGTCTCGGTTCAGCGAAAATGTCCGCCCATAGCTCTTCAGCGAGAGTGTCCGCGGGCTGATCTCATTCGCCCATGAGTGGCATCTGCTCATGGTGGGATGGCGCTGGCTGCTACGGGCTCTTGCGGTCGCGGTCTGATGACAACACATCGGGGGGAATGCGCCGAGTGAACAGCCGGTGTATTGTCACGCCCAACACCGCGCCCACAATCGCAAAACCGACAAGTTCCCAAACCATCAGCCAGCCTTACCACGCGGGCGAATGTAACAAAAGCCTGACCCGATCTGACCGGCAGCGGCAGGACTCGCCGGATGCTTCCCCAAGTGGATGCGGGTCGCTTATATTGCCGCGGCATTGGAGACTTCCGCGGCACACAATCGGGCGAGGCCGTTTTTCGCGTTGCTGATCGCGGTGGCGATCGGAGTGGCGGGATGTGGCGGCTCTTCCTCTGATTCCGCGAGTCCGTCGCCGGTGGCGTTTTCGTTCGTGTTCGTGGGATGCGATCGCGTGCTCGCCGCGGATGTAACGGCGGACAATCCGAGCACCGCCAATCTTGCGCAACTCGAGCGCGACTTCGCGGAGATTCCGCACCTCAAGCCGCGGCCCGCGATCGCGTTCGTCGTTGGCGATCTCGTGTTCGGCCTCACGACCGACCTGGCCAAACTGCGCGATCAACTCGATAGCTGGAAAAAGCTCTACCGCGATTCTCCCCTCGGACATGCTCATTCGATCCGGCTGGTCGCGATTCCCGGCAATCACGAGATCCTTATCGGGTCCAGGGGCAGCCAGACGTCGAATCCCGGGGCCGAGGATGTATGGCTTGGCGCGATGAGCGAATTTATCGCTGGTGACAACGGCCCGGGTCCGGGAGGACCCGATGAGCTGGAGACCGACCAGAGCCGGCTCACCTATTCCTTTCGCTATCGCAACACGCATTTCGTGGTGGTCAACACCGATCCCTACGGCGCGGTGGCGACGGTGCCGGTTCACTGGATTCAGAGCGATCTCGAAGAAGCGGTTGCGGACGCCTCGATCGCTCACATCTTCGTCCTTGGGCATAAGCCGGCTTTCGTTCCCGCCATCGCCACCTCCGGCGAGCAATCGCTGGATATCAATCCGATCAATCGCGACGCGTTCTGGAGCGAGATGAACCTGGCGAATGTGGACGGCTATCTCGCCGCCCACGTGCATCTGTGGGACATCAGCCGTCCTCCGGTTCCCGAGATGCCGGACCTGCGGCGCACGTGGCAGGTCATCGCGGCCAACGGCGGGACCAGGCTGGACGCGGGATGGGCAAAGAGCGGCGCCACACCGTACTTCGGTTATTCGCAAGCGATCGTTTATAAAAGCGGCGCCGTCGATATCCTGAGCTACGGCCGCGACTTCGATCCTGAGAACTATCTTGCGCCATCCGATCCGGCGCTCTTTCCGACGACGCTGCGCGAAAGAGTCAGGATCGTTCCCTAGTCCGCCGAAACGTCTTCAACATCCTGAAAAGAGCAGTTTCACAAGGCGGCGCGATCGTGCGGTTTCAGGTCCGCGCAGGTCTTAACTTGTAATATTCAGATAATATCTGTCGCATCCTAATGCTTGGAAATGGACGTCAAAATGATATAACCCGCGATGGTTCTGCCGGTTCGTGCCGAAAATGTTCTATAGGCATACAAAAGGCTGACCCGGGATGCTGTCGCGAATCTCGACTTTGTCGCTTCGCGCAGTTCTTGTACTTGCTTCCATCTCGATCTCGGCGGCTTGCGATCCCTGCCCGACCTGCAAGCACGGAACTGCTCCCACGCCGACCGCGACGATCACTCCCACTCCAACCATCACAGCGACGCCGACAGTTACGCCGACAACAACCGCCACGCCAACAGCGACGGTGACGCCGACCGCTACTGCGACCCCCACCCGGACGGCGACACCGACCCGCACCGCAACACCAACTCGCACCGCAACACCAACGGCGACGGCAACACCTACGCGCACGCCGACGCCAACTCGAACGGCAACCCCGACTCCGACGCCAACGCGCACCCCAACTCCAACCCCGACGCGCACAGCGACGCCGACCCCGACCGCGACGCCAACCGCGACACCAACTCCAACTCCGACAGCGACTGCGACACCGACCGCCACTGCGACGGCAACCGCAACACCAACGCCAACGCCAACGCCGACACCGACTCCGACTCCCACGCCTACGCCCACACCGACGCCGATCGTTGCGCTGACAGGTTCGGTGCTGGGCGGGCTCAATCCTGTGGTCAACGCCACGGTGACGCTGTATGCGGCAGGGTCTTCGCCGTCATCACCCGCGCAGGTGCTCGGCACAACCACGACGGGCTTGACCGGAGGCTTCAGTCTCTCGGCGCTGCAACCGTCGTCGCCGGTATTCGCCTACGCGATTGCGACCGGGGGCGACGGCGGCAAGGGGCCGAACTCGCGGATCGCGCTGATGGCGACGCTGGGGCCGGTGACGTCTTTTCCAATCAGCCCCGCGGCGACAATCAACGAGCTCACCACAGTCGCTTCCGCATACGCGTTGTCGCAGTTCTTCAATTCGCCGCAGGACGTGCGCGACAGCGCAACGCCTGAGCTGTCAATCGCGTTTCAGGCGATCGGAAACCTGGTGGACGCAAGCACCGGCGCCGCGGGTCCGGCGATCTCGAACAGCATCAACACGACCACCCTGATGCGCTTCAATACGCTGGGCAACGCGATCGCAGGATGCGTCGAAGGCGCATCGGATGCCGGTTCGTGCTCGGGGCTCTGCGAAGTCACGGGTCTCGCTTCAAGCTGCGACACGTTGACGGCGGCGGAGACGATCGCGCGGATGCCGGCGGCGATCGACAACTCCGCGCTGTTCGGACTTGGGAAGACCGGGCCCTATGCTCCGGCGCTTGCCGAGCAGGTTGCGGAGTGGACGCTGTCATTGGGATTCGCGGCGACAAGCGCGGGCACAATCGCGGTAACGGTCGATCCGAACGGCAACCTGTGGTTTGTCACATCGCTGGTGGTCGGCACGGTGCCGACACCTTCGAAGATCTTCGAGCTCTCGCCCGCGGGCCAGCTTCTCGCCGGACCTGCCCAGGCGGGGCTGATGCAGGCGGCCGCGATCGCGGCGGATCAATCGGGGTTCCTGTGGGTGACGGATGCGGGCGCGAACACGGTCTTGAAGATCAACCCGTCAAATCTGTCGTCATCCGCTTTTGCCACCGGGACGGGACCGGCCGGAGTTGCTATCGATGCCGCGAATCACGTTTGGGTTGCCAACTTCGGGGCGGACAGCCTTTCGGAATTCGATTCATCGGGAACGCCGGTCGGGAGCAGTCCGTTCAGCGGCGGCGGACTTTCGGGCCCGGCAGGCGTCGCGATCGACGATCAGGGCAACGTGTGGATCGCGAACCGTAACGGCAACAGCGTGAGCGAGTTCAGTTCCGCGGGCGCGGCAATCTCGCCGGCAACCGGCTTTATCGATCGCGGCCTGTTCGATCCGCTGGGTGCGGCGCTCGCGCCGAACGGGGACGTGTGGATCAGCAATTTCGGAGTTCCGTCGCAAAGCCCGGGGACCAGCATGAGCCGTTTGGTTCCGGCGCCGCCGAGTCCTCCGTCGTTCAGCTCGGTGAGCGGCAACGGACTTATCGCTCCGTCGGGGGTGGCAATCGATGGAAGCGGAAACGTCTGGGTCGCCGACGCCGGCGACGGAGACATTACCGAGCTGCTCGGTCCCGCGGGCACGTCGCCGGGGCCCGGTTTTGCGGGCTTTATCGGACCGGGCGTGAGCGCGCCAGCGGGAGTGGCGATCGACGGCGCCGGCAACGTGTGGGTGGCGAACAGCCTGATCGGCGAAACGGGCCAGCCGGTGACGGAGTTTATCGGCGCGGCAACGCCGGTAAAGCCTCCGCTGATCGAGCAGCCGGTAAAACCGTGAGCGGAGATCGGCCGGCCTTTCGCGGCGCGCGGCGAAGGCTGGCACGGTGGACAGAAATTGTCCTTACGGTTTGACCGTCGCTATCGTCCTTCCAATAATCGCGAGGTGAAGATGAGCGGAGAGGCGGCAGGGCGGCGCGATGCGATGTTCGCAGTGCGGTTTTGAAGCGGCGCAGGGCGCGGCGTTTTGTTCGCGATGCGGTGCGCGGCTGTTCGCGCCGCGTCCGGCGGCGGTGCGCGAGTACGCGCTGCTGAAGATCAGGCCTTCGCTCTGGAATTGCGCGAACGTATTTATTCTCGGCGTTTTCGTGATCGGCATCGGCGCGCGCACGCTTTATGTCCAGCACGACCTCTGGCGAATCGCATTTGGAATAATCGGCGCGGGAATCCTGATAATCGCGGGCGGGCTTCTCGGCAATCGCGCGACCGGCTGGAGCGTCACCTCCGATCGCATCATCGAGCGCCGCGGCCTGCTTGCCGTCAGCCGGCGCGAGATGGAGCTTGCGGATATCCGGTCGGTGGAGGTTTCGCAGCGGCTGTTTCAGCGGATGCTGGGGCTGGGCGACGTTACGATCGCATCGGCGGCGAGCACGGACTTCATGATCCGGATGAACCATATCGCGCGGCCGAACGAAGTTGCGGAGACGGTGCGCAAGGCCCGGCTCAAGCGGCTTGCATAGGGGGAGGCATCGGGCGAGCGATGAGCCGGCATCCGGATCTGCGCTACGAGCGCAAACTTTGGCGGACGGGAATCGAGGAAGTCGCGGGGGTCGATGAAGCCGGGGTGGGGCCGATGGCGGGGCCGGTGGTGGCGGCCGCGGTCATCTTCGCGCCCGAGACCTACATCAAGGGCGTGCACGACTCCAAGCAGGTGGCGCCGGACAAGCGCGACGAGGTTCACGATCTGATTCGCGACCGCGCGCTCGCGATCGGAGTCGGGATTGCGGAGGTCGAGGAGATCGACCGGCTCAACATCTACTGGGCGACCATGAAGGCGAGCGAGCGGGCGCTGGCGGCGCTGGGGCGCACGCCCGGGCACGTGCTGGTGGACGGACGCAAGATTCCGGGGCTTGCGCTGCCGCAGACTCACATCGTGGGGGGAGATCGCAAGAGCTTCTGCATCGCGGCCGCGTCGATCGTCGCCAAGGTGACTCGCGATCGCATCATGGCTTCTTATGATCGCCAGTACCCGGGCTATGGATTCGCGCGGCACAAGGGCTGCTGCACGGCGGATCACCTTCAAATCCTGGAGCAACTGGGTCCTTCGCCGATTCATCGCCGTTCTTTTTCGCCGGTCGCGGCGGCGGCGCAGCTCAAGCTGGTCTGAAACGGGGTGCGCGCGGCCCCCGCCGCGTTACAAACTTCATACAACTTGACGATAACTGCATGAATGTTGACCGCCACTTTCTTGCGCAACAGCGATTATTCGTCTAGCTTGGGATCCAAGGTGTTATTTTATGGCGCTGGAACGCGACAAGCACACGGCGCAGCGCGCGCTGCTCACCCTCCACGAAGCGCAACTCCTCGAGCTCTACCGGCGGATGGTCCTGATCAGGCAGTTCGAGGAAAAGACCGCGGAAATGTACGCGCGCGGCAAGATCACCGGCTTCTGCCATCTGTATGCCGGAGAAGAGGCGGTGGCGGTCGGCGCGATTTACGCGCTCTACGACAAGGACTACGTCGTCTCAACTTACCGTGAACACGGACACTGTCTCGCCAAGGGCGCCGATCCGAAGGTGGTGATGGCGGAGTTGTTCGGCAAGGTCACCGGCATCTCGAAGGGGCGCGGCGGCTCGATGCATCTGTTCGACCAGGATCTGCGCTTCATGGGCGGCTACGCGATCGTGGGCGGCGGGCTTCCGATCGCGACCGGACTCGGGCTTTCGGTGCAATACAACGAGGGTCCCGAGGTGGTGTGCTGCT
Organism: Pseudomonadota bacterium; assembly: GCA_021323675.1. Taxonomy (GTDB): domain Bacteria; phylum Desulfobacterota; class Binatia; order Binatales; family Binataceae; genus JAFAHS01. Next base: position 33,558 of record JAJPKP010000033.1, on the reverse strand, counting down.
TCTTTGGCGACGGAGCGCTGCCGCAGGGTGCGTTCCACGAGTCGCTCAACATGGCATCGCTGTGGAAGCTGCCGGTGGTGTTCGTCTGCGAGAACAATTTTTACGGGATGGGCACGCTGGTGCAGAACGCGATCTGCCAGGAAGAGCTGTATCGCTTCGCGCAGCCCTACAAGATGCCGGGCGTGCGCGTGGACGGGATGGACGTGCTCGAGGTTTACGGCGCGACGATGGAAGCGGTGGCGCGGGCGCGCGAGGGCGACGGCCCTTCGCTGATCGAGGCGGTCACCTACCGCTTTCGCGGGCATTCGATGTCCGATCCGGTCGAGTATCGCTCCAAGCGCGAAGAGCGGATTTGGCAGGAACGCGATCCGATCAAGAATCTGCGCCGCAAGCTGACGGTCGAGCGCCACGTTGCCGAGGGACGGCTTGGCGAAATTGAAGCCGAGGTCGCCCGGCAAATCGACGACGCGGTCAAATTCGCCGACGAGAGCCCCGAGCCCTCGGTCGAGGAACTGGGCAAGGGCGTTTACGCCGGCTCCTGACGAGTATCCTGCTATGGCAAGAATCAGCTATCGCGAGGCGTTGAATGCCGCGTTGCGCGAGGAACTCGACCGCGACGAACGCGTGTTCATCATGGGCGAGGAAGTCGGCTACTTTGGCGGAGCGTTCAAGGTGACCGACGGCCTGCTGGCGGTATACGGCGAGAAGCGGGTGCGCGACACGCCGATTTCCGAGTTGACGATCGTAGGCGCGGGAGTCGGAGCGGCGATGGGCGGGCTCAAGCCGGTGGTCGAGCTGATGACGATCAACTTCGGCCTGCTCGCGATGGATCAGATCGTCAACCATGCCGCCAAGATTCACTACATGTTCGGCGGCAAGGCGACGGTTCCGATCGTGATCCGTGCGCCGCAGGGCGGAGGCCATCAGCTCGGCGCGCAGCACAGCCAGAGCCTGGAAGCGTATTTTCTGCACTGTCCGGGGCTTCGGGTTGTGATTCCGGCCACGCCCGCCGATGCGAAGGGACTGCTCAAGACCGCGATTCGCCAGACCGATCCCGTCATCTTCCTCGAGCATGAATCGCTCTACGGCGTCAAAGGCGAAGTTCCCGAAGACAACGACTTCCTGGTGCCGTTCGGGCAGGCGGCGGTGCTCCGAGAGGGCAAGGATGTAACCATCGTGGCGTACTCGAAGTGCGTGTACGACGCGCTGTCGGCGGCGGAGGCGCTGGAGAATGCGGGGATCGACGCCGAGGTGATCGATCTGCGGACGCTCAATCCGCTCGATATTCAAACCGTCGTCGCCTCGATCAAAAAGACCGGCAAGGCCATCGTGGCGTACGAGGGATGGCGCACCGGAGGCGCGGGGGCGGAAATCGCCTCGCGCATCTACGAGGCCGCGTTCGACGACCTGGATGCTCCCGTGGAGCGGGTCGCTTCGCTGGATACTCCGATGCCGTACAATGCGAAGCTGGAACACGCGGTGCTCCCGAGCGCGGGCGATATCGTCAAAGTCGCGGAACAAATGATGTAACCCCGAACGCCGACGGCGCGGCAGAAACAAAAGAGCCTGGCCATGAGCAACGAAATTCTGATGCCGAAGCTCTCCGACACGATGGAAGAGGGCAAGATCATTCGCTGGCTCAAGCATCCCGGCGATACTATCCATCGCGGCGAGCCGATCGCGGAAGTTGAAACCGACAAGGCCGACATGGTCCTCGAATCCTTTGACGACGGCGTCCTGGACCAAATCAAGCTCAAGGAAGGCGAAAGCGCCCCGGTCGGCGCGGTGATCGCGATGATGCGGGCGGGGGGCGAGACCGGCAAGCCGGCTGCGCAGGCGGAGGCTGCCACCCAGGAGCCAAAGCCAAAAGCCGCCGAGCGCAAGTCCGAGCCTATTCCGATACGCCCGAAGGCGAAGCCGGAGGCTCCAAAGGCGCCCGCCCCGCCGCCACCGTCGGCCGATCTCAGCGCCGAGAGCGGCGAGCAGATTCATCCCGCGATGAGTTCGCGGCGATCGGCGGCGCCGACGGCGATTCCGATGCCGCCGCGGGTCTCCGCGGTCGCATCCGCTCCGGTCGAAGTCTCCGCGGACGGCCACAAGTTCAAAGCCTCGCCGCTGGCGCGCCGCGCCGCCGAAGAGGCGGGAATCGATCTCGAATCGGTTCATGGCACGGGCCCTGAAGGGCGGATCACCAAGCGCGACGTGGACAACTTTCTCAGGGAGCAGCAGCTCTTCCGCTTCCGGCGCATCGTGTCGCCGCGCGAGGGAGCGCCGGGCTCGCACGAAGAGCTGTCGAAGATGCGCAAGACGATCGCGAACCGGATGGCGACGTCGAAGCGGGAGATTCCGCACTTCTATGTGACCGTCGAGATCGATATGGCCGAGGCGGTGAAGCTCAAGACTTCGCTGTCCGAGGCCGAGCTGGTCGAAGAGGACGTCACCTACAACGACATCATCGTGAAGGCGGTGGCGCTGGCGCTTGGCCGCTATCCGCGCATCAACGCCAGCTTCGAGAACGACGGCATCACGATCCATCCGAACATCAATATCGGCGTCGCGGTGGCGGTCGAGGACGGGCTGGTGGTGCCGGTTATCCGGCAATGCGAGCAGCTTTCGCTGATCGAGATCGCGCAGATAGCGCATCGCCTGGTCGCGAAGGCGGGGCGCGGCGGTTTCACGTCGGACGAGCTTTCGGGCGCGACCTTCACGATCTCCAACATGGGCATGCTGGGCATCGAGCATTTCGCGGCGGTGATAGTGCCGCCGCAGGCCGCAATCCTGGCGGCAAGCGCAATCAAGGACCGGCCGGTGGTCCGCAACGGCGTGCTCGCGGTGGGCAAGACGATGATGGCGACGCTGTCGTGCGATCATCGGATTATCGACGGCGTGGTTGCGGGGCGCTTCCTGCAGGAGTTCAAGCGCTTTCTCGAAAACCCGGCCAGCCTGCTACTCTGAACCGTTTCGCGATGGAATGATGGAGTGGCGAGCGCGCGCGGGCCGTGCGCGCCCCGAAAGGATCCAACCTTGGCAAACTCGCGTTACGACCTGGTGGTGATTGGTTCCGGCCCTGGCGGATACGTCGCCGCGATTCGCGCAAGCCAGCTCAAGATGAAAGTCGCGGTAGTCGAGCGCGATCGTCCCGGCGGCGTGTGCCTGAACTGGGGATGTATCCCGTCGAAGGCGCTGCTCAATTCCGCCGAGACGATGGAGACGGTGCGGGGAGCGGCGAAGGAGCACGGAATCGAGGTGGGCGAGGTTCGCTTCGATTTTCAGAAGGTGATCGCGCGGTCGCGCGCCACGGCGGACAAGCTTTCGCGCGGCGTCCGCTTTCTCCTGAAGAAGAACAACATCGACCTGTACGAAGCCAACGCCGCGGTCGCGGGTCCCAACACGGTCGCGTTGCAGGCAGTGGAAGGCAAGCCGGCTCCGGCCGCACAGGCGCTCGAAGCCGAGCGAATTCTGGTCGCATCGGGCTCCAGCGAAAAGCTTTTCCCCGGGATGCGGCTGGGAGACGGCGTGATGACGAGCAAGGAGGCGCTCGTCCATGACACCCTGCCAGCCAGTGTCGCGATCATCGGCGCCGGCGCGATCGGGCTTGAATTCGGCTATTTCTACCAGGCCTTCGGCGCGAAGGTCACGATTATCGAACTTGAAAAGCAGATGCTGCCCGGGTTCGACGCGGAGGTCGCGGAGGAATTGCGCCGTGCATTCGTCAAGCGCGGTGTGACGGTGATGCTCGGGCATGGCTACAAATCGATGGCGCGCCACGACGGAACGTGGGCGGTGACGGTGGATGCGGCCGGAACGGAGAAGACCGTCGAAGCGGAAGCGGTGCTGGTCGCGGTCGGCCGCGCGCCGCTCAGCTCGGAGCTCGGGCTGGAAGCGGCCGGGGTCGAGCTCGAACGCGGAGGCTTTGTGAAAGTGGACGATTCGTTCCGCACCACCTGCCCCAGCATCTACGCGATCGGCGACGTGATTCGCCCTCCCCTGCTCGCGCACAAGGCGTCGGCAGAAGGCATCGCCGCGGTCGAGATCATGGCGGGAGTGCGTGAGCCTGGATTCGACCTGCTTTCGATCGCGGGATGCATCTACTGCGAGCCGGAAGTTGCGACGGTGGGACTCAGCGAAGCCGAGGCGCGATCGCGCGGAATCGACGTGAAAATCGGAAAGATTCCGTTCCGCGCAATCGGCAAGGCCGTCGCAATCGGCCATCCCGACGGCTTTGTGAAGCTGGTGGTCTCGAAGGAGTACAGCGAGGTCATCGGATGCCAGATTATCGGCAACCATGCGACCGACCTGATCTCGGAAGTGGTGCTGGGCAAGACGCTGGAGACCACTACGGCGGAGCTGGGCCGCACCGTCCATCCGCATCCCACGATGTCGGAAGCGATCATGGAAGCGGCTTTGGCGGCGGAAGGCGAAGCGATCAACTACTGAGAGGTTGGCGGAGTCGATGCGCCGGCAGCTTGCAATCGCCGAACTGGGACTCGTCGAGTATGAGCGCGCGCATGCGCTGCAGCAGGCGCTGGTTGCCGCGCGCACCAGCGATCGGATCGGCGACACGATGCTCCTGCTCGAGCATCCACACGTTTACACCCTGGGGCGCGGCGCCGATGAGAGGTTTATTGTGGCGGCGCGTCCGGGAGTGCCGGTGGTTCGGGTGTCGCGCGGCGGACAGGTGACCTATCACGGACCGGGGCAGCTCGTTGGCTACCCGATCCTGAAGCTGGAGGGAGCGGCGCGCGACGTGGGCCGCTACCTGCGCGGCCTCGAACAGGCGATGATCGACGCGCTCGCGCATTTTGATATCGCCGCCGGGCGGCGCGAGAAGCTGACGGGGGTGTGGGTGGGTCGGCGCAAGATTGCGTCGATCGGCGTGGGCATTCGGCGCTGGGTCACGTATCACGGGCTTGCGCTCAACGTCTCGACCGACCTTTCGTACTTCGATTCGATCGTTCCGTGCGGAATTGCGGGATGCGAGATGACGTCGATCGCGCGGCTTGGACGAAGCGACGTGAGCGTCGCGGATTTTTCGAAGCGCCTTGGCGAGAATTTTCGGGACGTGTTCGGTTACTCCGGCACGGTCCGCGTCCCGCACGGAGATTTGTGGCGGTTGATTGACCGGGAGACCGCAATCGCGGAAGCTTCAGGCCAATCGTGAAGATGAATCATGGCCGAGCGAAGGCATCCTGACTGGATCAAGGTTCGAGCGCCGGTATCGCCGGAATACTTCCGCACGCGATCGATCCTGAGCGAGTTGAAGCTCCACACGGTGTGCCAGGAAGCGTGCTGTCCGAATATCGGCGAATGCTTCTCCCATCGCACGGCCACCTTCATGCTGATGGGCGACGTATGCACGCGCAATTGCCCCTACTGCGCGGTTGCGCACGGCAAGGTCCGTCCGCTCGATCCGGATGAGCCGCGCAGGATTGCGCGGGCCGTGGCCGAGCTCGGGCTCAGGCACGTGGTGGTAACCTCGGTCGATCGCGACGATTTGCCGGATGGAGGCGCGGGGCATTTCGCGGCCACCGCCCGCGCGATCAAGAGCGCATCGCCGGAGGCTCGAGTCGAAGTGCTGGTGCCCGACTTCCAGGGATCGGCGGCAAGCGTCGATGCGGTAGTTGAGTCCCCAATCGATATCTATAACCACAACGTGGAGACGGTGCCGAGCCTGTATCGCAAAGCGCGTCCGGGCGGGCAATATCCGCGATCGCTCGAAGTGCTGCGGCATGCCAAGGAGCATGCTCGCGCGATTGGCCGCGAGGTGCTGACCAAGACGGGCGTGATGCTGGGGCTTGGAGAGGAGCGCGCGGAGCTGCTCGAGGTGATGCGCGATCTGCGCGCGATTGAATGCGATATTCTGACGCTCGGGCAATATCTGCGCCCATCAAGGGACCATCTGCCGGTCGAGCGCTATGTCACTCCGGAAGAATTCGCCGAGCTCAAACGCGAAGGCCAGGCGATGGGTTTCAGACACGTCGAATCGGCACCGCTGGTGCGCAGCTCCTACCATGCGTGGGAGCACGTGGCGTAGCGTGCTGAAGCTGCGCGTGTTGCCTCGACCGACTCCGACGCCATCCCGAAAATGAAACGCGCCGCCGGTTATGAGACCGGCGGCGCGTTTGAGCTTGGAATCGAACCGAATCCTAGTCGGATTCCTTGAGTTCCTTGACCTTGTGATCGCGGGTCTGCAGATAGGCGTCCTGAACGGCTCCGTACAGGTCAACCGCGTAGCGATCCGCTTCCTCGAACATGTCCAGATGCTCGGAGCGGTAGTTGACCGCATCCGCGATGCGCGTGCCGGCGCCGACCGCGGTCGGAACGTACCACGGCACGTCGGCGATGTAGGTAAGGTAAGTCATCGGATTCATCGCCGCATCGACCACCATTCCCACCGTATCGGTCACGGTTGACGGTCCAAAGAACGGAAGCATCAGGTACGGACCGGAAGGCACGCCGTAGTAGCGCAGCGTGAGTCCGAAGTCATCGGGATGCTCTTTAAGGCCGAACCAGGTCTCTGCGGGATCGAAGAAGCCGAGGCCGAGGACGGTGTTGATTCCGAAGCGCGCGACTTCGGTACCCGCTTCGGGCATCCGCAACTGAAAGAGGTTGTTGGCGAAACGCGGAATTACGTTGACGTTGTCGAAGAACCTGCCGACGCTCTGGCGCACGGGCAGCGGCGCGATGGCGGCATAGCCGGTGGCGACCGGGCGCAGGACCCAATCGTCCAGTTTCAGGTTGAAGGTGAACATCGATTCGTTGAAGGGAGCGAGCGGGTCGCTGTAAACGCCCTGGTCTTCACCGGGAGGCGTCTGCTCGGCCTGCTTGACGACCGCGCCCTGCTTGGACGGGTTCGCGCTGAGCGGCGCGAGGTCCTGAGCGAATGCCGGATGCGCGAACGCGGCGACGGCGATCACAGAAGCCGCAAGCATCGCGCGCGACACGAAACGTGAAAGAGTTGTCGACGCCTTCTCCACCCTTTTAAGCCTTCTTGTGCTCATCCGCGCCAATCGTAGCTCCTTGCGGGATCCCGTCCCGTGACTGCCTAGGCTACCATGATCGAGATTTCTCGCAAGCCAAACGATCAGGTGCCCATCGAGGCCGCGAGCGCGGCTTCCTTGCTCTTGAGGTCAGCGATGAGGGTCGCGTAGCCCTTGTTGTTCATCACGCGATTAAACTGGTTGCGATAATTGGCAATGATGCTGATCGCATCGACGGTCACATCGTAAACCTTCCACTGGCCGTTTTTGTCGAGCAGGCGGAAATCGAGGTCGATCGGGTCCTTGCCCGCCATGAGTACGCTGGTTTTCACGATGGCGTACTGAGGACCATCGTTGCGCACGCTGAGGAACCTGACTTCGCCGCTGGTGAATTCGTTGATTTTGGCGAGATAGGAATTTTCGATAAAGGTGCTGAAGACCTTGGTGAATTCCTGCTGCTGATCGGGCGAGATTTGCCGCCAATGGTAACCGAGGGCCGACCGGGCCATTTCGCTGAAATCGAAGCTCCGCGCCACAATCTCGCGCAGCTTTTGCTGGCGTACCGGGGTCGGGGTCTGTTTGTCGCGCAGGATCGGAAGCGCCTCGTTAACCCCGTCCTTGACCACCGCCATCGGATCGTTCGCCGGCGCGTCGGCGCGAGCGATGGAAGGAGCGGCGAGCAGGGCGCCGATCAGAAACAGAACGATTGCGAGCGCATGCCCGCGATTCACTGAATTGGTCGTTGTGGTATGCAACATAAGACTACTTCTTTTGTTGTGATTGCTGAGAATCCTGCGACGACGAGCTGTCCTTCGAGCCGCCGCTTTGGCCGATATTGTTGATGAACTGTCCTATCGCGTTTTCGAGCACGAAGGCAGACTGGGTCTGCCTGATGATATCTCCGTTGGAGAGCGTCTTGTCTCCGCCGCCGAGCTGGATCGAGACGTACTTGCCGCCGATGATGCCCATGCTGAGGATCGACGCGATCGCATCATTGTCGATCTGAACGCCTTTGTCGATCTCCATCGCAACCCGCGCCTGATTGTCGGACAGGGAAGCGCCAAGCACCTTGCCAATCCTGACGCCGGCGATATCGACCTCGTCTCCGGGCTTCAGGCCGCTGATGTTGTCGAAGTTGGCATAAATTACATACCCGGGAGTGGGCAGAATCGAGATCTTTCCGAGCCGGAAGGACAGGATCGCCAGGGCGGCGATGCCCAGGAGGGCGAAAAGACCGACGATAAATTGTGTGGTGCGACTTGCGTACATGTTTTACGAAACCACCTGACTCTCCAAATCATCGCCCGAGGCTCTGCCCGCCAGGAACCGCTTGAAGTCCTCATCGTCTGAACTCATGACTTCATCGACGGTGCCCACCAGTTGCATGCGGCCCCGATGCATAAAAGCGACTCGATCGGAAATCGAAAACACTTCGGGAACATCATGGCTCACCACGACGGCGGTGAGGCCGAAATCCTGCTGGGTCTTGCGGACGAGCTGGTGAATCGACCCGGTGCGGGTCGGGTCGAGGCCCGTCGTCGGCTCATCCAGCATCAGGATCTTGGGCTGCGTCACGAGGGCCCGCGCGAGGGCGGCGCGCTTCTGCATACCACCGCTCATCTCGGATGGGAACTTGTGGCCCATCCCTTCCAAGCCCACCGCGGCGAGCGTGCGGCGCACCCGCTCATCGATCTCCCGCGCTGAGAGCCTGGTTTTCTCGACCAGCGGAAAGGAGACGTTGTCGTACACGCTCATCGAGTCGAACAGCGCACCCGCCTGAAACAGCATCCCGAACTTTTCGCGAACGGAGTTCAGGCCGCGCGCCCCCAGTCTGGTCACTTCGACACCATCAATGACGATCGAGCCGGAATCGGGACGCAGGAGCAAGTTCAAATGTTTGAGAAAGACCGTTTTCCCGCATCCGCTGGGCCCCACGATGGTAGTAATCGTGCCGGCGGGGATGTCGATATCGACGCCGTTGAGAACGTGCTGATGGTCGAAGCTGCGGCGGAGGGCGCGAACCTCAATCGCATTCGCTGTTTGTTTGCCGTTCGATTCCGAATTCATGGCAAATTGCAATGCTACAGCAGAATCGATCCCATGAAATAGTCCCAGGCCAGCACCAGCACGCTGGAGAGAACCACGGCTTCGGTCGTCGCGCGGCTGACGCCTGTTGCCATCCGCTTGGCGTGGTAGCCTTTATAGCAGCACACCGACATAACCACGACGCCGAAAACGAGGGCCTTGTAAAGTGTGAGCGCGACGTCGTGGCGACTCATGTTGGCGGCGAGGTTGTTGAAATACGCGCCGCCCGAAGCGCCGAGCAGGCCGCATCCAACCGCGTAACCGGCCCAGATACCGATTACGTTGAAGATGACGGTCAGGATGGGAAAGCTGACGACGCCGGCGATCATTCGCGGCGAGACCAGATATTGCACCGGATTTATCGCCATCACCGTAAGCGCATCGATCTGCTCGCTCGCCTGCATCGAACCCAGCTCCGCCGCCATCGCCGATCCCGCGCGCGCCGCGATCATCAGGGCGGCAAGAACGGGGCCGAGTTCGCGCACCAGCGCGAGGCCCACCAGGGTACCCAGCGAATCCTCCGCGCCGAACAGATGCAGCGTATGGTAGCCTTGCAATCCCAGCACCATCCCCGTGAACGTCGAAATGAGAACGATCAGCATCAGGGACTCGGCCCCGATGATCCGGATCTGGCGCAGGGTGAGACGCAGCTTGTAAGGCGGAAGCACCGCGTACATCAGCGACCGGATCAGGAACAAGGCAAAGTTCCCGAGGGCGAGGATGCTGTCGAGAATGTAAGCGCCGACGCGCTCGATAAATTCAACAACCTGCATTGGGTGCTGACGAGTCCTTAATGATGGGCGATACCGAGGCGCACGAGCTGATTGAGCGTATGAGTTGTCGATGCCGCCCGTACAAATTCGTAGAGATCGCCGGGCAAGTCCAGATCCAGCGCGGGACGGGGCAGCCGCAGCACCTCGCAGGCGACGCCGCGGCTTCGGCAATCATCAAGATGGCGCACCAGGCTGAGCTTCCCGAACTGAGTCGGGATCACATCGGCCGGAGAACGTGCGATGACGTTGGTTCCGCTGAAATCTCGCGACGGCACCAGCACGGCCGCCCTGCCCGACGGCATCGCCGCAAACACCTCGTCGATATCCGCGGCGGCGATCATCGGGATGTCGGAAAGAACGGTGCACACCGCCTGAACCCCTTCGCCCGCAAGGCGAGTAGTCGCGAGCGCGACAGCGGCGTTGAGTCCGCGCGGGAACTGCTCATCGATCGCGATGGCGCCGGCGTTGCGCGCGACGGCCAGCAGGTTCGCATCCGAACTGACCGTCGCGACCAGATCCGCGCTGCGAGAAGAGAGCGCCGCCGCGAGCACGTCGCGAAACATCGCCTCCGCCAGCATCATCCGCTCCGCCGGCGCAAGCACGGACGCAAGACGCGTCTTGGCGAAAGCCAGTTCTTTCGCTGCGATGAGAATGGCGCGCACGGCGTCACTTTATAACGTACCGGATGCGGCTAGCCAACCAATAGAAACATGGATTGCCGGCGATCGCGGCGATTCCTGATTTTGCTTGACTTGCGTCGAAGCGCGGACAAGATAGGAACGTAAGCGGCGGGGCAGAATGCGTCGTCCCGCGGCGTCCCGGAACATAGCTCCATCGTAAAGACAAGGAACCACGCAATGCGCACAACCATTCGACTCTGGCCGCTGTTTCGCGCAGCTCTCGTGTCGCTCGTAGCGATCGCGCTGGCTGGCGGATGCCATCGAGAGTCGGTGGACAGCCATCTTCAGGCGGGCGACGCCGCGATGCAGGCGAACAAGCTCGCGGACGCCGAGCAGCAATACACGGAAGCGGCGAAGATCGCTCCCGACGATCCGCGCGTTCACGTGGCGCTCGGCAACCTGTACATGTTCGAGCACAAGGGACAGCCCGCCCAGACCGAATACATGAAGGTGATCGAGCTCGATCCGCGCAATCCCGCCGCGCATGTCGCGCTCGGCAACCTCTATATCGACCAACAGGCGCTCCGGCAGGCGGAAGAGCAGTATCGCGCGGCGATCGCGCTGGACCCGTCGCGCGCGAGCTACTATCTGCAGCTTGCCGATGCGCTGAACCGCGAGGGCAAGGCGGGAGAAGCCGAGGCGGAAATTCGCACCGCGATCGGACTGGATCCGAAAAACGCGCAAGCGCATCTGGCGCTCGCCAATCTTCTGCGATCGCAGCAGGGACGCGAGGCCGAGGCGGACGCGGAGCTGTCCACCGCGCGCATCCTCGACCCAAAGATCGCCGCGGCCGCGACACCGGCGAGCGCGCCCTCGGCGGCGGCCGCAGCGGCGGCGTCCAGCGCCCCGAAGATCAAGCCTATCAACAAGGTGTTTCTCCTGACGAAGAACTCGCCCGTCTATCAGGATCCCGATACCGCGAGCGCGGTGATCGGCCAGGTGCACAGAAAGAAGTACGTTCACGTGGTCGGGATTGCGGGCAACTACCTTCAGATCAAGCTGCGCAACGGCATGGTCGGCTTCGTGCCGGAATCCGCGGCGGAATAGACAAGCGCGTGTATATTGGATTTGCGCGAGGAGAACAGCGATGGCCAGTGAAAAACTTATCGAGAATGACGCAAGTTTTCCCGGCAAGGCCTGCACCATCAACGCCTTTGTCGCGGAGCCGCCGGACGGAGCGCCGAAGCCCGCGATCATCGTCGTGCAGGAATGGTGGGGGCTTAACGATCATATCCGCGATGTCGCCAGGCGATTTGCGCGCGAGGGTTATGTCGCGATCGCGCCCGACCTTTATTCGCGCCAGGGCCACAAGGTCGCCAGCGACCCGAACACCGCCGCTCAACTGATGAGCGGGCTGGCGAAGACGGACGGAATCGAGGATCTGAAGACGACCATCGGATGGATCAAGAACCAGAAGCGGACGAGCGCCTCGAAGATCGGCGTCATCGGCTTCTGCATGGGCGGAAGCTACGCGCTGCTGCTGCCGTGCGAATCGAAAGACATAGCGGCGGCCGCGCCGTTTTACGGCGAGATTCCGCCCGACCACGAAATCCGCGAGCTCGGATGTCCCATCTTTTACGCCTACGGCGAGAACGACGGATGGATTCAGCGATCGGACGTCGATCGCCTGGCCGCGGACCTGAAGAAGTTCGGCAAGCAGGGCGAGGTCAAGGTTTATCCGGGATGCTCGCATGGATTCTTCAACGACACGCGCGCGGACGTTTACAACGCGAAGGCCGCCGGCGATGCGTGGGAACACGCGCTCAGGCTCTTTAACGCCAATCTGAAGAGCTGATCGGGAGCGACAGCCGAAGCGATACCGGCCTAGGCGGAAGCTGAGTTCGCGACGAAGGCGCTGAAATCGACGAACGGGCCGCTCAAGTACAAGAGCCTCCCTTCGTCCGGAGCGCGTTCACGCAGCCATCGCGCGACGATCTGCATCGGCTCGAGTTCGTCGCGTGTAACCGGCTTTGCCCGGTAACGATCGAAGTTGTTGGCGACAAACGCGCGAATTTCATCCGCGGCATCGGGTGAATTCAGCTCGCGCGAGAGGGCGAGGCGGCCCGACAGGACAACGTGCGCCGCGCGATCGTCTCCCGCGCCGGTCAGGATGATCAAATTGTTCTCCGTGACGACCTGGCTCAGGCGCGAGGCGCGATGCGACAGCGTCGCGAGCGCTTCAAGGTCGCGGCGCAGGCGGGCGGCTTCTTCATAGCGCAGAGCGGCGGCGGCCTGGTCGCGCGCCCGCGCCAGCTCGCCCATCAATTGCCCCGCCCTTCCGCGCAGGAAGACGATCGCCTTGCGGATACGCGCAGCGTAGGCATCCGCACCGGCGGCGGCATTGCAGGGCGTGCAGCAGTGTCCCATCTGGCCGTAGATGCATGGGGAAAAATCCGGGTCCGGATCTATCTTTCCCGGACAGGTGCGAAGCCCGAGAATCCTGGAAAGCGCGCGCACCGAGACATCGAGCGAGCGCCGGCCGATAAAGGGCCCGAGATTCAGCACGCCCGGGCGCGCGCTCATCCTGCCCGCGACCACGATGCGCGGAAACTCGTCCATCATGTCGATCTTGATGAAATAAGCGGGAGCGGCCGACTTGAGCATCCGGTTGTACGGCGGCTTGAGTTCGCGAATCAGTTCCGACTCGAGCAGCGCGGCTTCAAGCGGAGAGCGTGTGATGCGGGTCTCGATCTTGTAAACGTGGCTGATGAGGTCGGCGGTTTTCGCGTTCACCGATGACGTGAAGTAAGAGCCGACCCGATCGCGCAGCCGCCTTGCCTTGCCGATATAGAGCAGATCGCCGCGCTCGTTGCGCATCAGGTACACGCCGGGTGCGTGCGGCAGCGCCGCGATTTCCTCGGGCGGCACATGCCGCTCGATTCTGCGGCCGGACAGTCCGCGCCCGTGCAGATCGATCAGGCGATCGAGCCGCGCGATGCCCATCTTTTCGGCGATTTCGAGGAAGATTGACAGAATCTCCGCCGCCATCCGCGCATCGCCAAGCCCGCGATGGCGCCCGTCGGTCGAAAGCCCGAAGTGCTCGGCAAGCAGATCGAGCCGGCGCCGCCGCAGCGAAGGGACGAAGCGGCGGGACATCCTGAGCGTACACAACACCGGATTGCGCAGTCCGAGTCCGAACACGCGGCGAAACTCGAAATCGAGAAAGGCGTGATCGAACGTGGCATTGTGCGCGACCAGGACGGCATCGCCCAGAAAATCGCGAAAGGCCGGCAAGACATGTTCGATCGGCGGCGCGCCGGCAACCATCTCGTTGGTGATCGAAGTGAGGCCGGAGATGAAGCGCGGAATCGGCCCCTGCGGCCGGACCAGGCTCTGGAAGGAATCCGCGATAGCGCGGCCGCGCATCCGATAGGCGCCGATCTCGATGATCGTTCCCGGCCCGGGCCTGCCGCCGGTGGTCTCCAGATCGACCACGCAGAACGAAGCTTCATCGAGGGGCACGCGCAGCGCCGCGGCGCTTCGGAGCGACCACAGATTGGTCGCGGAATCGAAGACGAAGTTGGGGTCCGATGCCAGCAGCGTGTTAACGATTCGCCCCGCCAGTTCCGGGTCGGAGCCGGTTCCCGAAAGCAGCAGGCCGACGAGTTCGTTCGCATCCGCGCCGGCCGGGCGCGTGCGCAGAAAATCGCACAATTTCTCCTTGGCGGTCGCGCGCGGATCGCGCGTGATTTCCATCGCGGCAGTCACCACCCCAACCCCATCCTTCATGCTGAACGGTAGCAAGCGTCCGCCGCGCCGGGCAACGCGTCTCGATCGACATCAAGCCGCGTTTTTTTCAAGCCGTCCGACGACTTCGTCAGGTGGCATGAGGCGGCGCCGCGGTTTAGAATCAAAGTACCCACCATCAGGGGAGCCCGAAATGGAACGAATCGAACTCTCGCGCGAAATTGAGGCTGTCCAGATTCCCGCCGGCACGACCGTCAAGATCGACAAAGGGACGGAAGTTTACGTGACTCAATCGCTCGGCGGCACTTTCACCGTGCAGGTTCCGGCCTACGGCGGATTGTTCCGGATAGCGGGCAAGGACGCCGATGCGCTGGGCAAAAGCCCCGAGGATGCCGCGCCGGCTCAATCCGCGGCGGGCGCGGACCTCGAAGCGATGGTGTGGGAGCAGTTGAAGACCTGCTTTGACCCCGAAATTCCCGTCAACATCGTTGACCTCGGGCTGGTTTACGGGATGGAGGTCAAGAAGCAGCCGGACGGGTCGCATCGGGTCGAAGTGAAGATGACGCTGACCGCGCAGGGCTGCGGGATGGGCGCATCGATCGCCTACGACGCTCGCCAGAAGCTGATGGGACTGCCCGGGGTTTCGGACGCCGACGTCGATCTGGTGTGGGATCCGCCGTGGAACCCGCAGATGATCTCGCCTGAGGGCCGCGAACGGCTCGGGCTCGACTAGCCGATCGCATCGGAGTCAAAAATCCGGCGGGCCAGATGTGTTCGCCGGCCGGACTCATCCCGGCAAACGATCTCAAAGTCGCACGGTTCGGCGTTAGTCGCGCGTGTCGCAGACCATCCACTGATGCCGCATCTGAGGGCGAAGTCCGCTGGTATGAAAGGACTGAGCGAGGCTCATTTTTTCGCGCTCAGGATCGGTCATCCTGTCGTGCATGCTGCGCGCATCGAGCGCGCATTGGACCACGAAGTGTTCGGCGTATTTGCCGGGCACGGACAGATCCGAGAATAGCCCCCAGAAGGTGGCACCGACGCGCCGGCGGATCGACCCAATCTCCTGCATCAGATCCTCGAACTCGCGGGCCCGGTTCGGGTCGACCCGGTACTCGAGGCTTATCATCAGCGGCGCGCTCTCCTGGGCGGCGGCGGCCGGAATCTCCAGGGGCGGAATCCTGGGCGCGGGATGCTCTTCGTCGTTAACGGCATCGACCGCGGCGAGGCGATACCGAAACGCAAGGACCAGCGTCGCGATCATGGTGATGCCCGCATAGCGCATCGCGGTCGGAGTTTTCAGATGCCATGCGAGCGCGCCCCACGATGCGCTGCCCACCGCGACAGCGCCGTGAAGCACGAGCAGGTGGATTGCCGAGATCCGGGCGCGCACCCAATCGGGAGCCGCCACCTGGATCGCGGTCTTGAGGCCGACGAGTCCCGCTGACCAGCCGACTCCTCCGAGGAACAAAGTTGCCGCGAGCGCCGGCACGCTGCGCATCCCGGCGATCAGGAGCAGCGTAACCGCGAAGACGACCGTCGCGGCGGTCATGACCGATTCACCCGAGGAGGTGCGATTCAACCTGAAAGCGAAAGTGGTTCCAAAGACGCCGCCGAAGCCAAACACGCCGAACAGCATCCCGTAGTGGAACGCATCGAGCCCCAGGTGATGCCGCACGTAAGCGGGCAGCAGCGCCCACATCGCGCTGCCGACGCCGACAAACGCGATTAGCCGAACGAGCACCGCGGTCAGCTCGGGCGTGTAGCGGACATAACGAAGCCCGGTGCGCAGGGCCGCGCCCAAATGTTCGGGAGGGAGATCGGCGGAGCGGTCCGAGTGGTGCCAAACCCAAAGAAACAGCAGAATCGCAAACGGGGTGATTGCGCAGACCAGGAAAGCGTGCCCGAGGCTGGCCGCCGTAACGAGCGCGCCGCCCAGAAGCGGACCGAGCGCGCGCGACAGATGGTAGCGCACACCGGTCAGCGCAATCGCGGCGCTGAACTCGCGCCGCTTGACGATCTGCGGCACGATCGCGTCCGTCGTGGTGGTTGCGATTGTGGCGAACAGGCCGCACAGCGCGGTTTCGGTAAGCAGGATTCCCGGTCCCGCCCTCCCCTTGAGCACCAGCAACGCCAGCACCGCGATAGTCGTCGCCATCATGCTCTGCGAGAAGAGCAGCAGGCGGCGGCGATCGAACATGTCGCCGATCGCGCCGGCCGGCAGCGCGAGCAGAAAGCCGGGCAGGCTGAACGCGGTCGTGACCAGCGAAATCATGAACGGCGATGTCGTCAACTCGGTCATCAGCCACACCGCCGCAATCTCGTGCATCCGGGCGCCGAGGCTTCCGATAAACGTGCCGGCCATGAACAACAGAAAGTATCCTTGTTTCAGGGGATCGAGGACGCTTGCGGTCGTCCGCGCATGCTCGCGCGCTTCGTGATGCGCGAACAGCACGTTCGATCCAGCTAAAGTCGGCATGCCCAGCAAACCCTCCCTTTCGCCGGGAACTCCCGATAATCTGCTAACAGATTGGTTTAATTTTAGACATGTTGTCAAACGCGATTTGACGGCGAAATGCGCCTCTTCCCGTGACCACCACAAAGCTGCAGTTCGGCGCCGAGGCCGCAGCCGAAAGTTCGGCCTGCGCCAAAGGCTCCGCGCTCGACCTCTATTCAGACCCGGATGCCGATTTCAGGAAGCCCACGGATTGCGCATCCCTCCGGCAAGCCGCGGACTTTAATGCCGCTCGCCCGGTTTGTCCGCGCCCATCCGGCTGCGGCATCCTCCGGTGAAGGTCGGCCAACGTTTCGAGCGCGGTGAGCCGGCCTGAATTAGGACAGCCGCATCCGCGTGCGTTGACACAGGTTCGGAGGTCCGATATTCAATTGGATTCCGGCATTTCCATGTTTGCAATCGTAAAGACAGGCGGAAAACAGTACCGCGTCGGAGTGGGCGATCAGGTCGTCGTCGAGCGTATCGCGGGCGAGGTCGGCTCAGAAGTGGCCTTGACCGAGGTCCTGGCGGTGGGCGGCGAGGCTCCGAAGGTTGGCACGCCCGTGGTCGCGGGCGCCTCGGTCCGCGCCCGGATCGTGCAGCAGCCGCGCGGCAGCAAAGTGATCGTGTTCAAGAAAAAGCGGCGCAAGAACTATCGCCGCAAACACGGGCATCGCCAGGAACTCACGGTACTCAAGATCGAAGAAATTTCGGCGGGCGCGTAGCCGCCGTTTTCGAACTCGCGGCAAATCAGCCGCTTTTTCCAGAGGAGAACAGCCGTGGCGCATAAAAAAGGACAAGGTTCGACGCGCAACGGCCGCGACAGTCCGGGACAACATCGCGGTATCAAGATTTTCGACGGCCAGACCGTCAAGGCGGGCAATATCCTCGTCCGGCAGCTCGGCACTCGTATCCATCCGGGCCGCAACGTCGGGATGGGACGCGATTACACGATCTATGCGCGCGTGGACGGAATCGTGAAGTACGAGCCGCGTGGCGAAAAGCGACAGGTCAGCGTCGAGCCCTCGACCGAACCCGGCGCCTAGCCGCAAGCCAGCGTAGCATCCAACAAAGGCCCTGGGGCTTAGCCGCGGGGCCTTTTCATTTTCCCCCGCCTGTTATTCACTGGCGATCGACGGGGCCGGCGGCTCCGTGGAGGAGGACTTCCGATGAAGCTCGGACTGGTTACTGGTTATTCCGGCTCCCAGAATGGAATGCCGATGGACCTGATTCTCGAAGCCGAGAAACTTGGCTTCGATTCGGTATGGACCGCGGAAGCCTACGGATCCGACGCGATCGTTCCGCTCTCGTGGATCGCCGCGCTCACCAAACGCATCAAGCTCGGAACCGGAATCATGCAGATGCCCGCGCGCACGCCGGCGATGACCGCGATGACGGCGATGACGCTCGATACGCTGTCGGGCGGACGCTTCATCCTGGGAATCGGACCTTCCGGACCGCAGGTGGTCGAAGGATGGCACGGGATGCCATACGGCAAACCGCTACAGCGCACCCGTGAATACATCGAGATCGTGCGCAAGGTCCTTGCGCGCGAGGCTCCCGTCGAACATCACGGCAAGGAATATCAGATACCCTACACCGGACCCGGCTCGACCGGCCTCGGCAAGCCGCTCAAGAGCATCCTGCACGGCCGCCCGGATTTGAAAATCTACACGGCATCGATCAGCCCGAAGGGAATCGCGCTGGCCGCGGAAATCGCCGACGGAGTCATTCCGGTCTGGATGAATCCCGAGCGATGGGATCTGTACGCCGGGCCGATCAAGGAAGGCTTCGCGAAGGCCGGCGGCAAGAAGTCGATGGATAACTTCGAGGTCGCGCCGTTCGTCACCTGCGTGATGGGCCCCGACTTGGAGAAGTGCCGGATGGCAGTGAAAGCCAACCTCGCCTTGTATATCGGCGGGATGGGCGCGCGGTCCAAGAATTTCTACAACGACTACGCGCGGCGCCTCGGCTATGACGACGCGGCCGGCAAGATTCAGGACCTCTACCTGTCCGGCAAGAGACCCGAGGCGATCGGGATGGTGCCCGACAAGCTGGTCGATGAAGTCGCGCTGGTAGGCCCCAAGGATCGAATCGCGGATCGTCTCAAGGCGTGGAAAGCATCGCCGGTGAAAACGATGCTTATCGGAACAGGCTCGATCGAGGCGGTGCGCGCGCTCGCGGAACTGTGCGCCTGACGCGCGGAGCCGCAATCGTCCGCCATCCTCGCGACGAAGGCCGAGGCGCGCCAAAGGGATTCGGGCGAGCAAAGCGCCGCCGGGGCGCCCGCTCGCCCGGCGATTTTCTGTGCCGCAAACGTTCCCGCCCCGAAAGGACGGCGGCTTCGGGCCGCCCCCTCAGTTTGAGCCGGTTTCAATTGCTATAATCTGGAATTCCGTATGCGGTTTATCGACGAAGCGCGAGTGTACGTGCATGCCGGCAAGGGCGGCGATGGTGCGATCGCGTTTCTGCGCGAAAAATATCGTCCCTTCGGCGGACCTGCCGGAGGAGACGGCGGCCGCGGCGGCAATGTGATCTTCGAGGTCGATGAAGGCCTCTCGACCCTGCTCGATTTCAAGTATCAGCCGCGCCTCATCGCGCGCGACGGCCAGCCCGGCCGCGGCAAACAACAGTACGGCCGCGCCGGCGATGACCTGACGGTGCGCGTCCCGCCGGGAACGGTCGTGCTTGACGATGAAACCGGCGAAGTGCTCGCCGATCTCGTGATGCCCGGAGAGCGCGCCGTAATCGCAAAGGCCGGCGAGGGCGGGCGCGGCAATATGCATTTCGCGACGCCGACGCGCCGGTCGCCGCGAATCGCCACTCCGGGAACGCCGGGCGAGCAGCGATGGGTGCGTCTGGAGCTTCGCCTGGTGGCGGAGGCCGGGCTGGTGGGACTCCCGAATGCGGGAAAATCGACGCTTTTGGCGGCGCTGAGCGCCGCACGTCCGAAAATCGCACCCTACCCTTTCACCACGCTGACCCCGAACATCGGACGCGTGTTCGCGTCGGAAGAGGAAAGCTTCACGATTGCCGATATCCCCGGACTCATCGAGGGCGCGCATCTGGGGCACGGACTCGGCATCCGCTTCCTGCGCCATCTGTCGCGTACTCGCCTGCTGGTGTATGTGCTGGATGCTTCCGCGGAGCCGGAAAAGGGGTTTGCGACCGTGCGCGGCGAGATTGGATCGTTCGATGCGGCGCTTTTGGAGCGCCCGGCGCTGATTGCGCTCAACAAGATCGATCTGATGTCTTCCGAGATCGTGCGCGAAACGGCGTGCGAGCTCGAGCGAGCGCTCAAGCTGCGCGTCTTTCCCATCTCGGCTGCAAAACGCATCGGGCTCGCGCCGCTGGTCGCGCAAATTGCGCAGATGCTTAACGAAATTCATCAGGCTGCCGCGCCATGTCCCAATTGAACTACAAGGCGCGAATTCTCGAGCGCGCCCGGCGCATCGTCGTAAAAGTCGGCAGCGCCGTATTGTCCGACAGCGATGGACTGATCGGCGAAGTCATGGACCGGCTGGCAACCGATGCCGACGAGAGCATCCGCGGCGGGCGCGAGGTGATAATCGTCACGTCCGGCGCGGTTGCCGCGGGCCGCGCCCGCCTCAGCATGCTCGGCGACGGCACGATCGCATCGCGACAGGCGGCCGCGGCGGCGGGACAGATCGAGTTGATGCGCGAATGGGCGCGCGCCTTCGGCATCCACGGCCGCAGCGTCGCGCAGCTTTTGCTGACGCATCAGGACCTCGCCGAGCGCCGCCGCCGCCTGAACGCCAACCAGACCATCGCAACCCTGCTCGCCGCCGGCGTCGTTCCGATCGTCAACGAGAACGACACCGTCGCGGTCGAAGAGATCAGGCTCGGCGACAACGACGTGCTTTCGTCGCTGGTCGCCACGCTGGTGGATGCGCAGCTTCTGGTGATCCTGAGCGACGTGCCGGGAGTGCTGACCGGAGACCCGCGCAAGCGGCCGGATGCCCGGCTCGTTCCGTTGATCACCGACCCCGAGGCGGGGATGAGCGGACTGGTCGCGGAAAGCGCGGGCCCGCTCGGCAGCGGCGGGATGGCCACGAAGCTGAAGGCGGCAAGGCAGGCCGCGCGCGCGGGAATACCCACCATCATCGCGCCGGGACGCGAGCCCGGAGTCATGAAGGCGGTTTTAAGCCCCGAACGCGAATGCGGCACGCTGATCATCCCGGCCGGCGAACGGCTCAAAAGCCGCAAGCACTGGATCGCATTCGCGCTGCGCCCTTCGGGCACCCTCGCGGTTGATCGCGGCGCGGCGGAAGCGCTCAGAAGCAAGGGCAAGAGCCTGCTTCCCTCGGGAATCAGGCAGGTGCAGGGCGATTTTGGCGGAGGCGATTGCGTCAGCCTGATCGATCCCGATGGAGTCGAATTCGGACGTGGGTTGGTCAACTACCCGGCTGCCGATGTGCTAAAAGTGATGGGCCGGCGTTCGGCGGAGATTTCGAACGTGCTCGGCTACAAGGTTGCCGACGAGATCATTCATCGCGACAATTTCGTGCTGCTTAAGGAAATTGGATGAGTCTTGAATCCGACGTAATCGCGACGCTGGCGCGGGCGCGCGCGGCCGGTCGCAAGCTCGCGCTCGCACCCAGCGATCAGAAGAACGCCGCGCTGCGGGAACTCGCGAAGATTATTCGCGCGGCGCACGCCCCGATACTCGCCGCAAACGCCAGGGACCTCGAGCGCGCGCGCGGCCAGGGGCGCACCGGCGCCTTTCTCGAACGGCTTACGCTCAACCCCGCGAGGATCGAGGCGATGGCGAAAAGCGTCGAGGAAGTCGCGGCCCTGCGCGACCCGGTAGGCGACGAGATCGAATCGTGGCGGCGGCCCAACGGACTGGTGATTCGAAAGGTGCGGGTACCGCTGGGACTTATCGCGATCGTTTACGAATCGCGCCCGAATGTCACCGTCGATGCGGCGGTGCTGTGCTTCAAATCGGGAAATGCGGTGGTTCTGCGCGGAGGATCCGAGGCGCTTTCAGCCAACACCTGCCTGGCCGAACTGATCGGCCGCGCGCTTTGTGAGGCTGGGATTGATCCGGAATGCGCCAGCTTCGTGGATAATCCGGACCGCGAAGTGATCCAGATACTCAAGCGCCATCCGGAGCTGATCGACCTGATAATCCCGCGCGGCGGCAAGACGCTCAAGCAGGCACTGGAAGGCTCTGCGGTGCCGCTCCTGCCCCACTTCGACGGCCTCTGCCATACCTATGTCGATCGCGCGGCCGACCTGAAGATGGCGGAAGAGATCTGCTTCAACGCCAAATGCAGCCGGCCTTCGGTCTGCAACGCGATGGAGACGATGCTGGTGCATGCGGCGATCGCGGACCGCTTTTTGCCGGCGATAGCGGCGCGGATGAAAAAAGCCGGAGTGGAAATTCGCGGCGACGAGCGCACCCGCCGCGTCGTGCGCGACGCCCGCCCGGCCTCCGAGCAGGATTGGGACACCGAGTACCTGGACTTGATCCTGGCCGTTAAGGTCGTCGATTCCATCGACGAGGCGATTGCTTTCGTCGAGCGCCACGGATCCCATCTGGCGGACGCGATTGTGACCCAGGACTCCGCGGCGGCAAGTCGCTTTGAACGCGAGGTCGATTCCGCTACGGTTTATGTAAACGCGTCGACCCGCTTTACCGACGGCTTCGAGTTCGGTTTCGGCGCGGAAACCGGAATCTCAACCAACCGGCTTCACGCGCGGGGACCGATGGGACTGAACGAGCTGACGACGTACAAGTACGTCATTCGCGGCGAAGGCCAGGTGCGCGGCTAGGCGCGTCGCTTTGACTGTTCGGGGGACAGCCGCGACATGCGCGTAGGTTTGTTCGGGGGCAGTTTCAACCCTATCCATTTCGGCCATCTTCGGTCAGCCGAAGAAGACCGCGAGGCGCTGAACCTCGACCTGGTTTACTTCATCCCGGCCGCCTCGCCGCCGCACAAGACCGAAGGCGATCTCGCTCCGGCGGAGCATCGGCTCGCGATGGTCCGGCTGGCGACCAAGGGCAATCGCCATTTCATGGCATCGGACGTCGAGATTCGGCGCACGGGCCGCTCCTACACAATCGAAACTGTGAAGTATTTTCTGGCGACGCTGCGGCCGCCGGCGGTGCTTTACCTGCTGATGGGCGCGGACCAGTTCGCGGAGCTGGAAACGTGGAAGAGCTGCGATGAGCTGGTGTCGTTGTGCAATCTCGCGGTTCATTCGCGGCTGCCCGAGGGCGAAGGCGGTCCGCCCAAGATCTCGCTTGCCGCGCTCAGCCGCTTCGGTTACATTCAGGAAGAAGATCATTACGTGCACGCGAGTGGTCACACGCTTTCGTTCGTACCGACAACCGTCCTTCCAATTTCGGCGACCGC
This sequence comes from Pseudomonadota bacterium, assembly GCA_021323675.1. Lineage (GTDB taxonomy): Bacteria > Desulfobacterota > Binatia > Binatales > Binataceae > JAFAHS01. The sequence goes on along the minus strand of JAJPKP010000033.1, from coordinate 10,476 downwards.
CATCCGCCGCAAAATTCAGCGCCAGGAATCGATCAACTATCTCGTCCCCAGCGACGTCGTTGATTACATCCAGCGTCACGCCCTCTATTGAGTAACATCGCACAGTCGCACAGCGTGGATTCCCTGGAGAAGGCATTACTTGCGGCCGAAGCCGCGCTCGAAAAGAAAGCTTACGATCTGGTGGTGCTCCAGTCCGAGCATCTCTCGACCATCGCGGATTATTTCCTGGTTCTGACCGGCAGATCGGATGTTCAAGTGCAGGCGATCGCTCGCGGTATCGAGGGGCGGATGGCTGAGCGGGGCATCCGTCCGCTTTCAGTCGAAGGCTTCAATCACGCCCACTGGGTCGTGCTCGACTACGACGACGTGGTGATTCACATCTTTTACGAGCCCGCGCGCGAGTTCTACCGGCTCGAACGCACGTGGACAGACGCGCGCCAGGTGGAGCTCCCCGACCCGATTCGCACCCAGGCGGAAGGCCTCCGCCTCCACGCCCTCGCCTGACCGTCCCGCGCCTGAAGACTCCTTGATCGACGCACAAGCGGCGCGCCAAACGCCAGGCCGCCAAATGAGGCCGGGTCAATTGGCGCTCAAAACGGAACCGAGCCGATGAAGAGCACTATCATCGAGCTTCGCGCTCATCATTAGGCAGTTCAAAGCGCCGCCTGGCCTTGTGAAAGGGTGTGGGGCGAGGTTACTTTCGCTTGAGGGCGTCGGATGGTCCGAATCGGCACATCGGGGTTCAGCTACAAGGAGTGGTGCGGGAGCTTTTATCCGGAGAAGATTGCCGGGCCTAAGATGCTCGCCTTCTACGCGGAGCGATTTCCCACCGTCGAGATCAACTACACGTTCCGCGCGATGCCGCGCAGGCAGATGCTGGAGAAGTGGTGCGGCGAAACTCCGGACGGCTTCCGCTTTTCGCTGAAAGCGCCCGAGCGAATCACCCATAAGGCCAGGCTCGCCGGCGTCCAGCGCGAGATGGATTACTTCATCGAAACCGCGAATGCGCTCGGCGCGCGGCTCGGACCGACGCTTTTTCAGCTCCCCCCAGCCTTCAAAAAGGACCTCGCGGTGCTGCGCGAGTTTCTCGGCCTGCTGAACGGCAAGATGAAGGCGGCGTTCGAGTTCCGCAATCGATCGTGGCTCGACGAGGAAACGTTCTCAGCGCTCGGCGATGCGGGATGCGCGTTGTGCATCGCGGAGAGCGACAAGCTTGCCACGCCGGTGGTGAGAACCGCGGAATACGCGTACCTGCGGCTTCGCCGCGAGGACTACAAGGACGACGACCTGGCGGCATGGGCCGAAAAGATCAAGAAGCTCGGATCTGAATGTTCCGAGGTGTACGTGTTTCTGAAACATGCAACCGGGGCGCCCGCGCTGGTAGAGCGGCTGACGGCGATGGTGGCGGCAAGCTGAATCTTTCGGACCTTTCCAGTCCGCCCCGCTGCCTGCCGCACTGAAGATCTATCGGGAAGCGCGACCATGATGCTCGAAACTCGCAAGATCCGCGACTATCACGCGCACGTTTACTACGATGCCGGCTCGCGCAAGAAAGCGGACCGTTTGCGGCGCGCGATCGAGAAGACGTTTCGGGTCGAGATGGGACGCTGGCGCGAGGAACCCGTCGGGCCGCATCCGCAGTCGATGTACCAGGTGAAATTCGGGCGCGGGGAATTCTCGAAGATCGTGCCGTGGCTGATGCTGAATCGGGCGGGCCTGTCGATCCTGGTGCATCCGAACACCGGCGATGCGTTCGAAGATCACGCGACCAACCGCCTATGGCTCGGAAAGCCGCTGAGACTCAGACTCGCCTGCCTGCGCCCGCGCCGCGCGTAGGCACGGTCTCCGTTAGCGTTGAGAAGAGTCAGCGGGTCAGGCGGCGTGGCGGATGAGGTGGGTTATCCAGACGAGCACAATCGCTCCGACCGTCGCGGTGACGAGCGAGCCGATTGCGCCTGGTGGACCGGCTACGTGGAGTTGGGCGAAGATCCATCCTCCGACTACGCCGCCCACGAGCCCGAGCACGAGGTCGCCGATCAATCCGTAGCCGCCGCCGCGCATCAGCTTTCCCGCCAGCCATCCGGCGAGGATTCCGATAATCAGAGTACCGATCATGACAAGGCCCCGCGCCCTTTCGCGTCAGCATCCGGGGGCGTGATGTACGCCCGCGCGCTTGAACGCCAATGATTGCAGTTCTTCGGCCAGCGCGATCGTGCGTTCGCGCGCGGCGCGCGCGAGCCGCTGCGACTTGTCATCTGAGGCGAGCCGTTCGAGGAAATGGCGGCCCAGTTGATGATGGTACTGTTCGTCAGGCTGGATCACGCCCCGATACAGCATCGCGGTGGCCGCGTCGCCGGCACGTTCGCAGAGTTCGATGAACTGAACGTTCTTTACCAGCGCGATCGCTTCGCGGGTGAACTGGCCGGCGGCCACCCGCTCGACATCGGTTTCGAGCACGCGCAGGTACTGGAAGAGCGGGCTATAGCCCTGTGCGAGGGGATCGAAGCCGTCGAGCGAGTCGCCGAGGCCGCGCAGCCGCTCGGCGATGAGGCGGTAGTGCCGCGCTTCATCGCCGGCCTGGCGGGCGAGCGCGAGCTTCAAGTCCGCGCCGCGCGCGGACGGCATCCAGAGCGCGGCGATCTCGCTCGCTTCGAGTTCGTTTTTGAGGGCTACACGCAGGAGGTTGCGGGGACTTAAGTCACCGCGCGCCTCGGCGGTGAGGGCCTGGGCGGGAGCAAGCCTTTTCAGGATCGATTCATTTTCGGACGAAAGTTCCGCGACAAAGGCAGCGGCGTCCATAGCCCGGGCCCCGCACAGGCGGTTATTTCTTTTGTTCCATCGGCGCGCCGCAGCACTTGATGGTGCCGGTGCCGCCCTTGGTGACGATAACCTGCGATCCGCATTTTCCGCAGATGTAAACCTTACCCAGTTGATTGGCCATCTCGCAGTCCGTTCCTCTCAGAAAATCGACTCTTCAGGCGCCTCGGAAGAGCGGTTTGCGCTTCTCCAGGAATGCGCGCACTCCCTCGGCACGGTCGGCAGTCGTTTGTAGCAGGGCATACAGATCTTCCTCAAGCCTTACGCCCTGCTCCAATGTCATATCATAGCCCTTCAGCACGGCGTCTTTGACAAGCCGGGCAGCAAGGGGCGCCCGGCTCAGGATCGATTCGACCACGGAGCCCGCGACGCGCCCGAGATCACGCTCGTTTTTTGCCAGGTACGCAACCAGCCCGATTCGATGAGCCTCGCTGCCGTCGATAGCGGCGCCCGCAAGCAGCATCCGCAGCGCGTGGCCCGCGCCGACCAGGCGCGGAAGGCGCTGAGTGCCGCCGAAGTGCGGAAGCTCGTCGCGGCCGAGTTGCGTCAGCGCAAAGCGGGCCGATGCGACCGAGACGCGAATATCGGCCGCCATCGCAAGTTCCAGCCCTTCGTCAATCGCATCGCCGTTGACGATCGCGAGCGTCGGCTTGGAGAGCACGGCAAGCGACTCGACCACCGCGGGGTTCACATCGGGAGCAAACCCGGTGCAGAAAGCGGATCCGCTGCCGGTAATCGCGAGCATCCGCGCCGACTCGTCGTCTTCGACCTCTTCGATAAGCTCGATGAGGCGGCCCGCCGCTTCCGCATCGAGCCTGGCGCTGCGTCCGCGCCCGAGGATTCGGGCGGTTACGCAGCCCTTTGCCGCGACGACTTCGAGCGGGCGGCGCGCGGGAGCGTGGCGGGCGGGCAAAGCCCGCGCATCTTTGCGGCTCTGGGGCAGGCTTCGATTCTCCCTACTGCGATCTCAGGTCCTTGCGCAGAATCTTGCCGAGCTGGTTTTTGGGAAGCGCATCGATGAACGCGATTTTCTCGGGGCGCTTGAAACTGGCCAGCCGCGATCGGCAGAATTCGCCGAGTTCCTGCTCGGTCGCGTTCGCGCCCTTGCGCAGAACGACGAAGGCCTTGACCGTCTGGCCCCATTCTTCGGACGGCACACCGACCACCGCGACTTCATCGACCGCGGGATGGCTCATCAGGACGGCCTCGATTTCCGCGGGAGCGATATTTTCGCCGCCGCGGATGATCATGTCGTCCTTGCGGCCGGCAAAGAACACGTAGCCTTCCTCGTCGAGCCATCCGAGGTCGCCTGTCGCGCGCCATCCCTCGGGCAAAGCGGCATCGTCGGTGCGTCCCGCGTAACCCTTCATGATGCGCGGGGTGCGAATGATGATCTCGCCGACCTGGCCGGAGGGAAGAATGTTTCCGTCTTCATCGCGAACGCGGATTTCGACGTCGGGCAGCGGCTTTCCGATCGAGTTCAGCCGCTTGAGCTTGAGTTCCATCTCTTCCGGCGTCCCTTCGATCCGATGGTCGTCAGGGCCGAGAACGGTCAGCGACGAAGTGGTCTCCGTCTGTCCGTAGGCATTGACGAAGCCGACATGCCTCGGAAATGCCTCGATGGCGCGGCGAATCACCTGGATAGGCATCGCGGCGCCGCCGTAAGCGAGGTTGGTCAGGGTCGAGAAATCGGTATTGGCGAACGACGGCTCATCGAGGAGCTGCTTCATCATCGTGGGCACAACGAACGCGTGCGTGACCTTCTCGGTCTCGACCAGCCTGAGCCAGGTTTTGGCGTCGAACTGCGGCATCACGATGAGCTTGCGGCCGGTCCATATGTTGGTCATGTAAGCGGTGGTTCCGGCGATGTGGTAGAAGGGCACGCACACCAGCGCGACGCCGCGATCGGTCCCGTCCGCCATCTCGACGTTCGCGGTGACGTACGCGGTGAAATCGCGAAACGACAGCATCACGCCCTTCGGCAGCGAAGTGGTTCCGCTGGTGTACATCAGGATTGACGTGTCTTCATCCTCGACTTCGGCTTCGCCTTCGTCGGGGTCAGCGTTCGACACCAGGTCTTCGAGCCGGGAAAGGCCGGGCTTGCCCTCGCCGATCGCGATGAAGTTCTGAACCTTGAGCTGCGGGCGAAGCCGCTCGATCAGGTCGAGGTAGCGATCGCCGACGAGCAGGGTGCGCGCGTCCGCCGCGTTGATCATGTATTCGAGCTCCGCCTCCTTGGCGCGATAGTTGAGCGGCAGGAAGGTAAGCCCGGCTTTTGCGGCGGCGTAGTAGCTTGCGATGTACCAGTCCGAATTGGTGTCGAGGGCCGCAACCACATCGCGCTGCTTCAACCCGGCCTGCTTGAAGATGGCAGCCAGCTTGCCGACGTGTTCGGCGAGCCTCGCGTAGGTGAGGCGGCGGTTTCCAAAGACCAGGATTTCCTGATCCGGCACGATCGTGGACGGGATGGTTACGAAATTGACGGTGTTCAAAGACTCTCTTACCTCCTGGCTGCCCTGGGCTTTCTCCAGCGCTTTGCGCTGCCTGCTCGGCCGTGGTGGCGATGGTGTTCGCTGCCGGACAGCATCGAGAGGCGATAAGCGAGGCGCCGTTCGAGGGAAAGCCCTTCCCCGAGTGGCAAATCGAGCCCACCCCATACCGCAAGCTTGGCTATAGCAGCATTTTCGCGGGGCAGGCGCGCGAGCCGATACGCCAATTCAAGCGCGCGGCCCTCGAGCTTCGCCACGGATACGACTTCGGCGACCAAACCTATAAGCAATGCGTCTTGCGCGTCAATCCATCGGCCGGTGATGGCGAGATCGAGCGCGCGCCCCAATCCCAGCCGGCGCGAGGCGGTTTGCGTGCCGGCGACGCCGGGAATCATCCCCGCTCCGGTCTCGGGCAGGCAGATGCGGGTATCGTCTGCCGCTATCGCCATGTCGCACAGCAACGCCATCTCCAGCCCGCCGCCCACGGTGTAGCCGTGAATAGCGGCGATGGTTGGCACGGGCAGCGATTTGAGCCTCCCCCACACATCGCGCCTGAACCTGATCCATCGTGCCATGACCGGCGACGGAGCGCTTCCGAATTCGTGCAGGTCGCCGCCGGTCGAGAACGCGGGCCCCGCCCCGGTCAGGACCATCGCGCGCACTTCGGGATCGTCGTGAATCGCGCTGAGCGCCCCGAACAGCCCATCCCGCATCGCTACGTTATATGCGTTGAACTGATCGGGGCGGTTCAGCGTCACCCATCCGACGGCGCCGCGCTTCTCGTAAAGGACTGCGTCGGTTCCTCCGGAGGCTGGGCTCATAACTCCAGGACGCTTGCGAGCTGCAGCCGATGCTCGGCGGGATCGCCGAACAGGATAATGCTGGCTCGGGCGCGCTTGAAATACAGATGTGCTGGATGCTCCCAGGTGAAGCCCATCCCGCCGTGGATCTGGATGTTCTCGGCCGCGGCGTGAAAATACGCTTCCGAGCAGTAAGACTTGGCGAGATGCGCCGCCTCGAATACATCCTCGTTGCCGGCGATTGCGAAGGCCGCATGATAAGCGGCGGAACGGGCGAACTCGGTTTCCACGAGCATATCAGCGCATTTGTGCTTGATTGCCTGGAACGAGCCGATCGGACGGCCGAACTGCAGCCGGGTCTTGGCGTACTCGGTGGACATCTCAAGGCATCGCTGCGCTCCGCCGACCTGCTCGGCCGCAAGCATCGCGGACGCGAGCGCGAGGGTGTGCTTCAGCGCCTCGGTTGCGTCTGCGCTCGAAACCCGCGCGGCGGGAGTGCCTGAAAAATCGAGCCGCGCGAGCTTGCGCGTCAAATCCAGGGTGGGCAGCGGTTTGCGCTGAAGGCCGGCCGCCGCCCCCTCGACATGAAACAGGCCAAGGCCGTCATCGGCACGTGCGGCGACCAGGATGGAATCGGCGATATGGCCGTCGAGCACGTAGTTCTTCGCGCCGCTGAGCTTCCAGTTGGAACCGTCACGCGTCGCGCGCATCGTAACCGCCTTAGGGTCCCATCGCCCGTTCTCGTCGGCGAGCGCCAGTGTGGCGATGGACTTGCCGGAGACAATTGCGGGTAGAAGTTTCTTCTTGGATGCGTCGTCGCCGGTGCGAAGCAGCGCATCGGCGGCAAGGACGGCACTGGCGAGGTAGGGGCCGCAGAACAGCACGCGTCCCATCTCTTCCATCGCGATCGCAAGCTCGACCGCTCCCAGCCCCGCCCCACCGTATTGTTCGGGCACAGCCAGGCCGAGCAGCGACAGCTCCGAAGCCATCTTGTCCCAGGTTTTGCGATCGTAGCCCTGCTCGGTCTCCATCAGTTTGCGGACAGTGGCTTCGGGCGATTCGTTTTCCATGAACCGGCGAATCGTCTGGCGAAGCTCTTCGTGTTCGTGAGTGAAAGCGAAATCCATTCTAATTCCTCTTGGCGATGTGTTTTGCGGCTAGGCGCTGCGCGGAATCTGCTTCCAGGGGACGTCCTTGTCGGAACGCGGCTCGCCGGGAAGTCCAAGGACGCGCTCGCCCAGGATATTGCGCATCACTTCGGACGTGCCGCCCTCGATCGAATTGGCGCGTGCGCGCAGGAACTGGTACTTGGACAGCGAATTGCGGCCCTCGCGCGCGCGGGAAGTCGGGCGGCGGCGCGTGTAGCCGGGTTCATAGACGAGCGAATCCGGCCCCATCACGTCCATCGCGCATTCCCAGATTCGCTTGTTCAGTTCGGCCTGCGCGAGCTTTGCGACCGATCCTTCGGGTCCGGGGTTGCCGGCCTTGCGGGCGGCCTTGGCGCGCTGGCTCGTCATCCGCAGCAGCTCCGATTCGATATAGAGCCTGGTGATGCGATCGCGCATCAGGATTTCGGCTTCAGGGGAGAATTGTCCTTTTTCGCGCGACTTCCAGAGATTCATCAGCACGCCGATCGAGCCTGCGCCGCGGCGGGTCGGACCGCCGCCGCCGATGGCGGTGCGCTCGTTCATCAGGGTGGTGAGCGCGACCTTCCATCCTTCGCCTTCACGCCCCATCATCCGGTCGGCCGGAATCTTGACGTCGGTAAGAAAGACTTCGTTGAACTCGGCTTCGCCGGTGATCTGATGGAGCGGGCGCACTTCGACGCCGGGGCTTTCCATATCGAGCAGGAAATAGGACATGCCCGAATGTTTGGGCGCATCGGGATTGGTCCGCGCAAGCAGCATCGCCCATTTCGACAGATGGGCGAGGCTGGTCCAGACCTTCTGGCCGTTGACGACCCAGTAATCGCCCTCGCGGACAGCGCGGGTGGCGAGACCGGCAACGTCGGAGCCGGCGCCAGGTTCGCTGAAGAGCTGGCACCAGATATCTTCGCCGGTGAAGATTCGCCGCAGCAGGTTTTTCTTCATCCATTCGGTGCCGTGAGTGAGCACGGTCGGCGCGCCCATCCCGATTCCGATGGCGTTGATCATCATGTCGTCGTAGAGGGTCTTGGCGTGCTTGCTGATTTCCTCGGTGACGATCGCCTGCATGCCGGGGCTGATGCCCAATCCGCCGTAGCCCTCGGGAAAATGCACCCAGGCAAGGCCGTGATCGTATTGTTTGCCGCGAAAGGTGAACTGATCGACTTTGTCCGGATGCGCTTCATCGAGGAGCGCGCGAACGCGCTTGCGCAATTCTTCTTCGGTAATTTCCCGCTGGGCCATTGATGTCCCACTCCTTACAGGGCTGATCTTCCTTTCATATCATAGTTGCAGATTGGCGGTAGACCTCGCGAAAAGGCGGGGGAATGCCGATTCGGGGCGAAGTCTGCCAACTCGAAAAGGTGTTTGTCTTGCTTTTCTTTGAGACGAGAATCGTCGAAAGCTAAGCAGTGCTGAAACGGCCCGCTTGACGCGGTGTCAGGCGGAGTGCAGGTCGGCGCTGTCGCTGTAGGCGATTGCGGGGCGGCCGCGCTCGTACACTATCCGCCCGCCGATCAGGGTCATATCGACGGTGAGGCTCAAGAGCTCGACGGGGCTCATCGATGCGGGGTTGCGCGGCAGGACGATCAGGTCGGCGAGCTTCTCCGGCTCGATCACGCCCGCATCCAGCCTTGCCAGTCGAGCGGCGTCCCGCGTGAACATCGCGAACGCCTCTTCGGACGAAAGCCGTTCCTCGGGCGCGAGCGCCTGGCCATCAACGGTCGATCGGGAGATTGCCGCGGAGATGGCGGCGAGCGGACGAGCGGGCGTCACGGGAGCATCGGTGGCGCCGGCAAGCTCGATACCCGCATCCTTGAGGCTTCGCGCCCGATACAGATGGGGAATCAGTCCGGGCTCTTCCAGATATTTGGGACCGCGAAAATGCAGGAAGCCGGGGTTGGTCACGACCCATCCGCGTACCGCCGCGATTCGTTCGATATAGTCGGGCGGGATGGTGCCGCCGTGCTCGATTCGGCAAGCCGGCAAGGGCACATCGCTTGCGAACTGCTTGCGCGCAAGTTCGATCGCCTGCAGAGCATGGTCGAGCTCCTCGACTTCGGTGGCGTGAAACGCGCAGTCGAGTCCGCTGCTGAGCGCGATTCGGGTCCGCCGCGCCATCATCGCGTCTTCACGGCCGCCGGTGGGCATAAACTTGAGCGCGGCGATGCGGATGCGTCCGGCGCGCGCGCTTTCCGCGGCCTGATTCAGCGAATCAAGATGGTCCGATCCGACCATCACGGAAGTTCGCTGGCAGATGGCGCCCGATGCGACCAGCTTGCCGAACAGGGCGACATCGGAAGGGCCGTTTCTCACGGTGGCGTCGGTGAATGCGGTCACACCGGCGGCAGCCAGCTCGCGGCTCAGAACGCGCGCGCGCGATTCAATTTCCGCATTCGTGACGCGCGGCAGATGCTGCGCCAGCCATTGCTCCATCCCGACGACCAGGCCGGTCAAGCGCCCGGTCGCGTCGCGAATCAACTGCGCGCCGTCGGGCGGACGGAACTTGGGATCTTCCAGCCCGAGCAGGCTGATAGCCCTGCTGTTCAGCCATGAGGCGTGAAGGGTCTGATGGCGCAGGCGCAGGGGATTCTTGGGCACGGACTGATCGAGTTCGTCCCGGGTCGGGCCGCGCTTTTCCGCGAGCAGCATTTCGTCGCATCCGAATCCTCTAAGCCAGTTGCCGGGCGGAGTCTTGCCGGCGGCAACCCGCAGATCGGCGAGAAGATCGCCGACGGTGCGGCATCGCCATACGGACAATCCGGTAGCGACGGCGGCAGCTTCGAGGAAATGAAGGTGGGAATCGATGAAGCCGGGGGCGACCGTACGCCCCGCCAGTTTCACCAGATGGGTTCTCGAGCTGACGAATGCCTTGAGCAGCGAGAAGGGTCCATGGGCGACGACGCGTCCGGCGGCTATCGCGACCGAGTCGCTGCCGGGGTAGCCCATGACCTCCCCTTCATGCAGAACCAGATCGGCCTTGACGGATGGATTGGCCACAACTGGAAATCGATCCGCGCCGGGCAGTGGTGGGCGCCAGGCGCGGCTCGAAACTTAATCGGAAGAAGGAAGCGGCTTCGCCTCCTTGATCTTCATTTCGCCTTCGCAACACTCGAGCGACCCCTGACCGGCTTTGTTGCAAAGCACCTCGGTGCCGCATTTCTCGCACAGGTAGCGCTTGCCAAGCACGTTTGCCATTTCTCGTTTCTCCTCTACTGATGCAGGAAT
>JAJPKP010000073.1 GCA_021323675.1 Pseudomonadota bacterium | reverse complement strand
TCCTCCGAGCTTATCGGACAAAACTTTCTCCATTTAGTGGAACCTTCCGGGGAACTTCGAGGCTGGTGCGAAACTTACAACCGGGTTAGCCGCGTTTCAACCCCTTGCGAGCGTTGCTTGCGGCGAGAATTCGCTTCTTCATCGCGTCCACCACCTGATCCGCATCAAGATCGGTGCTGTCAACGAGCACGGCGTCGTCGGCCCGGCGCAGCGGCGCGAGCGCGCGACCCTGGTCCCGAATATCGCGCTCGCGGAGCTGCTCCAGGACCTCGCCGAACGTGGTTTTTACTCCTTTGGCGGCCAATTCCGCGTATCGACGCCGCGCCCGCACGTTTACGTCGGCGTCCAAAAAGAACTTGAACTCGGCGTCGGGAAATACCGCCGTTCCGATGTCGCGACCTTCCATCACGACCCCGCCGCGCTCGCCGAGCGCCCGCTGCAGATCGCGCATCCGGGCGCGCACCACGCCGAGGGTCGAGAGCTGCGAGGCGAGATCGCCAATCGCGGGCTCGCCGATCTCGCGCGATACGTCGCGGCCGTCGAGCATGATGCGCTCGCCGGAGAACTCGATGCGGGTCGAATCGAGCATCGTTCCGAGCCGCGCTGCCAGGTCGGGCGAGTCCGGATCGATTCCGGCCGCGCGCGCCTTGATCGCCACCGCCCGATACATCGCGCCGGTGCTCAGGTAAACGAAGCCCAACGCACGCGCGAGAGCGCGCGCGGCAGTGGATTTGCCCGAACTAACCGGGCCATCAATCGCGATTACAGGCTGCTCGCGGCTCATCCGGGTTTCCCGCTGAATCTTTCGCGCATCCGGCGTCCCTTGTCGAAGAGCTTCTCGAGGGCGTCGATGTCGCCCTGTTCGATCATCCTTTCGAACTCGGCGAAAGTCGCGCCGAACAATTTCAGCGCGGCTTTGAGCGCTTCCCGATTGGTGGCGAAGATGTCGCGCCACATCTCCCATGACGATGCGGCCAGGCGGGTGGTATCGCGCAGGCCCGATGCGCCGAATTCCGCCGCCCATAGTCCGCCAACCTGCTCGTCAAGCAAAGCCGCCGCGAGCGCGCTCGAAAGAATCTGGGGCAGATGGCTCACGCGGGCGAGCAGAGCGTCATGCAGGTCAGGATCCATCCGCTCGACTCGCGCTCCGGTCGCGGTCCACAGCTTTTCGATTTTGCCGATCGCCGCCTCGGTGCTTTTTGCGGAGGGCGTGATGATCACGCGGCGGTCTCGGAACAGGGCCGGATCGGCGGATACCGCTCCGGTCGTTTCCTTGCCCGCCACCGGATGTGCCGCGACCAGTGTCATCGGCGGCTTGATGAGCGGCTCCAGTTCCCTGACCACCCATCCTTTGACACTGCCGACGTCGGTCACGACCGCATCGGGCGCCAGGTGCGGGAGCATCTTCTCCAGCGTCGCGCGCATCGTGACGATCGGCACCGCGAGCAGCAGAAGATCGGATCCGGATGCGGCCTCGGCGGGATCGCGCGACGCCGCATCGATCATTCCGCGCGCCGCCGCGATATCGAGGTTTGCCTCGGTTCTGCCGAATCCGACGATACGCCCGACCAGACGCTTTCGCCTGGCGGCCAGAGCGAGCGATCCGCCGATCAGGCCGACGCCCGCAATCGTCATCTGCTTGAAAAGCCGCGCCATCAGTGGTGAACGTCCCGCGACGCGAAGAAGTTACGCGCTTCGAGCATCGGGGCCGAGAATTTGCCCGAGCGCCTCCACCAGCTTTCGATTTTCTTCGGGCAGGCCCACGCTGATTCGGACGTGTCGCGGGTAGCCGTAACCGCCCATCGGCCTCACGATCACCCCTTTGCGCAGGAGCTGGTCGTAAACCGTCCGTCCGTCGCCGACGTCGGCCAGGATGAAATTCGCGTGGCTTGGAACGAAGGGAATATTGAGGCGGCGGAATTCCCGTTCGAGGAAGTCCATTCCCTCCGCGTTGACCCTCAGCGTCTCGGCGATATGCGCCTTGTCGTCCATCGCGGCGATCACCGCGACCTGCGCCAGCGAGGTCACGTTGAAGGGCTGGCGCACGTTGTTGAGCAGCCGGATTATTTCCGGGCGCGCGACGGCATAGCCCGCGCGCACTCCCGCGAGCCCGAAAATCTTGGAGAAGGTGCGCAGCGTGACGATCAGCCGCCTGCCGTCGTGATCCTCCAGCGAGTCGGGATATTCGCTGTCGCGCACGAACTCGAAGTAGGCTTCGTCCGCCACGATCACGACGTCTTCCGGAACCGTGGCGAGAAAGCGCTTCCACTCGGCGCGGCGATAGATGGTGCCGGTGGGATTGTTGGGATTGCCCAGAAATACGATCCGCGTGTTTTCGTCGATCTGCGCGGCTATCGCTTCCAGATCGTGCGAATAGCCGTCGCTGGTCGGCGCCACCTTGGCGCTGCCTCCCGCCGCGGCGGTCGCGAGCGGATAAATGGCAAAGGAATGATCGGAAAAGACGGCGTTCAGGCCCGGTCTCAGAAACAGGAACGCAAGCAGGTTCAGGACTTCGACCGATCCCGATGCCGCGAAGATATGATCGACCGGCAGCTTGTGATGCTCCGCGATTTTGCGCCGCAGCTCGAAGTTCGCGCCGTCGGGGTAGCGGTTCAGCTCGGGCAGCGCCGCTTTGATCGCCGCGATCGCGCGCGGCGAAGGTCCGAGCGGGTTCTCATTCGATGCGAGCTTGATCGACTCGCTGATTCCGAGCTCGCGCTGAAGTTCTTCGGGAGGTTTTCCGGGTTCGTACGGTTTGAGCGCGGCGACCGACGGAAGTACCAGGTCTTCGACTTTTGCCAAGGCGTTCCGATCGCCCCTATGCGGAGGCGGACCTTCCTTCAGGATACGATCCCAGCACCTTCAAAAAAAGGGCCTTGCGTTCGAGCGCCTTGAGCGCGCGCCGGACCCTGGGATCGTCGCGATGTCCGCTGAAATCGACAAAGAAGATGTACTCCCACGGGCGCGATCGCAGCGGGCGCGATTCGATTTTGGAAATGTTGATGCCGTTGCGGGCGAACAGGCTTATCGCCTCGTGCAGCGCCCCGACCTTGTCCGCGACCGCGAACAGCACGGTGGTCTTGTCCGCGCCGCAGCGCTCGCTCGGCCGCTTGCCCATCACCAGGAAGCGCGTGGTGTTGGTCGCGAGATCCTGGATGTTCTCCGCGATGACGCGCAGGCCGTTCGCTTCGAGAGCGGTGGTCGAAGCGATCGCTGCGCAATCGGGATCTTCCGCGGCGCGTTTGGCCGCGAAGGCGTTGGATGCGGCCGCTTCGAGCTCGCGGCCGGGAAAATTCGCGGCGATATAGCCGCGGCACTGCGCCAGCGATTGCTGATGCGACACGATTTTCCGCACCCGCGCGGCGTCGCCGTCGCGCGATCCAATCGAATGCCTCACCGGCAGCAGGATTTCGCCGATTATCACCAGCGAAGTGTCGATCAGCAGGTCGAGGGTCAGCGTGATAGTGCCGTCGGTGGAGTTTTCGACCGGCACCACGCCGAAGTCGGCCCGCCCGTTGTCCAGCGCCTGGAAGACCCCCGCGATCGAGCTTTCGGGAACGAACTCGACGCTCGACCCGAAGCGCATCCGCGCCGCCTCGTGCGAATAGGTATGCTCGGGGCCCAGGAAGGCGACGCGCGGCATATGTTCGAGCGCGCGGCAGGCGGAAATGATCTCGGTGAAGATGCGCTTTACCTGCTCGGCGGTTAAGGGGCCGGGATTCTCCGCGATCATCCGCTCGTAGATGGCGCGTTCGCGCGAGGGAACGTACACGACCTCGCCGCTGGAATGCTTGAGCTGGCCGACCTGCTCGACAATTCCCGCGCGCATCGAGAGCAGATCGAGAATCTTGCGATCGATCTCGTCAATTCGCTCGCGCAGGCTTGCGAGCGAAGGCTTTTCCGCCTCAGGTTTTGTTGCGGGACGAGGCATAGAGGGAAGAATGGCTAACCGATCGAACGGGTGTTTTCAACGCCCTGGCGCTGGAGGAACGCATTCCCCATCGCCGCGAACTTGCGTTCGCGGTCGCGCCTGAGCTGGGCCGGCCCGAGGGTTTTCAGGCGTTCGAGATGGCGCGCGATGGCGACGCCGAGGTTGTGCGCCGCCTCGGCCGGCGCGGTATGCGCGCCGCCGGGCGGTTCGGCGATGATTTCATCGATGACGCCGAGTTCCAGCAGGTCGGGTGCGGACAGCTTCATCGCCGACGCCGCGATTGCGACGTTTTCTTCGGTCGCTTCGCGCCACAAAATCGCCGCGCATCCCTCGGGCGTGATCACCGAGTAGCAGGCATTCTCCTGCATCAGCACGACATTGCCGACCCCGATCGCGAGCGCTCCGCCGGACCCGCCTTCGCCGATAACGCAGCAGATGACGGGAACTTCCAGCCGCGACATCAGTTCCAGGTTATGCGCGATCGCCTCGTTCTGCCCGCGCTCTTCGGCGCCCAGACCCGGGTCCGCGCCCTGCGTATCAACAAAGGTAATGACCGGCAGGTTGAAACGATTGGCCAGATCGAAGAGGCGCGCCGCCTTGCGATAACCCTCGGGCCTGGCCGAACCGAAGTTGCGCTTGATGCGCTCAGGGGTGGTCTTGCCGCGCTGATGCCCGACGATCGCCACCGGATGCTTTCCGAAGTAGCCGAGACCCGCCACAATCGCGCCGTCATCGCCGAAGCGGCGGTCGCCGTGCAGCTCGAAGAACTCGCTGAACAGGGCATCGACGTAATCGAGCGTCTGGGGGCGCATCGGATTGCGCGCCAGCCGCACCCGCTCGATAGCGCTGAGACCCTGGTTGGGCGACTCGGCCGGGGCGCCTTTGGCGGCCGGATGAGATCTCAGATGGCCTCCCGGGTTATGCTTGCCGGCCGGCGGCATCCGCTTGTGATTATGATGGTTTCTCTTCGTCACTTCGTTTCGATGTTTGCGAAGAAATCCCCGAACAGTCTCCAAGCCTGCTCGGCAAACCCGTCCCGGTCAAGCCACACGATCTCGCGATCGGCGCGAAACCAGGTCATCTGCCGTTTTGCAAATCGGCGCGACTCCTGCTTGGCAAGCGCGATCGCCTGCGCGAGCGGCATCTCGCCGGCCAGATAGGCCGCGATCTGTTTGTAGCCGATCGAGGCGAGAGGAGGGCGGTCCGCGCGAAAGCCCGCTTCGATCAGCGCGCGGACTTCATCGACCAGCCCCGCCGCGATCATTTCGTCGAAGCGCCGGTCGATAGCCTCGTACAACTCCGCCCGTTCCAGCCGTATTCCGACGGTCAGCGTTTCATATTCGCGGCTGGAAAAGGCATGACGGGCCTGATGCGCGCTGATCGGCTCGCCGGTCAGCTCGAAAACCTCGAGCGCGCGCGTGATCCGATAAAGGTCGTTGACGCCGATTCGGCGCGCCGCTTCGGGATCGATCTCGCGCAGCCGGTCATGCAGGTATGGAACGCCGTGCGTTCTGGCGGCCTGCTCGATCCGGCTGCGGATTTCGGGCGAAGCGGCCGGGCCTCGGAAAATTCCGCCTCGCAGCGCGCGCAGATAGAGCCCGCTTCCGCCGACGACCAGCACCCGCCGCCCGCGAGCGGCGATATCGCTTATCGCGGCACGCGCCAGCTTCGCGAATTCGGCCACGTCGAGCGGCTTGGCGGGCGAGCGAATATCGAGCAGATGATGAGGGACGCGGCGGCGTTCCTCATCGGACGGCTTCGCGGTTCCGATGGTCATGCCGCGATAGACCTGTCTTGAATCGGCGTTGACTATTTCGGCATCAAGGCGTTCGGCGAGATCGATTGCGAGCGAGGTCTTGCCGGCGCCGGTGGGTCCGACGATGAATCCGACGCGAATCGGTTTTGATTTCGCTTCGGATGGCACGAGCTCAGGCGGTTCCCGTTTCGGCAGTGACGGTGCCCGGAATCCCCCGATTTTCGTTGAGGGTTTCACTGTCCGCGATTCCGAAAAAGGCAACATTTGGCAACATTTCAAAGAATCGGCGTTCCCCCGCGAAATCGCGCTCCGCGCATCGATCGAATCCGATTTGCAATCGAGGAACGCTACAACCATCCAGCCATAGTGCGCCGCGGGCATTTTGCTCGCAAATCACGCGGCGGGCTCGGTCAACAGATCGCAAGCTCAGCGAAAAACCAGGGGAAGAGACAGACGAGAGATCATCGGCGGAACATGCGTTCGATTTGGCCGCGAGGAAAGGCGATATGCACCGGGCGGCCGTGCGGGCAATTGGTCTTGTATTCGGTCCGATCCAGTTCCGCCAGCAGCGCCGTGATCTCCGCCTGCTCCAGCACCCGCCCGACCCGAACCGACCCGTGACAGGCAAGTTGTTTGAGCAGATTTTCAAACGCCGATTGCCCGCTCTGACGCCATCCACTCTCGCCCATGCTGTCGATCATGTCGGTGAGCAGCTTCGCACCGCCCTCCGGCCCGAACACCGCCGGCGCGCCCTTTAGCAGAAGCGCGGCGGGGCCGAACGGCTCGACGTCGAAGCCCATCGCGCGAAGCTCCGGCACCGACGCCTGAATCTGCGCGGCGCGGGCCGGATTGAGCTCGATCGTGACGGGAGCGAGCATCGCCTGGGTTCGAATTCCTCCCTCTTTGAGCTGTGACCGAAGCTTTTCAAAAGTAACTCGCTCATGAGCGGCGTGCTGATCGACCAGCAGCATCCCCTCGTCGCCCTCGAGCGCGATATAGCCGGCAAACAACTGTCCTATAACGCGCAGCCGCGAGTACGCCGGAACGGCAGCCTGGGGCGCCGGCCCCGCGGCGGCAGGCGCGAAGCCAAGTCCGAGCGGACGCTGGGTCGCCGAAGCGACGGCGGCGTCCGGCACGAGGCGCAACGGACCGGAGGAAGAAGGCTCCGGGCTGCGGCTGGCGGCAATCGATGGATCGACGTGCGGTGCGGCTTCCGATGTCGCGATGACCGCGGCCGCGGCGCCGGGTGCGAATTCGGCGGCGGATGACGCGAATGCGCGCGCTGCCGTTTCGGTTTGGTCGGCCAGCCGCTCGCGCAGCGCGTGATAAACGGCCTCGAATATCATCCCCGAGTTGCGAAAGCGCACCTCGGTCTTCATCGGATGCACGTTTACGTCGAGATCTTCAGGACGGAGCTCGACGGAGACGACGATAGCCGGATGGCGTCCGCGGGGAAGCAGGGTTTGATAGGCCTGGGCAACGGCGCGGGCGAGCAGCTTGTCACGCACCGACCTGCCATTGACGAACGTGAAAACCATCCTGGGGGTGGCAAACGACTCCTGGCTCATCGTGGCGAGGCCGTGAACGCGGACGGCGTCGCGGCGGGAATCGAACGCGAGCATCTGCGCCGCCAGCTTTGGTCCTAGAATCTGCCGCACGCGTTCGAGCATCGACGCGGCCCGGGGAAGATCGAACAGCGTGCGTCCGTCGGCGGTCAAAGTAAACGCGACTCGATGATTCAGCAGGGCGAGGCGCTGGACCGCTTCGGCGACCGCGCTCTGCTCGGTTGCGACCGTCTTGAGAAATTTGAGCCGGGCGGGAGTGTTGAAAAACAGGTCGCGAACGTCGATTCGGGTGCCGGGCGCGATGGCGCATTCGCGGCTCTGTTCGATATCGCCCGCGGTCGCGGCGATTTCGACTCCGGCGCCATCCTCGGGCCTTCGCGTCCGCAGCGTCATCCGCGAGACGCTCGCGATCGAGGCGAGAGCTTCGCCGCGGAACCCGAACGTGCGGATTGCGGTCAGGTCGGCGGCGTCGCGAATTTTCGAGGTGGCATGGCGGCGCAGCGACAGGATCGCGTCTTCGCGGCTCATGCCGCATCCGTCATCGGCAACTTCGATGCGGCCGCATCCGCCTCGCTCGATCGCGATATCGATCCGATGCGCTCCCGCATCGAGCGAATTCTCGACCAGCTCCTTGATTGCCGACGCGGGGCGTTCCACCACTTCGCCCGCCGCGATCTGGCTTGCCACCTGCTCGGGCAGGATGTGAATCAGCCGCCCCGCCATATCCTGCTAGACAATGCGGCTTTTGGTTCCGATACTCAAGCGGGCCCCGGCCGCGCGGCGAGAGGGCCGGCGCGAATGCTGAGGGGTCAAGTTGAACGATAAGCGCGATTCTGGGAAGCTTTGCGCGCTCCGCAACGAGGCGAACGCCACGAGATGGTGAAACGAACCGCGATTTTTCTGGCAATAGCAATGCTGGCAATATGCGCCGGCGCGGCGCCCGCGCGCGCCGAAATCAAAATCGGCGTCGGCGTCGTCGGCCCGATCTCGGCGCAGACCGAAGCCGACATCGAGCGCCTTGTCGGCGAGCTGCCCAACGTCAAGGCGGTGCCAATCCAGCCGCCCGGGGACCTCGATGCGTGCGTCAAGCGGTTCGTCGCGGGCGAGACCGACGATCGGCTCGACGCGGTGATGGTGGTGAGCCTGCCGACTGATTCCTTCCATATCGAGCAGAACGACAAGGAAGCCCACTTCACCGGCACCTATGAGATCTGGACGCTGAATCTTTCCACCCTGGCCGAAGATCGCCACGCGTTTACATTCACCGATAGCGAAACCGTGGTCAGCGGCCCGGCCGCGATTTTGTCGATTCCGGCGCAACTGTTCGTGGAGCGCGCCACGGGCAAGAAGCTGCTTTCGAGCAGCGCCTGGCAGGCATACGAGGCCGTGCAGGCGCGGGTCGAGGCCAAGCTGCTTGCGGCGACCAAGCTCTACCTGTCCACTTCGACTATCCGCGACGCGCAGCCGCTCAATATGCTCACCTGCGCGCAGGCGCTGGTCGATCGCGGCGATGCGGACACGGCGCTGGCGGTGTTCAAGGCCGCGGGCGTGGACAATCCGCAGGTCAGGGAGCTGATGGCGCAGGCGCAGGTGAAGCTCAAGCGCGCCAAAGCCGAGGCGTTGCTCGGCAAGACGCTGGGAGCGATGGCGGGAGGCGATTCGCACGCGGCATCGCTGATGCTCGCGCAGTACCAGGCCGCTCCCGAGGCGCAATTGTCGCGCGCCGACGCTATCAGCCGCGCGCTCTCCATCGAGGCCGATCATCGCGCCGACTATGCATACCGCAAGGTGCTTGCCGCCGATGTTCCCGAATTGGACCATACCGCGTTTGTCGCGATGATGACGCAGATGGTCGCGGATGTGACCGGAACGGCCCCGGACGACGTGATCGTCGGCGGCAAGGACGTCACGATCCAGGACAAGAAGGCGGCGGAGGGGATGAAGACGGGACTGGATGCGTACGCGAACGCGCTCGGCAAGGCGGCGTGGCTCATGAGTCTCAAGTGCGGATGCGATGCGATCGCGCGGCTTACGGCCGATCCGTCCGGGTTGGTGCTGATGCGCGCGAGATTCGCGCCCTCTTTCACGCGAGCCGAGGTCGGGCTACCCTAGAAGATTCAATCCAGGAAGCGAAGATTGTTCATATGAGAACCTGCGAAATCTGCGGCAAGACGCCGTCAGTCGGCAACAACGTCAGCCACGCCAACAACAAATCGAAGCGGCGATGGGAACCGAACCTCCAGGAGGTTCGCGCCAGCATCGGCGGCGGGGTCAAACGAATCCGCGTCTGCACCCGATGCATCCGCAACGGCAAGGTGCTGAAAGTCGCGTAAGGCGGCCCGATCCCTCTTCAGAACAGCGCGTCGAGCTTCTCCGGCGGCCGCGCGATGACGGCTCGCTTGCCCCGGACGACGATCGGCCTCTGCATCAGTTCCGGATGCGCGAGCAGGAGAGCGACGACCTTGCCCGGGGTCGTGTAGTCTTCGGCCTTGAGCTTCAGTTCCTCGAAGCGCTTGTCCTTGCGGACCAGGTCGGCGGGCGGACTCTCGAGCATCGAAAGGATTTTTTCCAGCGCCGCGCGATCGGGCGGGGTCTTGAGATACTCGATCAGGTCGAACTCGACCTTGCGCTCGCGCAGACGTTGCAGCGCGCCGCGCGAGTTTCCTCAGCCGGGATTGTGATACAGGACGACTCGTTCCATGCTTTCCTCGCCCGCGGTTTCTGATAAGCATAATCGGCGCGATGCGGCGCGATCAAACCCGGGGCGGACTCCCCGGGCCAGCGCGGTCGATCGGAAAGGCGTGACGAAGATGCGCGCGATGACGGCGATCAGAGCTTTGATGTTCGGATGCATGCTGGCGGCTGCGATGGCGGTTCCGGTTGCGGCGGAACAGTACTCGTCGGCACTGGTAAGCGGCAACTTTGTGTACGGCGACGGAACTCCGGCGGATAATCGCCAGCTCCACTTCCAGAACCGCGCTTCCGGCGACATGTTCGTGGCTGCCACCGACAGCAAGGGCGATTTCGCGGCCCATCTGCCTCCCGGCACTTACGACCTGCGCGCCGAGCGGGGCGTGATTCTAAAGAGGAAGATAGTGGTGGGGACGGGAGATGTCGGCGTGGGCCGGATCGTCGAGCCTCCCCCGCTCGATCTGCATCGCCCGTTCCAGCATCAGGGCGTCGCCGAAGCGATCGTGCAGACCGATGCGCCCGCGACCGCGAACATGAAGGGCCGCCCGATGGAGTCGATGAAGCACGGCCATACTCTTGTGCAGCTTCTCTACGGTCCCGCCCAGCCGCTGCCGCCGATCCCGGCTCCAAAGCCGGCGATTCCTGGTGCGCCGTCGCCGGCCGCCGCGGCATCTCCCGCTGCCGGCAACTAGGAAAGCTTCGCCATCGGCGCATCGCGCCGTACCGGATATGTCAGCGCGTGGCGCTGGCGCGGCCTGAAACGGAGCGCGGCTGGTCGCTGCTCATATATCCTTCGAGCTTGCGCGCCAGGTCGGGGGACAGCGTTTTCAGCACCCCATACTCTTTCGAGGCGAGATCGCGGCGTCCCTCGTCCGCGTAGACGATTCCCAGATCGTAGTGCGCGCTGGCAAAGTCGGGGCGGAGCTGGACCGCGCGCGCGAACGCCGCGGCCGCATCGTTCCGCTTCCCGTCGTCGATAAGGCAAAGTCCGCGGCCCCACCAGGCTTCCGCGAAGCGCGGGTCCTTCTCCAGCGCCTTCTTGAACATCGCAAGGCCGCCGTCGCAATCGGCCAGACGCCACGATGCGATCCCGTCGGTGTAGTAATCGGCTGCGCTGCCGGGGTGATGGGGATGGCGCCATTGGGCGAACGTGCGCGGCTGGTTGCGATCGAGGGTGAGGATTCGTTCGAGCGGGACGGCGAAGTTGAGGTTTTCGCCCTCGCGCATGAACGCGGTCGCCACGCCCACCACTTCGCCGCGCGCGTTCAGCACGGGGCCGCCGCTCGACCCTTCGGAAATGGCGGCGGTGATCTGAAGTGTGGCCGGCTCGAGATCGCTCTGCCCGGCGCGCTGTTCCGGAACGGCGGACACGATGCCCTCGGTGACGGTCTCATCGAGGCCCATCGGACTTCCCATCACCACCACGCGATCGCCGACCTGCGGCCGATTGGCCGCGATGGGAAGCCAGGGGGTGTCCTGGTCGGCGAACACCAGCAGCCGCGCCAGGTCCGACTTGGGGTCATCGGCGAGAATCACCTGCACGGGATGCATCGATCCGTCGGAGGTGCGCGCCTTTGCGGAGGCGGCGCCTTCGATCACGTGATGGTTGGTGAGAATCTCGCCGGAACGGCTCACGAAAAATCCGCTGCCGAAGCCCAGTTCCCGCCCGCGCCGGTCGTAAACGATCAGCGTGACAACGGCGGGACGCGCATCGCTGATAAGCGCACCAAGATTGGGCGCCGGCCGAACTTCAGGGGTTTGAGCGACGGGCTTTGGAGCCGGGCGCCCACCGCGATGCTGCCAGGCGAGGAGTGAGAATGCGGCTGCGGCGAATGCGACCGTCGCAAGCTGCCATACGCGCAGGGCCGTCCGGCCGGAACGGCGCGCGAGCGGAGCTATCGGGTGGGGTTCATCGAATGGGGCGCCGCAGGCGCGGCAATAGAGATCCTGGCCAGAGGCCCTCGCATTGCCGCATCGCCCGCAAAAATTCGCGCTCAAGAAAGATGCTCCGGATCGCGCATCGCGGTCCTGAATCATATTCGACGCGCTTCGCGCCGCCTAAGCAAGCCCCAATTCGCCAAAAGGCTTAAGTCCTGAACGGTTGCCGCTCCCGCGCGCAGGACGAAATCAGCTCGATTGGCGAGGATGATGCAAAGTCTTGCCCGCGAATTCCGTGATAGCCGGATGGGGGAAGAGCTGCAGAACCATCAGATCGATCGGACCGCCGCAGGCAGCCTCTCCGGGAAGAAACCGGTCCATCTGGACCTGAACGTAGGCGAGAAATTCCGCGAGGTCCATCGCGTCCTGGATTGGCATCGACGCGACGTTCAGCTTGTCGATCGCCGACAGGTTCCGGGACCTGCGCCATGCTTCGACGAATTTGTCGTTGTCGATTTGAAGCTGTCCGGTGATCACTTCCGCTTTGGCCGCATCGAAGCCATAAAGCAGCGTGAAGACATCGCCGGGATTGCCCTCGAGATGAATTCCGGGGCGTTTGAGGATTTCCTTCTTTTCGAATTTTCCGCCTCTAAGCGACACCCAAAACACGCGCGCCGATCGGCCATCCGGCGCCGCCAGGGCGACGACCAGCGACGGACCGGGCCATTGCGCTTCGGGCAATTTTGACGATGACCAGTAGGAACGGCATTCATTCGCCATCGATGCTAACAACCGGTCCAGCGACTCGTCCTGCCGCGGCAGATCCGGAGCGCCGGGGAAGCCACAGGCCGCGATGAAATCGGCGGCGGGGACGGTTCCAACATTTGCGTCCCCAACCACCATCGCCATCAACTGCCGGTCCCTGTCGTGCGCGAGTTTGTAGGCGTTGTCGTAGGTCTGAACGACCCAGTTCGGCTTGCCGCTTTCGAGAAGACCGGCGAACGCCGAGGTCGTGATCTTGCTGTCGGCGGCGAAGACGACCGCGGAGCCGGTCTTGATGGTTACGGCGATAGTCATAACCGATTTATGATAGCCACAGAGACGCCGTCACGGACAGCACCGCAGCGATCGGAATTACACAACCTGACTAAAAGGTCGCCTTGCTGCACTACCAGTCGCGGTCGCCGTTCGCAGAGCTGATGAGCGGAACCTTGAGCAAAGTGTCCGCGCTACTGCGCGGGCGTTTCGAGGGGTTTTCCATGGACCGGCTATGCTGTGTGCTAACTGCACTCGGGCGCAATGTTGAAATAAAGGTCACGGCCGGACATAGACGCACCCATCACGCACGGATCGCCGTCATCTGCTAGACCCGTGCAGGCCCGCAGGGCAGCGATTTTTCGGTCAATCCACCCGCTCAGGTCGCGGGCAGTGAATCGGGCCGCGGCTTGCCGGGTATTCCCTTTGTTTTGGATTGAGCGGGCTCAACCACCACGACCTGGGTGCCGCTGCGCGACGCCAGCGGCTCGACAATCGCGCTGGTAAATGCGGCGCAGACAGGTTCGCCCCTGGCGACCAGTTACGCCTATGATCCCTTCGGCAATCCGAGGCCCCGGCTGGGCGATCTTGCCGCGGGCATCAGCGTCGAACATGAGCCTACCCGCCGATTTGGAACATTGAGCGGTCTTTGGTCGAGCGTCCTTCGAGGAGGTGGTGGCCGGTGGGCTTCATGGCGACGGCGCGGCTCAGGATTTGCGCGACGTCGTCGAGTTCGCGGCCTGAGCCTGAGCGCAGCGCGCCGCGCACATCGAGTTCCCCGTCGTTGAGCAGGCACAGATGGAATTTTCCATCCGCGGTCAGGCGCATCCGGTTGCAGGTGCCGCAGTAAGGCTCGCTTACCGGGCTGATGAAGCCGATGACACCGCGGGCGCCTTTCAGGCGGTAGTTGCGCGACTCGTCGGCGAGGTTTTCGGTCGGCAGCTCCGTTATCGGACCCAGGACCGCCTCGATTCGCCGGCGGGTCTCGATATTTGAAACGTAGCGTTTGACCGAGAGGCGAGCGCATTCGCCGCCTCCGAGCGGCATCAGCTCGATGAAGCGAACGTGCCAGTCGCGTTCGAGGGTAAGCCGCGCGAGGTCCACAACCTCGGATTCGTTGTAGCCCGCGGTCACGACCGCGTTGAGCTTGATGGGGGTAAGGCCGGCCGCCTCGGCCGCCATTATTCCGCGCCACACGCGCTCGAAATTGCCCCATCGCATCTGCCGCTCGACAGTGTCGGGGTTGAGGCTGTCGAGATGCACGTTGATGCGGGTGAGGCCGGCATTTTTCAGCGGCTCGGCGAGGTTTTCGAGCAGCATCGCATTGGTGGTCATCGCGAGCCCGTGGACGCCGTCGATTTTCGCGACGCGTTCGACGATCTCGATCAGATCGGCGCGCAGGGTCGGCTCTCCGCCCGTCAGGCGGAACTTGCGAAATCCGACGCTGACCGCCGCGCGGGCGATGGTCTCGATTTCGGCGGGGGTCAGCAGTTCCGGTCCCGGCAGAAAGCGGAGCCCATCGAGCGGCATGCAGTACACGCATCGCATGTTGCATCGATCGATGATCGAGATGCGGAGGTAGTCGATTTCGCGGTCGAAGGAATCTCGGGGCATCGAGGCCATACTAATCGCAGCCCGCTCGTCGAAACAACGAGTGCGGCTTCGGATTATGGCCGGATTTTCGGCATAATCGGCTCTTGGATTCCTGCTCGCAGCAGCGGCGGCAGCCTCACCTTTTTCGATTGGCGGGCCGCTTCGCACGACTGCGCAAACCTGTTAGCCTTTCTAATATGCGCGTGCGGGCGTACGCCCGCGGTGCGGAAGGCACGGAGGAAGGATGCTCTCGAAATTCGTCATAGTGCTCGCGTTGGCATCGTTCGCCGCCCTCGCGTTCCAGTTCATGGGTGAATCCGAAAACGGAGCCGTACTCGAGGAGGAGGTAGCGGGGCAACTGGACGCGCTGCGCAGACACCTCTTTCAGCGCTGATCTGAATTCCCGCAATTCCCGATAGATGAGACTGTTCGCAACGGCGCCGCTGCACGCCGGACGCCGCCATATCGCGGTACTGTGCCCGTGCCGCCGGCCGGCCAAAGGGATCGCATCGTGAGCCTTCGTTATCGGATGTTCCGGGCGATCGCGCGGCTCGATTTCAGCCATCCCTGGCTGGTGCTGTGCGGATGCGCGCTGCTCGCGATCGTCTCGATTTTGTACACGCGCGCCCATCTGGAGTTTCAGACCGGGCAGGAAGATCTCATCTCGGGCAACAGCCGCGACACGCTGAACTACCGGCATTACGAAGATGAGTTTCCCGACCTCGATTCGCTGATCGTGGTGGTGCGGGCGGATCGCGATCCGGCGCAGGCCGAGAAGTTCGCGGATACGTTCGCGGCGCGGCTTTCCGCGGACAAGCAGAACGTCAAAAGCGTTTTGTACAAGGTCGATGCGGGAGCGCTGGCGGATCGCGCGCTGCTGTACCTGAGCACGGAGGACCTCGACAATCTCGCCGCGCACGTCCGCGACTATCGCGCCTTTCTCTCCGCTTATGCGGCCAATCCGAGCCTTCAGAATTTCTTCGCGCTGACCAATGCGGAAGCCAACCGCGCGATGGCCTCGGCGCTGGCGGGATCGCTTTTTGGTGATTCGGCTCCGTCCCACTCCGCGGGCGCGTCGCGCGGCGGACTCGACCTGACGCTGGTGGATGCGATGCTGCGCGGGATGCTCGCGCAGTCGCGCGCGTCCTCGCCGTGGGACGCGCTCACTTCGGTGGGGCCCGAGAACGGAGTGCTTCGCGACGGCTATATCGCGTCGGACAACGGGAAGTACCTGCTGATGAACGTGGTGCGCAACGATCGCGACGACGGGCCGAACCCGATCGACGCCATCGAGAAGCATCTTGCGGCAGTCCGCAGCCAATTTCCCGGGGTCGAGGCCGGCATTACCGGCGGCCCTGCGCTCTCGCGCGCCGAGGCAACTTCGACCGCTCACGATATCGCGCTTGCCTCGGTGCTCGCGATTGGCAGCAACGTGCTCCTGGTGGTCATCCCGTTCGGCGGAATCGTGGAGCCGGCGTTCGCGCTGGCGGCGCTGCTGGTGGGAGTGGCGTGGTCGTTCGGATTCACCACGCTCGCGATCGGTCATCTGAACCTGCTCTCCGCCGTGTTCACCAGCATCCTCGCCGGAATCGGGATCAACTTCCCGATTCATCTGATGGCGCGATACGACGAGGCGCGGCGTTTTGGACGACTGACGCGCGAAGCGATCGAGCTTGGAGTGGTGAACACGGGGGTGGGAGTGTTCGCGTCGGCCTGTATCATGGCGTTGGCGTTTTTGATGCCGATTTTCAGCGATTTCAGGGGAATCGCCGAGCTGGGAATCGTATCCGCCAGCGGACTCTTTTTGTGCCTGGTCTCCGCGATGCTGGTGTTTCCGGCGCTGGCCGCGATTCGCGATCGGCATCGTCCGCCGCGGCTGGCCCCGCAGCTTAAAGTCGTCCACCAGGAGCCCCGTCTTCAGCGCCTGTTCGCGCGCCCCGGGCTGATTGTCGGCTTGTCATTGGCGGTTGCGGTCGCCGGACTGGCGACGCTGCGCAACCTGAGATTCGATCAGAACCTGCTCAAGCTGCAGGCGGAATCGACCGAGGCGGTGCGATTCGAAGAGATGCTGCTCAAGGACTCCGGCCGCTCTTCATGGTTCGCGGTCTCCTTGAGCACGAGCGACGACGAAGCGGAGCGCAAGGCGGCGCTGTTTCGGAAGCTTCCGGAGGTCGCCGATGCGGAAACGATCGCGACCTACGTTCCGGCAGAGCAGGCGCGCAAGCGCGCGACGCTCAGGACGCTCGAACCGATAATCGACTCCCTGCGGGTGTCATCGCTCTCCGAGCCGTCGAAGCCCGATCTTCTGCGCCGCGAGCTTCAGGCGCTGGCCTTCAAGCTTGCCGGCGGGCGTGACAGCGATCCTTCCGGGGCAGTTGCGCGCACCGCCGATCTGGCCGCCAAGGCGATCGCAAAACTCGACGCGGATCCCGAAGCGTTCGCGCAGTTCGAAGCGCAGGCGGCGGATTCCTTTAATCTAAAGCTCGCGCAGTTCAGGCGGATGCTCAATCCGTCGGAGATCACGGTGAACAATCTTCCCGCGGTGCTGCGCGATCACTTTATCGGGCGCAACGGTGTGCGGCTGGTTCAGATCTATCCGCGCGGCGATGTCTGGGAGGATGCGCCGCTGGCGAGGTTTATTGGCGCGCTTCGCGCGATCGATCCCGATGTGACGGGGCCGCCCGTGCAGGCGTATTCGATAGCCACGGTGATGCGCCGCGGGTACGAGCGCGCGGGGCTGCTGGCGCTGATCGCGGTGTTCGTGTTCGTATTCGCCGACTTTCGCAACCTGCGCGACACGGCGCTGGCGACGGTGCCGCTCGTGTTCGGCGGCGCATGGATGCTGGAGACGATGGGTCTTCTTGGGTGGGAGTTCAATCTTGCCAATCTGTTCGCGGTTCCCATTATTATCGGGACCGGAGTGGATAACGGCGTGAACATCCTCTATCGATGGCGTGAAGAGCGTGACAAGTCGCGGCTGATTCTGACCACCGCGGTCGGCAAATCCGTGACAATCGCTTCGCTGACGACGATCGCCGGCTTCGCCGCGCTGATCCCGGCGACCCATCGGGGAATCTCCAGCCTCGGGTGGGTGCTGAGCCTGGGCGTCGCCTTCATCCTGCTCGCAACCCTGGTCGTCCTGCCCGCTGTCCTTGTGATGGTTGGGCGGTTGATGGAGCGGCCCGCCGCGGAGGCGGATGCGGACGAATCGGCGGCCGGCGTGCGGCCCAGGGCAGCATCGGGGGCGCGGCGCAGCGGGATGCTGTCAGTGCTGATCGCCGGCGTCATACTCGGGCTTTCAGGTCCGGCCAGGGCGCAGGGGAGTGATGCGGCCGTAGAGTCCAATCAGCTCGTTCAGCAGGCCGAAGAGCTGGTGCGGCAGGCGGGCAAGTCCGATCCGGTCGACAGCGCGAAGATTCGCGCGGCGGTGGATAAATTGCACGACGCGGTGCGAATCAATCCGCACAACGACACCGCATACGTCGATCTCGGTTTCTGCTACGGGGTTCTGCACGACGGTCCGACCGCGGTCGACATGTATCTCAAGGCCACTCATATCAATCCTTCGGCCGCCAATTTCAAGGAGCTCGCCGATATCTATCTGAGGGTGGGCGACCCGGAACACGCCCTGATGGCCGCGAATGCGGGAATCCAGAAGGACCCGCGCAGCGCGCCGCTTTACAACGCCAGGGGCATGGCGCTCAACGATCTGGATCGCTACGACGAAGCGGCGACGGCCTTTCAGAAGGCGCTGGAAATCAACCCGAACTTCGCGGTGGCGCGGGCCAATCTGAAGGCGCTCAACAGCGGGCCGAAGGGCCGCGGCAGTATCAGCAAGCAGGAACCGTGACGGCGGGCGCGGCTATTGAGCCTTTACCGACTTGACCACCAGGTAAGGGCTGGTCCGGTCGAACACATAGCCTTCGATTTGAAGCGGTTTTGACTCCTCGACCGCGCGCGCGATCTGATCGCGCAGATCCTGGTTGCCGACCACTTCGATACGCTTGGTCAGGATCGATCGATAAAGATCCCGCGCGTAGGCGGCATTGGGGTCGAACTGAAGTTCCGCGGTTTGCAATTCCGTATCGAGCAGCATCGGGAACTCGTGTCCGTCGAGACTGAGGTGCACGATGGTTGCGTTGCGCGCAACGATGCCCTCCTTGACGCCCACTCGTCCGGTGACATTGAGGTCGCGGAATCGCTGCGTCTGCATGGTGAAGTACGGTGTCAACGGAACGCCGGGATTGACCCCGGCACCGGTGATGCCGCCTGATACCCTTCCCGCGGGAACACCGCCGCCGGCGCCTCCGATTCCTCCGCCGCCAACTCCCACTCCGCCGCCGGGAAAGGCGCTTGCGGTGGCGGCTAAGGACAGGATGGCAGCGAGCGCAAGACCCGCCCGCTTCAGCGCTGATGGAAACATCGAGGTGCCTCCCGATCGAGCTGTTGTCAGCCGCCAGTTATGGGTTTCTCGGGTTCGGCGACGCAGTAGGCGCAGTGGCAGATGTCGCGAAGCTGGCGCATCGTGTAGAGGGTTTCATGCCCGTCGGCCCATCCGATAAACACCGCCTGCTCGCCCATCCGCGTAAACTGGCGCATCCGCCGGCTGTCCGCTGGCATGTCCCGGGCGGCGTTGCCGTTGCATTCGTCGCACGGGCAGTAGCGGCGTAGATTGTCGAGCGGATAGATGCTGTCATGGCCGTCCATCCATTGAACGCCAACGGCATAGCGGCCAACTTCGTTGAGCCCCTTGATCTTTGGGTTCTTTGGCTTGATAAGAGCCATAGGGTGCGGACCGCTCTGGATTATATCATCGCCGCCACTGGCAAGTGGAAGATGCTTTCCTGGCTCCCGCATCCCGCAACTTAACCGCTATCGGTAAATCACTGGAGGCCGTTGATACATGGACGAAAAGGCAAAGAAACAGGCGCTGCTGATGATCCCCTATGGACTGCAGGTACTGGGCGCCGCGCATGGCGGCAAGGCCACGGTCGCCACGGTCAATTGGGTGACGCAGGCGAGTTTCAATCCGCCGCTGGTCGTGGTCGGGGTCAAAAAAGATTCCGGCTCGCACGCATTGGTCAAGGACTCGGGAAAATTCGCGCTCTCGATGCTGGGGACGGGGCAGAAGGGAATCGCGGGCGCATTCTTCCGCCACGTGGAACCCAAGGATGGGAAGTTCGGCGACTTCGCTTACGAGACCGGAAGCAACGGCGCTCCGATTGTGAGCGATGCGCCGGCGGCGGTCGAATGCGAGGTCGTCGGCTTTTACGAGCTCGGCGATCACAGCATCGTGGTCGGCAAGGTGACCGAAGCGCGGGTCAAGCGCGACTCGGATCCGCTGACGATGAAGGAAACCGGATGGAACTACGGCGGATGAGGCGCGCAAGCGGCGCGAGCGCAATCGTGTCCTTCGCAGCTGAATACTCGCAACCATCGGGAACGAGATGGCGATGAATGCGCGACAGATTCGTCCCGTGCTGGAGCGCCTTGCGCGGCGCTCCAGCACGGATCTGCTCATGAGCGACCCGCATTGGGGCAACGCGATCCTGTGTGATGCGCTCGTGCACGCGTCCGCGAACCTCGATCAGGACGGTCCCCTGCAGGCCGCTATTCATTGGTTCGAGCCGAAGCTGGTGCGCGGGCCGAAGCTTTCGGGATGGTTCTGGTTCTGGTCGGCGGAGGCGCTGGCCGCAATCGATTTGCATATCGCGACCCGCCGCGGCGAGTTTCTCGACTACGCGCGCAAGGTGGTGGAGGGTTTCGAAACCAGCGCGACGCGAACTCCCGACGGCGCGATAGTGCCGCATCCGCCGGCGCTGGAGGTATGGGTCGATGTGGCCTACTTTACGGCGCCCGCGATGGCGGCGCTGGGCCGGCTGGCGCGCAACGACGATCTGCTCGAGCGCTCCCTCGATCAACTGATCGTGCATCACCGCAACCTCGTCGATGAGGCGAGCGGGCTTTGCTGGCACGTGGGCTACGTGGAGCGGAAAGCTCATTCGCAATGCCTGTGGGCGCGCGGCAATAGCTGGTTTTCAATCGCCGCGACGCAGGTAATCGCGATTCTGGGATCGCGGATGGGCGAGGAACGCTTGCGGCACAAGGTCGAGGTTGTGCGCGCGGCGCTCGCAAGGCAGCTCAACGCGATTGCGGCGCTGCAGGACGACTCGGGACTGTGGCATACGGTGATCGATCGCAAGGATTCGTACCTGGAAAGCTCGGCGAGCGCCGGATTTGCGCTCGCGCTCGGACGCGCGATTTCGCGCAGGCTCGAAGGCCTCGACGTTCCGCGCGCGACCGCCGCGTACGAAAAGGCGATCGAGGCGATCTGCGCCAAAGTCGACGACGCGGGCGAATTCACCGGCGTCTCGCAGCAGACACCGCCGGGAGATTTCGAGTTTTACAATTCGATCAAAGTCGGCACCGCGCCTTTCGGCGCCGGTGTGTGCATGATGGCGCTGTCGGAGAAAATCCGCCGCGCCCGCTAGCTTGATACGCGAGGCCGGGACGGCAGGGAGAAAGATCGTGGCAAACAGGAAAGTGGTGGTATTGCCGGGTGATGATGCCGCGCCGGAAGCGATGGAAGCCACGATGGAGGTGCTGGGCGCGCTCGAGCTGCCGATCGATTACCTCGAGTTCCCTCCGGGCGACCAATGGGTGCGCGGCGAAACCGATGCGCGGGCGCGCAAGGCGATCGACGAATCCGACACGACCCTGTTCGGTTCCACCTCGGGCAAAACGACTTCCATCGGGTATCTGCGCTGGGGCAAGCAGACTTACGCGAACGTGCGCCCCGCCAAATGGTCGCCGGGATACAAGAGCCCGATGGCGCATCCCGAGGGGATCGATTTCGTGATCGTGCGCGAAAACATCGAGGACCTGTATCTTGGCCTCGAAGGTCCCCTGCATGACCTCGCGCCGCTCAAGCTGCAAAGCCGCATCCTGCGCGGGCCGCTCGACACCTCGCAAACAGGCATCTACGCGATCAAGGTGATCACCGAGCGCAATACCCGCCGCGTGGCCGACTTTGCCTGCAAGCTCGCGCTCAAGCGCAAACGGGCTGGCGGAAAGGGCAAGCTGACCTGCACCTCGAAATACAACATGCTGCGCGAAGCCGACGGCTTTTTCAGAAAGATAGTGGAGGAAACCGCTGCCAACTATCCGGAACTCAAGTACGAGCAGTTTATCGTCGATGATTTCGCCAGGCGCGTCGTCGCGAGTCCCCACGAACTCGACGTGGTCGTGATGCCGAATCTGTACGGCGATATCCTGTCGGACGCCGCCGCGGGAACGATCGGCGGGCTCGGGCTCGCTCCGAGCGGATGCTACGGGGACGACTACGCATACTTCGAGTCGGTTCACGGCACCGCGCCCGACATCATGGGGATGGGCATAATCAACCCGACCGCGACGATGCTCTCGGCGGCGCTGATGCTCGAATACCTGGGGCTGGAGGACGCGGCGAAGCGCTTCGAAGCGGCGGTGCGAAAGGTTTACGCCGACGGACGCGTGCTCACGCCCGACCAGGGCGGAAAGGCGCGGACGATGGAGTTCGCGCGCGCGGTTGTGGCGAATCTGCAGGGCTAGCCTGCGGAGGAAGGATCGGACCGTTCGGAAGGCGCGGCGGGCGATGGCTTAGGCCGCGCCCACCAGAAAATATCGCAAAAGGCCCCGCACGAAGGCCAAATCACCCGCGGCGGTTCGGCGGCCACGCCGGGCCTGGGATGCTCGCGTTTTTCCGGCGGCTCCATGGCCGACAGACTACATTACCCGCGCTGAAATTAGGAGCGATCCGTCGATGCGCGGATAGGCGACCGCTGCGCTGTCGCTACGGGGTCGAAGTCGCACGCGGCACCGTGAGCGTGTTTGGCGATGCGCCGACCGCTCCGGTGGCCGCATTCATCTGAACCACGTCGGCGCGCAACTGCGCGGCCTCGGCCGTTCGTCCGTGGGCTTCGAGCTGGCGCTCGACCGCGTCCGCATCCTCGCGAAACTGCTCCATCTGCGCCTGCCCGGAGGGGGTCGAGCCGGATGCGACCGCCGCCGCGGCGAGCGTCCGCCGCATGATGTCGATGAGCTGGTTCTGGAGGGTCGAGGTGCCCGGAGAAGGTGAAGGTTGCGGCTGTGAAAGCTGGCCGAACAGCTCGGCGTATTTCCTTGCGAAGGTGGGCGGTCCGAGGCTCGACAGTAAGAGCTGCGCCTGGCTCGGGTTCGATGCGCCGTAAAGCTGCGCGCCTTCGCTTACCTTGGGGCTCGATGGGTCGGGGCTCATCAACTCGAGTGACGGCGACGCACTGGCGCCCTCGAGAATCAGGATCGAGTCGCTGCGCGCGTAGTTCGCGTAGCGACCGTCAAGCTGCACGTTGACCTGCGCTTCGCCCGTGGCGTAGGGCGAGACGGAAGTGACTGAACCGATATTCTCGCCGCTGCGGGTGACCGGATCGCCCGGGCCGAGGCCGTCGGGATCGCTGAAGACGGCGCTGTAGTGGAGCGGACTGGCGGCGCATCCTATCAGCGCCGCCGCCATCGCCAGCGATCGCACGACTCTGGAAGTCGCCTCCAATCTGCCGAGACTACGCAAACGCAGGCATAACCTCGCGCGCGAACAGCTCCAAAGTCGGTGGAGGGGCAAAGTCACTAAAGAAGATTGTAAACGTTGTAATCCCCTGCGCCATCCGTTTTTTGAGCTGATCGACGAGCTGGGCGGGCGTGCCCTTGATGCCGGTGATGGAGAACGGCTTCAGGCCCTGCGCCATTTTCCACTTCTGATCGACTTCTTCCTGGGTCTTGCCGATGCAGACCAGGAGCTGCTCGGAGATGTCGATCGTGTTGACATCTCGGCCCACGTCGCGGCAGTGCTGCTTGAGGATGTTGAACTTCTCCTCGAAGCTCTTGTAGCCCGCGGGACAGTTCCATCGGTCGGCATACTTGGCGACCAGCTTGAGCATCACCTTCTCGCCGCTGCCGCCGATGGTAATGGGCGGATGGGGCTTTTGGAGGCCCTTGGGATTGTTGATCGCGTTTTCGATTGCGTAGTACTTGCCCTTGAAGCTGGCGCGCTTTTCGGTGAGCATCAGCTTGAGGATCTGCAGCCCTTCCTCGAACTGCCTGAGCCGCACGCCCATCGAGGGAAATTCGTAGCCGTAGGCCTTGTACTCTTCGGCCATCCAGCCCGCGCCGATTCCGATCTCAAGCCGCCCGTTGGAGATCTGATCGATGGTGCAGAGCGATTTGGCGAGCAGGGCGGGATTGCGGTAGGA
The DNA here is from genome assembly GCA_021323675.1 of Pseudomonadota bacterium. GTDB lineage: Bacteria > Desulfobacterota > Binatia > Binatales > Binataceae > JAFAHS01. The sequence continues at coordinate 5,042 of JAJPKP010000073.1, read as the reverse complement.
GTTGCAGATTACCAGGGTTCCGATCCGTATCTTTTCGGTCGCCGCGGCCAGGCCGCTCATCGCGGTCAGGCATTCCATGTGATCGAGGTCCGGCATCTGGCCGGTCCACATGTGATCGACCAGCCAGATCGAATGAAAGCCGAGCTTCTCGCAAAGCTGCGCGCGATCGAGCAGCGCCTTCCAGTTGAGGCCTGCCTGCGGCGAGAAAAGGGCGAACTGCGCTTTTTTGCTCATCCGGTGACTCCCGTTTCGTGTGTAGCAGATGCGTAAGCAACTGTTTGGCATGGCCGAGTGCGAGGGGTCAACCGCTCATGCCACCGGGGGGCGCGGGATGATATAAAAGCGCCGCGCCGCATTTGCCGAACGGCCGGCGGCGGGGGAAGCGCATGAGAACTGAACATCCATCGAAACCTCGGCTTCGGGCGGCGTTGATGCTGCTTTTGATCGCGCTCGCCGTGTGCCTCGCCGCGCATCCGGCCGTCGCCAGGGACGACAATGGCTTTCAGCCCGCCGGCGGACCGGTCGAGCTGACCGGCGTCCCAGGCATCTACGAGTGGCGCTTTCTTGACAAGGTAGGAACCACCTTTTACGACAAGATCGAACTGGTCCACATCGCGCGGGGGCCGCGGCCCGCGCAGCATCCGTCGATCGCGGTTCTCTATCTTCCGGGCACCAACATGAACGGCGAGGTCGCGGTAAACGACCCGCGGTTTTCGTTTCCGGTCTATCTTGCGACCCATGGAGTTGACGTGTGGGCGCTGGACTATCGGACTCATTTCGTGCCCAGCAGCGTGACTCCGATCGCCATCCGGGAGGTGTTCAAGGGATGGACCAACGAAGCGTTTGCCTCGGACATCGCGGCCGCGGCGGGTTTCATTCTCAATGAGACCGGATCGCAGAAGATTTTCGTTGCCGGATTCAGCCGGGGCGTGATGTTCGCGTACCTGTTTGCGGCGATGCATCCGGACCAGGTCGCCGGAATCATCGCGCTCGACGGCTTTATTCCGCGCCGTCCTTCGCAGCCGGTTCCGGAAGATCACACCGTTGACGATCTTTCGGGCAAGAACCTGACCTGGGAAAAGCGGCAGTTCCTGATGCAGTCGGTGATCGCGAACCCGAATGGTCCGGCGCCGATCCCGAAGTACAAGAGCGCGGCTGAGAATCTCGAGCACGTGGTTTACGACTCCAAGGATTTCGGCGGCAAAGGAGGGCTGGCAAATCCGTTCGGCGGATATTCCAGTCCGACCGTGCTGGCGCGCGTCCTCATCGCCTACGATCGCTACTGGCCCGCGGTCCAGAACTACGAAAATCCATTCACTCCGGAAATCCGGGCGAAGCTCAAGCAATCCGGGATTCCGGTCATCGCCTTTTCGAGCACCAATATCACCCCCGATTGGCCGGTCTGGGTGGTCGGGTCGGCCCACGCGACCGGAAGCGATGACGTGACGTTGCGGGTGCTAAAGAACTGGGGTCACCTCGACATCCTGTGCGGCACGCAGGCCGAGTCGCAGGTGTACGCGCCGGCGCTGGCCTGGCTCAGGCGGCATCAGAAGTAGGCGGGAAATCGGGGGGACCGCTCCGGGGCCGATTGGGCGCGGGAAGCACGAGCACCGCGGCCAGCGCCCACATGCCGAGCGCGAGTCCCGCGATCGTCCATCGCGCCGCATTTCTGCCGCGGCGGCTTGCGATCACGGCAGTCAGAGGCGCCAGCGCAAGGTCGACGACAATCGAGGTGGCGAGGATCGTCGCGGGCGGGAGACGATAGCCCATCACCGCCAGTCCGGAGGTAAGGCTCAGAATGTTGGCGAGCGTCTCCATCGTTTGCCCAATGCCCGATCCACTATATAGTAGCCATCATGGCACGCGGCGACGTTGAGAGCATCCTGAGCAAGCTTCGCAAGATGAGCGAAGAAGGCGTCATGTCCGTATTCAACGAAGTCATGAGCAATCAGCGGCTTCGTCGCGGACTGGGTCGCGCCGGCGAGCAGTTCATGCACAACAAGGCGGCGTTCGATCGCAACGTGGAGACGGTGCTCGATTTTGTGAATATCCCGTCCAAGAAGGATGTGCGCGAGCTGAAGGCGCGCCTGGATCATCTGAGTTCTCAGCTCCTCAACCTGAGCATCAAGCTCGATCGCGTGCTCGCCCACGACAAGCCGGCGCCATCAAAGTCCCGCGCCCGCAAATAGTTTCGCAAGGATCGGCCGAATTTCGCTCCATCGCCCGAGCTTCAGGCCGCGGTCAGCCGCCCCGCGATGCTGGCGAGATCGGCGAGGCTCCTTGGCTCGTGCTCCAGTTCCCGCGAAAGGATCAGGCTTGCTCCCGCGGGCATCGCCTCGCGGAGCGCATCGAGCGACCGGGATTCGCGTTCCTTCAGCGCGGCGAAGTCGGCGAGGTTGCGGATGAGTTTGCGCTTGAGAGCGGCGGGGATTTTTGCCGATGCGATCTCGCGGGCATCGGGCAGGGGAGCCATCGCCCGATTCACGATCACCGCCTTTACGGAAAGTTCGGCCTTGCCGAGCGACTCGAGAAACTGCCGCGCCTGTGCGATGCGGCCCGCCTCCGGCGTCGTTACCATCACGACCGCCGTGTCCGATGCGTGCAGGAGCGCGTTGGCGCGCCGCGCGCGATCGGCAAAGCCTTCGTACATCCCCTCGAAGCCCTGCACGAATGCCTGGACATCGGAGAGCAGATTCAAGCCGGTAACGCGGTCAAACGCGGAGAGCACCGCCCTTGCGGCAAGATCCACAAAACGGAACTGGCGCAGAAGTCCGGCGGGCGCGCCGAGCAGAGTCACCGCGCGCGAGCTCAAAAGTTCGAGCAGGCGGCGCGGCGCATCGAGGAAGTCCAGCGCCTCGGCGGCGGGCGGAGTGTCCAGCACCACCTGATCGGTTGCGGCATCGGACGCAAGCTCGAGGAGCTTTTCCATCGCCATGTAATCGCCCACGCCGGCGAGAGCGTTGGAGAGATTGCGGTAGATGCGATTGGCGAGGATCGCGTCTCGCGCGGCGGCCGACGGCGCGTAGCGCGCGACGAGCGCGTCGAAGGTCCCCTTGGGGTCGAGTTTCATGGCGCGCAGCCGGGCCGCCTTGCCTTTGGCGGCGCGGAGACCATCGAGCGGCACCGGCCGCGGCTCGCTTGCGCCGCCCTCGAGTCCGAGCGCGTCGAGCAGGCGGGGAGCAGGATCCACCGTCATCACATCGACCGCGCGGCCGCGGGATGCGCTCATGATTGCGAGCGCCGCGCTCATCGTGGTTTTTCCGACCCCGCCGGGGCCGAGGCAGACGACGACCCGGAAGCGGGTGAAATCGGGTGGGCGGGAACTCATTCGGCGATCATCGCGGCCGCCAGCTTGCGGGACAGCGCCGAGACCTCGCGCGCGCCAATCGCCGCGCGATAGAGCATCGGGAGCTCGAACACGGGAATTCCCGCGCGTTCGAGATGTTCCCGCGCTTTGTCGGCGGCCTCGCGTTCCGAGACGCGCCGATGGGCGAGGAGGCGATGCTCGCCGAGCGTATCGAGGACGCGCAATTCAGAATCGGTGAACAGCGGCAGGGGCGAGCGATTGAGGATCGCGCCCGCCACTTCGATGCGCATCTTTTGCAGGACCCTTGCGGTATCGAGCGCCTCGCGCATCGCCAGTTCTTCGGGAGTAACGGTGATGACGGCGGAGAAGAGTCCTTGATCGGCAAGAAACTCTTCGACCGCGGCAGCGAGGCGATTGAGCGTGCCCGCGGGAGCGATGCCCTTCACGCCGGATGCGACCGCGAGCAGCTCCAGCGCCGTGCCCGACGCGGGCGCATCGATCACGATGTGCCGATCCTGCAAAGCCGCTTCGCCCGCCATGATCCGCAGCCGTTCCATCAGAAGGAAAGCCTCGAGCCCGGGCAGCGCGGCGGTTACGTAGCCGAACGTCCTGCTTCGCAGCATCCGCTCTGAGATCGCGCTGACGGGCACGATACGCTTGATGAACGAATGGAGCTCGGCGCGCTGGCTCAGGGCGACGACTTCCAGCGAGTCGGAAACGCGAGCGGACGCGCTATCGCCGAGAGCGGCGCCGACGATGTCGGCGGCGGCAAGCCTTCCGTCGAGGTCCGCGAGCGTGGTTGGGCGGCGGCGCGACAGCGCGAGGGCAAGGGCCGCGGCGACCGTGCTTTTGCCGGTGCCGCCCTTGCCGGTGATAAAAAACACGCGCGAAAGTTTCATCGCGCCCGCCTCTCAGCATCGCCGCGCGAGCAGGCTAGAATGCGGCGCATGACCATGCCGGCAAAGGAGCCATCGTTCGAAAGCATCGTCATCGCGATTCCACCCGCGCGCATCGCGGCGTTCAAGGCCATAATCGAGTCCTACGACAACCTCGCGACGCTCAGGACCGAGGATCCGCGCCGGCATCATCTCAAGCTCTACTTTGCCTCGAGCCAGAAGGAGACGGTCGAGCGGCTTCTGCAGTCGCTGCGCGATCAGTTCGAGATTCGGCGAATCGGCTAATGAACGATCTCGACCGCGTAGTCCTTGCCCTCCCATTTGCCATCGTCCGTCCATAAAAAGGTAAAGCGGACCGGCGCCCGCCAGGAGGCATCAACCTCTATATCGACGTAGTCAATTCCGATTGGCGTCGGAGTGGCCTTCGTGTCACAGACGTGATCCCATTCGTCGCGAGTCCAGTGGAGCACGAAGGGCCGGGCGCATTGGATTCGAAGGGTGACGGGCGCCTTCACCGATTGAACCCGTCTTCGGGTGTACTTCCAGATCTCGATCGGACGGCGCGCGCGCGGTGTGAGGTATCGGTCCGCGACTTCCGAGATAAGGTCGAAAACCTGTCCGTCCGCGGTCGAGCGGAGCAGCTTCACGTATTCCGCGTGCGCCCACATCAGCGGCGTGGCGCTGCCGGTTTGCCGGCCGAGATAGAGCAGGGCATCGGGGATGTCCGGTTGATCCCAGACCTGCTCGGGCAACAGGCGGGTGGCATTGGCGAATGCCTCCATCGAGCGAATGTATGGAATCGGATCGCGCCCCGCCGCGAGTTCGTAGTGTCCGCGCTC
>JAJPKP010000017.1 GCA_021323675.1 Pseudomonadota bacterium | reverse complement strand
AGCTTCTTCACGACCGACGCGATGGTGCGGGCGGCGAGCTTCTAAGCTCCGGCCTGCAAGCCACAAATCAAGCGGGCGTGGCCCTTCGGGGCTGCGCCCGTTTTTTTATCTCTGCCACTAAAAACATCTCGAACCCCGATTCCAAGCATCGTGTTGAACATTAGAAAACGAGGGAGTCAGCGAGAGAGAGAATAATAGAACTATAAGAAAACGACAGGTCCAGTATTAGGCTTCTTGATCTTCGCGAGGAAATTGGCCTAATGTCCGCGTGGGAACCAAACTAGCGGATTAAATCCGCGAAAGGGTTGATAGGAGACTGGTCATGGTTAAACAGACTGCGAGAATGTGGCTACCGACCGCGCTCGTAGCTGGCCTGGCGGCACTTCTGTTTACCGCCTCACCAGGCTACGCGCAGGTCAAACCGGGTGATTTCATCAACCCGGAGAATGCAACCAAGGTTAAGGACCTCGTCTCTCCTGGGGTCTATTACAAGGTCGAGCACGGGATGACGATGAAGATCATCCCCACGGAACGGGTTGACTGGCCTCCGCCCTACAAAGACGCCACCGAAAAATATTCCGGCCAGGTTCGGCTCACTCAGGACCATCGCAGCATCGAGGGCTATGTCGCCGGACAGCCTTTCCCCTTGATCGATCCGAACGACCCGTACGCCGGCACCAAGATCGTCTGGAACCTGGTTTACAAACCTTTCTACTCCGACGATTACGACCTGCGCTTTTATGACTGCGATACCGAGTACCAGGCGCAGGGAGCGCAGACCAAGCAGATCGAATACTTCCAGCTCGGCCACTACATGGGTTACGACCTCGTCGGCCGCACCGAAGTGGAACCGCTGCCGATCGATCCCGATTTCAAGACCACCAACCGTCTATGGATCTTCGGTCTCTACCCGGTCCTGGCGCCGATGGAGATTCGTGGAGTCGGCTTCATCCGATGGCGTTACGCGGGTCCCGAGCGTGGCGACGACACCTGGAGCATCGGCTCCGGCTCGCGCCGCGTGCGCCGCGTCGACGAATCGATCCTGAGCTCGGCCTCGACCTCGGGAACCGCCGCGTTCTCGTGGGATCCCGATCACTATTCGGGCTTCAACGCGAAAACCGAAGAATATGACTACAAGCTGCTCGGCGAGAAGAACATGCTCGCCACCGTCCACGCCGCGCATTCGCCCGAGGTCCGCTGCCCGACCGATGGCGGTGCAAGCGCATGCCCCGAAGATTGGGAGATGCGCCATATGTATATCGTCGAGGCGCTGCCTCGGCCCGGCAAGATCAACGCGATCGACTCCCGAACCGTCCTCTACGAGGACTCGGAAGTCTGGTTCAATCCGTACATCGATACCTATGACCGGCGCGGACGGCTGTTCCGCAGCCACATCTACTGGGTCGCGTATCGCGACCGCCCGGTACCCGATGCGCGCGTCGCAATCTATCCGTTCAAGCGGCTCTTCGTGGTCGGCGCGGTGTCGACCGACGTTCAGTCGGGGCAGGCGACGATGTGCTACCTGCCAGGCATGGAAACGCCCGAGCGCGAATGCTGGTACATCAACATGGGCGCGGTTGACAAGAGTTTCTTTACCACCGACGCGCTGGTGCGTTCGGCAATTCGCTGACGCGCGAGCGCCGGTGGCGTTGTAACGAATCGGCGCGGCAGTAGCGGCCGGCCGCGCCGGTTCCCTTTACCCCAACACAGAGAGCCTGCAGGATCCGACCTGCGGGCTCTCTCGTCTTCCGCGCGGCCGCTTACTTCGCGCGTAATCGACGAGCCTTACCCATCGCGCTACTCCCTCCGCATCACGTTTCCATAAGCGGAGGATTTCACGATGACTCAGCCAAACGCATCGGCGCCGGCCGCGGCGCGATCGGCCTCGACGGGCGCTCCGGCTCTCAGCGCAATGCCCCTGGTCCAAACCGCCGACGGCACGGCCCTATTCTTCAAGGATTGGGGCACCGGCAGGCCCGCGGTCTTCATCGCAAGCTGGGGGCTCAATTCCGATATGTGGCAGTATCAGACGGCGGCGATGGTGGATCGCGGTATCAGATGCATTGCCTACGATCGTCGCGGCCACGGTCGCTCAAGCCAGCCCGGGCGCGGTTACGACTGCGACACTCTGGCCGGCGATCTTGCCGCGGTGATGAACCATCTCGACCTCAAGGATGCCGTCTTGATCGGGCATTCGATGGCCGCCTGCGAGATTGTCCGCTACCTCTCGCGCCACGGCTCCTCCCGCGTGAGCAGGATCGTGCTGATCGCGCCCACCACGCCGTTCTTCCTGAAGACGCCCGACAATCCCGGCGGGATTCCCGAGGAATTCATCGAGCAGGCACGCGCTCAGTGGCGCAGGGACTTTCCGAAGTGGCTCGCGGACAACAGCCCGCCGTTCTTCGTGCCCGAAACTTCGCCCGCGATGAAAGAATGGGTGTTGAGCCTGATGCGGCAGACGGCGCTGAAGGCGCTGCTGGACTGCAACTATGCGATGGTCCACACGGATTTTCGGGCCGAGCTCCCGAAAATCGCGCTGCCCGCGCTAATCATCCACGGCGATCGCGACGCCTCGACGCCGCTCGAGCTTACCGGCCGCAGGACCGCGGAACTCATTCCCGATAGCCGCCTCGAAGTGTACGAGGGCGCCCCTCACGGCCTGATGTTCACGCACGCCGATCGCCTGACCCGCGATCTGCTGGAGTTCGCAATCGCATGACCGGCAGTTAACTGGCGTTCTTCCGCGCGGGGCGGTTCCGCAACCGGCTGCGCGGGCAGGTCGGCGCAGCCGCTTCCCGAGGGTTTGCGCTACACGATGCGCTTCTGGCCGTGCTTGAAGCCGCCCTGCTCGCCGACGGCCTCCTGGCGGTTCTGTCGCTCGCGCTTGCGGCCGCGGCCCTCGCCTCCGCGCTCGCGGCGCGGGCTGCCGCCCCCGCCCGCCGGCACGATTTCGATCGAACGCAAAAAGCCGTCGCCTGACGACCGCGTGGTCAGCATCGGGTCGTCCTTGAGCGCGAGATGAATCACGCGGCGGTCGCGCGGCGGCATCGGGTCGAGCGTGACCGATCGATGGTCGCGTTTGGCCCGCTCGCCCATCGACAGCGCCATCCGATGGAGCTGCTGGCGGCGGCGCGCCCGGTAGGACTCGGTTTCAAGCACGACCGGCGCCGCGTCGCGGATTCGCCGCGCCACGATCCGGTTCACCAGGTATTCGAGCGCATCGAGCGTCTGGCCGTGACGTCCGATGAGAATCCCGGAGCCGTCGCCCTTGATCTCGAGTTCGACCGAATCGGGATCGCCATCGGACCTGACCACCTCCGCCTTCTCGCCCATCAGCTCGAGTATCTGCCCCAGCACGGCGCTTGCCTCGGTGGTGAGCTGTTCGAGGTCCGCCGGCTTGCGCTCGGGCTGGCTGTTTTCCTCGGACTCTTCGCTGTCGGCGGGTTCGGCCGCCTGCGGCTCCGGACGCGCCTGTTGCGGTGGGCGCTCGCGGCGTTCGGGAGGAGAAGCAGGCGGTGGGGACTGCACGCCCGAGGTTGCCACGGCGCGGCGCGTGACGCGCACTCGCGCCTGGCGCGCTCCCAGCCCGAGCACGCCCGATCGCGGCGTGGCGAGCACTTCTATGACCACGTCGTCTTCCTGCGCGCCAAGCTGCTCGAGCGCCTGCTTGATAGCTTCGTCCACACTTGCGGCTGATATTTCGATTGGTTCGTTGGTGCTCATGCGGTAACAGGACTGTTTTTGAATTCTCGGTTGAGAAAGACCTGCTGGACAACACCCAGCACATTCGAGGCGAAATAGTAAAGCGAGAGCCCGGCCGGAAAGTTCACGAACATCACCGTGAAGATTATCGGCGTCAGCATCATCATCCGCTGCTGGTTGGGATCCGGCGATGTCGGAGTCATCCATTGCTGGAAGAACGTGCTTGCCCCCATCGCCAGCACCAGCACCGGAATTCCATGGCAGTGGATGAACGGCAACTGCGGCATCCACGACACCGGCAGACAATCGGGCGCGGACAGGTCCTTGATCCACCAGATGAACGGCGCGTGGCGCAGTTCGACCGAATTGAGCAACGCCTCGTACAATCCGATGAAAATCGGCAGCTGCAGCAGCATCGGCAGGCATCCGCCGACCGGGTTCACGTGGTTGCGCTTGTAGAGATCGACCATCTCGCGCTGCAGGCGCTCCTGGTCGTCCTTGAAGCGCTCGCGCAGACGCTCCATCTGCGGTTGCAGCCGCTGCATGCGCATCATCGAGCGCTGGCTCTTGATCGATATCGGCAGCATCATCAGCCTGAGCGCGACCGTAACCAGGATGATATCCCATCCGTAGTTGGGCGCGATCTGATGGAACATCTTGAGCGCGCGCAGAAAAATGATAGCCAGCAGCCCCGTCCATCCGAAATCAATCGATTTCTGCAGGGCCGGATCGACCGCTTCGAGCGCCTCGAGCTTCTTGGGGCCCATGTAAATCCGCGCGTTCAGATGATCGCTCCCCGAAAACAGCATCCGCGCCAGCGCCTGATCGCCTGAGAACGTCATCATCAGCGTCCCTACATTGGGACTCGCGGGCAGATAGGCGGTGAGAAAATAGCGATCGCCAAAACCGGCATAGGTGATATTGCCGGCGACCGGGGCGACTCCCTTGCGCAATGCCTTCTCCGCCTCGACCATCACCTTGCCCGCCACGTCCGCCTGCAGTTCCGGAATGTCGTAGTAGCCCTCGTGCGCTCCCAGCGGCTGGCTGAGCGCAAGTCCGATCGCGTCGTTGTGGGGCCCTCCGCTGATGCTGACGTCGGCTGCGATTGCGTAACTGTCGCCGTGAAAATTCAGCGTCTTCTGGATGGTAGTGCCGTCGGCGGCATGCGCTTCCATCACCAGCTTCGCGCCTTCGTCCGCGGCGATCGTCGTGTTGTCGGGTGCGGAAGTCGTGTATTCCAGCGCGGAGTCGTTCAACACTTCATCGCCGCGCGTCACGATCGCTCCCAGCGGAAGCACAAACTCCCCCGCCTGCGGCACCATCTCGTACCATCCGCTGTCAGGCGCCGCGGTCTCGAGGTAATGCTTCAGGCGAAAGCTGCGAATTCGCCCGCCCCGCGAAGTGATCCTGGCGACGAATTTGTCGGTCTCGACCGTGAGCAGCCGTTCCGGCCCCGCCACACCCGCGGGCTGAAGCGCGCCCGCGGCTGTAACCGGCGCGGGAATCGAAGGCGGCGCCTGGGTGCTCGCGATGCTCGGGGCGGGGGTGGATGCGGAAGGAAGCGCGGCGGGACTCTGCCTGGCGGACTTGAACGCCTGCGGAGAAGGCGGCGCCATCCGCTTCAGTACCAGTTCCTGGTAGAGAAAGATCAGGCCCAGCGAAAGGATAACGGCGAGCAGTACGCGATTAGTGTCCAAAAAAATCCTTCCTCAGCGTTACCTTTTCGCCGGAACCGGATCGAAACCGTGGCCGCCCAACGGATGGCATCGCGCAAGCCGGCGCACAGCCATCATTCCTCCACGCAGCAGACCATGCTCGCGAACAGCTTCCGAAGCGAAGCGGGAGCACGACGGCTCAAAACGGCACGCCGAGCCTGTCATCGAGTGGAGGATTGGCGAAAACACAAGGCGATAGAGCGAGAGCGCGACAATTCCGAGCAAGCGCGGCACCAGCTTCACCCCCGCTCCCAGCCGAGAGGCGAAGCCCGATGGTCTCACTTCCTGTGGCGGACAAGGGTTCGAGCCCAGCTTCGGATTCATCGCCGTCACTTAAGTTTCGCCACGAGCTTCAAGGTAGCAGCCGCAAGCTCGCCGTTGATAGCGCGGGTTTCAAGGTCGGCCGATCCGGCCAGCGCAATCACGACCATCGAGATTCCGTCCGGAAGCCGATCGCGCAGACCGAGCCGGAAGCATTCCCTGACGCGGCGTTTGAGGCGATTTCTCACGATGGCATTACCGATTCGGCGCGATACCGTTATTCCGAGCCGCTGCCGCGTTTTGTCGCCAAGCTTTCCCGCATACAGCACGAAGTGTCCGCTCTGGACACGCACTCCCTTGCGCTGCAGCCGGAGGAACTCGGCGCTGCGATGCAACCGATCTGCGGCTGAGAAGCTTTGCGGCGAGCGGCGCCGGCTTAGCCGGGCTGCTTCGGCGGGATGGAGATTGTCAGGCGTTTGCGTCCCTTTGCGCGCCGGCGCTTGAGCACCTTGCGCCCTCCGGGCGTCGCCATCCGGGCCATAAAGCCGTGGGTTCGTTTGCGTCGGCGATTGTGAGGCTGGTAGGTCCTTTTCATCAGCGGCCAATTTTATCTATGCCCGGGCACTGGCCCCGGGGTGTTGGGTTCTCAAAAGATCGTGATTTTACGCCAGAATTTCTCGCAGAGATAGCCTGTCATCGAACCATACTGAGGCGGCCGGGGCAAGCGCCGGGAATTGCCTGCCTCTGCGCCCCAAGACCGGTGGGTGTTACGGGAACGATTTCCAAGTTTCGACAAACTGATTCACAAGGCATGTGTGCTTGCTCACTGCTCACCTCCACTTAAATCGCCACCGATGTTACGGTGCGGCTGCGAGGACGCCGGATTCTCCAGGGTATCGTGCCTTCCGAAGCAGGCAGCTCGGAGTCTCCGCCAGTGGCTCAACGCGCGGTTTCTTTGGATGTATGTTAGCGACACGATCGTTGCCCCAGTGACTCCGGCCGGAACCGGCGCCGTCGCGATCATTCGGCTTTCCGGTCCCAAAGCAGTGGAGATTCTCCGCGCGATCTGGAAGCCGCGGCATCGCGGAGAGCTCGAGCATCGCCGAATCTACCTGGGTGAGGTAATCGAGCCAGACACCGGAGCGCATCTCGACCGCGCGCTCGCCTTTGTCATGCGCGCTCCCGCCAGCCTCACCGGCGAAGATGTTGCCGAGTTGCAGCTTCACGGCGGAGCGTTCCTGGTCCGGCGCGTCCTCAGCCTCGCGATCGCGCGCGGGGCTCGGATGGCGGAGGCGGGTGAGTTCACGCGTCGCGCATTTCTCAACGGCAGGATGGATCTCACCGAAGCCGAAGCGGTCGCGGACCTGGTCGAAGCGCGCGGCGAGGCTGGATTGCGGCAGGCATTGGCGCAGCTCTCGGGCGTGCTGGCGGACAAGGTGCGCGGCCTGCGCGAGCAGGTGATCGGGGTGCGGGCGCATCTGGAGGCGGAGATTGATTTCTCCGATGAAGACATCCGCCTGCCGTCTCGACCCGAGATGGCCGCGGAGATCGAGCGCGTCATCGCCGACGTCGCGATTCTGCATGACAGCTTCGCGCGCGGCCGCATCGCGCGAGAAGGCGCGCGCGCGGCGATTATCGGCAAGCCCAATGCCGGCAAATCAAGTCTGCTCAATCTTTTGCTGGGAACCGATCGCGCGATCGTGACCGATATTCCGGGCACGACGCGCGATGTGATCGAAGACACCGTTCAACTCGGCGCGATTCCGCTCACCATTCTCGACACCGCCGGCCTGCGCGAGGGCCGCGACGAAGTCGAACGGCTCGGAATCGAGCGCACTCGGCATTCGGTTGCGGAGGCCGATCTGCTGATCGCCGTTTTCGATTCGTCGCGTCCGCTCGATTCGGATGACGCCGGGATCATCGCGCTATGCCGCGAGCGCGCCGGCGTTGCCGTGCTGAACAAGAGCGATCTGCCCGCGCGCATTTCGATCGCGGAAATTCGCGACAAGGGAATCGCGATGCCGGTAATCGCGATGTCGGCGCTGACCGGCGACGGCATCGCGCGACTGCGCGACGAGCTGATGCGGGCAATCGATGCGATCGCGGGGCCGGGCGCGGAAAACGAAGTCGCGATTTCCCGCCAACGCCATCGCGACTCGCTCGCCGCCGCAATTCGATCGCTCAAGGCCGCCCGCCAAAGCGCGCTGCGTGCGATGCCGCCCGAGATCGTCGCGGTCGATATCGCTGCCGCGGCCGATGCTTTGGGCGCAATCACCGGCGAGGTCACCAGCGAAGACGTCCTGGACAAAATCTTCAGCGAGTTCTGCATCGGGAAATAAGAAATACCCGGATGGCACAGATTCCACCGGCAGAGATTCCAGAATCCTGAACCGGTGAAATCTGCGTGATCTGCCGATTCCCGGCTACTTTGCTCCCTGTCCTGCCTGCGCGATAATCTCGCTTCCAGCCATGAAGTACGACGTGATCGTGGTCGGTGCCGGGCACGCCGGTATCGAGGCATCGCTGGCCGCGGCGCGGATGGGCGCGCGGACGCTGATGCTTACGCTCAACCTCGATCATATCGGTCAGATGTCCTGCAATCCGGCGATCGGCGGAATCGGCAAAGGCCATCTCGTGCGCGAGATGGACGCGCTCGGCGGCGAGATGGGACTTGCGATCGATGAAACCGGAATTCAGTTCCGTTTCCTCAATACGCGCAAAGGACCCGCCGTCCGCGCCCGCCGCGCCCAAGCCGACAAGGCCGCCTATCGTGCGCGCAGCAAGCGCGTCCTTGAGACGACCGCCGATCTCGCCGTCCGCCAAGGCAGTGTCGAAAGGTTGATCGTCGAGGATGGGCGCGTACGGGGCGTCGAAACCCAAATCGGCGAGGTCTTCGAGGCCGCGACCGTAGTTCTCACCACCGGAACCTTCCTAAAGGGACTCGTCCATATCGGGCTCAAAAACTATTCGGCAGGCCGCGCGGGCGATTTTGCCGCGATGGGTTTGAGCGAAGATTTAGCGAAATTGGGCTTCAGAATCGGACGCCTGAAGACCGGAACCTGCCCGCGCCTCGATTCTCGCACCATCGACTATTCCAGCTTGGAGATCCAGTATGGCGACGAGCCCCCGCCGCCGTTCTCGTTCCGGACCGAGCGTATCGTCCAATCGCAGATTCCCTGCTATCTGACGCACACGAACGCCCGCACTCACGAGATAATCCGCGGCGGAATCGATCGCTCTCCGATGTACTCGGGCGTCATCAAGAGCCGTGGACCGCGTTACTGCCCTTCGGTCGAGGACAAGGTGATGCGCTTTGGAGACAAGGAGCGCCATCAGATTTTCCTCGAGCCGGAAGGACGCGACACTGTCGAGGTTTATCCAAACGGTCTTTCGACCAGCCTCCCACTGGATGTGCAAATCGCGATGGTGCGGTCGATCAGGGGGCTGGAGCAGGCCGAAATCATGCGGCCGGGCTACGCAATCGAATATGACTTCTCCGATCCGACTCAGCTCTATCCGAGCCTGGAGACGCGGCTGGTGCGCGGGCTTTTTTTCGCGGGGCAAATCAACGGGACGACGGGCTATGAGGAGGCCGGAGCGCAGGGGCTGATCGCGGGAATCAACGCTGCCCTCGAGGTGCGCGGTGAAGCGCCGCTCGTTCTCAGGCGCGACGAGGCCTATATCGGCGTGATGATCGACGACCTCGTAACGCGCGGAATTGGCGGAGAGCCGTATCGGATGTTTACGTCGCGAGCGGAATATCGCCTGGTTCTGCGCGAGGACAATGCCGACCGCCGATTGTCTCCGATCGGCGAGCGGCTCGGATTGCTCGACTCGCGCGCGGGCGATCGCGTTCGCGACAAGGCCGCGCGCGTTGCCGCTGAAATCGAGCGGCTGCGGACGACCTTGGTTCCGGCGAGCGACGCTGTCAACGCTCGCCTGGCCGGATGCGAATCAGCGCAGATATCGCAGTCCACTCGTGCGCTCGAAATCCTTAAGCGCCCCGAAGTGTCTTATCGCGATGTGCTCGAGATGGCGGAGATCGAGCCGGTCTTGGACTTCGACGAGGCGGCGGAACTGGAAGTCGATATCAAGTACGACGGCTACGTGCGCCGCCAGACCGAGGCGATCGAGCGGTTCAAACGGCTGGAAGAGACCGCTATTCCGGAATGGGTTGATTTTCGCAGTGTACGAGGTCTCTCGACCGAAGTTCGCGAGCGCCTGTCGGCATCGCGGCCCCAATCGCTCGGGCAGGCGGCGCGGATGCCGGGGATAACGCCTGCCGCAGTCTCGATTCTCGCCGTCCATATCAAAGCTGGTCGCGACCGAACCGCCGCAGCGGACTGACGTTTCACGTGAAACGTCGCGAGATCGAAGCGCATACTTCCGAAAACGTCGCAGCCGAAGTGTGTGAGTCGGTGCGAGCTGCTTCGATGCTGGAGGCGTGCAAACTCGCGCCGCTCTTTTTCAACAGAATCTCGCGCTTCGTCGAAGAGCTCGTCACCTGGGGGTCGCACGTCAACCTGACGGCTCATCCTGACAACCCCGACGAACTCACCTTCCATATTATCGACAGCCTCGCCCCGCTCTTCGCGGTTCCATCGAGGCCGCTCTTCACCCCGGGTTCCCGGGTGCTGGACCTTGGCAGTGGCGCAGGATTTCCCGGGCTCGTCCTGGCCGCCGCCATCGACGCCGATTTCACTCTGGTCGAGGCGCGCCGAAAGCGGGCGAGTTTTCTCTCCGTGGCGGCAGCGCGGATGGAACTGCGCAACGTTTCGGTCCGATGCGCCCGGGCGTCGGCGGAAACAATCGAGAGCGGGCTCGACACTGTAACATCGCGCGCGGTCGGCGAAGAAGGATTCGAGGTTATGGGCCGCGTGCTGCGGAAGGATGCCAGCGCCATCCTATGGGCGAACCCCGAGCAGGCGATCAATCTGGCGCGGGCGGAAAGAGCGGGGTTGGCCTATCCGGAGCGCTATGAATACGAGGTGCCGCGCGGCATCGAATCCGCCAGGCGGGTTCTGATCGTTATGCGCAAGCGCTAGGCGGAAATTCCCTTGCGATCCGCGCTCCTGTGAAAAGAAAGAACGGGATGCTTTGATTTGGGTGCTCCCGGAGAGTTTAATAGTTGAAGCAGCGTTTCACGTGAAACGTTCGCGCTTTCCGATGGGCGCGATGAGGTGCGGTTGGTTGTGGGGCGGGTTATCGCAATAGCCAATCAGAAGGGCGGCGTAGGCAAGACGACCACGGCGGTGAATCTCTCCGTCGCGCTCGCGGAGGCCGGCCGCCGCGTGCTGCTCATCGATCTCGACCCCCAGGGCAATGCCACCTCCGGCCTGACCATCGTCAGGGACGACGAGGCACAGGCATCCGTTAACTCAAAGACGATCTACGATTCACTGGTAGTTGGCATACCGCTGCATGAGATTGTGCGCGAGGCGCGACCGGGGCTGTTTTTGGCCGCGGCGGGCGGCGACCTGGTCGGGGCGGAGATCGAGCTGGCGGCGATGGAGGGGCGGGAGCGGCGGTTGCGCGCGATGCTGGAAGTTGTCGCGCTGGAATATAACTATGTTTTAATAGACACGCCGCCCTCCCTCGGAATCCTCACCCTCAATGCCCTCGTCGCCGCCGACACCGTCCTCGTCCCGATGCAGTGCGAATACTACGCACTCGAAGGCCTGAGCTCCCTGCTCGCCACTATCCGCAAAGTAAAAACCGCGCTGCGGCCGTCGCTCGAAATCGAAGGGCTGGTGCTGACGATGTTCGATTCGCGCAACCGGCTGTCGCACGAAATCGCCAGCGAAGTGCGCCGCCATTTTCCCGACAAGGTCTTTGCCAGCGTGATTCCTCGCAGCGTCAGGCTCTCGGAGAGCCCGAGCCATGGCCTGTCGGTTCTTGAGTACGAAGCCAAGTCCGCAGGCGCGGAGAAATATCGAAGCCTCGCGGCGGAAATCATGGAGAAAGACGGCGCGCTTGCCGCGCCCGGGTAATCGGCGCGCCCAATGCGCGCGGCGTTTGGAGGAGGAGAGGCGGATGATGCGAAAACCGTTGGGACGCGGACTTGATGCGCTGATCGAAAGCACGGTCGCACCCGTTCAGGCGGAGACCGGACAGGTGCTGTATGTGCGCCTGGAGGAAATTGCGCCGGGTCCGTTCCAGCCGCGCACGCATTTCGATCAGGATCGGCTTGCGGAACTCGCCGCCGCGATCAAAAGCCAGGGCGTCATCGAACCGCTGATCGTGCGCTTTTACGGCGGGGGCGTTTCGAGCGCGCATAGCTACGAGCTTATCGCGGGCGAACGCCGGCTGCGCGCAGCAAAGCTGGCCGGACTCGACCGCGTTCCGGTCATCCTGCGCGAGCTGGACGATCGCGGCGCACTCGAAATGGCCCTGGTGGAGAATCTTGCGCGCGAGGAATTGAACGCGGTCGAGGAGGGCCGCGCGCTCGCCCGGCTTCATCGCGACTTCGGCCAGAGCCACGACCAGATCGCGGCGCGAATCGGCAAAAGCCGCCCCTTCGTCAGCAACGCCATCCGGCTCCTCGACCTGCCCCCGGCCGTGCTGGAGATGATCGAAAACGGACAGTTGACCGCGGGTCAGGCGCGGCCTCTGCTCGCGCTCGGCTCGGCCGAAGCGCAGCTCGCCGCCGCCCGCGGGATCGTCGAGCGGGGAGTCACCGCGCGCGGTGCGGAGGCGCTCGCCAGCGCGCATCGCCAGGCGCGATTGGGCGCGGCCGCGCGCACGGTGCAGCCCGGCGATCCCAATCTGAACGCGCTCGCGGAAGGGCTTCAGCGCGCGCTCAAGCGCAAGGTGCGCATCGTGAAACGCCGCGGCAAGAGCCCCGGCCGCATCGAGCTCGACTACTACGACGACAACGATCTGACCGCGCTCGCATCCACCCTGATGGGCCTGTCGCGCGCCGCCGCATCGGCCCACGCATAGCGCGGGCAAGCGCGGCCGATCACTCTGATGGACGAGCGAGTACGATGCCCGTGGGCGACCAACGACCTCGAGATCGAGTACCACGATCGCGAGTGGGGCGTGCCGCTTCACGACGATCGCGGCCTGTTCGAGTTTCTGATCCTCGAAGGCGCGCAGGCGGGACTTAGCTGGGACACGATTCTGCGCAAGCGCGGCAATTACCGCGCCGCGTATGACCGGTTCGATCCGCGCAAGGTCGCCGCGTACGGACGGCGCGAGATGGCGGCGCTGCTTCGCAATCCGGGAATCGTGCGCAATCGGCTCAAGATCGAAGCTTCGGTCGCCAACGCGAAGGCGTTTATGGCGGTGCAAAAGGAATTCGGCTCGTTCGATTCCTACGTCTGGCAGTTCGTCGGCGGGACGCCGAAGCGCAACCGGTGGCGCGAGATGCGCCAGGTGCCGGCCGCGACCTCGCAGTCCGATGCGATGAGCAAGGATCTGCGAAAGCGCGGCTTCCGCTTCGTTGGATCAACTATCTGTTATGCCTTCATGCAGGCGGTCGGGATGGTGAACGATCACCTGGTCGCGTGCTTCCGGTATCCTCAAGTATGACCGGACGATTCATCCGGGCCGAATCGGCCGGGTTTGCCGCTCGCGCCCGCGCATAGGTCTTGCCGCGGCGCAGCAGCACCAGCCTGCGCCGGCCGTGGTCGCTGGTCAGCACGGGGGTTAAATCGAGCGCCTCGCTCTGGTGCGCCTTCCACACTTTGAGCGGCACAATCACGAACCCGGGCGGCGCGTTGCCGAGCTTGTCCTTCAGCGCGGGCGCGTTGCGATCGAGATAGAAAAGCAGCGGCGCCAGTTCCTCATCGAAACCATAGGTGTAGAGCGGCTCGTTTTTTCCGGCGACCTGCAGGATTTCCTCCGCCGCGGGCCGGTAAGTGGTATCGGCGCAGTCGCGCGCTTCCTTGCGCGGAATGTAGAAGAAGTTGAAAACGATTAGTCCCGCGCAGATTGCGGCGTACGCCCATTTGACCGCGCGGCCGCGAAAGCGCGCGGCGATCCACGCGACCAGCCACGCAATCAGGATCGCATTGGCCGGCCACAGCGGAAGCAGGTAGTTGCGGCGCTTGTAGGCGGCCAGATTGAAAAACACGACCGTTACGATCCAGAAAATCGCGAACAGCCGGATGGACGCCCGCGCGCGATCGCCAATGGGCGGCGGCTCGATGCCGCCAGCTCCTGGCCCCGCCGCGTTGGGGCGCACCGGCCACAGCGCTATCGCTGCGGCGAGCGGAACCAGCAGGCTGAACGGCGCGGAATTCAGCAGGATCGGCTTCACATAGTACAGCGGCGACATCGTGCCGAGCGTGCCGAAAAACCGCCCGACATTCTCCTTGCCGATTTGCCGATCCAGGAATCCGAATTTTCCGCCCAGGTAGCAGGCCGCGTACCAGCTGGACGCGATCGTGGCTCCGATGAGCAGCGGCCCCGGCTCGAGCAGCGCCGGAATCTGGCGCAAGCGCCGGTCGTACACCATAAACGCCAGCATCGCCGCGCCCGGCAGCAGCGCGCCCACCGGACCCTTGGCGAGCACCGCGAGCCCCATCGCGACCGCGAGCGCATAAAGGCGCATGCGTCGTGTGAGCGCCTCTTGTCCCGAGGCATCCGCGCGCGCCGGCATCCACCATACGAACGCGAACAGCGCCATCGCCTCGAAGAAGCACAAGGTCATGTCGACGCGCGCGAAGCGGCCCTGGCTGATGTACTGATACGATCCCGCCAGCGCGAGGCCGGCGAAGACCGCACCTTCGCCGCCCAGCAGCACGCCCGCCACCGCCATCGTGGCAATCGCCCCGGCCAGCGCATAAATTCCCGAAATGGCGCGAACGTTTCGCGCCGTTACCTTGTCGATTCCCGCGATCTTGTCGATCGCCGCCGCGGTCCAATGAAACAGCGGCGGCTTGTACATCGGCTGTCTTCCATTCTCGACCGGAAAGAGCATCTCGTCGTGCTCGACCATCCGCTGTACGAACACCGCCTCGACGGCTTCGTCGCCGCTGCAGATGTCGCTTGCGCCGAGGCGATGAAAAACCAGGGTGGCGATGACGATCGCGATTCCGGCGCACAGAACAGCGGCGGTTCGCCGGGACATCGGTACGGCCTGCGGGGTCATCTCAGGCATAGGCTCGAGCCGCGGTGAGAACATCCTGCACGTTGCCGCCGGAGGAAACTCCAAGGATATGGCGGCTGTGCCAGAGCGCGTAGAACAACATGCTCCATGCGGCCTGATGATTCGTTTCGGGATCCGCGAACACGCGATCGACATCCGCCCGCGAGAATGCTTCGGCAATTCCGGGCGCTTCGGCGACCAGGTCCGCGACGAGCGATTTTCGCACGGCGATCCATTCGCCAATCGGCGGGTTGAAGCCGAGCTTTTTCGCGTAAGGCTCGGCGGCGGGAACGTTTGCCGCCAGCCAGTCGCGAAGAATCCGCTTGCTCATCCTGCGCGTCGCCTTCATCGCGTCCGGCAGGCGCATCGCGAACTCAGCCACGACGGGATCGAGGAACGGCGTGCGGCCCTCGATGCCGTTCGCCATCAGGCATCGGTCCAGCTTGATGAGCAAGTCGTTGGGCAGCCATTCGGCGCAATCGACCGCCTGCAGTTGCTGAATAAAGGTGCGTCCGCTTGCGGCCTCTTCGCGTTCGACTTCGTTCAATCCGTCGCGCCATCCCCTGAGCGCCCCGTTCGTCGTTCCCAGCGCGTCCAGCTCGCCGCGAGTGCGGGCATGTCTGGTGAACATTCCGCCAAGCCATCGCGCGCGCCGATAGCGGCTGTAGCCGCAGAACATCTCGTCGCCGCCTTCGCCGCTCAGCACCACCTTGACGCGATTTCTCGCCGCTTCGGCGAGCGCGAAGGTCGGGATGGTGGCGGCGTCGGTAGTCGGATCGTCGAGGGCGTCCGCGATGCGCGGAGCGTTGTTCCAGAAGTATTCCGCGGTCATCTCGACGATATGATGATCGGCGCCGACCGCGCGCGCGACCCGGCGCGCATCGATGCTTTCGTCGGGCACCTTGCTGTCGCGAAAGCCCGCGGTCAGTGCGATTACCGGGTTGGATGACATCCGCGCCATCAAGCCGGCCAGCGTTGACGAATCGATTCCGCCCGACAGGAACAGTCCGTAGGGAACGTCGGACCGCAGGTGATGGGCGACGCTGTCGCGCAGGATCGCATCAAGCTGCCGCATCGCGTCGTCGGGGCCGATGGCGCGCGGCCCACCGCCGGGGAGCGCGCGGCGGCGGCGGCGCTCGACGATCTTCCCGTCCGCGATCACGAGCGTTTCGCCCGGCAGCGCGCGCCGAATCCGCGAAAAAATCGTGTCGGCGCCGGTCGTGAACTTGAGCTGCAGGAGTTCAGCGCGCGCCTGCGGGCGAATCTTTCGTTCGGCCAGGCCCGCCGCAATCAGAGCGCGCGGCTCCGATGCGAACGCGAAGTATCCCGGCGCTTCGACGTAATAGAGCGGCTTGATCCCGAACGGATCGCGCGCCAGCACCATCCGCGATGCGGCCGGGTCGTGGATCGCGATTGCGTACATCCCGCGCAGATCATCGACGAAATCGAGGCCCTTGCGCCGATAGAGATGCAGCGGAGATTCGCAGTCCGATCCGGTGCGAAAGCGCGCGTCCGGCATCTGCCGGCGCAGCTCGGGATCGTTGTAAACTTCGCCGTTGGCCACGAGCACGGCGCCCCGGTCGTCGTAGAGCGGCTGGCCGCCGGTTTCCAGATCGATAATCGCAAGCCGCGTGTTCAGAAGCCCGGCTTCGCCGCCGAGGTAGCGGCCGGCGCCGTCGGGGCCGCGATGCGCGAGCGCGGCCCCGAGCTTGTCCATCACCGCCGGATCGACCGCGCGGCCGTTGGACATCATCACGCCTGCAATTCCGCACACGGGCGATTACCACCGCGCCGCTTTCGAAACGACATCGCTGACTGTCGGATTCATAACCGGCGTTCAGTCCAATTCGTACCGGAAGATGCTCAGTCGCGCGATACGGTTGGGATCGTAGCCGCGCCATTTGGAGGCCGGCACGTCTTTGGCGCTTACCCGGCGAAAACCGAGGCGGCTGAAAAAACGCGCCGCGCGTTCCTCGCTGGTGCATGCGAAGACATAGCGCAGCATCCGCGCCCGCGCTTCGTTCACGACTTCCTTGACCAGCTCGACCGCGACGCCTTCGCCCTGGAAACGGGTCAGGGTGTAAAGGGCGGTGATCTCGCCGGCGCGCTCGCGCCGGTAAGGATCGGTCAACAGCGCGCAGATTCCCGCAAGATGCTCGTCGCCTACCCGGTAACCGAAGCACGAGGGCAAAAGCCTCGCGATTTGCTCGGAGCTGCGCGGTAGCAGAAACCCTTCGTCCTGCCCGCGCAGGATCAGCGCTTCGACTTCCTGGAAGTCATCGATCGAAATTGGCTGCACGTTTCCGTAAGGGGTTTCGGTGAACAGCGTGCCCGCCCCGACGAAGCTGAACAGCTCCTCGTACACGTCGCGCGGTGCGACCAGGTTCACCGATCCCACGCCGTTTCTGAGCGCGCGCGCCGCGGAGCGGATTATCGCGCGGCGAACCCGCGATCGCGTCGAGTTGAGCGCCTGCGGAATGCGCTTGCTTTCGAGAAACGAAAGCCGCTGGCCTTTTCGATTCACCAGTCCGTCCTGGCGATCGAGAAAAATCAGCTTGAAGACTCTGAGGCGGCTCGCCAGTTCCTGAGCGAATACGACCAGATCGTCCGGATCATCGTCGTTGGTCGAGGCGACTACCGTCGAACCGGCGCGCAGCCCCTCCCAGATTTGCGCCACGGCGCTGTCGGGCGGATACGGCCGCGACCGCACGCCGAGCGATGGGTTGAAGACGGGAACCGGACCCTTCGGCGCCATCCGTCCCATCCTGCGCGAGAGCTTGGAAAGCGCGCTCGGCGACACGATCACGATGCATCGTGTCTGGTTGCGCTTGAGCTGCCGCAAGGTCTGCATCAGCGAATTGAAATCGCTGATCCGGTTCCCCGCCGGAGGCACGAACGCGAAGAGGAGGCTCTTTCCGTAGAACTCCTCGAGATAGAAGCTCTTCTCCGAGAAGCTCCGCGTCCGCGGCGGCTCCCCGAAGCCGCCTGGATGAAAGGAAGAAGCGTCGTTCACCGCGGGCAGTCCGGCCTTCGATGTGGATTCACCGCGTGCGACACTTATTGCTTTAGAGCGACGGGCTCGGTGGCGGCGGCGAAGGTGTCTGCCGGAGTTTTTGACGACGCAATTTCGGCGAGCGAGGTATCCGAGAATACCTCCAGCAGAACGCGCTGCCCCTTTTCCCACACCCGATACATCCGGCAGGTCGGTTGCAGCGCGCACGAACTCGAACCGTCGGTGCATACGTTGAGCTTGATAGGTCCTTCGACGGCCTCGATGATGTCGCGGAAGGTGATGCGATCGGCGGGGAGCGCGAGCTGATATCCGCCGCCGGGGCCGCGGCGCGCCTGCACCAGCCCGCGCCGCATCAGATCGCGAATCACCTTCTCCAGATAGTACTTGGGAATATGCTCGTGCCGCGCGATTTCGGTGCCGCGTGCGACTCCGCCCGGGCGATCCGCCATGTATATCATCGCGCGGAGCGCATATTCGATCTTGCGCGGTATTTGCATCAGGCTCATCGCCTGGCTCCCGCGGCCGCTCGATCGATGGAAAGGCGCCGAGTCACTACGCTCCCGCGGCCGCGGCCAGCCCGCGCCCTGCCAGCATCTTCTCGACGTATTTCACGAGCATGTCGCTTTCGAAATTCACTTTGTCGCCCGGCTGCTTACGACCCATCGTCGTGACTTTGAGCGTGTGGGGAATGAGGGCGACCGAAAACTGCCGGCCTTTTATTGCGAAACAGGTCAGGCTGATTCCGTCCAGCGCCACCGAGCCTTTTTCCACCAGATAGCGGCTTTCTCCCGCGGGCGCCTCGAAGCGGAACAGCTTGGAATCTCCCTCGGGCTTGACCGACACGATCTTCGCCACTCCGTCAACGTGGCCGGCAACCAGATGGCCGTTGATAAGCTTGCCCAGGGTGAGGCAGCGCTCCAGGTTTACCCGATCTCCCGGCTTGAGTTCTCCCAGCGTCGAGCGCCGCAGCGTTTCCGCCGACAGGTCCGCGGAAATTCGGCCGCGCGCCTTGGACACGACCGTCACGCACACACCGTTGAAGCAGATCGAATCGCCGATGCTGACGCGGCCGAGAGGCAGGGCGGTTTTGACCGTCAGTACCACTCCCTTTGGAACCGGTTTGACGCTAACGACGGTGCCCAAGTCTTCTATTATTCCGGTGTACATTACGTCCTTTACGTCCAAGCCGATATCCAAGGATGCGATAACCAAAAATCCAGAAAAATCTTATCTTTTCCGTCTGCAGTCAGGCAACTACGGCGGTCCTGCTTCGACCGTTCGATCGTGAATTTTTCGCACTTCTATGGCGAAGGCGGCTCGGCGCATCTAAGATCGATCTCAGATGGCATCGTATCAGGAATCCGGCACGTCGCCCGTGAAGGCTCTTCTGTTCGACTTCGGTGGAACGCTGGCCTTTCTCGACTACGAACTGCTGGCGCGGGAATTCAGCCGCCCGGGCCGCAGGCTCGATGCGCTCACGCTCGAGTATGCGGAATACCAGGGGCGCGCGATGATCGACCGGTTCATGATGGGCGATCGGGAAAGCGACGTTAACAGCGGATACGAGCAGTTCTTTCGCGGATGGATGCGGGCGGCGGGGATTCCCGACGAGGAAGTTCTCCAATACGGAGCGCGCTTCCAGCAAATCCATCGCGAGGCCACCCTCTGGCGCATCGTGCGGCCCGGCACCTTCGAAGCGCTGGAGCGGCTCAAGTCGCAGGGGTTCAAGCTCGCGGTGGTTTCCAACGCCGAGGGGCAGGTCGAAGCCGACGCAAGGCGTTTCGGACTGGCGCCGTTCTTTGACACGATAATCGATTCGCACGTCGTCGGAGTGGCCAAACCCGATCCGCGCATTTTTCGCATCGCGCTCGAGCGCTTGGGCGTCTCGCCTGCCGAGGCGCGCTTTGCCGGGGACATCTATTCGATCGACATGGTCGGCGCGCGCGCGGCGGGAATCGAAGCCGCTCTGATCGATCAACACGGCCGTTACGATTGGGTCGACCATCGCAAGATTCGCCATATCGGCGAACTGCACCCGTAAATCGGAAGTCTTGCGGCGGTTCTCACCGTTGGGAAGCGGCGGACGGCTTTCCAACTGATTGTTGCGTCTTCCGAGGCCGATTCGAACGCCGGCGATGGCCTGAGCGCGTGGTTGCATACCGGCTCGGACGGGATGATGCTTCTGAATTGCTATGGGCGTAATCAGAGACACTTCCGAGAAGCTGTTGAGCGGCGAGCTTTCCGTCCGCGACCGCCATCCGCTCGCACCCACGGGAGAATGCGAAGAAATCGCCGACGGCGTCATGTTCTTCCGATGGTTTGCTAACGTAACCGCGATCAAGACGCGCGAAGGGCTGGTGATGGTGGATACGGGCGCGTATTTCAACCAGGAGGCGACGCTCGAACTCCTGCGCAAGTTCTCCCCCGACCGCGTAAATACCGCCATCTACACCCATGGCCACGTTGACCACGCGTGCGGCACTCCCGCATTGCTGGCCGAGGCGCGCAAGAACAACGTCGCGCGCCCGCGCGTGGTCGGTCATCGGGCGGTGGCCGCCAGGTTCGATCGCTACAAACGCACCCTCGGGTACAACAACACGATCAACACGCGGCAGTTCAGCCGTCCCTCGAGATGGCCCGAGGAGTACGTCTACCCGGATACGTATTTCGACCATCAGCTCAATGTGGTCGCGGGTGACCACAAGTTCGAATGCCATCATGCGCGCGGCGAGACCGACGACCATTGCTGGGTCTATATCCCGCAGCGCAAGGTGCTGTGCACCGGCGATCTCATCATCTGGGCGGTTCCCAACGCCGGCAATCCGCAGAAGGTTCAGCGCTATGCGCGCGAATGGGCAGAGGCGCTGCGTGCGATGGCGAAGCTGGGAGCCGAAGTCCTCGCGCCCGGTCACGGCTATCCGGTGTTTGGGGCGCTCAAGGTCAAGCGGATTCTCAACGATACCGCGGACCTGCTTCAGGACCTCTACGATCAGACAATCGCCCTGATGAATGCGGGTGCGACACTGGACGAGGTGATTCATGCCGTGAAGCCGCGCCCCGACCTGATCGAGAAGCCATACCTGCAGCCCGTTTACGACGAGCCGGAATTCATCGTGCGCAACATCTGGCGCCTGGAGGGAGGATGGTACGACGGTTCGCCCTCGAATCTTCAGCCCGCCACAGAAGCGGAACGCGGCCGCGAGATCGCGGAGTTGGCCGGCGGAGTTGACAAGATAGTGGCGCGCGCGATGGAAAAGTTCGCGGCGGGGAACCTTGCGATCGCGGCGCATCTGATCGATTGGGCGGTCGCCGCCGCCCCCGACGATCGATTGGCGCACGAAGCGCGCATCAGGATCTACGAGGCGCGCGCCGAAGCCGCCTCTTCCACGATGGCGCACGGCGTCTTCCGTTCCGCCGCGCTTGCTTCGGCCGAGCGAATTGGAGCGCCGCCGCCGCGCGACGACCGCAGCTTTTGAAAGATCGAGGCGGGTGCGGACCTGCCGCGAATCGCTGCTTTGCCGAAGAGTTCCCCAAGCTCGAAAGCGAGGGTCGAAGTTTCCTGCGCGCCCGCACGTTCCCTCGACGATGCGGCCGGCAGGCGGGAGCGGAAAGGCGCGGGGCAGGGGAAGGTTCGAAACGCCATCCCGCGAGCCGGCGGACGGCGCCTCTCGCGTATTTCCACCATCGCCGCGCTCACTCCGTCGCGCGACGCTCCCGACATCGGGCCGATGGCGAACGGCGGTCCCCCGGCGACCTTAGTCGAGTTCGTCTTCTCCGTTCGCATCGTCGCCTTCTCTGCGGCGGCCGGTCAGCTTGAGCATTTCCGCACCCGCCGCGATCAGGCGCCATCCGGAGGGAAACTCAAGTGAACCGCGGTCGTCGTGCGACGGGGGCTGGATAGTAAGCTTCCTTCCCTGCTGCCATTGGATGGAGAGCATCCGATGCGCGACCTGCCGTCCGGTGTCGGGATCGATTTCGAAAGCGCCGAACAGCGTACCGGTCCGGAGTTTCGAGAACTGCGCGCGCATCTGTGCTTGATCGCAGGTACCGACCTGTTTGAGAACCTCGGCCGCCAGAACCGCCGCGGCGTATGCCTGGGCGGCGACGTAGTCGCACTCTCCACCGCGGGTCTGCGTGCGCATCCGATGGGCAAACTCGCGCGGATCAGGTCCGATCTCGGGAATAGCCTGATTTCCCGGCTCCCACTGGCTCATCCCGACGATGCCCTCGACGTGATCGCCGAGGTCGGCGCGAAAGCGGGCGAATCCCGCCGCCACGCAGGCGAGGACCGGAATATCGAGATCGGACGCGACCACCGCGCGCATCACGGCGACGTCATGGTTGTAGGCACCCGCGCTGACCAGCGCGTTGACCCGTTTGCGTCTGAGCAATTCGAAGAAGTTTTCCTGGTCCGCCGCATCGAAGCGGCGGTCCCACTTAACCTTGATGCGCACTCCGCCCCGCCGCGCGAACTTTTCGCGCACGATGCTTTCTCCGCCGCGCGCCACCGCGCGACCGAACGCGTTTGGTTCCACGACGACCGCCAATCGCTTGCGCCAGAATTTGAGCGTCGCCAGCAGCCGCACGAACTCATCCAGATATTGGCTGGCCGGGGTCGGAAGGCCGACCATCATCCGATGACCCTTCTCGTAAAGCTCGTCCGCGGTGCCTGAATGGTTGATGAACAGGCGGCCGGCGCTCTCCGCGACCGGCGCCGCGGCCTCGACGAGCTGGCTGGAAAAGGGGCCCAGGATGATGTTGGTGCCGGGGCTTCCGCACAACTCCCGATAAATTACGGAGCAGCGCCCCGGGTCGCTTCGATCGTCGTGGCATCGCAGCGCGAACGTCGCCCGCTCGCCGTCGACCACGACGCCGCCCGCCGCGTTCGCATCCGCAACGAACAGGCGCAGCGCATCCTCGATCTGCCGTCCGATGGGCGCAAGCACGCCCGTCAGAGAAAGCGAGAGTCCGAGGACTATCCTCACAGCGCCCTGTAAAGCCTCCGGCTGATGTTCAGGCCCGTACCTCGATAAGCCCGCCGCGAATCACGGGTTGACCCTCGGGATTGCAGGTTTCGTAAACGTAACAGCCCGTCGAGCCCGTCTGTTGCCAGACCCTGGTGGTGATGGTTTGGCCCGGTCGCACCGGGCGCGAGAATCTGGCGCGCAGCCGCGCCAGGCGCTCCGGTGTTCCCCCGCATAGATGGTCGATTGCCACCTTCGAGACGAACGCCATGGTGCACAAGCCATGCACGATAATTCCCGGCAGCCCCGCCATCCTGGCGACATTTTCGTCAACATGGATTGGGTTGCGGTCGCCCGAAGCTTCCGCGTAGCGAAAGGTCTGGTCAGGATCTATCGCCTGGGCCACGGTAATCATCGGCTCGCCGCGCTCGTCGCTTTCTTCGCGCGATTCAGCCGGGGCGGAGCGTTTGCCGCCGCCGCGAATGAAGGCGCTGAAGACGGAACGATTGACGGGTGTACCATTCTGGTTTTCGGCTAACAACTCCACGGTCATCGTTTCGCCGGTCGCCTTGGTTTCGATCGCGACTATCTTTGCGCGCGAGGAGACTTTATCTCCGGGCCTGATGGGGGCGAGAAAACTCATGTCCTGTTCGCCGTGCACCAGCCTGAGCAGGTCGGCGCCAACCTCGGGATCCATCACCGCGGTCATCGTTGACGGCCAGGTAACCACGACTGCGAACATCGGCGGCGCGACGATCCCGCCCGGCCGACTGGCGTCGAAAAACGCGGGGTTGTCGTCGTTGCAGGCCCGCGCATATTTTTGCGTCGCATCGAGCGCAACTTCGGTGATCATCGGGGGAAACTCCTTCCCGATGCACGCTCTGTTCAGCGGCATTTATTTTTCTCCTTTTGTCTCCGTTACTGCAGACTTCCAAGCCGCGTGAATTCAGGTGTGCGGGATACGGACCGCATCGGACCGTCACCGGCGCCGCGCGCACTTCTCTAGCCGAGCTCGCGCCCGCTGATGAACACCGCTTTCAATTCAAGCTGGCGATTCAAGATTATCAGATCAGCCCAGCATCGCTGTACGAGCCTGCCGCGATCGCGAAGCCCGAGCACCGCGGCCGGATTGGTCGCCGCCATCACCGCGGCCTCGGCCAGCGGCACGCCCACCTCTCCTGCCATCAGCCGCACTCCATCGAGCATCGAGATGATGCTTCCCGCCAGGGTGCCGTCCTGCAGGCGCGCGGCCCCGCGTTCGATTCGCGCGCGAGCCCGCCCGATCTCGACGCCTGCGCCATTCTCGGTTCCCGCAAGCGCCACCTTGTCCGTCGTCAGCATCATCCCGGGCGTACCGCGCGATCGCCAAGCGAGCCGAAGCATCTCGGGATGCACGTGCACGCCATCGGGAATGAAG
The DNA here is from genome assembly GCA_021323675.1 of Pseudomonadota bacterium. Classification (GTDB taxonomy): domain Bacteria; phylum Desulfobacterota; class Binatia; order Binatales; family Binataceae; genus JAFAHS01. The sequence goes on along the minus strand of JAJPKP010000017.1, from coordinate 118,924 downwards.
GCGGATCGCGCGGCGGAGGGGCCGAGCGCCGCGGCTATCACGCCGGGGTCGCGATGATTCAGCGGGCGCATCGCGTTGAACACGTGCGTAAACATCGTCGCGCCGGAGGCGATTGCCGCGCGCGCTTCTTCGAGCGTCGCGTCGGTATGCCCTATCGATACCGCGACACGGCGCGCGACCAGCCTCCTGGTTGCATCGATCGCGCCGGGCAGCTCGGGAGCAATCGTGATCAACTTGAGCGATTCGAGCGCGAGCACTCGCTCAAAAGCCTCGCCGCGAGGATCCAGGTTAAGGGCGGGATGAGCCCCGAGGCGCCGAGGCGAGATGAACGGTCCCTCGAGATGCATGCCGAGAATTGCCGCCGCGCCGCTTTCCGCGCCTTGCTCAGCCGCGGCCTCCCTGATTGCGCCGTGCGCGCGCTCGATTCGTTCCAACGGCGAGGTCACCACCGTGGGAAGCCACGCGGCCGTGCCCTCGCGGGCCAGTTTTCGCCCGATTTCGAAAAGGGCGCCGGGCGCCGCCGTCATTACGTCGATTCCGTGCGACCCGTTCACTTGCAGGTCGATGAATCCGGGAAGGATGTAATCGTTGCTCGAAGCGGGAGCCGGATGAACTTCTACGATCCGATCGGAGAAAGTTATCTGTCCTCGCGTGAGCGTCCCGTCCGGCTGGGCGATTTCACCGCTCAGCGTTCTCAAGGCGTGACGGCTCATCGATCGAATCGGACAAAGCGGGGCGATGGGCTAGTTCGCACCGAAGCGCTCCGCCAGAAGTCGCGAAAAGCGGGGCAGGTAGATGAGGTCAAAGGCCTCGTCCTTGCCGGGGAACATCGAAACTGCCGCGCCTTTGAGAGCCAGCACGTGCTCCCAGGCCTGGTCGAGGGTCATGTCGTAGTCCTGCGCGATGGTCGCGAAGGTCAGATCGACCAGGAAACGCAGCCGCCTGATCATCTTGTTTTCATGCTCGATTGCTGCTTTTCGGTCGGCATCCGTCATCGCTCTACTCCTGGCGACTGAAGCGGGTCGGAACAACTATCTTCGCGCTAGCGTAAGGCGCCGTCAAATGAGGCAGCCTGGAACGGAAAACACCATCGCGGCGTTCAAAAACTCGCGCGTCTTTTCGAAGCCCGGCTTTCGATCCTGAGCCGCAGCGCACTTGTCTTGGATCGGTGAGGATGACAACCTCTAGCCGCGTGGCGCAGACGCGGCTCAAGAGCAGCTTCATTTACCTTGCCAATGCGGTAAACGATCTCCGCGGCAATTGGGATGTCCTTGCCATCGTTATTGCTCCCTTTGTCCTGGCTGCCGCGCTGTCGCTTTTGCCCGATGCGCTCAACCTGCAGCATCGTGTCGCGCAGACTTTCGAAGGCGCCGGCGGGCAGACGATCGGCTACTCGCCCGTGCAGGTGCCGATGCATCCCGAGCGCAACCAAGGCCGGCCGATCTACCCGGTATGGTTCTATGTCACGCTGCATCCTCTGCTGATCCTGATCACGTTCGCGCTGAAGCTCGTGGTTCTGTGTGCTCTGCAAAGAATTCAAGCGAAGACGCGCGAGGCCGACCTGCTCTCCGAATGGCTCGCGGTGTATCGCCGTGCGGTTCAGCTCGCTCCCGCCTTCGCGCTGGTGGTGTTGCTGCAGTGGCTCGCGACTCTGGTCGGCATAGCGCTGCTCGTCGTGCCGGGGCTGCTGGCCTATGTATGGCTCTATTTCACGCAATATGCGCTCGTGTTCGACGATCGCCATAGCTGGTTTGCGCTGCTCTTCAGCCGCGATCTGATGCGCGGGCGATTCTTCAAGGTTGCGACTCGAGTTGTGGTGTTTCTGGCGGTATGGTCGGGTTACAACTCGTGGGCCGCCACCGTCTTCATCATCGTCAGCCTGCTGCTGGGCCCGGTCGGGGTGATGACGGATTCAATCGCCGCGACCATCTTCATGATCGACTTGTTCGCGGTAGCGGTCACTTACGCGACGGTGGCGTTCTTCACGGCCGCCGGCGTCCGCCTGTACCAGGATCTATGCGCGATCGTGGCGGAAGAGGCTCCCGCCAAAGCCGTCGCGATTCAGGGGACAGTGCCGCTCGGCACGCCCTCCTGATCTCGTTCATTCATCGCGAAGTCTTTTCCCGGCCGCCCTAAAGCGAATTGTTCACCAGCGGCAGGACCTCGTGCACCAGGCGCTGATACTGGCCCTGCTGATCCCATGACGTGATGCGCAGCGCAATCTGCTTCGCGCCCGCCCGGACCATCGCGCGCAGGTCTTCGGCGCACTGGCCTGGGGTGCCCGCCGCCGTCCATCCTTCGACCATCTGCGGAGCGAACACCGGCCCGTAATATTCGTCGAGGAAGCGCTTCGATTCCTCCAGCGCCGCCTGCCGGTCCGGATTGATGTTGATGTTGTGGTAGGCGATGGTCGGATAGGTGGAGGGATCCTTGCCAGCCTCTTTCAGATAGACCGAGAGCTTTTCCCAGTTCGCCGCGAACAGGCCCGGGAACGCATTCGCCGACATCCATCCGTCCGCAAGTCGCACCACGCGCCTGAGCGGCTTCTCGGCTTCGTGCGGTTGGGGGTTCGCGGCGATCCATATCGGGCAGGGCTGCTGGATTGGCCGGGGATTGATCGTGACATTGCTGAAGGATCGATACTTACCCGCAAAGGTGACGTTTTCCTCGCTCCACAACCGCCGGCAGATCTCGATATTCTCCGCCATCCGGTTCCCGCGCGAGCTGTCCTTGATTTCCCATGGCTGGCCCTCACGCGCGCTCACTCCGCCCGCGACGATTCCGGTGCACACCGCAAGCAGCATCCTGCCGCCGGAAATCAAATCGAGCGTCGCCCACTGCAGCGCGAATACGATCGGGTCGCGAATCGGAAAGCTCGCCATGCATCCCACCCCCAGCTTCACCCGCGTGGTCGCGCACGAGAGTGCGCCGAGCAGCGCAATCGATTCCGGCCGCGGCTTTGACATCACGCTGTCACCCACCCAGATCGAATCGAACAGCGCGGTCCGATCGACCTCGCGCGCCATCGCGATCATCTGCGGCCATGTAGCGATTCCGAACAACACGCCACGCTGGGGAATCGTGAATCCGAAACTGACCCGGCCCGCCATGATCGTTCTCCTTTCAGCCGCCGATTGAAAAGCGCGCTCCCCCGATCGAACCGGGATCGATCGATGCGCTCGCGGGACCGGAAAGAACCGCGCCACATGGCGACTGCCCATTCGTCCTGATCCAGTCCACCAGCGGACCGTCCGCGCTTTTGGCCGCCACCAGGTCGATTGCATGAGGACCAACGGCGAATCGCGCGCCCGCACCGTCAAGCTCTTCGCGCTGGATAGGGGCGCCGGGCCTGCCGAGCACGCGCGCGTAGGGGACGCTGGCGGCTCCCGGGTCTTCGACGGCGATTGTCAGGATCTTCAGCCCCGTAACGCCGTTGCGATGCGACCGTTCGCGCGGCACGCGCTCGTCGCGCGGCGTTTCATCCTTGATTAGAAACGGCACGCGGCCGTTGAAGGGCGGTCCCGGAATCGACAGAAGCCACCCAAGCTCGTAACCGTCCGGGCGTTTGCGCGTCATCGGGCTCGCATCGCCCATCGGCACTCCCGCCTGGCGCATCGCGGCGGCATCGGAAGGAAGATCGTCGGTCTGCATGCAGAAATCGACGATGCCCGCGCCTTTTTCCAGCGCCGCATACCACGGATGGCCCGGCACGGGATTGAGGAACGCGATCAGCTCGATATATGACCCATCGGCAAACGCGACTAGCGCATTGTGGGTGCCGATATTGTGCCGGCCTCCGCGCACCACCGTGAAACCGGCGGCGGCATAATTGCGGATGGCGGCTTCGAGATCGCTCACCACGACCACCACGTGATCGATTGCTGTGAACATCCGCTCCTCCAGGCTCGTGAAGGAACCTCAGGGTTCCGGAGAGTTCGCCGCGAGCGTGACCGAAGCGAGATTTACTAAAGATTCACGAGAGGCAGCAAACTCGGCGACCGGCTGGTAGGGCCAGCCTTCGACCTCCGCGGCTAGCGGCGAGAGAAATTGCCCTTCAGACAGACCGCGCCGGAGGGTTTGTCTCCGCCGCCCGATGGTTCGAGGGTAACGGTCACGCCCGCGATTTCCTCGCCCTCGGGCGGTATCGTCAGCTCCACTTTGGCGATTCCTTCCGCGGGCGCCTCGAACAGCCCCGCGCGCATCGCCTGCGCATGCGCGCCAATCCACCATGCCTGATAAATCTTGCCCGGCGGTGCAGGCGAAAGACCCGTTACCTGCATGAACGCGATGCGATTACCGGGGCTGAGTGCGACAATCGCGGCCGCGGAGGCAGCAGCAGTGCCGGTCAGGCGCGCGATGCGCGTGTCGGGGGAAACGGCGGCGAGGGCGAGCGCCGTCGTCAACGAGAGCTGCGTCTTCAGCTCGCCAATCTGCGCCGAAGAGGCTTCAAGCTCGCGCTGGAGATAATCGATCCGCGCGCGCAATGCGGCTACCTCGAAGTTGATCGTGTTGCGGTTAGCCGAGAGACCGCGCTCCAAGGTGACGAGCGCGACAATAATCAGAACCGCGCCGGCTCCAGCCACGATGCCCGCAATCAGCGGTGTTCTGCGTGACGCACTGGGCATGGTCCTGGAGGCGTTCGATTCCGGCCGAGCTCAGCCGAACACGCCCGCCGCGACCAGATCGGTAATGCGTTCCTCGTCATAGTGAAGAATATTTTCGAGGACGTGCTGCGTATGCTCGCCGACGAAAGGCGCTGCCGATCGCACCCGCGCGGGCGTCCGTGAAAGGCGCGCGCGAGGCCCTTCGACGAAGGTTTTGCCAAGGGTCGAATGGTTGACCTCGACGAAGTGCCCGCGATGCGCCATCTGAGGGTCGCGCGCTATCTGGGCGCTGTTCTGCACCTGATGCGCCGCGATGGCGCGTGATTGCAGGAACGCCTCCGCGGCGCCCGCGCCCATCTCGCGCGTCCACGCCGAGATAGCCTCGTCAATCTCCGCCGAATGCTCGCGCCGTCCGGCGGCCGTCGCCAGGCGCGAGTCATTCGCCAGGTCGGCGCGCTTGATCGCGGAACACAGCGACCGCCATTGCGAATCGCTCTGGCATACGATCGCAATCCAGCGATCTTCGCCCGCGGCCGGATAGACGCCGTGCGGCGCGAACTCGCGATCGGAATTTCCGGCGCGGCTCTGGATGCGGCCGTTGACCGTGTAATCGAGAATTGCGGGAGAGAGAAAATGCAGTGACGATTCCGCCTGTGACTGGTCGATATACTGTCCTTCCCCGGTGCGGCGATGATGGTCGAGCGCGGCAAGTATCGCCATCGCGGTGAACCGCGGCGACACGTAATCCGTATACGCGCCAAACGGGCCGGCCGGCTGCCGATCGGCCCATCCGGTCAGATTGTGAAAACCGGAAATCGCCGCCGCCATATTGCCGAACCCGGCGATTCGCGACAGCGGCCCGCTCTGGCCCATCAGGCACGTGCTCACCATGATGAGGTCGGGTTTGACCTTGCGCAGCGATTCGTAATCGTAGCCCCACGCGCGCATCGCCTTCGGCGAGAACGATTCGGTGACCACCTGCGCCCATCGCAGCAGATCGAAAACCACCTCGCGCGAGCGCGGATTGCCCAGGTCGAGCGAGATGCCGAGCTTGCCCGCGTTGCAGTTGCCGAACAGCCCCGAGGAATCCGGTCCCGGCGTGTTGTTGTGAAACGGCTGCAGCGTGCGCGCGGTATCGACCCGTGTGGGCGACTCGATCCGCACGACGGTAGCGCCGTAGTCCGCGAGCATCCGGGTCGCCGCCGGCCCGGCCATCACCCACATGAAATCGAGAATCCTTACATCCGCGAGAGGCAGCGCGTCGGCCATCAGACGATTCCTCTTTCGGCAAGATTCGCAAGCTCGGCTTCGCTCAGTCCCATCTCGCCGCAGTAGATTTCGCGGTTATGCTCGCCGATGGTCGGCGGGCGGCGGCGATACTCGAGCGGCGTCGCGCTGAATTTCGCGAACGGACCGGGATAGGTGACCCGGCGGCCGAGTTCGGGATGTTCGAGGGTGCGCCAGTAGCCGCGCGATTCGAGTTGCGGACTCTTCACCACTTCCTCGATCGTCGTGATCGGCGTCATCAAAAAGCCGCGCTCCACCGCAAGCTGGAGCAACTCCGCCTTGGTGTGGCTGCGCGTGAAGTTCATCACGATCTGCTTGATGCGCTCGAACTCGCTGAGCGGCTCGGCGCCGCTGAACAGTTGATCGCCGAACGCGATCCAGTCCTTGTCGCGCGTCGCCTCATCGCAGAAGCCGCGCGCGCAAACATATTCCATCAGCTTGCGCGTGAAGACGCCGAGCGCCGAACCGAACAGGAAGGTGAGCGCGATATAGCCGTCCTTCGCCGGCCATACCAGCGGAATATCCAGCGGGCCGAATTTCACTCCGCCCGACATCCTGCGCGCTTCGACCGACCCGAGCGGCGCCGCCAGCACGTACGATTGTGTCGCCAGCGCGACCGATTGCTCCGCGGCTACATCCACATGCTGCCCGCGGCCCGAGCGCACGGATTCATGATGCGCGGCGAGCGCTCCCACCGCCGCGTCCGCGCTGGCGTGCAGATACGCCTGCGGCACGCTGAGCCGCACGGGCGGGCGATCGTCGTCGCCGGTCAGCACCAGCGGGCCGCCCGCGGCCATGATTATCAAATCGGCGTCGGCGTAACTCGCCTTCGGCCCGTCCTGTCCGAATGCGCTGATCGACACATAAACCAGCGCGGGATTCAGCGCCGCCATGGTTTCGTAGCCAAGGCCGCGCGCCGCCATGTCGCCGGGATTGAATGACTCGATCAGAAACTGCGCCGCCGGAACGAGGCGTTTCAGAAGTTCCCGCCCTTCCGGACGATCGATATCGAGCGTGATGCTGCGCTTGTTGCGATTGTAGGCCCACCAGTAGAGAGAGCGGTCGGGATGCGGCTCGTCGTTGACGAACGGACCCAGCCGCCGCGCCGGCGACCCGCCGGGCGGCTCGATTTTGATCACGTCCGCGCCCATGTCACCGAGCAACTGCCCGCACAAAACTCCGCGCTCGGTGGCGAGGTCCAAAACCCGGTACGGCGAAAGCATCCCCATCGCGCTTAACCCGTCCATCCCTTACCACCATCGACGGGCCGGTGGTCAAGCCGGAAAGCTTAGTGATGATGTCCGATTTCCGGGGGATGCGACGTCTGGCAGCCAACCCAGATTTCGCCGCCCTCGAAATATTCCTTTTTCCAGATCGGCACGATCTCTTTGAGCCGATCGATGGCGAAGCGGCATGCCTCGAAGGCTTCGGCGCGATGCGCCGCCGAGACGGCGATCGCCACCGACGTCTCGCCAATATCCACCCGCCCGATGCGATGAGCGATGGCGATTCGCACTATCTTCCATCGCCGTCCCGCTTCGCGTGCGAGCTTGCGCATCTCCGAAAGCGCCATCGGCTCGTAAGCCTCGTACTCAAGGCGAATTACCTTGCGGCCGGCGTTGTCCTGCCGGGTCGTGCCGGCAAAGGTCACGATCGCTCCGGCCGCGGCGCTCGCCACTTCGCGCTCGAGTGCGGCCACGTCGATTCGATCGCGACGGATAGTTATCGATCCGGCCCACGGCGTGTCATCGTCTGGCGCGGATGCTCCGCCGCTGACCGGCGGTATAAACGCGACTTCGTCGTTGTCGCGCGGACGGAAGTCGCCTTCGACGTACTCCTGGTTGACGGCGAAGCCGACGGCGTCGCGATGGCCATCCAGCGCGGGGAATTCGCGCTTCAGCGATCGCCATATTTCCTCGACCGTGGTTCCCTCCGGAAACTCGCGCTCGAGTTCAGCGGCGCTCGCTCGCTCGCGCAGAGTTGCGAACAATTTCAAATGCAGCCGGTTCATTGCGAGATTAGATAGGCAATATGCCCGATCTCGGGCAGGATGAGTTTTTCCATCGCCAGCCGGCACGCCGCTGTCGATCCCGGCAGCGCCGCGACAAACCTCTGATTGCGCAAGCCGGCGACCGCCCGGCTCAGCATCGCGGCGGCGCCGATCTCCTGGTACGACAGCATCCGGAACAACTCTCCGAAACCCTCTATCTCCTTGTCCATCAGCGATCGTACGACGTCCGCGGTCACGTCGCGCGCGGCAAGCCCCGTTCCGCCATTGACGACTATCGCGTCCAGCTCCGGCAGATGGGTGATGATCGCGTGCGCGATTTTCGCCGGCGCATCGGGAACGATCTCGTAGTAGGCCACCGTATGGCCGGCTCCCCTGAACATCTCGCGAATCGCCGCGCCGCTGGTGTCCGTTTCCGGCGTGCGGGAGTCGCTGGCGGTCACGATGCCGACCTTGAGATTGGCGCGAACCTGTTCCTTGTGATGCCCGGCAGCCATGATTTTCAAGGATTACATCATCCCCGCGTCCATTATAAGCTCCGCCCGCGATGCGGACGCGACTTTTCCACGAATCTCCGAAGGCGCGGGACTGCGCATGAAACGGCGATGGGTCAAATACATCGCCGCGGCAGCCGCGATCGCCGCGGTGCTGGTCGCAGGGCGGCGCTTCGGAGGAGAGCTGACGGCCGCTCTCGGCGCGCTCTCTTCGCTCGGCCCGGCCGCGCCGATCGCCTTCGTCGCGATCTACGTGGTCGCCTGCGTGCTTTTCATCCCCGGCTCACTCCTGACGATCGGAGGCGGCGCCGTGTTCGGCGTGGTGCGAGGCTCGATCTATGTCTCGATTGCCGCCACCGCCGGAGCAACCGCCGCGTTCCTGGTGGGACGGTACTTCGCGCGCGATGCGGTTGCGCGAAAGATTGCCGGCAATCCGCGCTTTCGCGCGATCGACGACGCAGTCGCGCGCGAAGGTTGGAAGATCGTTTTGCTGACCCGGCTTTCTCCGGTGTTTCCGTTCAATCTGCTCAACTACGCATACGGCCTCACGCGCGTTCGACTCGCCGACTACGTGATCGCCTCGTGGATCGGCATGCTGCCGGCCACGGTGATGTTCGTATATATCGGATCGCTGGGAGGCGACCTCGCCCGCGCATCCGCGGGCGGCGGTCCGGCCGGATTGCGATGGGCGCTTAATGCGATCGGATTTCTCGCGACCGTCGCGGTCGCGCTCTATGCGACCAGAATCGCGACCCGCGCGCTCAAGGAACGGACCTGACGATGGCATCGGATGCGTCCATGGTCGCGCCGCTTGATGCGCACAACCTCGCCCTTCTCGCGAAAGTCCATCCGCAGGGATGGCGCAATCCACCGCCGGCCGCGCGCTACAACCTGGTCGTCGTCGGCGCGGGCACGGCGGGACTGGTCTCGGCGGTGGGAGCTGCAGGACTCGGCGCGAAAGTCGCCATCGTCGAGCGCGCCTTGATGGGAGGAGATTGTCTCAACTTCGGATGCGTCCCGTCCAAGACTCTCCTCCGATCGGCGCGTGCCGCCGCCGATGCGCGCGCGGGAGCAGCCTTGGGCGTAACGGCGGAGCCGGTGCGCGTCGATTTCGCGGCGGTGATGGAACGGATGCGCCGGCTGCGCGCGGAACTTGCCCACAACGATTCGGCCGAGCGCCTGCGTGGACTCGGCATCGACGTGTTCATCGGCGATGCCCGCTTTGTCTCATCCGATGCGGTCGAGGTGGAGGGACAGCGGCTCAGGTTCCGAAGGGCGGTCATCGCAACCGGCGCTCGCGCCGCCCTTCTGCCCATCCCGGGTCTCGCCGAGGCCGGATGCCTTACGAACGAAACAATCTTTTCCCTGACCGAACTGCCGCGGCGGATGGCGGTAATCGGCGCTGGACCGATCGGATGCGAGCTCGCGCAGGCGATGCGCCGGTTCGGCTCCGAAGTCACGCTGCTGGAGGCCGAGCCGCGCATTCTGCCGCGCGAAGACCGCGACGCCGCCGCACGCATCGACCTCGCGCTCGCCCGCGACGGTGTAGTGATCAAAACCGGATGCCGAATTGTCGCGATCGAGAAGCGCGAGTCCGAAAAGCTGCTGCGCATCGAGACCGGCGGTTCGCAAGCGGAAATCGCCGTCGATGAAATCCTGCTCGGGGTCGGCCGTGTGCCCAACGTTGACGGCCTCGGGCTCGAAGCCGCGGGAGTCGAATACGACCGCGCGCACGGCATCCGGGTTGACGACTACCTGCGCACCGCGAACTCGCGCATTTACGCCGCCGGAGATTGCGCCTCGGCGCTCAAGTTCACCCATCTGTCGGATGCGCACGCGCGAATCGTGCTGCGCAACGCGCTCTTCTTCGGGCGCTCCCGCGTGAGTGCCCTGACGATTCCGTGGTGCACCTACACCGACCCGGAGATCGCGCACACGGGACTCGATGAAGCCGAAGCGGCAAAACGCGGCATCAAGGTGACGACCTTTGTGCAGGAGATGGCTGACGTTGATCGCGCCGTGCTCGATGGCGAAACGGACGGCCTGCTTAAGGTGCATGTGAAGCAGGGGGGCGACCAAATCGTCGGGGCGACGATGGTCGCAAGGCACGCGGGAGAGATTATTTCAGAGCTGACAACCGCGACCTCGGCGGGCGTGGGATTGAGCAAACTCGCCGAGATTATCCATCCGTACCCGACTCAGGCGGAGGCTATTCGCAAAATCGCCAATCAGTACAATCGCACGCGCCTCACCCCGTTCGCCTCGCGCCTCTTCCGCCGATGGTTTCAATGGACGCGGTGACTGAATCGCTCGGGCTTGGAACCGCTAGCGCAGGCGCAGGTTGAAGGCCTGTCGTCCCTTTTCACCGGATCGCACCTCGAACTGAACCTCGTTGCCCTCGCGCAAATCTTCGAAATACACCTTGGGCGCCAGGCGCGATCGATGGAAAAAGACTTCGTCGCCGCCGTCATCCGGCTCGATAAAACCGAAGCCTTTGTCCTTCACCACTTTCTTGATTGTGCCGAACACGCGATGAATTCCTCCGCTGCTTATGCTTCATTGTAGCCGGAATTGAGCTTATGCGCTGCGTCCCATATGTAAAGGCCATCCTGGGTCCGGCGCGCGGATGTGCACGGCGATGCTGAAGGCAGTCACTCTCAAGGAGATCGAGAAAATCTTCGAGGTGCTCGACGCGATGGGGATCTCGCGCGAGGCCGTCGTCATCCCGCTTCGCCCCGAGCATCCGGGCCGCGTGTCGCTGATGAAAAACGGCAAGCTCGAAATTGTCGTCGAGCGCGACGATGATTTTGCCGAATGGGTCAGGACTCTGGAGAGCCGGATTCGGGAGCTGATGGACTCGGATTCGCCGGACTGAGTTCGATCAGCACCGCGCCGTGATCGACCATCTGGCCCGCCTCGACCGCGACGCGCTTTACGATCGCGTCGCTTTCAGCCGCCAGCGTCGTCTCCATCTTCATCGCTTCCAGGACCACTAACGGCTGGCCTGCCCCGACAGCATCGCCCGGCTCGACGAGCACGCGCAGCACCTTGCCCGGCATCGGCGCGGTTATCTGCGGAGTCGTAAGTCCATGAAAGCCGTGGCGCGCACCCTCTTCGACCCGAACGAAATCGAACGTGCGCGGTCCGACCGCGACCAGGATCGTGTCCTTCCTGCGGGCGCCGGCGATATGAAAGCGCCGCCCGTCGATCGAAAGGACCGCGCCGCCCGCCGCCAGCGGCTCGACCTGCGCCGATACCTCGCGACCGTCGATGCGTACGCGGAGTTGCGTGCCCTGATGCGCGAGAATTTCGACCTCGCGCTCGCCCGCCCTTCCCGCCTCGCGAAGCTTCATCGGCGTCTCCACAGCTCGAAAGCACCGAGCTCCGCCCATGGCGATCGGATTGCGGCAGCTCGTCTGCCGTTGGCCTCCGCTTTAGCGGCTGAAGGAGCAGCCTGCGCCGCAAGGGCGGCGGCAATCAGCGCCGCATCCATCTCCGGTTGCTCCACGCGTGCGGGCTCCGCGAAGAACTCTTCGACAAATCGCGTGGAGAGGTCGGCGCGCGCAAACGGCTCGCTCGCCACGATATCGCGCAGAAAGCCCGCCGTGTTGGTCACGCCCAAAACCGCGAATTCGTCGAATGCCGCGAGCATCCGCCTGCGCGCCTGATCGCGGTCCGCGCCCCAGCAGATGAGCTTGCCGAGCAGTCCGTCATAGAACGCGCCAATTTCCGCGCCGGCAGCGAGATGAGTGTCGAAGCGGACGCCTGGTCCCGCCGGAATTCTCAAATCGAGTACGGTGCCGGTGGCGGGCCTGAAACCATTTGCCGCATCTTCAGCGTAAACCCGCCCCTCGATAGCGCATCCGCGCGGAGCCGCCACGGGCGCAAGCCGCTCTCCCATCGCGATCTTCAATTGTTCCGCAACCAGATCGCATCCGAAGCGAATTTCGGTAACCGGATGCTCGACCTGCAGGCGCGCGTTTACCTCAAGGAAATAGAAGTGGTCATCCTGTACCAGGAATTCCGCGGTGCCCGCGTTGGTGTAGCCGGCCGCGCGCGCCAGCCTGAGAGCGGAATCGATCATGGCGGCGCGAGTTGCTTCAGCGAGCCCCGGCGCCGGTGATTCTTCGATAATTTTCTGATGGCGCCGCTGGATCGAGCACTCCCGCTCCCCCATCGCAATCACGTTGCCGTGCTCATCGCCGAGAAACTGCACTTCGATATGGCGAGGGCGCGCGAGGTATTTTTCCAGGAACACGCGTCCGTCGCCGAACGCGGCCAGCGCCTCGCGCGAGGCGGCTTCGAGCGCGCCATCGAGACCTTCCAGAGACTCGACCACCCGCATCCCGCGCCCGCCGCCGCCGGCTGCCGCCTTGACCAGGACCGGAAAGCCGGATCTCGCGGCGAAATCGCGCGCCGCCGCGGGCTCGATGGTTTCGAGGCCGGGCACTACGGGCACGTTCGCCGCGGCCGCGATTGCGCGCGCCGCGACCTTGTCCCCCAGCTTCGCCATCACGTCCGCGCGCGGCCCGACGAAGATTATTCCCGCGTCGGCGGCGGCTTGCGCGAATTCGGCGCGCTCCGAGAGAAAGCCGTAGCCGGGATGAATCGCGTCGGCATCCGTCTCGCGCGCCGCCGCGATGATCGCGTCGATGTTGAGATAGCTTTTCGATGCCTCCGGCGGGCCGATGAGCCGGGCTTCGTCCGCGGCCGCGGCGTGCGTGCTGCGCGCATCCGCTTCGGAGTACACCGCGACAGTTTTGATGCCCATCATCCGCGCGGTGCGGATGATCCGGAGCGCGATTTCGCCCCGGTTCGCGATCAGCAGTTTTTTTATTCGCCGTTTGGCCATCGATTCGGCGCCATTCGCCGGCGCGGCATTTTCGGTTCGTTCGGGCCTTTGTAAACGATTCCCAGTCCGCATTCCATGCGATCGGCGCTTCAACTTCAATTGCAACTGATCCGCGCATCGGATAATCGCGATCAAGCACAACCCGGAGCTTATCGCGATGATTCGTTACTTCGAGGACTTTTCTCCCGGACAGGTTTTCAAACACTGGCCCGGCCGCACCATCACCGACTTCGACAACACCTGGTTCACCCTGATGACGATGAACACCAACCCGCTTCACTTCGATGCGGCTTACGCGGCGAAGTCGCAGCATGGACGATGCCTCGTCAATGGACTGCTGGTGCTCTCAACCGTCGTCGGGATGAGCGTCAAGGACGTGAGCGAGAACGCGATCGCCAACCTCGAATATGAATCGGTCCGGCATACCGCGCCGACCTTTGGCGGCGACACGCTCTATGCCGAAACAACCGTGCTCGAGACGACACCGTCGAAGAGCAAGAACGATCGCGGCATTATCTATGTCGAGACGCGGGGCCTCAATCAAAACGGAGAGCAGGTGATGATCCTGCGCCGGCGCATCCTCCAGCCGCGCCGTCCCGCCTGAAGCATCTTCGATGGACCAGCTCTACTTCGTCGTTCACACCCATTGGGATCGCGAATGGTACCAGCCTTTCCAGCAGATGCGCGCGCGGCTGGTTGCGATGGCGGATCGGATGATCCCGATGGTCGAGTCGGGCGAGGTTCCATCGTTCCACTTCGACGGACAAACCATCGTTCTCGACGACTACCTGGAAATTCGGCCTGAAATGGCGGCGCGCGTCAGGAAACTGGTGCGCGCCGGAAAAATTCAGATCGGTCCCTGGTACGTGCTCGCGGACAGCTTCCTGGTGAGCGGCGAGTCGCTGGTGCGCAACCTGGAAATCGGGATGGCGGCGGCGCGCAGGTTCGGCCGCCCGCTCGACGTCGGCTATCTGCCCGATCAGTTCGGCCATATCGCGCAGCTTCCGCAGATTCTCGCCGGCTTCGGCTTCCGCACCGCCGTGCTGTGGCGCGGAGTCGGAGCGGATGTCACCCGAAATCGCTTTCGCTGGGAAGCACCCGACGGCTCTTCCGTGCTCACCGTGTACTTGCCCTACGGATACTCCAACGGCGCGAACCTGCCGCTCGAATCGGTCGAGAGCTTTCTTGCGCGGGTGAACGCGATCGCCGAGCGCGAGCGCGGTTTCGCCGCCGGCAGTCCTATCCTGGTGATGAACGGGACCGACCATGCCGAGCCGGACCCGCGCCTTGGCGCGCGAATTCGCGAGGCGCGTGAAACGAGCGCGATGAGCCTCGAGGTCGGGCCACTCGAGCTTTTCGTGAACCGGAGCGCGGCGGCTGCTCCAGACGGCATTCCGAGTCATCGCGGCGAGCTGCGTTCTCCCCTGCGTGCGCATCTGCTGCCCGGCGTGACCTCGGCCCGCGCCTGGATCAAACAGCGCGATTTTCAGAATTGCTATGCCCTCGAACGGCTCGCCGACCCGATCGCGGCGCTCGCGAATGCGCTCGGCGCCGGAGCCGGTCTGGATGCATGGATGGAGGCGGCGTGGCGGATGGAGCTGCAGAACCATCCGCACGACTCGATCTGCGGATGCTCGGTCGATCAGGTTCATACCGACATGCGCTACCGCTTCGATCAGGCCGCGATGATGGCGGAAGGCGTAATCCGGCGCGCATCCGCGACGGTCCTTGACGGCCCCGCGCGGCGCGATGGCGCGATCGCCGTATTCAATCCGGGTTTCGCGCGAAGCGCGCTGGTGGCCGGCGAGATCGAGCTTGCGGACCCATCCGCGCGCTACGCGGTTGAAGGGCCATCCGGGCGCGTTCCCGCCGCAATTGACGTTGCTCGCCGCGAGCGAACGCTGGAAACCGAGGTCCGCGCGGCGGAACTGAAGCCGATGGTGGCCGCGCTCAGCCATCCCAGCCTCATGGGCCGGACGGTTAACCGCTACGAACTTCGGCAGACCGCTGACGGACGCATCGTGCTCGAACTGTTCATGAGCCGCGCTCCCCTGAGCGACCTGGACCTCGATGAGTTTCGCCGCCGGATTCGAAACGAAGTGCCGGATGACGCCACGGTGATGGTCCGCGCGACCAGCGCAGCGCGGGCGTCGATCTCATTCGTTGCGAACGATCTTGCGCAGGCCGGATTCACTTTCTTTCAGATCGTCCGCGACGATTCGGTTGCGGAGCCCAGCGCGCCGGGCGATTCGATCGAAAACGAATTCTATCGCATCAGTGCGGGCGTGCGTGGCCTCGCGATTCGAGACCTTCGGCGCGGCGCGGAGTTCGAGTTGTATTTTGAAGACGATGGCGACCGGGGCGATGAATACAATTTCGATCCCGTTCCCCGAGCGCCCGCGATTTCGATTCCGGCCGCGCGAAGCGCGCGCGTATTGGAGGCCGCCGGTCCGCGCCGCCGCATCGCGTTGGCTTGCGAATATGCCATCCCCCGCCAGCTGGCCGCGGATCGCCGCTCCCGCAGCGCGGATACCTTGCCGCTGCAAATCGAAATCGCCGCCTC
The DNA here is from genome assembly GCA_021323675.1 of Pseudomonadota bacterium. Taxonomy (GTDB): domain Bacteria; phylum Desulfobacterota; class Binatia; order Binatales; family Binataceae; genus JAFAHS01. Next base: position 103,116 of record JAJPKP010000017.1, on the reverse strand, counting down.
GCTCTATTCCGGACTCGACCGAATCGACTTCGACGTGAGGGTGACCAACCGGTCGCGCGACCATCGGCTGCGCGTCGCGCTCTCGACTCCGATAGCCGCCAACTGCGTCCATCAGGACACGAGTTTCGGTGTCGTGCGGCGTTCCATCGATTCGCTCGAACCGCCTGGCACCGAGGACATCTATCCAACCGCGCCGCATCGCACCTGGAGCGCGGTGGAAGGCGAGACAATTTCAGCCGCGATTGTTTCGCGCGGGCTTTACGAGGTCGAAGCGCGCGCGGAGCGCGACGGAACCACCTTGCTGCTGACGCTGATCAGGTGCGTCGGATGGCTGTCGCGATCGGATTTGGCGACGCGGCGGGGCGGCGCCGGACCCGAACTGGAAACGCCGGGCGCGCAGGAGATCGGAGATCATCGATTTGAATTCGCGGTCGCCGCATACCGCGGCAGCTATCTCGACGGGAATATCGTGCAGCGCGCGGCGGCATACGCCTACCCGCCCCGGATGTTCACGGCGAACTCTGCGCCGGCCGGCGAGATGAGCCTCGCGCGATGCGACAATCCGCGCATCGCCTTTTCCACCGCACGGCCCGGCAAGCGGCCCGCCGTTTATCGGATCCGCGCCTACAGCGCATCTTCCGCCCGCGAGCATGCGCGATTCAGCTTCGGCGCGGGGGCAAAGGCAAGAATCGTCGATTTGGCCGGTAAAACCGTCAAGGGCGCCCCGCTGCGCAAGCATCGCAATGGCGACGTGGAAGTGGAGCTCCGCCCTTTCGAGATAGTCACGTTCGAGGTTAACCGGCCCCGCGATGACCGAGGGCGCCGTTAACAACCTCCAGTCATGATCGTTTCCGCGTCGGGCCGGATCGCGCTCACGGAGTCGTCTGGCTCGCGCCTGCCGATGGAGTCGGCGTCGCTGTCGGCACGAGCACCTGCATCTGCTGGTTGCTTTTGTCGTCGCTGCGAACGATCAGAACCTGCGGGCCGCGATAGTAACGGGCAATCGCCACGCCCTCGAAGCCCCATCCCGTCCCCGGATCGAACCACGCGTTCAGCTTGGGCACAAACGGCGCGATTAGCATGTCGAACCATCCGAAGTGCGGCCTTACGTTCACCTGCACCGCTCCCGCCGCCGAATACGGCCATCCTGTGGGCCGCGATGCCACGCTAATGCTGACCGAGTAGAGGCCGGGCTTCGAGGTGCAGTTGAAAACGTGCATCGCCAGCGAGCCCTCGCCGCCCGCCTGAAGGAATTGCTGGATCGGCAGCAGGATAGTGGCTCCCGCCCACGTGTCGGGGGGGAAGTCCATCACCTCGGCTTTCTCGATGTGCGCGGGGACATCGGAGCAACTGGCTAGCCCTCCCGCGATGTCGGCGTGCGCGGCGCGCGTGACCGAGCCCTCCGGCGTGTAGAAGAGATGGTCGAATTTCCGCAGGGTCGGCAGCGATCCGGAAAAGCCCGGCGACATAACGTCGGTCTCGATGTCGTATTCGCCGGTCGTGTAGCGGCTTTCGCCGTGCAGGATGATGGCGTCTTTTTCCTGGTCGATTGTGTAGCGGCCGTGTCCGAGGGTGATGCGGCCGTCGGGGCTCATGATCGTGAAATCGATCGATCCCGCATCAAGCAGGCTCGCCGCGCCAGCGGTGCGGACGGTGCACAGAATCGCGATTGCGGCGAAGAAAACGCGGAGGAAAAGCGTCTTTCGCGGCGCTAGAAAATGCATCAGATCGACTATCTTTTCCTCGCCGGACAGAAAGCTGGGATTGCCCTCGCGCAACCGATCTGAAAAGTTTTGGTCGCGTTCCTAAAGTCTTCCCCATGAACCAGCCGCAACACAACCCCGCTTCTTCGGCGCTGGAGCGCGCCCGTACTGCCGAGCCCGTCCAGCGCGACCAGGGATATCTCTGGCTTTTGCTCGGACTTCTGATGTCGGTGACGGTCTTCGAGGGTTATGACGTCACGATTTTTCATCTTTGCACACCCGACATTGCTCGCACGTTCCATCTCGACGATGCCGCCGTGGGCAGGATGGCCTCGCTGGTGCGGGTCGGCGGGATGGCCGCGTTTTTTCTGGTGATGTACGCGGACCGGGTGGGCCGCAAGCCGGTCGTTGCCGCCACGGTTCTCTTTTATACCCTGTTCACGCTGTTCACCGCCCTGTCGCAAGGCCTTGGCACATTCACTCTCTTTCAGAGCTGCGCGCAACTGTTTCTCTCGGCAGAGTTTGGCGTCGCGATCATCATGATCAGCGAGGAGTTTCCCGCTACCTCGCGCGGCACCGGAGTCGCGATGCTCAACATGGTCGGATTGCTCGGCGTCGTCGCGGGAGGATTCCTGTACGCGATCGTGGTGGACTCGCGATGGGGCTGGCGCGGGATGTACCTGATCGGGATCATCCCGCTTTTGCTGGTGGCGTTCCTGCGCCGCAACCTCCGCGAGACCGCCAGGTTCGAGGCGTTGCGCGCGCAACGCGAACGCAACGGCGCCAACAACACGGACGTTCTCGGAACGCTCCGCCTGGCTATCGAGCCGTTGCGCGGTCCTTACCGGGGCAGAATCCTGTTGGTGGCGCTGCTCTGGAACAGCGTGGGACTGGTGGGCGCGCCCGCGGTTACCTTTTTCAGCCTTTACGCAAAACGCGACCATCATTGGACTTCGTCCGAGATAAGCCACGCAATTGTGCTGGCATACCTGGTCGGCACGCTCGGTCATCTGCTCGCCGGATGGTCGCTCGATCGGATCGGCCGCAAGCTGACGACCGGAGTTGCTTACGTGGTGGGCGCGGTCGCGATTCTGACCCTGTTCCAGACCGACAGCCACGGGGCGATGCTCACGGCGATGGTGATAACGGTTTTCGCGTTCCAGGGCGCGCGCACCGCGACCGCAACCTATTCTTCCGAGCTCTTTCCGACCGAAATTCGCGCGACTTCTTACAGCCTGACGGTGCAGCTTCTCGGCCAGATTTCCTCTTTGCTGACTCCCGTCACCGTCGGCCTGCTTTCGAAGTCTCTGGGCGGACTGGGCAATGCGGTGGCGGCGGTTTCCCTGGGTCCCGTGATCGGCGCTCTGCTGGTGTGGATTTTCGCGCCGGAAACCCGCGGCCTCACGCTGGAGGAACTCGAAGCCGCGGCGGGAGACTGACACCCCCGATGCTCGACAAGCTCCTGGGTGACAATCCGGCGGTCCGGAATCTTCAATCTTCGGCCGCGCGATCGCTCTCGCGGATCGGACTCAGCGCGAACGCCGCAACCGCGCTCGGCGCGATCGCGGGAATTTGCGCGGGCGTTGCCTTTGCCAAAGAAGAAGCGGGATGGGGCATCCTGCTGCTGGCCGCGAGCGCCGCGCTCGATGCCGTCGACGGAACCCTCGCGCGCGAACGCGGCCAGCCGACGTTTCTGGGCGGCCTGGCTGACCTCGTCTCCGATCGCGTCGTCGAAAGCATCGCGATCATCGGCATCGCATGGCCTCATCCATCCCTGTATCTGCCGGCGCTGATGCTGGTTGCGAGCTGGTACGTAAACATCACCGTGTTTCTCGCGGTGGGCGCGGCGCTGGAGCGGCGCGGTCCCAAGCTAATCGAGTATCCGCCCGGCATTCTGGAGCGCACCGAGGCGATCATCTTTTTCGTCGTGCTCGGCGCGATCGAATCGATCGGCTTTGCCCGCACGATCGGACCGCTATTGTGCTACGCGATGACTGCGCTCGAAATTGCGACTGGCGCGCAGCGCTTTCTCTTCGGATGGAGGATGCTGAAGGATTCCGCGGAATGACGGGCGCACCCCGTCGCTCATCAGCCGTCAAGCAGGCCGGCCAGTTGCTCCACTTCGTTCGCGCTCATGTCGGTTACGATCCAGTAATTCATGCGGGCATGGCGGAAGTGGTCGATGTTATAGCCGTTGAGAGTCGTCATTGCGGGGGAGCTATCCGGGCGGTTCATCGGCCACACAAATACATTGATGAAATGCGGCCCGTGCTGATAGACGAGTGCCGCCACGGCGCGATTGTCCAGGTAATCGACTCGCCCCCCGATCAGTTTGAAGCCTTGCTGCTGAAAATCGGCGACCGGCGGCGAAAAATCGAGTTTGCCTTCGAACCACGGCTTGACCGTGTGGCGATCGCTCGATGCGACGTCGGTGAGATGGTCAACCTGTGTCGATCGGATATGGGCGGCTACCACCTCGCGGAGCAGGAAGTCGCTTTCCGGGCCGGGGAATATCCGCGGCAGGAAAAGCACCGCGAGCAGCGCCGCGATTGCGGTGGTAAGCGCAACCGCCGGCCATCGCGAGAGCACCGCCCTGCGATCGCTCGGCTGCGCCGGAGCGCGACCGGCAAGGCGAGAATTCGCGATCGCGGTTTCGATCTTCCTGCGCAGCGGCGCGGGAGCGCTGAAATGCCCGGCCTGCGAGCTTACGGCCGATTTGACCGCGGCAATTTCGTCCCTCTCGCGAGCGCATCCTTCGCATTCGTCCAGATGCCGCACAAGCTCGCGATCGGTGGCCGGATCGAGTTCGCGGTCCAGGTGCGCATCGAATAGCGGCCGGGCTTCCTGGCAGATCATCGCGACCCTCCCGCCGCCGACAGCTTTTGGATCGCGGCCCTGAGCCGGGCGCGGGCGCGCGCCAGCCGCGACATCACCGTACCGATTGGAAGATCGGAAACCATTGCGATTTCTTTATAGGAAAGTTCTTCGAGATCGCGCAGCACCACCATCTCGCGAAACTCGGCCGGCAACTCTTCGATTGCCGCGCGCACCATCGCGGCGTCGGCCCTGCGGATGACCTCGACATCGACGGGATGCGCCGCTTCGGGCGCGCGATCGTCGTCCAGAGCTGGCGCCAGCTGGTCGCGGCGATTGCGGCTTATCCACGTGTAAGCGGCGTTGCGCACTATGGCCAGAAGCCACGCGCGCGCGTCGCCTCCTCGGTAGTTCCCGGCAAAGCGCAGAGCGCGCAGGTAAGCCTCCTGCACGACATCCTCCGCGTCCGCGTCGTTCCTGAGCAGCCATCGCGCCAGGTTGTAGGCGCCGTCGAGATGAGGCATGAACACGCGCTCGAAATCGACGCGATTTCCAATGATCGCCACGTGGTTATCGCGCGCACTCCAAACTCGCGCGGAACGCATGCGCGCGGCCTGCGAGCTTCGGTTCGCGCCGGTGCCCATCGGATAGTGGACTACCGGGCGCGCGATTTTATTCCCGGTGCGGTTCACCGCTCAATCGCTTTTTTCATGGGAGCACGGTCAGTTTCATCTTCATGTTGCCGTGGCCGGTGCCGCAGTAGTGATCGCAGATGACGATGTATTCACCGGCAAGGCCGGGCGTGACCGCGATTTCGGTAACCTGGCCCGGCTTGATGTCGGCATCGATATTGAGCGGCTTGACAAGGAAGCCGTGCGTCCTGTCCTCGCTGGTCAGGCGCAGCACGGCCGGCTCTCCCTTTTTCAAGGTTATTTCATTTGGGGAGAACTCGTATTTCTTCGCCTTGATCTCGACGATCGTGGGCTGACCGGCCGCATATGCCGCCTGTCCCCATCGATGACCGCCGGGTGTCCCGGTTACGATCACAACCGCCAGCGCCGAGCTGACGGCGCGCACACGGATTTTGCTTGTGATGTTCATTCGTCTATCGAGTCCTCCTTGCCGTGTTTCAGCATCTGGTCCATCCCGACCGTTCCCGAGTATTCATTCATCGCCAGTTCCACATCCTCGATGACCGGTTCGCCGCCGGCTTTGACAACCCGAATTCCCAGGTTTCTGAAGGGTCGCTCCCGGTCGAAGGGAACCGGTTTCTTCGCGGCGGTGGTTGCCGGGTCGGGAAACGCGAAGATGAGCGATCGCGCGGCGTAAAGTCTGGTGTTGCCTCGCTGATGGAAATTCTCGCGATGGATATGGCCGTACAGGATGGTCACGTTTTCGAACGGCGCGAGCGCGTTCAGTACTTCATCTCCGTCGCTTGTGAACCATTCCCATTCCGGCTTGAGGTCGAACAACGGGCGATGGGTGAACACCACGATCGGCGCGGTGTGGGGAAACCGGGCGAGGTCGGATTTCATCCAGGCGAGCTGCTCGCTCCCAACCGCCGGCTTGCCGGAAGACACGTTGTCGAGCGCGAGAAAGTGAACGCCGCGATGGTCGAACGAATAGTAGGTTGGCCCCATCAATTCGCGGAACATCCCGCCGCCGTCCAGCGCCGCGTCATTTTCGCCCGGTACGACCTTGACGCTGGCGCCGCCGATTTTGCCCGCGATTTCCTTGAAGAGCCGGAAGCGCCGCGCGTGCTCATCGGGCGAGTCCGCATCGTGAGTAAGATCGCCGGTGATTAACACCAGGTCGGGCCGGCTTCTGAGTTTGTTGATCGTTGCGACGGCGGCTTCGAAGGCTGCCGTCCCCAGCGGATCGGGAGGGCCGTTGAAGCCGACGTGAGTGTCGCTCAACTGGACGAACGAGAAAGGTGCGGGCGCTTCTCCGTTCAGATCGGAAAGCGTGCGCGCGACAATCTCACCGCCCGCGCCGCGCGCAAGCGGCGCGAAAACACTGAACAGCGCCCCGATGGAAAAGGACGTCCCCGCGATGCGCAGGAACCGCCTGCGATCGAGCCTGGTTTTCACTGGCCAACCTCCGTGAATGCCGCCGATGCGCGCACATTCACAGAGGAGACCAGGCAGGCGCGGAGATTATTCCGCGCCGCCGCGCTTCACGTCAGATGCCGGATGAGCGTGTGCTCGCGATGCCGCCGGAAAGTTCCGCCGCGAATGCGATATGAATCTTCAATCCGTGTGAATCTGTGAAACCTGCGGATTTGCGGTTGCCGCGGCCAGGCTCGCGCGGCCAGGTCCTGTTTCGGGGACCATGAAGAATCCCGCAATCGCCACCAGCGCGAACACCAGCGATCCCTGCATCACCGCCGCAAGCCCGACTTTGCTTGCGATCGCGCCGCAGACGACCGGCGACAGGAATGCGCCGCCGTAACCGGCTGCCCATACCACGCCAAGGCCCGCGCCGGCCTTGGTCGGCGTCATCCCGAGCAGTTCCATCACGAGCGTGAACAGGGTCGGCAGGAGCGCCGAGGAGCCGATGCCGATGAGGATGAGCGATATTCGAATTGCGCCGACGCCGGTAAAGGTGACCGCCCCGAGGCATCCCAAGCCGAACAGGATCTGGCTCGGATAGGTGAACGGCCGCCTGAGCCCGATGGCGCCGGTCAGCACGCCGGCGCCCGCGGCGGCGAAGATTCCCGTGAACGGGATAAGCGCGGTGAGCGCGCCCGATCGCTCGAGCGTCATCCCCCTTATCGTCTCGAAGAATTCCGGCAGGAACGCGCTGTAGAGCTGAAAGACCCACATGCCGCAAAACAGCGCCACCGCGATCATTCTGATCTCGCGCATCGCCAGCACTTCGCTGAGCGCGCCCGTCTCCGCCGCGTGTCCCGCTCCCCGCGCGTGCGACGGATGCGTTCGGCCGAGCAGAGTCCATAGAAGAGCGACGCCGCCGACAAAGACGCCGTAAACCGTCAATGCTCCGCGCCAGCTTGTTCCCAACGCGACGTACACGGGGCCGGTGATTGCGAAGGCGGCGGTAAGCCCGAGAAATGGCGCAACCGCGTTCAGCGTGTTCATGTAGGGCCATTCGCTCTCCGCAAACCATTGCATCACCAGCGTGGTTGGCGGCGCGATCATCAACCCGAAGCCGATTCCTTCCGCCACGCGGCACGCGAGCAGGAGCACAAAGGTGGGCGCATAGCCGCTGAGCACGCCGCCCCCCGCGAGCAGCCACAGGCCGATGATCAGCGAGCGAAGCGCGCCGATCTTTTCCATCACTACCGCGCCGCCGATCGAGAAGATCGCGATGCAGAGCGCGATAATCGAGATGATCAAGCCCGCGTCGCCCAGATGAATCTTCAGATCCTTGATGATCGGGCTCAGCAGCGGCGCCGGGGCAAGCCAGGTCAGAGTTTGAGAAATAAGGGCGAGCAGCAGAAGCCCCTCGATTACCCACCGGTACGGCGAACCATTGTCGCTGGAGCTCATGGAATTTTTCCGCCCTGTCTGGATTTGCCCTTACGCTGGATAATTGGCGCGCCAAATTCAAGCTCTATTTTCGCCGCTTCCGCCGCCGCCAACCATCGCGAAGCCGGTCCTACGATTCGAACTGGCGCATGAAACGCCGCCAGATCTGCCGGCCCAGCTCATCGTATGCCACCATCGTTTCGACCATCGTGCGCAGCGGCCGCTGCGCCATCAGCTCCTCCGGCAGCATCGGATCGAGATTGATATGGCGTATGACGTCGCGCCCGAGCACGAGCGTCTCGCCCGCCGCCTCGACCAGCGGCATCCGATGCACTCGCTTTATGCTCGCCTCCATCGCGCCGGTCAGGTCTTCGTAGGACCTGAGCAGGGCTGCCGCATCCCAAAGGCGCATCGCCTCCGCCTGCGTGCGATGGTCGAACTCGCGAATTTCCGCCACGATCGCATCGCGATGCAGGCCAAGCGCATGGAGTTCGCCGCGCAACTCCGCGACCGGTTGGCGGAGGTTGGCGGGCCGGAGCCATAGACCGGCGCGAAACTCCCGAAATCCCCGCAACCTCATCGCCTGCTCATGCCGGCGCATCGCGGCCCGATCGCTGCGGGCCACGCCGCCGTCATAAATGCAAACCCACGCGCCCGCCCAGGCCTGAGTCAGGCTCGTGATGCTGCGCCATTTGCGCACCTCGCGGCGCATCGCGTCGCCCGACGGCGCGAGCCGATAAGTCCCGCGCGACTCCTTAAGCGCGAGCTGATCGTTGACCAGCCGCGTCAGCGCCATCCGGATGCTCTGCTCGGAGAAGCCGAGCGCGACGGCGCTCTCGACGATCGCGCGCGCGGACATCTCGCGCGGGGCGCGATTGGAAAGGAAGTCGAGCACCAGTTCCTTGGCGGTGAGGGCGCGGGCGGGTTCATAACGGGAATTTGCATTTGAGGCCATTATTCGTTATATTCCCGGACAGCCCTGATACTTCCGCGCGGCGGAAGATTGGAGGAACTGATGGTCGCGGCACGTTCCATTTTCACTCCCGAAGAAATCTCGATGCTGACGCGCAAATCGGACCTGCGCGGCGCCTGGATGGTAGTTCACGCGTGGGCGGTGATTTTTGGCGCGATGGCGATGTTCGTGTGGTGGCCGAATCCGCTCACCTTTGTGCTTGCGGTGGCGATAATCGGCGCGCGCCAGCTCGGGCTTGCGGTTCTCGCGCACGATGCGGCGCACGGCCTGCTCGCCAACAACATCCGCCTCAACGACTTCGAAGGCACCTGGCTCACCGACAATTTGTTGCTCGTCGATTTGCACGCGTACCGCAAGTATCACATCCTGCATCATCGCTTCACGCAGCAGAAGAACGATCCTGATCTGGGGCTTTCGGCGCCGTTTCCGATCACGCGCGCCAGCTTTCGGCGCAAGATTGTCCGCGACCTGACCGGCCAGACCGCCTACAAGCAGAGAATCGCGCTGATTCGCCGCGCCTTCGGCAAGGCGGGCGATCCCTGGAGTGCCAGGCTGCGGGCAGGATGGAAACGGCTCGGCGGCTCCATCATTTCGAACGCGTTCCTGTTCGCGATTCTTGCCGCAACCGGCCATTGGTGGCTCTATCCTCTTCTATGGCTGGTTCCGTATTTTACGTTCTTCTCGATGGTCGAGCGGTTTCGCAGCATCGCCGAGCATTCGATGGTGACGGACAACGATGATCCGTTCCGCAACACGCGCACTACTTACGCGAACTGGTTCGAGCGCGCATTCATCGCTCCCTACTTCGTCAACTACCATCTGGAGCATCACCTGGTGATGGCGGTGCCGTGCTACAACCAGCCGAAGATGCACCGGATGCTGCTGGCAAAGGGATACGGGCCGCGGATGGAAATCAAGCCTGGTTACCGCGCGATCCTTGCGCTTGCGTCATCCAAACCGGACGCATCGGCGATTGCGGCCGCCGCGTAACGTAGCCGGAAGTCCCCGAACCGTTAAGGTTCAACGCTTATGCAAATCAACTGGCGCTGAAAAGCGTCGCTTGAACGCCCGCCCCGCCCGCGCCATGCTGAGCTTCGCGTATGGCAAGCAATCTGTCGCGGGAGAAGTTGCTGTTCTATGCGGCTGCTGGCGGCCTTGGCGGCCTGGCTGCATGGGGTGCGGCGGAGCCCTTCCTGGGAATTCGTTTCGTTTACGCGCGCGACCTTCTGCTCGGCGCGCTAATCGGATTTTTTATCGGCGCCTTCCTGGCCTGTATCGAGGCGATGAGCGTCGGGCAGTGGCGCCAGGCGCTGCGCGCGATCCGCAGCGGCGGCGTCATCGGCGCATTCGGCGGCGCTCTGGGCTTGCTGGTCGGCGAATTCGCCTTTGACTTCCTCGGCGGATTCAACGGGCGCGTGCTGGGATGGTCGGTGCTGGGAATTCTGGTCGGTCTCGGCGTCGGATGGGCATCGCGCTCGAACGCGCGGCGGCGCAACGGCGTGGTCGGCGGATTGGTCGGCGGCGCGCTCGGAGGGTTCTTCTATCAGGCTCTCACGGCGACCTTTCCCCAGGCGTTCGGCCGCGCGATCGCGATCATCGTGCTCGGCGCGCTGATCGGCTTTTTTATCGGCCTGGTCGGCGAACTGCTCAAGCGCGGATGGCTGATGGTGGTGCGGTCGCAGAGCCGCAACGCGCGCGAGGGGCGCGAGTACCCGCTGGCCAAGGCCGTCACGATCATCGGGCGCGCCGAGGAGTGCGACATCGGGTTGTTCGGCGACAAAACCGTGCAGGGCCATCATGCGATCATCCGGCAGGAAGGCCGCGTGTATTACATCAGTCCCACGGGCGGCGGACAGGTGCTGGTAAATCGCCAGCCCGTCGCGGGGCGCCACCCTCTCAAGAGCGGCGACAGGGTTGAAGTCGGCGGTACCCTGTTCCTGTTCCGCGAGCGCGCCCAGGTCGCGCAACGTTGAGGTTGGGCGGTGCGAAGTCGAGCCGCCCCGCGCATCTTCATCGTAGCGGCGATGCTGCTTACGATGGCGGCGTGCGCACTTTCAGGAGGCGGCGAACCGACGGTGCCGACCTCGGTTCAGAAGCTTGAGTATTATCCCTACCAGGTCAAAGGCTACCAAAGCACTTTCCCGCGGCGCACCGTGCTGGTGCTTGTACCCGCCGATGATCGCGACTTCACCGGAACCGAAGCCGCCAACCACGCGCCGCTCGACGGAAAACCCGCAATCGGCGTCGTGATCGGACAGGACAATAACGTTTTGCAACGGCTCTATTCCGCTCCGCTCGGTCCCATCGTGCAGAAGGCGATTGCCGGAGCGGCGGAGGAGGCCGGGATGACCGCGGAGTCCGCCGATTATTCGGATTACAGTCCCGAAAAGGCCAAGAACGACGACTACGTCATCGCCACCCTGATCAAGCGATGCTGGGTGACCAAGCGCCGCCATGCCGATAACAGGTATGGCGCGGTATGGGCGACGAGCGCCGATTTTGCAATCGACATCATCGTCTTCAAGCCGCCGTTCAAGATTCCCTTCTGGCAAGGCGCGCTCCAATCGACCTACAACGACCCGCCGGTCGGCAGCTTTGGTCTCGGCCCCGACGACGAAGCCGGAATCTACGATGAGCCGGGCGAGGTGCTCTCCGTCGCGCTGACGCGGGCGGTAGCGGGAATCTTTGAACGCAAGGATTTTCGCACCCTGGTACAGCAGGACGACATTCGCCGCTAAGGAATATGCCGAGGCGGAACTCGCCTGCGAGGGAGATTTAGGATTCCGATCTCGCTGCCGTGAAATTTGCGCAATCTGCGAATGATTTGATGCGTAATGCGGGGGCGCTTTGCTCGTGGCACGCCTTCTATTAGCCTCGATTCTGAAAGCCTCGATTCGGCATAAGCCTTGCTCAAGTTATCGGCTCGAAGACAGAAGCTGGAGTTTTTATGGCGATGAATGGTGAGCCGATCGTCCTTCCTGGTAATCTTGGCAAACCTGCCAAGGGCGCTTATCCGCCCTGCGCGCTGGTGATTTTCGGCGGCGCCGGCGCCCTCACCCATCGCAAGCTCCTGCCCGCGCTCTACAACCTCGCGCTCGACGGCGACCTGCCGGATCACGCGGCAATCGTCGGGTTCTCGATGGAAGAGCTGAACGACGAGAGTTATCGAAACTTCGCGCGCGACGCGATCGAAAGGAACTCGCGCCGCCCGATTTGCGAGGCGCAATGGACCGGGTTCTCGCGAATGCTCAGCTTCGTGCGCGGGCGTTTCAACGAAGCCGCCGACTACCAGTCACTCCGCGGCCATCTCGAATACGTGGACAACGAATTCGGGACTTCCGGCAACCGGGTCTATTACTTTGCGATTCCGCCCGCGTTCATCGAGACCTGCGCCACCGGACTGCATCGCGCCGACATGATTCGCCCGCCGAACGGCAATGGCAATTTCACCCGGGTGGTGGTGGAAAAGCCGATCGGCCACAGCCTGGCGAGCTCGACCGCGATCAACGATCGCATCGCGGCGCATTTCGCCGAGAGCCAGATCTTCCGAATCGATCATTTCCTGGGCAAGGAAACCGTGGAAAACCTGATGGTGCTGCGGTTCGCCAACGCGATCTTCGAGCCGCTGTGGACCTCGCGCTTCATCGACCACGTGCAGATAACTGTCGCCGAAGAGGAAGGCGTCGGCACCCGCGCCGCCTACTACGAAACCGCGGGCGCGCTGCGCGACATGGTCCAGAGCCATCTGCTCCAGGTGCTCAGCATAATCGGGATGGAACCGCCGCGAAGCACGGCCGCCGATTCGGTGCGCGACGCGAAGCTCGATGTGCTGCAATCGATCCGGCCGTTCAGCGACGAAGACATCGAGAAGTACGTGGTTCGCGGCCAGTACGGCGCGGGGCTGGTGGGAGGAGCGCCGGCGCGCGCCTACCGCGACGAAGACAACGTCGCGCCGGACTCGCGCGTCGAAACGTTTGTCGCGCTCAAATGCTGGATCGACAACTGGCGATGGGCGGGCGTGCCGTTTTACCTGCGCACCGGCAAGCGCCTGCCCAAGCGCGCCAGCGAGATCGCGATTTATTTCAAGTCGGTGCCGCGCATCCTCTACAACGCCAATCCTCGCGCCCATCTGGCGTCCAACATGCTCACTATCCGCATCCAGCCCGACGAGGGCCTTTCGGTTCACATCATTTCGAAAGTTCCCGGACCGCAGGCCCGCCTGCAGCAGGTTGCGGTCGATTTTCATTACCAAACCACCACCCCCGAGGCATATGAAACCCTCCTGCGCGACATCATCGTCGGCGATCAAACCCTGTTCATGCGCCGCGACTCGGTGGAAGCGTCGTGGCAGCTCGTCGATCCGATTATCGAGTCATGGGCGCAGTCGCCGGCGGAGCCTCCGGTCTATTCCGCCGGTTCGTGGGGACCGCTGGAAGCGGCGCTGATGATGGCGGCGGACGGGCGTTCGTGGAGGGTGCTGTAGAGCCATCTTGCGGCTTTTGCCCGCAATCGCGCCCCAGCCTCCGTTTTCCCTTTTACAATCCCGCTTGATGTACTAATTCTGCTCGCGCAGCCATCGTGGGCGTAGGATGGCTTTACGGGCGGCCTGGAGGAAAGGCCGCCGATACGGGCTCTTACGGGGGAGAATTGTATGGGTTCGCACAATACGACGTTGTTGCGGCACGTCCTCACGCGAAAAGGAACCACGATACCGGCCGGAGACCTCGCCTTGATTCTCGAAAGAATCGAACTCATCGGAAAGCGGATCGCTCGCGAGTTGGCCCGCTCCTCGATTCGCGGCGGGCTTGGCTACACGGGTGAGACCAACGTCCAGGGCGAGGAGGTCAAAAAACTCGATGAATGGACGAACTGGGTCTTTCTGGACACCTTCGAGTCCGGCGATCCGGTTTGCAGCCTGATCTCGGAGGAGATGGAACAGGCCGAGCATCGCGGCGGACAATGCCAGGAAAATTCCTACGCCGTGCTTTACGATCCCCTCGACGGTTCTTCCAACACCGATATCAACGGCTCCCTCGGCACGATTTTCTCCATCCGCAAGCGCGCCCCGGGACATCGAGAGGACGTGAATGATCTGATGCGGCCGGGAAGCGAGCAGGTTGCCGCCGGATATATCCTCTATGGTCCCGGCACACAGCTCGCTTACGCGGCGGGAGCCGGGGTCGATATCTTCACGCTCGATCCCGCTATCGGCCAGTTCATCCTGTGGAAGGAAAACGTCCGGATGCCGTCGCGAGGCAAGACGTATTCCGTCAATCAGGGCAACATCACGAAGTTTCATCCCGGCGTGCGCAAGCTCATCGATCACCTCACCAGCCGCAAGGACAAATCGACCAGCTATTCGCTGCGCTACACCGGCGCATTCGTCGCCGACTTCCATCGATGCCTGCTCGAAGGCGGACTGTTCATGTACCCGGGCGAAGTGACACCCGACGGCAAGAGCAAGGGCAAGTTGCGGCTGATGTATGAGCTGAACCCGATGTCGTATCTGGTTGAACAAGCCGGCGGGAAAGCGTCCAACGGAAAGAAGCGGCTCCTGGACGTGGTACCGGCGGGACTGCATGATCGGCAGCCGATCTATATCGGCAGTGCCGAAGAGGTCGAGCTCGCCGAACGCATGCAAGTCGAGGGCTGACGGATTAAGGAAGGTACCCGATGTCTCGGCTGGTACTTGCGGGCGATGTCGGGGCAACCAAGACGCTGCTCGGAATTTTTCGCGAAGAAGACCGCCAGCTATCGCTCGTGCGCGAGCACCGCTTCGCGACGCCGCAATATCCCTCGCTGGAAAGCATCTGCGCGGAGTTCATGGCCGCGGGACCGGAGACTGGGATTGGCGCCGCCTGCTTCGGAGTGCCCGGGCCGGTAATCGGCGGCACTGCGACTCCCAGCAATATCGCATGGCAGATTTCCGACAAAGCGATGTCGAGCGCGCTCGGCGGCATCCCGGTGATGCTGGTCAACGATCTCGGCGCGACCGCGCTCGGTGTCGTTCATCTGCCCGAAACAGATTCGGTGGTAATCAATCACGGCGCGAGCCTGATGCATGGCAACGTCGCGGTGATCGCGGCGGGAACCGGATTGGGCGAGGCGGCGCTGCTGGCCGGCAAAGGCGAGCGCTACCATCTGATTGCTTCCGAAGGCGGCCACGCGAGCTTTGCTCCGGTTGGCGAAGAGCAGATCGAGCTGCTGCGATTTCTCGAGCATGAATTCGGCCATGTCAGTTGGGAGCGCGTGCTCTCGGGTCCCGGACAGGTCAACGTTTACCGGTTTCTGCGCGGCCGGAGTTCCGAGAAGGAGCCGGAGTGGCTTACGGCCGCGATTGCGTCGGGCGATCCCGCGCATGCGATTACCGAAGCGGCGCTCTCGGGACGCGACGGCGTATGCGCTCACGCACTCGAGATGTTTTGCGCTATGTACGGGGCCGAAGCCGGCAACCTGGCGCTCAAGGTCCTGGCGCTGGGGGGAGTTTTTGTATGCGGAGGAATTGCGCCGAAAATATTGCCGATGCTGCAAGGCGGAGCGTTCATGCGCGGATTTACCCATAAGGGCCGGCTGGCCACGATGCTGCGGCAGATCGAGGTGAGGGTCGTGACAAATCCGGACGTGGCGCTTTTAGGCGCGGCGCATTCCGCCCGCGCAATGCTATAAGAACAGATATGGAACGTCGCGCCCACTGGGGCGATCGAAGGAGATGGTTTCTATGACCAAGCGCGTGAGAGAAATTCTCAGTTGGTACGACTCTGAGAATGCCGGCGTGCGGAGCAATCTCGCCCGCATGATGAATCACGGCAAGCTGGCCGGAACCGGCAAATTTGTCATCCTGCCCGTTGACCAGGGCTTCGAGCACGGCCCGGCGCGCAGCTTCGCCGTCAACCCGCCCGCATACGACCCCCGCTATCACTTCCAGCTCGCCCTCGACGCCGGATGCAACGCCTACGCGGCGCCGCTTGGCTTTATCGAGGCGGGAGCGGCCGAATACGCGGGCGAAATTCCGCTCATCCTCAAACTCAACAATCACGCCCTGCTGCACGACGAAAAGGATCCCGTGTCCTCCGTCACCGCGAGCGTAAAGGATGCCCTCAGGCTTGGATGCGCCGCGGTTGGATTCACCATCTATCCCGGCTCGGCGGGCGAAAAAACGATGTACCAGGAGCTGCGCGAAATCGCTGCCGAAGCCAAGGCACACGGCCTCGCCGTGGTGGTGTGGTCGTACCCGCGCGGATCGTCGCTCTCCAAGCAGGGCGAGACGGCGCTCGACGTGGTCGCGTATGCCGCGCAAATCGCGGCCCAGCTCGGCGCCAACGTCATCAAGGTCAAGCCGCCGACGGCGTATATCGAACAGCCGGAGGCGAAAAAGGCGTACGATTCCGCCAAGGTGCCGCTCGAGCCGCTCTCCGCGCGCATCAAACACGTCATCCAGGCCGCCTTCGACGGCCGCCGCATCGTGATCTTCTCCGGCGGACCGAAGGAGTCCGACGAACAGCTCCTCAGCGATATCCGCGAGATTCACGCGGGCGGCGGCTTCGGATCGATCATCGGGCGCAACTCGTTCCAGCGTCCGAAGGAGCAGGCGCTCAAGCTGCTGAACACGATCATGGAAATTTACCGGAGCTGAGTGCGGAATCGGGGTTGGGGAGACGCGATCGACCCAACCCCTAACTGCGGCCGGAAACGGAGCCAGGCACGCATTTGCCCTTAGCGGGTTCTGCGCGCCGGTTCTTCTGCTCGCCGTGGAAGACGATGGATTGCGCGTCGCTATCGGAGGCGGCCGAACATGGATTATCGCGAATATCAGCACCTTCTGTTCGAGCGGAAAGGCGACGGAATTCTGCTCATCACCATCAACCGCCCCGACGTTCTCAACGCGACCAACAATCGCTTGCATTGGGAATTGAGCCACGTATGGCTCGATATCGCGGAAGACCCCGATACCAACGTCGTGGTGGTCACGGGCGCCGGACGCGCGTTCTCGGCGGGCGGCGACCTGGAGATGATCGAAGGGATGGCGGGAAGCGCCGCCAACATCGCGCAGGCATGGAAGGAAGCGGGCGACATTGTCTACAACATGATCAACCTCGACAAGCCGATCATCTCCGCGATCAACGGCGTCGCGGTCGGCGCCGGACTGGCGGTCGCGTTGATGGCCGATATCTCGATCGCTTCCGAGGCGATGCGCATTACCGACGGCCATCTTCGGCTCGGTGTCGCCGCGGGCGACCATGCCGTGATCATCTGGCCGCTGCTGTGCGGGATGGCGAAGGCAAAGTACTACCTGATGACCGCCGACTTCATCGATGGGCGCGAGGCTGAACGGATCGGACTGGTGAGCCTGTGCGTTCCGGCGGACAAGTTGATGGACAAGGCGATGGAGGTTGCGCGCAAGCTGGCCGCCGGTCCACAGCAGGCGGTGAGATTCACCAAGCGCTCACTGAACAACTGGCTTCGCCAGGCGGGACCCGCCTTCGACGCATCGCTTGCGATGGAGATGCTGGGATTTTTCAGCGCCGATGTCCGCGAAGGCGTATCGGCTGTACGCGAGAAGCGACAGCCCAGGTTTCCGGGGGTCGCCGCGAAGACAAGATAGGGTTTTCTTCAACTGTGAACCCGGATTTTCCCAAGGCGCGGTTCAGCTCGCGAGATCGTCGAAGACCGGGTGTTCGAGGGATTTCGCGCCGAAGCGGGACATTTTGCAGCGCTTCGCCGATTCTGGAATACTAGCGAAGGGCCCGATACGGCCAAAAACGGAGGGAATCAAACTCATGCGCAAACTTGCGATTGCCACTGCTTCCGCAATTTTGGGGGTAGCATTGTCGTTGTCGATGGCGGTGCCTGCGGCTCATGCCGCCAGCAAGGTCGACTGCGACGCCGTCATGCAGGCGCTCGGGCAGGGCAAGAAGGCCAAGGAAGTGGCGTCCGACATGAAAATTTCTGTCTCCAGCGTTTACCGCTGCAAGCGGCACGCGAAGGCCGCCGCCAAGGCCGAGATGAAGAGCCAGAAGATGGGCGATCGGGCCGCTGAAGCCGGCGCTGCTCCTTCGCCGACCTCGAAGTAAAAGCTGCGTGTTATGACACCCCGCGGGCGACCGCTTGCGGGGTGTCGTGTGTCTTGGTCAACTCCACGGGATTAGTGCGTCCGCATTCGAGAGATCGCGATGGCGAAGTGTGAGCTTTGCGAGCTGCGCGAGTACACTCAGCGTTACGCCCAGTTCGTTCATCCATTCAAGTTCACGATTCTGGATTGCGATTCGTGCGACACGCCGATGGTCGTGCTCGGCGAGCATCGCGCAAACGCCACCGACCAGGAACGCTCCATCATGATCGAAGCCCTGTCCGTGATCGCGCGGGCAAAGTATGGCGAAGACAAATTTGTGATCGACGGAGTAATGCGCCAGATTCCGGATCATTGCCATATTCATGCCCGTCCGATCATCCGATGGCAGGGCTAATCGAACAAAACAGACTTTCTAACTCAAGCGCTCATCGCTCGATGCGGCTGCGCCCGCCAAATCTCGCCCTGAATAGCCTCGTTTCGCCCGTTTGGTAAGCGGCGCGCCTTATGGTATATGCGCGCCGTTATGCAGTGCCGCCAGGGGACGCGGCGCTGCCCTTCGGGAGCAGGTCGGGACCCTGCTCAGAAGGGTCTGCCAGGGAGGTACGGGGGACATGGCTACCGGTACGGTTAAGTGGTTCAGCCCTAAAAAGGGCTACGGCTTCATCACGATGGAAGATGGACAGGAAGTTTTCGTCCACTACAGCGCCATCGATGGCAACGGCTTTCGCTCGCTGGAGCAGGGCGAAAAGGTCCAGTTTGAAGTCGCGCAGGGCCCCAAGGGCCTGCAAGCCTCCGCTGTAAGCCGCGCCTAAGCGCGCTGCTCAGCCTGTCGAAAAAAAGGGGTGAAAAAATCCGGGCCTTGCCCCGGCGACGCTCACGATTGCGCAAAAATTCCGGCAGCGCGGCGCACTCGTCTGCGCTCGCCGCGTCTTATCCAGCTACTCCGGTTAGCTTATGGCGCTGGTCGCCTTGGTATCAGCGGCCGCCGCGCCCGCTCTCGTTTTTATCGTGATCCTGGTCGCGGTCGTGATCGTGATCGTGGTCGTGGTCACGGGCGTGCTCGTTTTGCTCCACGAAACTCACGCAATCACCCTGGTTCTTGAACGTCGGACCACAGAAATTCCGCCATCCGCCATTCTTACAGTCGTCTTCATCCTTCGGCTGCCTGCATCCCGGCGTCGGTGTCGCGGTTGGTGTTGACGTTGAAGTCGCAGTGGCAGTCGGCGTCGCCGTAGCAGTGGGCGTTGCCGTTGGCGTGGCAGTGCGTGTCGCCGTGGCAGTAGCCGTTGGCGTTGCCGTGGCAGTTGGCGTTGCTGTGGCAGTAGCGGTGGCGGTGGGAGTTGCCGTAGCGGTCGGAGTAGGCGACTTCGCCTGCGCGAACGAGCCACGAATTTCTCCGCCCGACCATCCAGAATGCTGCGCGGCTCCGTTGTAAGCGAGACCGACGACCGACCAGGCACTTCCGGATGCCGGAGGCGCGAATTCGACCGCGTCGTTGCCGTCGAAGTTCACGCCGCCCAGGCTGCCTGAAATATCGAATGACAGGAGCAGGTCGCCGTTTCCTTTGATAAAGCTTGCGCCGGTCACCTTCATCCCGCTCGGAACGCCAGTCGCAGCACTATCGAAGAGCACCGAAAACGGCTGCGATACGCCGCTGAGCCTGAGCACATCCGCCGGCTTCGCGGTGATGCTGGAACTGCCGGGACCCGGCAGCGCCGTCGTTACGTCGAACGCGAGCAGCAGATTGTTGCTGGCATCCATGCTCAAGGAACGGATGCGGGCGCCGTCCGGCACACCGTTGAGCGATCCCTGGAAGAAAAGTGCTGAGCTGAAGAAACCCGTGGCCGGGTTGAAGGTCGCAACGTCACGCGGCGAAACCGTGACGATGCCGCCGCTGGCGTTGGTCGGCAGGGCCGCGGTGACGTTGAATGTGAGCAGGGTCTGCGTCGAGCTGAGCGGCAAGTAGCCGGTGACGTGGACGCCGGGTTGAATCCCGGGAAAGCTCTGCACGGTCACTGCGCCGGCCAGATTGTCGCATCCAGCCTGTTCGGGTCCCAGCGTCGTTCCGCTCAGATCAACGGTGATGTCGGGCGAGAAGCAGATCTGCGCAAGGGGAGTCTGCGCAAAGGATCGCGATACGCTTGCCAGAAGCACCGCCGCGGTTGCGGCAGTCACAATGGTGCATCCTCTCGGCCTCCGCAGCATTACTTGTTACCGGTGGCTCTGACCGCCAACTAGCACTTGCTGCTGGCGCCGCCCGAGGTGCAGACGTTGTTCCCTTGCGAGGTGCCTCCGCCGACGATGAAGCTGCCACCGCTGCCGGCGTTGATCACGTTCCCTCCGTACAGGCTGGAAGAATCGTGAAAAAACAGCAGGAACGATCCGTTGGGCGCATTGATTACGGTATTTTCGACCAGGCAACCGCTGCCGGTGCAGTTGATTCCGGCGCTGGCCCCGGATGGAAGATTCAGCGTGCTGTCGGTTACCCGGCTGTTGGCGCCTATCGCAATCCCGCCCGCGCATCCCGAGAAAGTAACATGGTCGATGGTGCTGCTGTCGGTGTTGGCAAGCTGCAGGCAGTCGGTAGTGGAGTTGCCGACGATCGTGCCGTTCTTGAGCACGAACTGCGTGCTGCCCGCCTGCGCGAAGATGTCGGCAGTCGCGATGCCGGCGCCCGAGATCGTGAAACCGTTCAGATCGAGCGTGACCTGGGGCGCGCCGATCGAAATCGCCTCCGTAGCCGCGCTGGTAACGGTGAGGTTGCTGGTGAGCTTGTAGCTGCCCGGTGACGTGATCGAGAAAATCGGGAAGCCGCTCGCGTTGATCTTCGCCTGGTTGATTTCAATTACACCGTCTTCTGCCCCGCCGGGCGCGGCGCCGAGGCCGATAATGGCGAGCGTGCCGGCAAGGAAGATGGCCAGGCGAGCGGATTTGGGAATCATTCATTCACCTCCCGATCGAGCGAACCAGCCAGAAACGCGTGAAGAAACTGACGAGGAGCAGGCGGGCCGGAAGAGCGTGTCAGATTTCCATCCGCGGTCTTCTGGAGAACCCGCGAATGCGCAGCGCAGCTTAACCGGATGGCTCAAAACTTGTCAATGAGATAGACATGAACTTACGGAAAATAATTTCCCGCGGTAGCGCGTTCCGCCGGGATTTGACATTTCCTGACGCCGCGATATTCCATTTCGTGGACTTGCGAAGCTCTCCTGGAGAAAGGCGCCCTTCGACATGAGCGATTCACTGCCGCTGGCTAAACGAATCAGATTTGGAGTGATGGCTGCCGCGCCCGACCGCGATCATGCTCGAAGCACGGTCGATGCGGTCGCGGGATGGGGTTACGAGGTTATCTGGTCGGGCGACCATGTCGCCTTTACCGGACCCATCAGCGATCCGCTGCTCCAATTGACATATATGTCGGCGCTCAGGCCGGAACTGACCTACGGCACGAGCATCTACCTCCTGCCGCTGCGCCATCCGACGCCCGTCGCAAAGATGGTCGCGACGCTCGACCGCCTGCTGGGCGCCGGACACTTCATCTTCGGCATCGGCGTGGGCGGAGAGTTTCCCCCTGAATTCGAGGCCTGCGGCGTGCCGGTAAAGCAGCGCGGCGGCCGCGCCACCGAGGCTATCCAGGTGATCAAGCGGCTATGGACCGAGCCGAGCGTCGAGCATCGCGGCCGCTATTTCAGCTTCGGTGCGGTGAAGATGGAGCCCAAGCCGGCCACTCCCGGCGGCCCTCCCATCTGGGTCGGCGGTCGCGCCGAGTCTGCCCTGAGACGGGCGGCGCTGTATGGCGACGGATGGATGCCGTATGTCGTCACGCCGAAGAGAATCGCCGACGGCCTCGATTTCATCGCGCGCGAAGCTGAGAAGGCCGGCCGCAAAATCGAGAGTTTCGGCACGTCGTTTCATGCGTTTGTCACGCTGGGGAAGTCGTATGAAGCCGCGCTCGACGTGGCGGCGGAGCATCTGAGCAAGCGCTACGCGATGGATTTTCGCGAGCCCGCCAAAAAATACGCGGTGCTCGGCACGCCTGCCGACGTGGCGGAGAAGATCGCGGAACTTATCAAGGCCGGAATACGCGATATCGGAGTGGATGCGATCTGCCATCCCCGCGACCGCGACGCCCTCCTCGAGCAGTTCGCCCGCGAAGTCATCCCGCTGGTCCGCTCCCAGTGGAAATAGAGGACGGCGGGCGGAGCCTTCCTGATTGCTCTTAACAGATGTGCTAATTTTATTGTTTAAGAGCACTTCGCCGGCCGTTTTTCCCGATCGAGAGAGGGGGCGGTGAAGATGGTCCTCGGGCGTGGTAGTCTCGGGGCCTGAGGCGAGGGCGGAAGTGCAAAGGGGTTGTCCGCCGAACCCGTGATAGCCGCAATTGGAACCTTGCATAATCGAACGCGCTGACCATCCGATCTCGCGCCGCGACATCGATCCGAACGTCCTCAAGGTCCTTTACCGCCTGATCAACGCCGGGCATCTCGCCTATCTCGTTGGCGGGAGCGTTCGCGACCTGATGCTCGGACGCCATCCGAAGGACTTCGACGTCGCCACATCGGCTCATCCGCAGCAGGTTCGCGACCTGTTCCGCAATTCGCGCCTGATCGGACGGCGCTTTCGGCTGGTCCACGTTTTTTTCGGCCCCAAGAACATCGAGGTCGCGACGTTTCGGCGCCGCAGCGAAGATATTGCCGACACCGACGATCCGTTGATTCGGGTTGACAACACCTTCGGCACGCCCGAGGAAGACGCATTCCGGCGCGACTTCACCGTCAACGCGCTTTTTTACGATCCGGCAACTTTCCAGGTCATCGACTACACCGGCGGTGTCGAGGATCTGCGCGCGGGTTTGATCAGGACCATCGGTGATCCTGAACTTCGGATGCGCGAGGATCCGGTGCGGATGATGCGCGCGGTGCGGTTCGCGGCCAAGCTGGGATTCGAAATCGAACCCGCCGCGCGCGCCGCCATCGAGCGCCATCGCGCGGACCTGCTCAAGGCTTCCGTTCCGAGGCTGGTGGAAGAGACCTATCGCACGCTGGGACAGTCCGAAGCGGGCCGCGCAACCATCCTGATGGAGGAGCTGGGGCTGCTCGAGCCGCTGCTGCCGTTTCTCTCCGAGCATCTGAAGACACACGCGGACGATCGCTCGAGCGCGCCCACGGTTCTTCACATGAAAGCGCTGGGCCGCTCGATCGATGGCGGTACGGCGGCCGACCATGCCTTCGTGCTCGGCGCATTGTTTATCGATCTGCTGCGGTCGCGCAGGATGCGCGAGGAGCCGGAGGCATTCGATCTGCTCGCGGAGTTGCGCACGCGCGGATTTGCGCGCGCAGACACCGAGCGGATGAGGCTGCTCGTCGATGCGTTCGAGCATCTGGCGTCGCCTTCCCGGCGAACGCGGCGCCTGATGCGCCGGCCGTACTTTGCCGATGCGCGGCGCTTCTTTGAGATAACCGCGCCGAACTACGGAATCGACGTCGGCGGGCTGGAAAGATTTCTGGCCGATCCCGACACCTTTTTCAGCCATCGCCGCAACTCCCCATCCGATCAGCCCTTGCCTGACGGCCGGCGCCGGCGGCGCAGACGGCGGCGAAGAAGCCGCCGTCCCCGCCATCCAGCGGCGGCGCCTTCCGCAGCCTCAGGGCAGGCATCGAGCGTGCCCGAACAAAGCGGCGACTCCGGCGCGGAACCGATCCAATCGCAATTCTCCGGACCATCCCTGACGCTCGACGATTGAGCTAGCATCGCCTTGTCCGGCATTTTGCGATGGAATAACGTCTGAGGCGCAAACCGGCGGGGCGGCCGATGCCGCGCGCGCCGACTCTTTCCCGAGCGAGGTCATTCCCTTGGCGGCCGATAACCTGCGCAGCGACAAGATATGGATGGATGGCGCCCTGGTTCCGTACGATCAGGCCACCGTCCACGTGCTCACCCACAGCCTCCACTACGGACTGGCTGTATTCGAGGGGATGCGATGCTATCGGACTGATGACGGACGGTCGGCGATCTTTCGCGGCCGCGAGCACATCCGGCGGCTCGTCGAATCGGCCCATATCGTGGAAATGCCGATGCCGTACAGCTCCGAGGAGTTGCTCAAGGCGTGCGCCGACGTGGTGCGAGTAAACAAGCTCGCCGAATGCTATCTGCGGCCGCTGGTGTTCTACGGCGAGGGCGAGATGGGATTGGCGGCGCGCGGCAACAAAACCCGCGTCGCGATAGCCGCATGGCCGTGGGGCGCCTATCTCGGCGCTGACGGCCTTACCAAGGGAGTGCGGCTCAAAACCTCTTCATTCGTGCGCTTCCATCACAATTCGATGATGCCGGCGGCGAAGGCCTCGGGCCATTACGTAAATTCCATCCTTGCCGGCTACGAAGCCCGCCGCGGCGGATACGACGAAGCACTGTTGCTTGACACCCAGGGCTTCGTCGCCGAAGGGAGCGGCGAAAACATATTCGTGATTCGCGACGGTGTAGTGCGAACGCCGCCGCTCACCTCGATACTTCCGGGAATAACGCGCGATGCCGTGATACGGATTCTGCGCGATGGAGGCGTTGAGGTGCGCGAGGAATTCTTCGCCCGCGACGCGCTCTACGTTGCCGACGAGGCCTTCATGACCGGCACCGCGGCCGAGGTGACGCCGGTGGTCGAGCTCGACGACCGCAAAATCGGAGCCGGCACGCCGGGTCCGGTTACGCGCAAGGTTCAAGAGGTTTTTCAGGGCGCCTTGCATGGCCGCGAATCGAAATATCGCGGCTGGCTCTATTACGTCTGACGCGCGTTTAGCCGATCGGCAGTTTTCGGGAACCGGCGGGTTCCCTCGCGAATTGACCAAAGCGGGTGAAACGCCGATGAAGATGATCGCCGGCACAATAATCGTCATCGTTTTGATCGCGCTTTTTCTGGCGCTGCGGCCGCGCACCGCGCGCGCCGAATTGCTCAAGCAGGGAGAAGTCGCTCCGCCCTTCTCGACCCAGATGGTCGAAGGCGATCAGGTCAGCACCATCTCGCTTGCCGACCTGCGCGGCCACAAGGTTGTCCTGTACTTCTATCCGAAGGACGACACTCCGGGATGCACCAAGGAAGCGTGCACCTTTCGCGACGGTTTCTCGCGGTTTCGCGCGGCCGGATTGGTGGTGCTCGGATGCAGCATCGACTCGGCCGACTCGCACAAGGCGTTTATCAAGAAGTACAGCATCCCGTTCCCGCTCCTGCTCGATCCCGACAAGACCATCGCAAAGGAGTACGGCGCGGCGAACGGAATACCGATTTTGGGGCTGGACCGGCGGATAACTTATGTGATCGACGAGAACGGGATGATCGAAAAGGTGTACCCGAAGGTCGATCCGTCAGCGCATTCGGCGGAGATTCTTGCCGATCTGAAGGTGCCGGAGAATCCCGCGCCGACCGCCGCCCCCGCCGCCGATCCCTCCCCCGCGCGCGACCCGCGCCACTAGCCGCGATTACAGGCGCAGGCAGGCTTCGGCGGCCAGATCGAACATCAGCCGGCGAATTTGATGGCGCGTCCAGGAGCGATGGTCCCAATCGTCGCCGCCCAGGTCGTCGGCGCCGTACAAAATCTGCCCGAATTGAACTCCCCGGAACTTCGCGACCGCGAAAAACGCCGCCGCTTCCATTTCCACCACGATGCATCCCTGCCTGCGGCGAAGGTTCACCTTGGCGCGCGTCTCGCGGTATAGGCCGTCGGTGGTCCAGGTCTTGCCGACGCTGTAGGCGATTTTGGCGGCTTCGAGAGTGTCCTTGATCGCGCGGATAGCGCGGACATGCGGTTTAACTTCGAGTGAAGGCGGCAGATAGTGGTACGAGGTGCCTTCGTCGCGAATCGCCGCCGTCGGAACCACCAGATGGCCCACGGCGATCGATGAATCGAGCACGCCGGCCCCTCCGCATGCGATGAACTTGCGGGCACCCGCCGAGATCGCGCCTTCCAGGCTTGCCGCCGCGACCGGAGCGCCGATGCGCGGATGGGTGACCATCAGGCGCCGTCCGCGAAATTCGATTTCGTAAACCGGATGTTCGCCGAGTTCGGAAACGCGCCGATAGATTTCGCGCGCGCCATGGGCGGCAATCTCCGTCATCACGTCCGGGAAAAAGCAGAACACGCAATGCTCGGGCGCGTCGAATTGAGGGCGGATTATGTGGCGCGGCTCCAGTACCGCGGTGCGCGCGGGATCGCGGTCGAGAATTGGAATGCGGTTGGGCTTGAGCGAAGACGGCGTCCGAGTGCGTTTGGTCACAGGAACTGCGGATTTTACCTGCCGGCGGCGGGGGCGGCGGGCTTTTTGACGGCTTGGGCCTTCTGGCGCAGTTGCAGCAGGAGCTGGCGGAGCTTGGCCGGATTCACCGGCTTCTTGAACAGAGCTCCCTCCAGCCCCCGAAGCCGCGCCCGCTTCATGATGTGATCCTTGTCGTAATAGAACGCGGTCATCAGGATTACCGGCATCGCCGGCATCTCTTCTTTTACGCGCAGGTAGAATTCGTACCCGTCCATTTCCGGCATCACCACGTCCGAAATGACCGCATCGACCTTGACGTTGCGCAGAATTCCAAGCGCGCTCGAAGGACGCGTCGCCCGATGCACCACGCATCCCTCGCTCTGCAGCAGATCGCCGAGCGAGGTCACCACCGTAAGGTCGTCATCGACCACCAGCACCGACATCCCGGCCAGCGGAGATTGGGCCGCGGCGGCGGGTTCGTGATCGCGCGCGACGGGGCGGGGCTGTTCGCGCGGCGACAGGTCCGCCATCTTCTTGCCCGCCAGATAATCGCGCGTCTCGTACACGCCCTTGCGCGTCATTTCGTCGAGGCGGCGCACAATTCCCTGCACGCGGTCGATGCTTGCGCGGATCGAGTCGAGCCGTTCGTTCTCTACTACCCGATCGGATTCGCTGAGATGGGGTTCGACGCAGCGCGCGAGCAACTCCAGGTTGTTCGTGATCGACTCGAGGGGATTGTTGATTTCATGGGCCAGGCTCACCGCGATTTCGCCCGCCGTGGCGAGCTGCTCCCGCTGGCGCATCCGGCGGATGTCGCGGGCGAATCCGATCGATCCGATTTCGGCGCCCGAGTCGTCGCGAATCAGCGATCCCGAGATTGAAACCGGGATCGTTTCGCCGGCTTTGTTGAGGAACCTGGTCTCGAAGTTGGCGATACGGCCCGGTGTGCCCGATTCGCGCATCGCCTTCATCACCCGCCGCGCTTCGTCCAGCGCCGGATAGATGCGCGTACAGGGCTGGCCGATGATTTCTTCGGAGGTAAAACCGAGATTCTGCCGGGCGCCGTCGTTGTAATAGATAATGGTTCCCTGCCGGTCGACCGCGATGATTATATCGGGCGAGCTTTCGACCAGGCGCTGCAGATATTTCGGGTCCAGCGGCAGCATATGCCTTGTTAAATTATACAACCAGCGGAAGCGCGTGACCGAGTGTGTCTAAGCCCGTAAAAACACTAGCTTTTTTGGCGGGGGCGGAACTTCGGCAGCATTATCTCATCACTCATCTTCTCGAACGTCACCTCGACCGGCATCCCGATGCGGATGTCGTGAGGCTTGATTCCAACCAGATTCGAGACGAATTTCGGTCCCTCTTCAAGCTTCACCACCACGACCGCATACGGAACTTCCGCGGCAAAGCCCGGATGATAGACTTGGTGCATCACGTTGAAGCTGTAGATTTCGCCCCGTCCGCTGACCGGCACCCATGACGACCTGGTGGAGAGGCAATGAGAACAGAAGCTGTGCGCCGGAAAGTGAAGTTCGCCGCAGCCGTCGCACTTCTGGACCATCAACTGCCCTCGGCGGGTGCCCTCAAAAAAGGCCTGCATGTCAGGCGTCACGGACGGAATTGGTTTTGCCGCTGAAGTCATAGTTATTTTACGTTCCAACGATGGATTGCGAAGAGAAAGGCACGGGTATTGGACCCGCGCCTTGATTGGTTCAGGGGTTGGCTCCCAGGACCAGCGTCGAGTGGGTGGAGAGAATTCCGCCGTTGCCGGAAACAAGACCGATATCATGTTTCGGGACCTGGCGGCGGCCGGCCTCCCCGCGCATCTGCACGATTGCCTCCGCAATCGGCGTCATCCCCCACATGTAGAACGAACTCAGTTCTCCGCCGCCGGTGTTCACCGGGAGCGATCCGTTGGGACCAATCCGTCCGCCTTCGACGAAGGGTCCGCCCTCGCCCTTTTTGCAGAAGCCGTAGTCCTCGAGGGTTACCAGGACCGTGAAGGTGTAGCAGTCATAGAGCTCAGCGAAATTGACGTCGTTCAGATCGATGCCCGCCATCTTGAAGGCGATCTTCTTTGCCGCGGGCGCGCCGGAAGCAAGAGTATCGATCGGGTCGCCGCCGGGATGGCCTTGTCCCATCCCGAGAAGATAGACGGGAGGATGCTTCAGGCTCTTCGCGCGCTCGGCCGAGGTTACGATAACCGCGAGGCCCCCGTTCGAGACTAGGCAGCAATCGAACAGATGGAACGGCTCAACCACCCATCGCGATGCGTGATAATCGGCCATCGTCATCGGCGTATCGTAAAACTGTGCGGCGGGGTTGAGGTTGGCCCACTGGCGCTGCGAAACCGCAATCTCCCCAAGATGATCCTGCCTGGTGCCGTACAGATGCATGTGGCGCTGGGCCACGAACGCGTAGTGCGCGTTGACGCCGAATTGTCCGTAAGCGGCGTTGAGGCCGCGCGCGAAACCGTATGCGGCGGCGGATCCGGTTTTGGCCTTGTCCGGTGAAGGCGGCTTGAGGGGAGCGTCGGCGAACACGCAAGCCACCACGTTTGCCATCCCGGCCGCGATCGACTGTGCCGCATGCATGATCATCGCGGCCGCGGTCGCTCCGCCGATGTTCATCGTGGCGCTCAGCGTCAGGTCCGTGAGGCCCATCGCCTGCTGGAGCGAGAATGACGCCATCGTGGCGTCGGCCCAGGTCAGTCCGGGGTTTACCAGCAGACCGTCAAGGTCGGAACGCTTGAGTCCCGCGTCTTCAAGCGCAAGATCGACGGCCTGCGCCGCAAATCCCATCGCGCTCGAATGGTCGAAGTTGCGGCCCATCCTGGTTTGTCCAAGACCGGCGATTGCGCATTTGCCTCTCAAGTCGGTGCTCATCATCAAGTCTCCGCTTCAGGTCGAGAGATGCAGCCACGAATCATAGCCCAACCGCTCCAGCGGTCCAAAACGCCGGTTAGGCGGGTCGTAGCCTCTCGGGCGGCGCTTTCGTAATCTATCGGCGAGTTGCCAAGGCCCAAAAGATACACCTACAATTGGCAGCGGGAGACTTACCAGGATGGCCCAGCCACTCAGCTTCGAGGCGCTTGCCAGCAGCCAGTATGTGTTGTCGAGCGCTGAAAACTTCGTTCTGTATGTGCTGCTCGAGGCCGTGGCGCGCGGCAAGGGCGGCGGCCGCTTGCCGCTCAACCTCGGCGTCGTCATCGATCGATCCGGTTCGATGTACGATGAACAGCGCCTTGAATTTGTAGTCGAGGCGGTCAAGTTCCTCGCCGGCAACCTATCCCCCGAGGACAAGGTTTCGATTGTGGCCTTTGCCGACAAGGCAAAAGTCATCATCACCCCGGAAGAAGCGCAGAATCGCGACGCGGTCAGACGCGCGATCGATGACATCGATCTGCTCGAGATCGGCGGCGGAACCCAGATGGCGCTCGGGATGCGCGCGGCGATCGATGAGGTCAAAAAGAACCTCGACCCGTCGCGGCTCAACCGCGTGCTGGTTCTGACCGACGGACAGACCTACGAGGAAACCGCCTGCATCGATCTGGTGCAGCAGAACCGCGATCAGATTTCGTTCTCGACGATGGGCGTGGGCGTGGAGTTCAACGAACGGCTGCTGATGCGCCTGGCGCAGGACTCCAACGGCAAGTATCACTTCATCGGCAATCCCTCCGAGATTCCGAATATCTTCGAGGACGAACTGCACGGCCTGCGTTCGGTTACGGTCCGCAACGGACGCATCGATGTAACCCTTGCGCAGGGAGTGCAGGTGCGCGAATCGTTTCGCGCCTCGCCCGAGATCTATGCGATGGGATCGCCGGTGGTAGGCGAAGATCGCAAGGTAAGCTACGACATCGGCGATCTCGAAGCCGGTGTTCCCGGATCGGTCCTGCTCACGCTCGTGCTGCCGCCGCGCAAACCCGGCTCCGTGCGAATTCTCCAAAGCACCCTGCATTACGAAGTGCCGGGAACGGGCGAAGCCGAGGCCGCCTGCGATCTGGCGATCGAGTACACGCTCGACCGCACACTCACCAGCAAGCGCAACGGCCGCGTGATGAGCCTCGTCGATCAGGTATCGATCGCGAAGCTGCAGGCCAAGGCGGAAGAGGAACTCAAGGCCGGCAATGTCGACCGCGCCACGCGCCTGCTTGGAAACGCGATCCAGGGCACCCAGCGCCTCGGCAACACCAAAGCGACCCAGGCGTTGGCCGGTTTGCTCGACCAGGTGAAGAAGACCCAGACCCTGCAAACCAAAGCGGCCAAAACCACGCTGCTTCAGGCGCAGGCGGTGGTGCGCAAAACCCAGATGCTCGATCCGGACGCGTTGAAAGACTTCGGCAAGCCCGAATAGCGATAACGAACCGATCGCGCGACAATTCCCGCGCCAGAGGATGAAGGACAGCTATGATCAAGTGCAGCGAATGCGGCTACGAAAACATGGACGGTCTCGATTATTGCGACGGATGCGGCGCCAAGCTCGCTGCTGACGCATCGGCGGCCGCAGGTGCTGCTCCCGAGACTCCCCCGGCTGCCCCTCCTGAAGCGGAAAAGCCCGCCGAGGCGGCTGCCGCCGAGGAACCCAAGCCGTCAGAGGCGCCGACCGGCGAAATCAAGCCTGAAGCCGCCAAGCCTGCTGAAGCGCCAGCCCCGGCTCCGGCCGCGGCGGCGGTTCCCTTCAAGGCAAAACTCAAGATCGTTCGCGGCGGCCGCAAGGACCAGGAGTTCCCACTCGAGGACGGCAACAACCTGGTCGGGCGATGGGACCCGGATACGGGCGCGTTCCCCGAGGTTGATCTCGATGCGGACGATCCGGAAGCCAAGGTTTCCCGCAAGCACGCGCTGATTCGAATCGCCGATGGCAAAATTACCGTCGAAGATATTGGAAGCCTGAACGGCACTTATGTAAATCGCGGGGCTCGCCTGCAGCCTGGCAGTCCCGTGGAACTCAAATCTGGTGACGAGATCATTATCGGCAAGACGTTCCTGAAACTTACGATCGATACGATCTCCTGATTATTTACCCGGCTTTTTGTGAGAGGGCGCGCCGCCTGTCCGCACAGCCACGGCCGGGGATCGACGATGCTCAATGAATCCGGGTGAGCCGCTTTCCGAGGGCCATCTTCTCGACCGTCGTTATCGCGTGAGGAAGGTCCTCGGCGTCGGCGGCATGGGCAGGGTTTACCTGTCTAACGACACGCGTCTTGCCAACCGCCCTGTCGCGGTCAAGGAGATGATTCTCGGCGACGGCGTCGCGGAGAAGAAGGCGATCGAGGACTTCACGCGCGAGGCGACCGTCCTCGCCCGCCTGTCCCATCCCGGAATCCCCACGCTGATCGATCATTTCGCCGAGAACGGACGTCATTACCTGGTGATGGAGTTCGTGGCGGGTGGCGACCTCGACAAGCTCATCCAGCAGTCGGGCGGCAAGCTTCCCGAGGATCGAGTGCTCCGATGGGCGCGGCAGATTCTGTCGGTGCTCGAGTTTCTGCACGGGCAGACGCCGCCGATCGTTTATCGCGATCTGAAACCGGGCAACATTATGATCGACAAGGACGGCCGCGCGATGCTCATCGATTTCGGCATCGCGCGCTTCCTGCCCAAAGGCGGCCACGCGACCCAGATCGGATCGCCCGGGTACGCTCCGCCCGAACAGTACGTAGGCAATGTCGAGCCGCGCTCCGATATTTATTCGCTGGGCGCGACGATGCATCATCTGCTGACCGGGCGCGATCCCACGGTCGAGCCGCCGTTCAGCTTTCCACCCGTAAGACAGATCGCGCCGGGGGTTTCCAAAGACACCGCGTCTGCCGTCGATCGCGCCTTGAGCCACGAGATCGCCAAGCGCTTCGCATCCGCGCGCGAAATGCTGAAGGCGCTGCCGGAACCACCCCCGGAAGAGAAGGTTGCGAATGGCGCGAGTGAACCGCCCCGCAGCGGCACGCTGGGAGCGATGCAGACGGTGGTGCTGCCGAAGCCTGAAACGGGATCTCCTTCGCCGTCGGCGCTGTCCATCGCGCCCGTTCCCAAATCCACACCTCGGATCGCTCTGCCGCCTTCGCCCTCTGCCAGCATGCCGACCGTGGTGCTGAGCAATCCCGCGCCGCCAGCCGTTTCGGCTCCGACACCGCAGCGGCTTGCGGAACCTTCGGTCGGCGGATCGCGTCCGCTCAGTCCGCCCGTACAAAAGGCAATCGAGATAGGGGCCCGGGCCAAAGCGCTCATCGAGCGCGGACTGCGATCGAAATTGGTGGCTTCGGTTCTTCAGCCCTCCGCGCCTGAAGGAGCGGTTTCCTCGACCGCGAAGACCGCGGAATTGCGCAGCCCCTCGCCGTCGGGCCGGATGGCGCAGGCGCCGGCGTCGGCCACAGGATCGCCGCCCGCGCGAACGGGATCCGGACGACCCGCGGCTCCCTCGACCCCGGGGCTTTTTCCCGATGGCGCCAAGGCGGCAACCTCGGGCGCGCCGGCGCGGTTGATCGTACGCGGAGATGGAAAGGAATTTCCGATCACGCTTGCACGAACCGTGGTTGGCCGTTCGCAGGACCCATCCGATGCCCCGGACATCGACCTTGCCGCCTTAAACCGCGGCATCGAACGGGTTTCGCGCCGGCATGCGGAGATTATCCGCAGGGGCTCGGACTTTTTTATCCGCGATTTGGGAAGCATGAACGGCACCTTTATCGCAGGACTCGGCAAGCTCGGCCGCGATCAGCTCTACAAATTGAAGGATCGCGACCAGGTCATTTTGGGCGGTGCTATATTGCAATTCAGGAGAGGCTAGCGGCGCATGATCACATGTCCCGAATGCGGTGAGCTTGCCCAGGATGGCGCGAAGTTCTGTGATCGATGCGGCCAGGGGCTGACCCAATCCAGCGCGCCGGCCCCATCTGCATCAAAGCCGCCGCCGCTGGCGGCCGGCGCGATTTTAAAGAGCGGCCTGGAAATCGTTGAGACTCTCGCCGGTACTTCGATCGAAAACCGCTACCGC
Source organism: Pseudomonadota bacterium (assembly GCA_021323675.1). GTDB lineage: Bacteria > Desulfobacterota > Binatia > Binatales > Binataceae > JAFAHS01. The sequence goes on along the minus strand of JAJPKP010000017.1, from coordinate 69,828 downwards.
GCGCGCCGGATTCGCGATGGCAAAACCGAATCGTTCATCGTGCGCGAGCGGTTTGCCGACCAGCGCGAAGAGGATGCCGCCGACCATTCGGAGCCGGAAGAGCCTCCTCCCGCCCCTCGAGCCGATCCCAACGGACCCACCGCAAAGACCGCCGAGTTGAAGCATCCCCCACCCGCGCAGCGGCCTCAGGAAGCCGCGTCGGTCCAGGAGACGGTCGAGACCGCCGCCTCGACGAGCACGACGCAGGAGTCGCCGTCACCTTCACCATCCGGCAATGGAGCGACGGTGCCGCCGGAGGCTCGCGCGATGGAGGCGGACGGGGCCGGTAGCAATGGAGTTGGCGAGGCAAAAATCGTCGAAGATCAGGGCGCGCCGGCTCCGGATGATCTGGGCGAGGTGTTCGGCCGCGTGATGGCGATGTCGCTTACGCTGACGCATCCGGCGTTCCAGCGCGCGATCGAAGGATTTGCCGAACACGGGCGCGTCTACCTCGTCTATCCCGATGAGAAGCTGATGCCGGTCTTTCACGGTCCGCACAGGAGCGAGCCCGAGGCGATCGCCGCCGCAATCCAGGTTTGCCAGGCGATCTCGTTCGTACATCGGCGCGGACTTCGCCTCAACGACATCTGTCCGCAATCGGTCGCGGCGACCGAGTCGGGGAGAGTCAAGATGACGGGGCTCGACTACGTCAGCAATGACAACGAATTGCAGGCGGAGCCGATTTTCAACGATGGATACACGGCGCCGGAGATTTATCGCGGCAAGAAGGCGGACAAGCGCGCCGACATCTTTTCCGCGGGCGCCCTGCTCTATACCTGGCTGACCGGGGAACGGCTCGAAAGCGAAAGCTGGCGCGAAGAGGCCGGCGTGGTCCGCTTCTATCCGCCCCACGTCGTAACCCCGGACCTGGAACAGGCCGTGCGCCGCGCGCTTTTGTTCGATCCCAAAGACCGCTGGACGACAATCGACGATTTCAAGGCCGAGCTCATCAAGCTGCTCGGCAAAGTCAGGGTCAGCGCCGCGGTTCTGACCGACGTGGGGATGGTGCGCGATCACAACGAGGACGCGGTGATGGCGCTTCAGTACACCCGCGACTCGCTCGTGGAACCGGCGCAGAATTATCTGTACGTGGTATGCGACGGGATGGGCGGCGCGGAAGCCGGCGAGGTCGCCGCCGCAATTGCCGTCTCCACGATCCGCGGTTATGTTCAGGAACGACTTGCGAGCGCCGAAATCCAGGAGCCTTGCAAGCTGATGATCGCCGCGCTTGAAGAGGCCAATTCACGCATCATCGAATACCAGGCAGCCCATCCGGAGTCGCGCGGAATGGGATCGACGGGAGTGGCGGCGCTCGTCAGGCCGCCCGACGTTGCGCTTGCGTGGGTCGGTGACAGCCGCGGCTATCTGCTCGAGGGCGCCACGCTCAGGCAGGTGACCAAGGATCATTCGCTGGTCGCGCGGCTGGTCGAAATCGGCCAGATTACCGCCGAAGAGGCCAAACATCACGAGCACAAGAACGTCATTACCCGATCGCTTGGCGCGCGCCAGAGCGGACCGGCCGGCGCCGAGGCGGTCGCGTTCAGGCTCAAGCGCGGAGATCGGATGCTGCTGTGCAGCGACGGGCTTACCTCGCACGTTGACGATCCCGATATCGCGAGAATTCTACGCCGGCACGCCAGTCCCGACGATGCCGCGCGCGAATTGATAGCCGCCGCCAATGCCGGCGGCGGTACGGACAACATCTCAGTCGTGGTGGTATTCGCGAACTGACCGGAGATGGCTGATACAGCAAACCCCGTGACCGGTCCGCTTCAGGCCGGCACCGTTCTTCAGGGCCGCTACGCAATCGAGCGGCTGCTCGGCGGCGGCGGGATGGGGATGGTGTATCTTGCGCGCGACCAGCGGCTTGCGAACCGCCCCTGCGCGATCAAGGAGATGGTCGATCACTTCATCGACCCCGCCCAGCGCATCGAAGCCAACGAATATTTCGCGCGCGAGGCCGACACGCTCGCCCAGCTCAAGCATCAGGCGATCCCCGCGATAACCGACAGGTTTGACGATCAGAATCGCCACTACCTGGTGATGGAATATGTCGAGGGGCGCAACCTCGAGGAGGAAATGGCCGCGCGCGGCGAGCCGCTTCCCGAGGGCCTGGTCATCGACATCGCTCGCCAATTGTGCGACGTGCTCGCCTACCTGCACGGTCACGAGCCCCCGGTCATCTACCGCGACATGAAGCCGTCGAACGTGATGCTGACGCCGAAGGGACGCGTCGTGCTGATCGACTTCGGAATCGCGCGGCTGTTCAAGGGCTCGCGCAAGGGCACGATGATTGGAACGCTCGGCTTCGCCCCGCCCGAGCAATATCAGGGCAACGTCGATCCGCGCAGCGACATCTACTCGCTCGGCGCGACGCTGCACTTCGTGCTGACCGGGCGCGATCCTGAGAAGTTTCCTCCGTTCGCGTTTCCCAAAGTCAGGGAATTGCGTCCCGCCATTTCGGCGAATCTCGCGGGCGCGATTGACGCGGCGCTCAGCTACGACGCGAACAATCGTCCCACGACGATCCAGCAGTTCCGCGACATGATGCTGTATGGCGCCGGATTGCCGGCGACCGGCGGCCTCGGGGTGAGCTCGCGAAGCGGTACCGCGGACCTGTCGCAGGCGCTGCCGAACATCCCGCCGACCATCATTCTTTCGCATCGCAAACCGAAGAGCGCGGCGCGGCGCGCGGTTTCCTTCTTTATCTTTTGCGTAATCCTGGGCGGTATCGCCTTCGGTTCGACCTACCTTTATTCGAACCCTCAGCTCCAGGATCGCCTCGGTATCCGCGACTACATCGACGCGCTGCCGTGGAAGCACGAAGAGGCGCTGGCCAAGGCGAAGGCGCATCCGCTCGACTTCGAGCAACTTACGCTGGCGCTTTCGACGCGCGACGGCTCGGCGCTCGCGCCGCCGCAGGCATCGTTCAATGACACCGATCTGACCAGCGCCCGCTATCTCAAATGGACCGCCAGCTTCAGGAACGAACTGGCCGGTCTCGAGGGCCAGTCCGAAAAAGTCGAGGCGCGCTTTTTCGATCCGGCCGGGTTGCAAATCGCAAACAGCTCGGCGGACATGTTCGTCAGCCCATCGCAAAAGACCGTGGAATTTTCCGGTGTCGCGCTGATGCCGTCGATGACCGACAAGCCGCCCGGAGACTACAAGGTTGCGCTGTATCTGAACGACAGCCTGCTCGCTGAAAACGCGTTCTCCGTCACTCAGGACATCGCCGCGCGCAAGAAGGCCGAGGCGGAAGCGGCGGCGGCCGCGGCTGCTGAGAAAGCCGACGAGGAAAAGCGCAAGGAAGAAGCGCGCAAGCTCGCGATGCTCGAAGAACGCCGGCGCAAGCCGCTCGAATTGCGCGAAATAGAATTTCTCAACACCACCAAGAGCGGCACGCCGCTATCCAGCGCTTCCTCCACCTTCGACGCATCCAAGGTGCTGTTCGTCGGATGGCAGGTGACGTTCGAAAATCGTCTCTACGGCCTCGAGCCGAGCCAGTATCGGGTCGATGCGGCGTATATCGCGCCCGACGGCCACACGCTGGGCAGCGTGAACGACTGGCAGAATGTGTCATCGAATCAGAGAACCGCCACCTTTAGCGGCCGCGTGGGCAATTCGCACGGCGGCGCATTCCTGCCCGGAACCTACACCGTCAATTTCTATCTGAACGGGCAATATTTCGGGCAGAAAACATTCCGGGTGGTCGCGGACACCGCCTCGTATCCCAGTGGATCTTCAGGCGGCGGCGTTTCCGGCAGCTACGGCGGTTACTCGAGTGGCGGAGGATTGGGCGGCGGACTGAGTTCCGCGGGTCCGGACATGTTCGGGGCCACGGTCGCGACCGGCACCATCAGCGGCCTGCCCGGCGGCGGCCATCCCGAACTCGAACTGCGCCTGCGCCCGCAGCCGAACGGATTTCTGCACGGCGAGATGGTGATTCATCAGAACGGTTTCGGCTCGACGCCAATCGAGGGCTTCATCCGGGGCGATCGGCTGCAGTTCCAGGTGCCGTACGGAACCGAGACCTACTATTTCGAGGGACAGCGCCGCAGCGACACGTTGAGCGGCACCTACGAGTCATCGCCATCCGGCGGCCACGGCACCTGGACCGCCCAAGCCAACTAGCCGCGGCGCGCAGCGCCGAGCGATTCGTTATCTGGCCGGTTGAAACAGTTTCATCAACTGTTCCTGCGTCGCCGGCGGATGCGATGCGGTCGCGAGTACGTCCGTCACGTGCGCGACGGATTTCATTCCGACCAGCGCGACATTGATTCCGGGAGTCGAGCGGACGAACTGGATCGAACGCTGCGCATCGGAAGTGAATTCGGCGAAAGCTTCTCTCAGGATCGGCGGAAGTCCGCGCGCCAGCCGGCCCTGCAGCAGCGATGCGCTCGCGCATACGCCCATTTCCATCGCGCTCGCGACCGCCAGCGTCGTTCCCCGCTGTTTCTGCACGGGCTGATTGGCAAGCGTCACCGCCTCCGGCATCGCGAGATTGTACGGAAGCTGGATCGCGCGAAAGTGATGCTTCTCGCCGCCGACTTCGTACGCGACCCTCCATAGCTCGTCGAGCGAAAGCCACGCGCGCTCGGTTGCCGGCACGCGATAGCCGTTCCACGTCGCAGTTCCGTACACGCCGATTTTGCCGTCGGCGGCCGCGCCCTCGAGCATCTCGAACGCGGCGCGGATGCGGTCAAGGAACTCGGGGCGCGAGACCCCGTTGAGCTGGGTCTCGGGATTGTGAAGGTAGTAGATGTCGATGGTTTCAAGGCCGAGATTGGCGCGCGACATTTCCAGCATCGCCGCAAGCCATTTCGGAGTCATGCAGTGTGAGCCCTCCACGAGATCGTCGGGGCTCGCGATGCCGGTGCGGATGAAGTGTTCGTCGAACCAGGCGCGCGGATTGGGCGGCACTTCTCCGTCGAAGGTGATGTAACCGCCCTTGGTCGCGACCACAATTTCTTCGCGCCGAATCTCGCCGCGCGCCGCCATCGCGGCCAGGACGCGACCGATCGTCCGCTCGCTGCGTTGAAAGCGGTAGTTGATCGCCGTATCGATCAGGTTTATTCCGCCGCCAACCGCCGCGGCGAGCGCGGCTTCATATTCGCGGTCGGTCTCCTCGTCCGGTTCGCCAAGATAAGTGCCGATTCCGATCGATGAAACCGAAAGCCCGATCATCGCACGGAAATTTCCCGGCAGTCCGGCGAACCGCGATGCGTATGCGCCGGTACCTGAGGCGGTCGCGCGCCCTTTGAGCATGTTCTCCTCCCAATGCGCGTTCAAAAGAGGGCGCAGGCCGCCATGCCCGCGCCGTTCAGGAGACTATTCGTTGCTGACTGATGGTTGGCTCGTAGAGAACCTGGACCACGTTGCCATCGGGATCGCGGATGTAAAACGATACCGAACCGTCCCGATGGCGCCTGAGCGGCTTGGCAACCTCCAGATGTTCCGCCTGTGCCCATTGCCACGCCGCTTCTACATCCGAAATCGAGGACAAGACAAAGCCCAGATGATCGAGATGCTGGGCGGAGGGGTCGCCGCCATCGCCGCGATGCAGTGCCAGATTGTCGCACCCGGAACTCAAGTACACGTTTTCCGGGTCCGGCTGCCAGACAACCTTCATCCCGAACACCCGCTCGTAAAACGCCTTGGTGCGATCCACATCGCGAACCGTCAGCGCAAGATGACGCATCCCATTATTGCGAATCACTTCTCATCCTCGCGAGCACGGTAGCCGGCCACCGCCCATATCGGGTCCGAAGGAGGATCGGTCGGCGCGCTCCGGTCGATCACCTCCATACTCTCAAACCTGCCCGCTTCCTGAAAGTACCGGTACACGAGCCGCACGCGATCGAATTCATCGAGCGAATGCCAGATCGCGACCGCCTTCGTCGGAAACATCCGGTTGGAAAAGGTGACGATGAAGGGCGCACCCGGTTTCAGAACTCGCGCGACACCGCGAAAGATCTCGACCGGCCGCGTCAAGTATTGAATCGAAACGGTGACGATCGCGGCGTCGAACTCGTCGTCGGCGAACGGAAGTTCGGGATTCTGGTTCAGGTTGTGAACGACGACCTCGGTAAGCGCGGGATTCTCCTGCATCTCCGCGCGATTCATCCCCAACCCAACCATCCGCGACGCTCGCACGTGTTCGGGCACGTGCGAACGCCAACTGCTCATGAGGTCGAGGATCGATCCGCCTTGCGGAAGCAGTCGCGCGTAGATCTCTCCGACTTTTTTGATCGCGCCATCATCGATATGAACGACGAAACGCGGCTGGATATAGAACAGCTCATCTTCAGATTCGTCGATGCGGCGAAAGAAATCTGGAGGGAACGGATCGGCCATGGAGATTGGTCCTTATGGTGATTGGGGGTCGGAAAAACCTTTAATAATCAAGTACTTATATTGCATTCACGACAGTTCCGGCGGCGTCGTTGACATGATTCGGATGCGCCGTCTAAAGTAAAACACTTTTACAAAGACGCCGCGCCGCCGCTTTCCGACCCGTCGCGTGCCGTCTGAGAACGCTGATGGTTAGACGCGACAAAACCAACTACGTCATCCAATCTGTCGCGCATGCGCTCGACGTGCTCGAACAGTTCTTCGGCGACGTAGACGAACTCGGCGTCACTGAACTCTCCAAGCGCCTCAAGCTTCACAAGAACAACGTCTTTCGCCTGCTTGCGACGCTCGAAGCGCGCAGCTACATCGAGCAGAACAAAGCGACCGAAAACTATCGCCTCGGCATCAAGTGCCTGCTGCTTGGCCGCCGCTATATCCATCATATGGGCTTGGTGCGCCAGGCGCGTCCCATTCTTTCAGATCTCGCACGCAAATGCCGTGAGAGCGCTTATGTCGCGATCCTGCGCCGCGACGGAGTCGTACCGCTCGAAGCGGCCGAGCCCGAAGACCGCGCCGTGCGCATCACGCCGCCGGTCGGCCTGACGCTGCCGCTTCATTGCTCGGCGGCCGGCAAGGTTCATCTCGCGTTCGATCCGGAAGAGCAGCTTCGCTCGACGTTGCCGGAAAATCTGCGCCGATACACCGACCGCACGATTGTCGATCGCGCACTACTGGCTGAGCAATTGCAAGCGGTGGTTCGTGATGGCTATGCGACCGACACCGGAGAATTCGTCGACGAGGTGAATTCGGTCGCGGTGCCGATTCGTGACTATACCCGGATGGTGGTCGGGTCGCTGGCGGTTGCGGGTCCCACGTATCGGCTCGCGCCGGAACGAATAACCAGCGAAATTGCTCCAGCCCTGCTCGAAGCGGGCGGTGAAGTTTCCCGCCGCCTCGGCTACAACGAATAGATCAGGCCGAAGGCGGCCTTAGTCCGGCTTGTCCGGGGTCGCGCGCGGCCGCGGTTCACCCTCCTAACAGTAATTTGACTGAAATAAATAGCGCTGTTAGTTTCGTTGCGTTTATCGGCCCTGGCCCCGATTCGTCTGTTCAGATTTCCAAAGCCGCATAAGCGAAACTGCGTGGAGTGACAGTACTGTGAAGATTCTCGTCCCGATAAAGCGAGTCCCCGATCCGGCGACCACTATCCGCGTTCTTCCCGACGGTTCCGGAATCGCCACCGACAACGTCAAATGGGTTATCAACCCCTTCGACGAAATCGCGATCGAAGAGGCGCTGCGCATCAAGGAGAAACAGGGCGGAGAAGTCGTGCTCATCACGATCGGCCAATCGACCTGGCAGGAGCAGCTTCGCACCGGTCTCGCGATGGGCGCCGATCGCGCAATCCTGATCAAGAATGACGCCGCGCTCGACTCGCTCGCGCTCGCGCGCATCCTCGCCAAGGTAATCGGCGACGAAAACCCTGAACTCGTCCTGCTCGGCAAACAGGCCATCGACGACGACTCGAACCAGGTCGGCCAGATGCTGGCGGAGATGCTGGGATGGCCGCAGGCGACGTTCGCCTCCAAGGTCGAGTTTGCCGACAAGAAGGTTACGGTCACCCGCGAAGTTGACGGCGGCCTCGAGACGATCGCCTTCAACCTGCCCGCCGTCGTTACCACCGACCTCCGCCTGAACGAACCGCGTTACGCCTCGCTGCCGGGCATCATGAAAGCGCGCAAGAAGGAGTTGAAAGAGATTCCCGCCGACAGCCTCGGCGTGGACCTCGCGCCCAAGCTCAAAATCAAGACCCTTGCCGCCCCGCCGAAGCGCCAGGCCGGAAGGAAAGTCGGATCGGTGCAGGAGCTCGTGCAGGTGCTTCACACCGAAGCCAAGGTTATCTGACCATCCGAGGAAACAACGACGATTTTTCACCGCCCGCACGCGACCGCATGGACGGCGCGAAGCGGGTAATGGAGTGAATGCAAATGGGTGACGTTCTCATCTTTGCCGAACATCAGGGAGGCCACTTCCCTAAAACCACTTTGACCGCCGTGAATGCCGGCCTCGAACTGGCGAAAAAGCGCGGCGGCAATGCGATCGCGGTGGTCGCCGGTGATGCGCCCGAGGCGCTCGCGGGCGAGATTGCCAAATACGGCGTTTCCAAGGTGATCGCGCTGGCGCACGCGAATCTGAAGAATTACGTGGCCGATGCGCACGCGGCGGCGCTCGCGGCCCTGGTCAAAAAGGCCGGCGCCGAATTCGTGCTCGCTACCGCCACCGCCGTCGGCAAAGACCTCGCGCCGCGCCTGGCCGCCCGGCTCGGCGCGCCGATGGCGTCGGAGATCACCGCGATCAACGACGACGGCACGTACATCCGCCCGATGTACGCGGGCAACGCGATGGCGACAATCGAGCTCGATGGACCCGTCAAGGTCATCACCGTGCGCGGCACCGCGTTCGATGCCGCCAAGCCGGCCGACAGCGCCGCTTCGGTGGAAAAGGCCGATGCGGAAATAGATCCGTCCGCCGCCAAGACCGAATTCGTGTCGTTCAACCAGACCAAGAGCGATCGTCCTCAGCTTACCGAGGCGCGCATCGTGGTTTCCGGCGGACGCGGCCTCAAATCGGGCGACAATTTCAAGACCGTGCTCGAACCGCTGGTGGACGAGATGGGCGCCGCGATGGGCGCGTCGCGCGCCGCGGTCGATGCCGGCTTCGTTCCCAACGATCTCCAGGTCGGACAAACCGGAAAGGTGGTCGCCCCCGAGCTTTACGTCGCGGTCGGAATCTCCGGCGCAATCCAGCATCTGGCCGGCATGAAGGACTCGAAAATTATCGTCGCGATCAACAAGGACGAAGAAGCGCCGATCTTCAATGTCGCCGATTACGGCCTGGTTGCCGACCTGTTCAAGGCGGTTCCCGAAATGGCCGAGGAAATGAAGAAGCTCAAGCACTCGTAGCGCGCAAACGAGGTATCTTCGCTCTCCACGAGGCGCGGCGGTTGCGGTTTGTCCGCAATCTTCGCGCCTCGTTGCTTTCGGCGTGTGCCGTCAAGGTGGCCGTGCCGCTTTCGGCGGGATACTATTCGGCAAACCGCCGGAGGCTATTCGTATGGCTGAGTTGCAGCATCGCTTCGTCACCACCAACGGCATCAGGATGCACTATGTCGAGCAGGGCTCGGGGCCGCTGATTGTTCTATGCCACGGCTGGCCCGAATCCTGGTATTCGTGGCGGCATCAAATCCGCGCGCTCGCCGACGCGGGCTTTCGCGTGGTTGCCCCCGACCAGCGCGGCTATGGGCAGACCGAAGCTCCGGAACCGATCGAGTCATACAACATCTTCAATCTCGCCGGTGACATCGTCGGACTGGTGAACTCGCTCGACGAGGTGCAGGCGATCATCGTTGGGCACGACTGGGGTGCTCCCGTGGCCTGGCATTGCGCCCTGCTGCGACCCGACATCTTCCGCGCATGCGCTCTGCTCAGCGTTCCGTATATACCGCGGGGCCCGATTCGTCCGAGCATCGGATGGAAGGCGCTCGAAGGAACCGACAAGAACTTCTACCAGAGCTATTTCCAGGAACCGGGGCGAGTCGAGAAGGAGCTCGACGCGGACCCGCGCCGCGCGATGGCGATGATTCTCTATTCCGCATCGGGTGATCCTCCCCCGCAGGAGAGCTGGCAATTCCTGTTTCCGCGCACGAAGAAGTTCATCGAAACCGGAGTGGTGCCGAAGACGCTGCCGACCTGGCTGACCGAAGCCGACCTCGATTTCTTTGCCGGCGAGTTCAAGCGGGCCGGCTTTCGCGGCGGCATCAACTGGTACCGCAACTTCGATCGCAACTGGGACCTGACGCCGTTTCTCGATGGCGCCCGGCTGCGCCAGCCTTCGATGTTCGCGGCGGGCGAGCGCGATTGCGTCCTTGAGATGATCGGCGGCGACGCGAGCGGGATCGTAAAAGTATCGATGCCCGCCTGCCGCAAGCTTACGATTATTCCCGGCGCCGGCCACTGGATTCAGCAGGAACGTCCTCGGGAGATCAACGCCCTGCTCGCGGAGTTCGCGAAGAGCCTGTAGCGCTTCGTGCGAACGATGGCGCTGTGCGGTCAAATCCTGCTGGTGCGGCACGGACGCCCGCGCATCGAGTGGCCGCGCCGATGCCGCCATCCGGAGTTCAAGCGATGGATCGAGCGCTACGACGCGGCCGAGCTCGATCCCGCCAGTCCTCCTCCTCCGCGGCTGGTCGAGGCCGCCTCCGAGTCGGGACTGTTCGTCTCGAGTTGCCGTCCGCGCTCGTACCAGTCCGCGCTGCAGCTTTCGCGAGGGCTTCCCGTCGTTCAACTCAGCGAACTCGACGAAGTTCCCCTGCCCGATCTGCCGATCCCGATGATCGAGTTGCCGACGGAGGCGTGGGTCCTGCTGACGCGGCTCTCGCACTTCGCGGGCTACGCGCGCGAAACTGAATCAATTGGGATGGCGCGGGCGCGGTCGCGCCTGGCCGCCGCGCGCCTTGCCGAGTACGCATCCGCCAATCGCAGGGTTGCGGCCGTCGCGCACGGCACCATCAACTGGCTTATCGGCAGAAATCTGAAGCGCGACGGATGGCGGGTGCGAAGCCGCGGCGAGACCGGCGGCTACTGGCACTGGCGATTATTCGCCCCGTCGCCAGACACCGCCAATTCAGCCGCCGATTGATCCGCGGCGGCATCGCCGCTAGCCTTGTCCTGACCCTTCCTTACGCGAGGAGCCAAGAGGTGTGCGGAATTAACTGCTTCTAATGTCGTTCGTTTCGACGTTGGGCACGTGCTGCCGGCGCGACTGCGCTCGCATGCACCGGGCTTCGGAGCAGTTAAATGTTCGTACATCTGGCCGATCTCTCGTTTTCATACTCGGATTCCGTTCCGATTCTTCGTGACGTAAGCATCCAGCTCGCGCCCGGATGGACCGGTGTGGTCGGCGCGAATGGCGCCGGCAAGACCACCCTGATACGCCTGATCGCCGCCGAGCTCGAACCCGCCGCGGGGCATATTCGCTTGGATCCGCCGTCGGCGAGCATTGCGCTATGCCCGCAGACCGTCGACACGATTACTTCCGCGATCGAATCCTTCGCGGCCGCCGATGATCGAGCTTCCCGCCGCATCGAGGGTGAACTCGCGCTCGAGCCGAAGTCGCTCTCGCGCTGGCCGACGCTGTCGCCGGGCGAACGCCGGCGATGGCAGGTGGGGGCGGCGCTTGCCGCGCAACCTGATGTTCTGATTCTCGATGAGCCGACGGACCATCTCGACGCCGATGCGCGCGAACTGCTGATCGGCGCGCTCCTGAGATTTCGCGGAGTCGGGATCGTCGTGTCGCACGATCGCGCTCTGCTCGAACGCCTCACCGCGCACACCATCCGGGTTCATCGGGGAAGCGCCCGAATTTTCCGCGGCGCATATCGAGAGGCGAAGCGATCATGGGAAGCCGAAGACCGCGCACGAATCGCCGACCGCGACAAGCTGAAGCGCGAGCACGACAAACTGGCTCGCCGGCTTGCCGACAAGCGGCGGATGCTCGCATCGGCACAGGCACGCCGCTCGCACGAGAATCGCGTGCGCGGCCTGTTCGACGGCCAAATCGCCGCGCCCGCGCGCACGATCGGCGGCCGCACAATGCAGGATATCGCGGTGCTGCGCCGGGGACTCGAACGAGTCGGCGAGGAACTCGATCGCTTCGAGTTCAAGAAGGAAAAGGGCCGCGCCCTGTTCGTGGATTATGTGCCGGCGCCTATGAGCCGCGTCATGGCGATCGATGCTCCCGCTATCCACGCCGGCGAAAAGCAAATCCTGGCCGGAGTTCATCTTCTCGTCGGTCGCGACAGCAAAATACGCGTGAGCGGCGCCAACGGCGCTGGCAAGACCACGCTCTTGAACGCGCTCATCGCGGCCTCGCATCTGCCGGCGGACCGCATGCTCCATCTGCCGCAGGAACTGGATCACGACGATGCGGTCGCGATGCTCGATGCGATCGGAGGGCTTCCTGCCGCAACGCGATCGCGCGTGCTGACCCTGGCCGCCGCCCTTGGACTGGATCCCGAACGCGTGCTGCGATCGCACTCCCCTTCGCCGGGCGAGGCGCGCAAACTGGCGCTGGCATACGGACTGGGCCGCCAGGTATGGGCCTGCCTCCTCGATGAGCCGACCAATCATCTGGACATACCGGCGATCGAGCGGCTGCAGGACGCGCTCGCAGCCTATCCGGGCGCGCTCGTGATCGTCACCCACGACGAGGCGCTGGCGCATCGCGTTGCGGGCGAAGAATGGCGCGTGGAATCGGGCCAGGTGAGGGTTCTCTCGCGTTGATGGCGCACACGGCCGTGAAGATTCGGACGCCGAGAACATCCAGCAAGAGCTGGGATGCGGTCGCGCGATGGTACAGCGGCTGGGCTGGTCCCAACGGCAGCCGTTATCATCGCCGCCTCGCCATTCCCGCGCTGCTTGAGTTGCTCGCGCCGGGTCGGGGCGAGCGTGTGCTCGATCTCGGCAGCGGCCACGGCGTGCTCGCGCCGCATCTTGCGCAAAGGGGCGTGCTCGTCACCGGCGTCGACCTGAGTCCGCGCCTGATCTCGATCGCGCGCCGCCTGCACGGGCATTTCGCGCGGTTCATCGTCGCCGACGTAACCCGGCTTGAATCGCTGAACGTCCTGTCCGCGGCGGCCTTCGATGCGGCGACGTTCCTGTTAAGCATCCAGGATATCGATCCGCTCGAAGGCGCGCTCAAGTCGGCGGCCTGGGCGCTGCGAACCGGAGGGCGGCTGGTAATCGTGATGACGCATCCGTGCTTCCGGGTGCCGCGGCAAAGCGGATGGGGCTGGGATGAGAAGCGCGCGCTGCGGTTCCGGCGCGTCGATCGCTATCTTTCGCGGCTCGCGGTACCGATGCAGCCGTACGATGGCCGCCGGCGCGGCGCCACCCGCAGTTATCATCGGCCGCTGGAAGCGTATGTCGAAGGTCTGGCGGCCAACGGACTCGTGATTGACGCGATCCGTGAGCTGCCTGCCGCGGAGCTCGAGGCCGGTCCGCATGCGCGCGGGTTTAGAACGGCGGCCTGCCGGGAAATTCCGCTGTTCATGGGGCTGCGAGCTGTCAAGCGATGACGTCCGCCGTTGCGTTTCGGCCCCCAAACCGGAACGCCTTCCCGCCACGATGTTTATTCGGCCACTACGTAGTACACTTGGCGGCCAATGAAGACCGAACGCACCAGCAGAGCAGGGGACGGGCCCTCGCTCTCGTCCGACTCGCGCCGGCTTTGGCGATGGATGGGGCTGGCGCGCCGCAACCAGCCCGGCCGCTACACGCTGTTGCTGTTTACAATTCTGCTGATGATCGTCCTGCAGCCGCTGGTGTCGACCCACAAACTCGCGCAGGCGATCATGTCGACCTCGATGTCCCTGATGCTGCTGTCGGCGCTCTATACGCTCAACGTCTCGCAAACATATTTCCGGCTCGGAATCTCACTTATGGTGCCGGCTTTCACCCTGCGCTGGGTACTGCAGTTCCATCGCAGTCTGCAGTTGGAGGCGCTCACCTCAGTTGCGGCAGCCGCGTTTCTGCTGGCGACGGTGGTCGGCCTGATCCGCCAGTTGTTCAGCGTGCGGCGCGTCACCCTCGACACGATAAGCGCGGCGTTATGCGCCTATTTTCTGCTCGCGATCGCCTGGGGCTTCATGTTCGCCTTCGTGGAAATCCGCCATCCAGGTTCTTTCAGCGCCGAACTCTTTGTCGACCACGGGGCCGGCGGTCCCACGATGATCGCGGCGCTGCACAGCTTCATCTATTACAGCTTTGTATGCCTGACGACGACCGGCTACGGAGATATCGCGCCAAAGTCGGAAATAGCGCGAACGTTGTCGGTGCTCGAGTCGGTTATCGGCCAGATGTATCTGGCTATTCTGGTCGCGCGCCTGGTCAGTCTCGAAGTCGCGCAATCGATCGCCGAGCGCTGAAGATCGCCGCCATCCGCTCTCAGCGGCTCGAAGCCGGCTTGCGTCCCACAAAGATCGGGTCGTCCATCAGCTCGCACTGGCGGCGAACGTCACCGGTGGCAAGCTCGGCGGTCTCGATCGTCCGGCATTCGAGTCCTGCCAATCGCATTCGATCCGCGAAGTCGAATCCGTAGATGCGCCAATGGCCTTCGAGATTGGGGTCGGGCGCATGGAACTCGCGCGTCGGCGACGTTCGCCACTCCGCCATCATCGGCACCATCACGATCGCCTGGCCGCCCGGAGCCAGGACGCGCGCGAACTCCGCGATCGCATCGGCGTCGTATTCGATGTGTTCGAGCATATGGCTCGATACGATCATGTCGAACGACTCCGATCGAAACGGCAGCCGGGTCGCATCCGCCCGCACCATCGCGCTTCTGAGCTTGAGATCGGCGGTGACATAGCGAAGATCCCGCCGTCTGGTGAAAATCGGCATCAGATTGGTTTCCGCGGACAGATGCAGCACCGCTGCGCCCGCCTCGAGGCGTCCGGCCTCGTCCGCAAGGAACGTCCAGAGCGCCCGATGGCGCGGATGACTGCCGCATCGCGGGCAGATGATGGCGTTCTGGCGATGGCCCGCGTAGTCGAGAAACCGCATCCCCGTCCATCCGCAGCACGGGCATCGCTTGCGCGCGGGGCCGACGAGGTTCGCGACGCGCACCAGGTCGTTCTTTCGAAGCCGCCAAACGTAGCGGATAGCGGCGCCGGCGCCCTTCTTCTGGTAGCGCCGAATTACGCGCTTCAGTCCCATCGCCTCGGGTCCGATGCGGTCGGGCAGAGGATTGCCTGGTGCGCTGTATTGAAATGCGAAGGCAAAATTGATGATTTCCGGTCGCGCGGTGCCGCCGCGGCGCGCTCCCTGCCGCGGCTGGGCGATTCTGGCGTCGCAAAAGCCTGTCTGTCAAACCTTTGGGACGATGCACTGGCGGGTTGCGCGTTCCCCGCGACGCTGAAACAATGCTGAAGAGCGCCGCCGCGCTTTCTTTCGGGTTTCGGCGGCTTCGCACCGTTTGATGCGCCGCGTCGAGACCATCCTGATCGTTCTTTCGCTCGCCTTCTACGCATGGTTCGTCGCCCATTTCGGCACGTCCGAGATTTTCTCCTATCTGCGGATGGCGGGATGGGGCCTTGCACTTACGATCATGCTCGAAGCGGTCGCGCGCTTTGTAAACACAATCGGCTGGCGCGTGACCATCTACGATTGTCCGCCGTCGCTCGGCATCGCCCAGCTTTTCTTCACCCGAATTGCCGGCGAGGCGGTCGATTATGTCACGCCATCCGCCCAGCTCGGCGGACAATTCGTGATGGCGATGATGGTCCGGCACAAGCTGCGGATGCCTTTTGGGCTGGCCACCGTGATTATCGCCGCGCTTGCGGAGGTGGTCGGCCAGATCGGGTTCATCACCGCCGCCTTGATCTTCTCGCTTCACATGATGCCGGCCGGGGCGCGCCTGTTCTGGCCCATCATGGGAGGATTCGTAATCGCGCTCGCGCTGGCCGGCGGGTTCTTCTTCGTTCAGAAGAAGCAGCCTTTCTCGCATCTGTGGCGGGCCGCGGCGCGTTTCGACATCGGAGGAATCCAGCGCGAGGAAATAAAGGCTTCCGCCGATGAAGCCGACGCGCTGCTGATCGACTTCTACAGCCACCATCGCGCGCGCTTCTTCATCGCCGCCTTATGCTACGTGGTCGCGTGGGGCCTCGGACCGGTCGAGATTTATCTCCTGCTCAACCTGCTTCACGAGCCGGACTCGATCCGAATCGCTTTGCTGGTCGAGGGCGTGGGCCTCCTGCTCGAACGCGCCACGTTCCTGATTCCCGCCAAGCTCGTCAGCCAGGAAGGCGGCAAGGCGCTGATTCTTTCGATGCTGGGATACCCGGCCGGGGTTGGCTTCGCGATCGGCTTTCTCAGGCGCGTAAAGGAAATGGTTTGGGTGCTGTTCGGCCTGATAAGCCTGATGCTGCACCGAATCTTCGTCGAGAACGGCCGGGAAGCCGAAGATGCCGTCAGAACGTCCGCGGCCGAAGTATTGAAAGTTCAACAAGCGCAAGGAGACTAAGCATTCATGAAGAGCATCACGTTTGCCGCGGCAGTGCTGGCTGTCGCTATCGCGAGCGTCCCCGCCGCAGCCGGAGTCGTTATCACACAGGAACAGACCGCCAACGGACAGTTCGGCGAACGCAAGAGTTCCCAGACGATAATGGTCCAGGGCAACAAGCAGAAAATGATAAGCAGCGGCCGGGAGATCATCACCGACCTCGACAACAACAAGATGTATCTTGTCGATCCCTCCAAGAGCACTTACATCCAGATTCCTTTCCCTCCCACCGGACCGATGGCGGCGGCGATGGCACGCGGCCCCGGCCAGGTCGACTTCAAAAAGGCCGACACGACCAGGAACGTCCTTGGCTATTCATGCACCGATTACACCGGATCCGGCCAGTCGCTGGGCGGCGATTACAAGGTCACCGAGTGCTTCTCGACCAGCGCTCCGGGAGCCAAGGAATTCACCACGTTCCAGAAGGCGCTGGCGACGAAACTGAAGGAAGTGGTGCCGATGACAAACGCGCCGGACGGCATCCCGCTCGCTTCGGATTCGACGGTTTCGATGGCCAACATGAAGCTGCCGAACCTGTCTCCCGAGCAACAGCAGCAACTCCAGAAGCAGCTTGCGAACATGAAGCCGGTGACCACCAAAACCGTCGTGACCAAGTTGGAATCCAAAGACCTGCCGGCTGACACGTTCACGGTTCCGAAAGGATACACCGAGCGCAAAATCGGCATGCCGCCGACGGCGGGCGGACCCGCGTCGTCGCCGGAACCCGTCCACTGATTTCCTTGCGGAATTCTCCTTGACTATCGCGAGGCCGCGTTCCTTCGGATTTGTCCGCGGGAGCGCGGCCTCGGCGCTCAAACTACCTGGCGAAAGGCCATCGCGGGGGCGATACGCATCGCCCTTGTCACCGGCAGGAGCGCCGCGGCGATGCTGACGGCGAGCGCCGTCGCCACTCCGGCCGCCGCGGTTTCGGGCCGCACCTGCATATAACCAAGCATCCCGGTCACTTCGCCCAGTCTTACGCCGTGGCCGAAATAATACAGCGCCGCGGCCGCGCCGACCGCCGCCCCGCCGAGACCGATCAGCGCGGCCTCGGTAAACAGCAGAATTCCAACCTGCGCCCGAGTGAACCCAAGCGCGCGCATCACCGCCACCTCGCTGATTCGATCGCGCACCATCATCGCCATTGAATTGGCGGCGATTAGCAGGACGGTCAGCAGAACCACGATGCAGAGGCTGTAGATGATAGTGCGGATGCTGCCGATTGCGGTGACGACGTTGGCGATGGAATCCGATTCGGTCGTGGTTTCCGTTTCGGCGTCCGAGTTGTGAAAGTTCTCGTCGATTTCGCTCGCGACCAGCCCCATGTTTTCCGCGCGATCGACCCGCACTACCAGGAATGAGGCGTAGTTCTGGATGTTGGCGCCGTACAGGTTCTTTACCGCGTCGTCGAGCATCCGCCGGTCGAACAGAAACGAGTGCGACATGTACTCGTTTGGAAACTCGACCAGCGGAATAAAGGTCAGCGCGAGCCGCGGATCGTTCGGATTGTGCATCGTGATCGGCTCGCCGAGCTTCCATCCGTACTGCCGCATCAGCGCGTATCCTATCAGCGCGTAGCGGCGGTCGCTCAGAAACTTTTCGGCCAGCTCCGAGGAGACCTGGTAGTCGCTGCTGGCGGTCACCTTGGTGATGTCCGGAGTCACGCCGTACATGACTATCGGGTCCTTCGGATCGCGATATACGGCGGCCCAGACAATCTCGGGCGCGCAGCCCAGCACGTGCGGCATCTTCTTGATGGGATCGCAGTAACGCGCCGGCAGTCGCCCGCTGTTGCGTTCGGTTACCACCACCCGGAGTCCCTTCGATGCGTTGTACGCGATTCGGTCCATCGACCACGGCACCGCGACCAGCACCGTGTAGAGGAAAACCGCGACCGCGAAGCTCAATCCGGTCAGGATGGTGCGGCGCAACTGGCGGCGCATGTTTCGTAACGCGATTACGAACAGCCTTGCCGTCATCGTCACGACTCCCGGAGGGCGTTGATGATGCCGATGCGCGAGGCGCGCAGCGCCGGCATCAGTCCGCCCGCGACCCCGATAATCGCCGCCACAACAACGCCGGCGGCGAACGCGCCCGGACTCGCCCGGTACGAGAAGAACATCGCGCCGATGCTCATCGTGCGGCTGCCCAACCCTGATACCCACGCGACCAGGGTGGCAAGGACAATCCCGGCCGCGCCTCCCGCGATTGCGAGGATCGCACTCTCGATGACGAAGCTGCCGAGGATGTCCGCGCGCGAAAAACCGAGCACTCGCAGAACACCGATCTCGCGTCCGCGCCGGCTCACCGCCGTGTACATCGTGTTCATCCCGCCGAAGGTCGCGCCGATCGCCAGCGCAATCGCCACGATGAGGCCGAGCGTCCGCAATTGCGCGGCCACCTTCGCCTGTGCCGCGTAGTAGTCGCCTTCGCTCTCGGTTTGGAGCGTGAATCGTCCGTCGGCCTTCAAGGCCTGCGCAAACTCAGTCGAGGTTCCCGCCCTCAAAACCAGGTGCAGCGCGGAGGCGCCGCCCGGCGACCAATGCCGGTCGTTGATCAGATCGTCAAGATTCGTCCAGATTTCCGACTCGCGCGCGCTGCCGTGGTCCCCGAACACCCCGACGATCTGCCAGTCGTGATGTCCGTAGTGAAACGTGCTGCCCGGGCTCAGGTACGGGTAGCGCGCGAGCAGCCGCTGCCCGACAGCCCATTCGCCCTTCCCGCGCTCCGGCCATCGTCCTTCGACCAGCCGCAGATTCGGATGGAGCTCGTATGCGATCGGTTCCACCCCGCGGAGCAGCGCGAATTCCTTGGCGCCTCTGATGCGCGCGATGTTCACGCCCGCGATCGACTCGCGCGAGACCAGCGGATGGTTATCGGCGTCCAGCGCGATTTCCGGCCGCGCGCTGATCACTTCCGTCGCTTCGTGCGGGACGTAGCTTTCGTTTTCGCTGGTTACGCCCCGCGCAAGCACCATCCAGTTTCGATCCTGGCCGGAATTGCGAAGAGACTCCTTCAGGCCCGCGATAAACCCGAACACGATGACGAAGATCATCGAAACCAGCGCGACGCCAAGCATCGTCATCAGCGAGGTTCCGCGCCGTTCGAGAACGCTGCGAAGGTTGTAGCGAATCGGCACCATGGTAGTAGCGCCAGCCGAGCGGAAGGCTACACACTAGCATCGCGCCAGCCCGTACCCAAACGATCCGAATTGAAACGTTTCGTCGCGGGGTTAGCAGCAATTTATCTCTTTGTCGCGTCATGGCACGACCGGTGTCATTGAAGAATCCTGAACGTCTCTTTTGAGCGAAAAGAGCGACGAAACATGCCCGAAATCAAAGGCTGCAAGTCGCATCGTCGATGTAGTGCAAATTGAAACGAACAAACATCGCAAGCGGGAGAACCGGCGGCGGATCCTGTCCCTTTCAATCTGGCATGCTCAATGCTGCTGTTCTTTGCAATGCAGGATCTGGCGGCAATCACGGCTACGGTGGGCTTTTTCGCTGTCGCTATCGGATACGTCCTCGCGTGTCTAAAGGTATGAGCACTTTCGACCTTTTTCTCGGCATTATCCTCGCGGTCAGCCTGACCACGTACCTGGTCTATGCGCTGATTCGCCCGGAGAAGTTCTAGGTCCCCCAAACTGGAGTGAATTTCTGGCATGCTCTGGAATGCAATTTTCCAGGTAGGAATCTTCTTTGCGCTCGTTACGCTGCTGAGCGTTCCGGTCGGCCTCTACATGTCGCGGGTGTTCAGCGGTCAAAAGACCTTCCTGGACCCCGTTCTGTGTCCGATTGAGCGCGCTATCTATCGCCTTTGCGGCATTCGTCCCGCGACCGAGATGGCGTGGTCCGAGTACGCAATCGCGATGCTCCTGTTCAGCGCGGCCGGGATGCTGCTGCTGTACGGAATGGAACGCTTGCAAGGCGTGCTGCCTTTCAATCCACAAGGCCTTGCGGGCATCGCGCCCGATCTGGCTTTCAATACCGCGGCCAGCTTCACCACCAACACCAACTGGCAGGCTTACGCCGGCGAAACCACGGTGAGCTACCTGACCCAGATGGCGGGCCTTGCGTTCCACAACTTCGTGTCCGCCGCCGCGGGAATAGCTGTGGCAGTGGCGGTGATTCGCGGTTTTGTGCGGCGCAGCGCGCGAACCATCGGCAATTTCTGGTTCGATCTCGTCCGCGCGACTCTTTGGGTGCTGCTGCCCCTATGTATCGTCTTCGCCCTGGTGCTTGTTTGGCAGGGAGTTCCGCAGAATTTCGATCCCTACGTCCATGCAAGGACGCTCGAAGGAGCGGAACAGATCATTCCGCAAGGACCGATCGCATCGCAGGAAATAATCAAGGAACTGGGAACCAACGGGGGCGGCTTCTTCAACGCCAATTCGGCCCATCCTTATGAGAATCCAACGCCGCTGACCAACCTGATTGAAATGATCGCGATCTTCGTGATCAGCGCCGGGCTGACCCACACCTTCGGCGCGATGGCGGGAGACCGCCGCCAGGGATGGGCGCTGTTTGCCGCGATGACGCTGCTGTTCGTGGCGGGCGCAGGCGTCTCGATCTGGGCCGAACAACGCGGCAATCCGCAGTTCTCGGCGATGGGGCTGAATCAGCATGCGACCGCATCGCAGAGCGGCGGCAACATGGAGGGCAAGGAAGTCCGGTTCGGAATCGTGGACACCGCGCTCTTCGCGACCGTCACCACCGACGCTTCCTGCGGCGCGGTCAATGGAATGCATGACAGCTTCACGCCGCTCGGCGGATTCGTGCCGCTCCTCAATATGCAAATTGGAGAGATCATCTTCGGCGGCGTCGGCTCGGGCCTCTATGGGATGCTGGTGATGGCGGTGCTGGCGGTGTTCGTTGCGGGCCTGATGGTGGGCAGGACGCCCGAGTACCTGGGCAAGAAGATCGAGGCGCGCGAGATGAAGCTCGCGATGTTTTACGTGCTGATCTTTCCGGCTGTGATTCTGCTGGGAGCGATGGCGGCGGTGTGCGTCAAGGCGGGACTGGCGGGAATCTCGAATCCGGGGCCGCACGGTTTTTCGCAGATTTTCTATGCGTACACCTCGGCGGCAGCCAACAACGGGTCCGCGCTCGCGGGACTGTCCGCCAACTCGGTTTTCTACAACTACACGCTCGCGTTCGCGATGCTGTTCGGGCGCTTCATGATGAAGATTCCGGCGCTGGCGCTGGCGGGATCGCTCGGCGCCAAAAAGTCCATCCCTCCGAGCGCCGGAACTTTTCCAACCAACGGCGCGGTCTTCGTCGCGCTGCTGGTCGGGGTGATCCTGATCGTCGCCGCGCTCACGTTCTTTCCCGCCGATGCGCTCGGACCGATCGTCGAGCACCTGGCGCTCTACTCCGGCAAGCTCTACTGAAAGGGATTCGCACGCAATGTCTGACCGCAAGTCATCCTCGCTGTTCGATCGCCAAATCGTGGTGGGCGCGATCGGCGATTCGCTCCGAAAGTTCGACCCCCGCGTCCAGGTGCGCAATCCGGTCATGTTCGTGGTCGAGATCACCGCGCTCGCCGTAACCGTCATCCTGGTGCGCAACCTCATCGCCGGCACCCGCGAAATGGCCGGCTTCGAGCTTCAGATCGCGCTCTGGCTCTGGTTCACCGTGGCGTTCGCCAATTTTGCGGAGGCGATGGCGGAGGGGCGCGGCAAGGCGCAGGCCGACAATCTTCGCCGAACCCGCACCGAAACCCAGGCCTGCGTCATTCGTGACGGGCAGGAACAGCGCGTTCCCGCGACCTCGCTGCGCAAAGGCGATGTAGTGATGGTGCGGGCGGGCGAGGTGATTCCCGGCGATGGCGAAGTTATCGAAGGCGTCGCCGCCGTCAACGAGGCGGCCATCACCGGCGAATCGGCGCCGGTGATCCGCGAGAGCGGCGGCGACCGCAGCGCGGTTACGGGCGGCACGACCGTCATTTCCGACTGGATCAAGGTCAGAATCTCGGCCAACCCGGGTGAAACCTTCCTTGACCGCATGATCGCGCTGGTCGAAGGCGCCGAACGCCAGAAAACTCCCAACGAGATAGCTCTGAGCATCCTGCTTTCCGGATTGACGATCATCTTCCTGCTGGTGTGCGTGAGCCTTTTTCCGTTCGCGCGCTATTCGGGAACGCTGCTGTCGCTGCCGGTTCTGGTCGCGCTGCTGGTGTGCCTTATACCCACGACGATCGGCGGCCTCCTTTCCGCCATCGGCATTGCCGGGATGGATCGGCTGGTGCGGCACAACGTGCTGGCGATGTCCGGGCGCGCGGTGGAAGCGGCCGGCGACGTCGATACCCTGCTGCTCGACAAGACCGGCACCATCACGCTCGGCGATCGGATGGCGTCGGAGTTTATTCCGATGCCGGGAGTCGCGATCGAAGAGCTGGCCGATGCGGCGCAGCTCGCGTCGCTTGCGGATGAAACTCCGGAGGGCCGTTCGATCGTGGTGCTGGCGAAGCGGCAGTTCAACCTTCGCGGCAGAGATTTGTCCCAGGCGCAGGCCACCTTCGTTCCGTTCTCCGCGCAAACCAGGATGAGCGGGGTGGACCTGCCCGGACGGATCATCCGCAAGGGCGCCGGCGATCAGGTCGCGGAATTCGTAAGGCAGAACGGCGGCGCCATACCGCCCGAACTCGATCCGGCGGTCGAGCGAATCGCGCGCGCGGGCGGCACTCCGCTGGTCGTTGCCGACCAGGCGCGGGTGCTGGGCGTTATCTATCTGAAGGACGTCATCAAGGACGGCATCCGCGAAAGATTCGCGCGGCTCCACGCGATGGGGCTGCGAACGGTGATGATCACCGGCGACAATCCGCTCACCGCCGCCGCAATCGCCCGCGAGTCCGGCGTCAACGATTTTGTCGCGCAGGCCACTCCCGAAACCAAGCTCAAGATCATCCGGGAAGAGCAGAGCCAGGGGAAGCTGGTCGCGATGATCGGCGACGGGACCAACGATGCTCCCGCGCTGGCGCAGGCGGACGTGGGAATCGCGATGAACGCGGGGACCCAGGCGGCGCGCGAGGCCGGCAACATGATCGATCTCGACTCGAATCCGACCAAGATCATGGAGGTCGTCGAGATCGGCAAACAGCTTCTCATCACCCGCGGCGCGCTCACCACCTTCTCGATCGCGAACGACGTTGCGAAGTACTTCGCGATCATCCCGGCGATGTTCGTGGTGGGCTATCCGGAGCTGCAGGCCCTCAACATCATGCACCTGGCCACGCCGCAAAGCGCGATTCTGTCCGCGGTGATTTTCAACGCGTTGATCATCATCGCGCTGATCCCGCTCGCCTTGCGCGGCGTGCAATATCGCCCGCTCGGCGCCGCGGCCATCCTCTCGCGCAATCTGCTGATCTACGGGGTCGGCGGGGTCATCGTTCCGTTCATCGGGATCAAGATCATCGACGTGCTGGTGACGGCGGCCCACCTCGCCTAGGAGTAGCGCATGCGTTCACTATTTGTTGCGATCCGGATGACCCTCGTGCTGACGGTGCTGACCGGAATCATCTACCCGCTCGCGATCGCGGGCGCGGCGCGGCTGCTGTTTCCATGGCAAAGCGCCGGAAGCCTGGTGATGCGCGGCGGCCGCGTCGCGGGTTCCGAGCTGATCGGACAGAATTTCTCCGCCGCGCGCTATTTCCATGGGCGTCCGTCCGCCGCTGGCGACAAGGGTTACGACGCAACCAGTTCGAGCGGTTCCAACCTGGGGCCCACCAACAAGGTCCTCATCGACACCGTTCGCAGGCGGCTCAGGGCCGTGCTCGAAACCGATCCCGGATCTTCGCCGAGCCGGGTTCCTATCGACCTGGTGACCGCCTCGGGCAGCGGCCTTGACCCCGAGATCAGTCCCGCCGCCGCCGAGATGCAAGTTGCACGGGTCGCCAGCGCTCGCGGTCTGCGCCAAGATGTAGTTGAAAGGCTGGTGCGGGAAAACACCAGGGGCAGGTGGCTCGGCGTGATTGGCGAGCCGGGGGTGAATGTGCTGATGCTCAATCTTGCGCTCGATGATCTCGCGGCCCGCAATTAGCATCGAGCCGGAGCATGGGGGCGAAGGCCGGCTGCGGCCGGGTGAAGGGAGATGTTCAGGGCAGACAACCGCGTCGTACGCGAATTCGCCATCGTCGTAAACCCGCGTCCGCATCACCTTGCCCCGGCCGGAGCCGGGAGTTTGCCGCCGATTGGCCAACTACTGATCGCGCTTGCGGCACTGGTTTTAGGCGTGCGCGCGATGAGCTCGATTCTTGCCTCCCGCAAGCACGGCGAGCCTGGCGCTCGCGCGAGGTCGCCGCGCCGCTCTCCGCTCCGCGGGCTGTCGGCCGGCGGACGCCATCCGGTGCTTCACGCGATGCCCCGCCGCCGCGGAGGATAACCTTGGCGTCGATTTCCGACGAGCGTCGTCCGGAACCGGAATCGTTTCTGGACCTTGAGCCCAGGGGTCAAAAGGGCAGGCTCAAGATTTACATCGGCCCCGCCGCGGGAGTGGGCAAGACCTACCGGATGCTCGAAGAGGCGCACGAGCTTCGCGACCGGGGCGTGGATGTGGTCCTCGGGTTCATCGAAACCCACGGCCGAGTCGAGACCGATCGCAAAGTCGGCGACCTCGAAATCGTGCCGCGCCGCAGAATTTCCTATCGCGGAGTCGAGCTGGAAGAGATGGATGTGGATGCGATTCTGGCGCGGCGTCCCGAAGTCGTGATCGTCGATGAGCTGGCGCATACCAACGTGCCCGGCTCGAAGCACGAGCGCCGCTACCAGGACGTGGAAGAGCTGGTGCAGGCGGGAATCAACGTAATCACCGCGCTCAACATCCAGCACATCGAGAGCCTGGGCCCGCTGATGAAGCGCGTCACCGGGATCGAAGTGCGCGAGACCGTGCCCGATACGTTTATCGCGCGGGCGGATCAGGTGGTCGATGTCGACGTATCGGTGGAGGCGCTGCGCGAGCGCCTGCGCCAGGGGAAGATCTATCCGCTTCACCAGGTGGAACAGGCGCTGCGCAATTTTTTCAAGCCCAGCAACCTCGCTTCGCTGCGCGAGGCGGCGTTGCGCGAGGTCGCCCGCGGGCTGACCCGGCAGCGGCGCGATGCCGAGGCGGTCAAGCGCGAAGGCGGACTGCGCCCGCGGGTGGTCGAGCGAATCATGGTCGGGTTGTCCTCGAACCCGGCGGAGAGCGGCGGACTGCTGCGCAAAGCTTCGAGAATCGCGGAGCAACTCAGCGCCGACTGGTACGCGGTCCACATCGAAACTCCTTCGGAGTCGGTGAAGAAAATCCGCACGCGCGATTTCGTGACCCTGCTCGACAACATCAATCTCGCCGGCGACCTCGGCGCGGAAACCGTGTGGCTGCAATCGTCCGACGTCGTGAAGGCGATGCTCGAGTACGCGCGCGACAACGGCATCACCAGGATCATCGTCGGCCGAACCCATCAGCCCTGGTGGAGGCGAATGCTCCGCGGCAATGTCCCGATGCGCCTGCTTAAAGAGGCCCGCGACATCGACGTCGAAATTGTCGCCGACTACACGGGCGAGGAGCAGCCATGAGCACGCCGTCGCTCAGAAGCAGGATTCGCAACGGAAGCCTGCTGCTTCTCGGGGTAGTCATGATCCTCGGGATTTACGCCCTGCCGCGCGTCTACCGGCTTGGCGGCGCCATCCGCGAAACTCTCTATCGCAACTACATGAGCATCGAGGTTGCCCAGCATCTGCATGCCGTGCTCCGCGATCTGCAACTGGCCGAGCGCGACGGCAAGGCGAAGGAAATCCTTGCGGGCGAGCAGTCGGAGTTCATGCGCTGGATGGACGTCGAGAATCACAATTACACCGAGATCGGCGAGCCCGAGTTGGCTCGGGACATCCAGTCCCGCGCGAACAAGCTTTTCAGCGACATCGCCACCCATCCCGCCCAGACGCGTCACGACGAAGAATTCCGGGAGCTTCACGACCGTATCGACGACCTCATCCGGATGAATCGCGACGCGATGTTCCGCGCCAACAGCCGCTCCGCACGGCTCGGCCGCGGGCTTACCTACCAGTTCGCCATCGGTCTCGCCGTGGTCCTGATTCTCGGAATCGCGATGGCGTGGGGGCTCGGATGGGCCATCGCGCGCCCGCTGACCGAATTGACCGAGCGCCTGCGCGGAGTCGGCCAGCGCCGATCCCAGATGCGGCTTGGCAATCAGAGGCTGGCGGAATTGCAGGCGGTTGCGCGCGAATTCAATCAGATGGCGGAGCGGCTCGAACAATTCGAGAAACTCAACGTCGAGCGCCTGATGTACGAAAAGAGCCGGACCGAGGCGATTATCGAAAGCCTCGAGGACGGCGTCGTCCTGATCGATTCCGACGGAATCGTCGCGCATATTAATGAAATCGCCGCGCTGATCCTCGGTGTCGAGCCCAAGGATGCGCTGGGCAGTCCCTTCGATGACCTGAGCAGCAATCATCCGCACTATCTCCGCGTTCGTGATGCGCTCCGGAGCCTCAACCGCAGCGGCCGCGAAGAAAGCCGCGTCGAGGTCCAGCTTCACGTGCGCGGGCGCGATCACTCCTACCTGCTGAAACCCACTCCGCTCCGGCACGAGAAGGACGTGATGCTGGGAACGATCCTGATCCTTCAGGACGTGACCTATCTGCGCGATCAGGATCGTGCTCGGGCCAATCTGGTCGCGACTCTCTCGCACGAACTCAGAACGCCGCTGACCTCGCTGGCATTGTCCGCGGAGCTGCTCAGGCGCGACGCGGAGGGCTTTACGCCGCGCCAGCGCGAGCTGCTCGAGGCGATCCTCGACGAATGCGCGCGCATCAAGCTGCTCAGCGACAATCTGCTCAAGCTGGCGCGCGGGGAGATGGCGGCGATCGCGGTAAACCGCGAGCGGCTCGACCTTCGCGAGATTATCGAAGAGGTCGTCCATCGCTTCGGCTTGCAGGCTCGCGAACGCGAGATTCACCTCGAGCAGCACCTTGAGCCGTTGCCTGAAATCTCGGGAGATTCGGTCAAGCTCTCGTGGGTTGTCTCCAACCTGGTCGGCAACGCGCTGCGCTACACTCCCTCGGGCGGCAAAATCGACATCGCCGCGCGCCCGGTCGATGGCCACGTGCGGCTGGAAGTCGCGGACTCCGGCCCCGGCATCCCGCGCGCGATACGGGACCACATCTTCGAAAGATTCGCGCAGTACCCGACCGGCGGCCTCGAGAAGGGATCCGCCGGCCTGGGATTGGCGATCGCAAAAGACATCGTGGCCGCCCATGGCGGCAGAATCTACGTTGAAAGCGAGGTGGGTGCGGGCAGCAGATTCGTGGTCGAACTGCCCTGCACGCCAATGAACTGATGGCAAAACTGCTTATCGTCGATGACGAGCGAAACATCCGGCGCAGCCTGGAGCGTTTTTTCCAGTCGCTGGGCCATACGGTCGTCTCCGCCGAGGGAGGACCGCAAGCGGCGAAGCTTATCGCCGCCGAGCCGTTCGACCTGATGCTCACGGACTACAGGATGGCGGAGCTCAACGGCCTCGAACTGCTCGCCGAAGCCCGGCGCCGGCAGCCCGGATGCCTGGTGATCCTGATGACCGCCTATGCGACGGTGGAAAACGCGGTCGCCGCGATGAAGGCGGGCGCGTATGACTATGTAACCAAGCCTTTCTCGCTCGATCAGATCCAGCACACCGTCGAGCGCGCGCTCGAACTGAGCGGCCTGCAAGCCGAGAACCGGGCATTGCGCGAAACCATCGACGACGCGCCGATGCTCGAATCGCGCAGCCCCGTGATGAAGCATCTGTTCGACCTTGCGCGCCAGGCCGCGCAGAGCGACGCGACTATCCTGCTGACCGGCGAAAGCGGCACGGGAAAAAACGTTCTCGCCCGCCAAATTCATCGATGGAGCCGGCGATCCGCGGGACCGTTCGTGGTCGTGAACTGCACCACGCTGTCCGAGGAGCTGCTCGAGAGCGAGTTGTTCGGCCATGTGCGCGGTTCCTTCACGGGCGCGGTCAAGGACAAGCCCGGACGGCTGGAGGCCGCCGACAAGGGGACCGTGTTTCTCGACGAAATCGCGGACTTGAGCCCGAGACTGCAGGCCAAGTTTCTGCGCTTTGTTCAGGAGCAGAGCTTCGAGCGCATCGGCAGCGATGCCGTCATCCGCGTCGATACCCGCATCATCGCCGCTTCCAACCGCGATCTGGAAGCGGAAGTCGCGCAGCGCCACTTTCGCGAAGACCTGTTCCATCGCCTCAATGTGATCACGCTGCGCGTCCCGGCGCTGCGTGAACGCCACGAGGACCTTCTGCCGCTGGCGGAGTGGATGCTGCGGGCGGCGGCGATTCGCAACGGGCGTGGAAAGATGCAGTTATCGCCCGAGGCGGCGGCGGCGATCTCGAAGTACCGATGGCCCGGCAACGCGCGCGAGTTGCGCAATGCTCTCGAACGCGCGGCCGTGCTTAGCCGCAGCGACGTCATCAGCCGCGAGGACCTGCCCGATGCTCTGTTTCGCGAAACATCGGAAGCCGGCGCGCCGGATGCGCACCATGCGGCCAGCCTCGAAGAACTCGAGCGCGAGCATATCCGCCGGGTGCTTGCCGAGACCGCGACGCTCGAGGAGGCCGCCGCCACCCTCGGCATCAACGTGACCACGCTCTGGCGCAAGCGCAAGCGCTACGGGATCGAATGATCGTTTCGCTTCGCCGCCGCGCGATTTTTTTCCCCGATCTCTTCGCCGGCCAGGCATGCGGCTGAAGGCGAATATCCCAGGCTGACCGCGAGCATCACTGCGGCGGCGCCGAGCGCGCGAGCATCGCGGCAGCCACGCGCCATCGCCGCGAGCGCTTCGACGTGGCGCGAGACCGCGTCCTCAACGTCCTCATGCGCATCCGCGAAGCGATCCGCATCGAACAGCGCATCGATCAGCTCGTTGGCGTCGTAGCCTGATTCGGAAAGCGCCTCGCGGGCGGCGACGCGCCAGAACTCGCGCGGCTCGATGGTTTCAAAATCAACCAGCTCGCCGATACGCTGGCGAAAGATCGCGAGCAGCGGCCGGTAGCGGTCGTTCATCGCGAGATATTCCGGCACGCCCTGGGCATCAAGAAAGCCCGCGACCGTTCCGTCGTTTCCATAAACGCCTTCGGAGCCCGGCGCCGGTTCGAGTTCGATGAAGTATTGCGCCGGCGTGTCGAAGTCGCGCTCGATTCCGAGCGGGTACAGCCGGCAGGCGAGCGGCCGTCCGCGATGCAGTCCGCATCGGGGACCATCCAGCGCCGCGCACGCGCCGTCGGCGTCAAAGCGCAGTATCGAGCCGCGCCGGATGGTGAATCGCGCGACGGCGTCGGCGGTGGTGATTCCAGCCGCCCGCGCGATGGTCAGCACGTCGTATGGCGCCAGCGTAATCACCTTGTCGCGGCAGCATCGCCCGCAGGAGTTGCATCGATAGGAAAATTCGCTGTCGGAGCGCATCCGTTTCACTGGCAAGCGGGTAGTGACGATCATAATCAAAACGGCCGCGGTGTGCAGGCCGAAGCCGCTGACCGGCGCCCTACCGTTCGTTCAATGCGTCTCTTGCGGGCGTCATCCCGCAGCGCTACTCAAATGGCGGCGGGTTCGATAGCATCGAAAACTGCCCGCGACCCGGTCGCAAACTAAACAGGAGTATTCCTCTCAGATGGATTTCAACTGGTCGCCCGAACAGGAAAAGTATCGGATGGAGGTGCGCGCGTGGCTTGAAGCCAACCGCCCCCGTTCGCTCGGCAAGAACGAAGACCCCGAATTCGGCGGCGACGACGCGCAGTGGCAGCGTCTCAAGGAATGGCACAAGCGTCTGTATGAAGCGGGATGGGCCGGTTTGACGTGGCCCAAGGAATACGGCGGCCGCGGCGCCACCTTCATCGAGCAGGTCATCTTCCAGCAGGAGCTTGGCCGGCTCGGCCTTCCGATGGGATGCAACACGCTCGGGGTTATCATGACCGGGCCGGCCCTGATGCAATGGGGCACCGACGAGCAGAAAAAGCGCTACCTTCAGCCGATTCTCGCCGGCGATGAAATCTGGTGCGAGGGGATGTCGGAACCGGGCGCCGGTTCGGATCTCGCCTCGCTGCAGACCCGCGCCGAGCTCAAGGGAGACTACTTCGTGGTCAATGGCCAGAAAGTCTGGACCACGCTCGCGCATCGCTCTCACTTCTGCCAACTGTTCGTTCGCACCGATCCCGATGCGCCCAAGAACAAGGGGCTGAGCGCGCTGCTGGTCGACATGAAATCACCCGGCGTGACCGTGCGCCCGCTCAAGCAGATCACCGGCGATTCCGAATTCAACGAAATTTTCTTCGAAGACGTGAAGGTGCCGAAGGAAAATCTGCTGGGGCCGCTGAACCAGGGATGGCAGGTGCTGGTTTCCACGCTGATGCACGAGCGGTTCGGAATCGGCGAGACGCTCGGCGGAACCGAGCAGGTGCTGGCCCAGCTCGTCGAGCTGGCAAAGAATGCCCGGATCAACGGCCGCCCCGCGATCGAAGACGAGGACATCCGCCAGCAGCTCGCCCAGTTTGCAATCGAGGTGACCGCCAAGAAGTACAACGGCCTGCGCACGCTCTCGCGCCGCCTCAAGGGCCTGCTGCCCGGCCCCGAAGCATCGGTCTCGAAGCTGGTCTCCACGGAACTCGGGCAGCGGATGACCAAGTTTTCGACGCGGCTGCTCGGCGAGTATGCGATGCTCGAGCCGCGATCGCCGTTCGCCCCGCACGGCGACTGGATGAAGCGAATCCTGCAGTCGGAGTCGATGACGATCGCCGGCGGCACGTCGCCGGTCCAGAAGAACATGATCGGCGAGCGCGTACTGGGCCTGCCCAAGGGCTGATCCAGGCGTCTATCCTCACGCACTTGTATGAAGGGGCGTCCTGACCGCGGGATGCCCCTTCTTTTTTCGTTTTCGCGCCTTGAACGGCGAGCGCGATAGCCATCATCAGCGCTGCATATTGCACTGCCGCCACCTCGGGATTTGTGATAGGCAGATCGGCTGTTTATAGCGGCCTGCCGGTGCCCCAGAGCGGGCCCGGCCGGTGTCTCGATACCGCATCTTTTTCGGAGGAGATTCTGCGATGGTTCATAGGGTGGGCTCAGGCCCGCGACGAATCTGTCTGCTGACGGTGACGATACTGCTTGCGATGGCTTCAATCGCGCGCGCCGAAAGCGCGGCGCCGCCCAAATTCGACGGCGCCGACACCGCATGGCTGCTGCTCTCGTCGGTGCTGGTGCTGATGATGACGATTCCGGGGCTGGCGCTGTTTTACGGCGGGATGGTGCGCCGCAAGAACGTGCTTTCCACGCTGATGCAGAGCTTCATCCTGGTCGCCGTCGTTTCCATCCAATGGGTCATCTTCGGCTACAGCGTCGCGTTCGCTCCGGGCAGCGCGCTTGCCGGCTCGTTCGCATGGGTGGGGCTTTCGGGAGTGAGCGCGTCGGTTCCGTACGCGAGCTACTCGGCGACCGTGCCGCATCAGGCCTACATGGTCTATCAGTGCATGTTCGCGATTATCACGCCCGCGCTGATAACCGGAGCGATCGCGGAGCGGATGTCGTTCAAGGGCTTTCTGCTTTTCAGCATCCTGTGGACCACCCTCATCTACGATCCGCTGGCCCATTGGGTGTGGGGCGTCGGAGGATGGATTCACGATCTTGGCGCGCTCGATTTCGCGGGCGGCACCGTGGTTCACATCTCATCCGGCGCGGCCGCTCTGGCGGGCGCGCTGCTGCTCGGCAAACGCCGCGGCTATCTGCGCGAGCCGATGCCGCCGCATAACCTTACCCTCACCATCACCGGCGCCGGTCTTCTGTGGGTGGGATGGTTCGGGTTCAACGCGGGAAGCGCGCTCGCGGCGAACGGACTCGCGGTATCGACCTTCGTCGCGACTCATATGGGCGCGGCGGCCGCGACGCTCGCATGGGTGATTGCGGAATGGTTCGTCGCCGGCAAGCCGACCACGCTCGGCGCCGCTTCCGGCGCGGTGGCCGGCCTTGTCGCCATCACTCCCGCTTCAGGT
Source organism: Pseudomonadota bacterium (assembly GCA_021323675.1). Classification (GTDB taxonomy): domain Bacteria; phylum Desulfobacterota; class Binatia; order Binatales; family Binataceae; genus JAFAHS01. The sequence continues at coordinate 37,296 of JAJPKP010000017.1, read as the reverse complement.
TACGTGGGCCCGATCTCGGCGATCGTGATTGGTGCGGCGGCGGGAGTGGTGTGCTTTTCCGCGGTCAGGATGAAAACGCGGCTCGGTTACGATGACGCGCTCGATGTTGTCGGCGTGCACATGGTCGGCGGCATCCTGGGCGCGCTACTGACCGGCGTGTTTGCCAGCATCGCGATCAACTCCGCCGGAGCCAACGGCCTGCTGTTCGGGAATGCGCGGCAACTGGCGGTTCAGGCCATAGCCGTGGTCGCAAGCGTGGTGTTCTCCTTTGTCGGCAGTTCGATTCTGCTCGTAATCACCAGGGCGCTGGTGGGAATCCGCGTGTCCGACGAAGCGGAGCAGACCGGCCTCGACCTGAGCGAGCACGAGGAAAGCGCCTACGCATTCGAAGCGTAAACGGGGAATTGTCGCTTGACTCCGTCTCCCGCGTGGAGACGGAGCAGCGGAGTGTTTCTTCAGAAGATCGTACACGCCCGGCCCCGTCGCGGGCCGGGCCTTCCGCCGCTAGCGCTGCATCGCCTGGAACAGGAAGGGACCCGCTTCGGCCATGATCTCGCCGACTATCTCGGAAAGCGGTTTGCTCGGCATCGCGAGCTTTTCGGTCAGTGACGAAATCACCGCCAGGTAGCGCTCCTTGGTCTCCGGGCTGATGGTTTCGAGCCGGACGGTTTCCATCACTTCGACGTACCGGCGATGGACCTCGCAGATCGCCAGATCGGTCGGGTCGGTAAATTTCTTCGCGCGTGCCATAACAAATGCCTCATCTGCCGCTGTGCAGGCGGCAAGCCATGACTATAGCAAAGGTGTCGCGGCGATTAGCAGCCGCAATTTGACCCGGCCTGGTCAGAAGAAATAGCGGCGGATGTTGATGCTGATGAGCAGGCCCATCGCCAGCATCATCGCGATCAGCGACGAGCCGCCGTAGCTTACCAGCGGCAGCGTTATTCCCACCACCGGCAGCAGTCCCGTCGCCATCCCGATATTGATCGCGACCTGCCAGAACACGATCGCGACCAGGCCGATCGCCAGCAGCGCGCCGAACCGGTCGCGCGTATGGCGCGCGATCCACGTGCCGCGCATTATCAAAATCGCGTACAGGATCAGCAGCACAAGCGAGCCCGCCAATCCGAATTCCTCCGCGAATACCGCAAAGATGAAGTCGGTGGACTGTTCGGGAAGAAAATTGAGCCGCGCCTGCGTTCCCTTGAGGAATCCCTTGCCCCACGGACCGCCCGATCCAATCGCTATCTCCGACTGGATTATGTGATAGCCCGATCCCAGCGGATCGGCCTGCGGATTGATAAAGCTCACCAGCCGCTGGCGCTGATACGGCTTCAGGTAATGCCATCCGAGCGGCATCACGCACAACGCGGCCAGCCCCAGCACCGCCATCGTGCGCGCATTGAGGCCGCTCACGAACACCAGCGTAACCGTGATCAATACCAGGATGAGCGCGGTGCCAAGGTCAGGTTGCTTCAGCACCAGCGCCACCGGAATGCCAAGCAGGACGGCCGGGATGATCATCTGCCTGAGGCGCCATCCGCCTTTGGGCGGCTCCTCGCGGAAGTACCGGACCATCACCAGTACGATCGCGAGTTTGGCAAGCTCCGACGGCTCGAGATGAAAGAACCCGAGGTTGATCCATCGCCGCGATCCACCCGTGGAATGGCCGATCACCTGCACCGCGACCAGCAGCGCCACCGAGATCACGTAAAACGGGTAGGCATACGTCGCAAGCGCCCGATAGTCGAACAGCACCACCGTCACCATCGCGACGGTTCCCGCGGCAATCCAGATCAGTTGGCGGACTACCAGGGGGTCGATTGGCTTATGCGGGCCGCGATACGAGGCGCTGACCACGCTGAGCAGGCCGACTCCGGCAAGCGCGAGCACCGACCAGAAAATCGTCCAGTCGAAGCGGATGACAAGCCTGCGATCGAAAGCCACTTTCGGATTCCTGGACCGGATGGCGCAACCTAGCGCTCCGCGGTCTCGTCCGCCGTATCGTCTTCGAGCACGCGAGCGATCGCGGGCCTGTTGGCGCGATCTTCCGTAAGCTCCGGCGTCTGAGGGGCCGGCGGGTAGAGCTGGAAGAAACGCTGCATCACGTCATGCACCACGGGAGCCGCGGCTGCGCCGCCGTGGCCGCCGTGCTCGACCAGGCAGGCGATGGCGATTTGCGGATGCTCTTTCGGGGCGAACGCGATCAGCCAGGCGTGGTCGCGGTACTTTTCCGGCATCTTGTCCTCGTCCTCGCCCGCCACCAGGCTGCCCTTGTTGCCGACGATCTGCGCGGTGCCCGTCTTTGCGCATACCGTGATTCCGGGCAGCGCCGCCTTATGAGCAGTGCCGCCAGGGCCGTTGACGACATCCGCCATCGCGTCGCGAACGATCTGAAGAGTCTCCGGCGAAATGTCCACGTGTTGCTCGACGACGGGCGGATATGCCTTCGCGACTCCGCCATCGAGCGACTCGACTTCCTTTACGAACTGCGGCTGATAGCGCGTGCCACCGTTCGCCACCATCTCGGCAAGCTGCGCGAGCTGAAGCGGCGTGACGGCGACGTAACCCTGTCCGATCGAGACCGACAGCGTCTCCGCCGGGTACCATCGTTCGTGATAGCGCTTCTGCTTCCAGGCCGAAGACGGAATAACGCCGGATTTTTCGTTGTCCAGTGCGATGCCGGTTTTGAGTCCGAGCCCGAGCAGGTTCGCCCAATGGGCGAGCTTGTCGATTCCGAGATGCTGGCCGACGTCGTAGAAGTACACGTCGCACGACCGGACGATCGCGTTATGCAGGCCGATGGTTCCGTGGCCCTGCTTGCGCCAGCAGTGGTACTCGCGTCCGCCGAACCAGATGCCGCCGGCACAACTGTACGCGGTGTCCTCGGTCAGAGATCCCTCCTGCAGGCCCGCGATGGAATCGACGATCTTGAAAGTCGATCCCGGCGGATAGGTCCCCTGTATAACCCGGTTCTGCAGCGGATGGTTCGGGTCACTCATCAGCGTGCGCCAATCCGCCGATTTGACTCCTGCTCCAAACACATCGGGGTCGAACGCCGGATGCGATACCATCGCGAGCACGTCGCCGTTGTTGGGGTCGAGCGCCACCAGCGCGCCGTTCTTTCCCTCCATCGCCTGCTCAGCCGCCTGCTGAAGGTCCAGATCGATGGTCAGCACGACGCTCTCGCCGGGGGTGTCGGGAATCTCCTTGAGGACCCGCAGCCGCCTGCCGACCGCATCAACCTCGACTTCCTCTCCGCCCGCCTGTCCGCGCAAGAACGGTTCCCATCCCCGTTCAAGGCCGAATTTTCCGATCTCGTCGCCCATGTGATAGGCGGTCTGCTTGATCAAATCTTCGCGACTCACCTCGCCCACGTAACCGAGCAGATGCGCCGCCAGTTTGCCGTACAGGTAGTGGCGTCCGGGCGTGATTTCGAGGCTTACTCCCGGCAAATCGAGCTGATGCGCTTCGAGGGCGACGACCTTCGGCCAATCCAGGCGCTCTTCCACCAGGACGGGCTCGTAGGGCGGGCGTCCTTCTTCATCGGCATCGGCAATTTTGTCCGCAACGTGATCTTCGCCCAGGTAGCTCTCAAGCCGTTCTATCGTTTCAGAAAGATTGGTGGAGTCTTCGGGCACGATTTCGGCGTCGAAGGTCGGCTGGGTATCGACCAGAGGGCGATGGCGGCGGTCGAAGACCAGGCCGCGCGGGGCAGGCACGCGCAGCAGCCGGATACGGTTGCGATCGGCCAGCTCCGTCATCTCCTGATGCTGCATCACCTGGAGGTAGTAGAGCCGCACCGAGACCAGCGCGAGCACCGTCACCATCGCCGCGGTCAGAACGGCGATTCTCGGTTCGAGCTTAGGAACAGGGCGGTCTTGTGGTCTGGGGCGAAACTTCGCCACGGGCGCATCCCCAACTACACTCTATTCACGCACTGGAGCGACAGGCAATCCAGTCAGCCGCTTCAGCCAGCCGAGTAAGGAAAAAATTGCGGGAGCAATAATCGCCGACACCGCCGCTTGCGCCGCGAAATGGGGAAGCAGGGCGTCCGCCTGCGCCATCGCCGAGAATCCCGATGCCACCAGCACCGCGCCGAAGGTCGCGATTATCACGCCCACAAACACCAGCACCGCGCCGATAAAGGCCGTCGTCACCATCAGGCGGCTCGAAACGAAATACGCCAGCAGATACACCACCGTGATAAGCATCGCGTTCAAGCCAAGCATGGTTCCCGCGAACGCATCGGTCGCGTACCCCATCGCAAACGCCAGCGCCACCGGAATCGCGCCGTGATGGCGCAGGCCCAGGTCCACCGCCAGGATCACAATCAGGTTCGGCACCAGCACCCGCAGCGGGAACCAGTAAGGCACCGCCGTCTCGATGCCGAGCGAAGCAAACGCGAGCAGTGCGAACAGGGCGCTCAGTCGCAAAGTCCTCAGCCTTTTTTGTCGCCGATCATTTGCGGCGCCTGCTGCCTCACTACCATCACCTGTTCGAGATTGCGGAAATTGACCGCCGGCGCGAGCTGCACGTTCAGGAACAAGCCCGGGCCCTCGCGATGCACGCTGCTGACGGTGCCGACCAGAAGCCCGCGCGGAAAAATTCCATCCAACCCCGAGGTGACGATCGTGTCGCCGGACTTGATGTCCTCGGAACGATCGACGTACTTCATGATCATGCCGTCATCGACCACCCCGGCGACGATCCCCCGCGACCGCGATCGCTGGTCGAATCCGTCGAGCGCCGAGTTGTGATCGTCGATTAGCAGCACGCGCGAGGCGTGCGGGCTGGCGGCGATTATCCTGCCCACCACGCCCTCGTTCGACAGCACCGCCATCCCCGGTTTGAGTCCGCTGTCCGATCCCTGCCCGAGGATGAGCGTATGCGACAGTCCGGTCGCATCGCTGCCGATCACGTTGGCGGCGATTGCGTCCACGCCCATCGCGTCCCTCAGTTCCAGCAGTTCCGAGAGATGGCGGTTTTCGGCCTCCAGCTCCGCCATCCGCGCCTGATCCGCCTTGACGCGCGCCAGCTCGGCCAGCAGATGTTCGTTCTCCTGCCGGACGTGAACCAGGTTGAGGTAATCGTGGTAGACGGAACTGAGGCCGCGGGTGAAATCGGAGGTGCCGGATTGCACGGGGCGCAGCACTTCAAGCATCGCGCGCGCGGGCGCCGCGATACGGTCGCCGTGGCGCACTCCCGCCGTCATCAGGTAGAGCGAGAAGACAATCAGCGCGCCGCCGGTCAGGATCACGCGGTTGCGCCAAAGGAAGGAGGTTTTCACTTAAGTTCGCCCTGAGGTGCGGGCAATGGGAAAACTTACCGCCGTCCGCCGCGCCGATCAGTCAACGGTCACGCCCCGCAGGAGCGATAACTCGTCGAGCGCCTTGCCTGCCCCCATCACCACCGCCGTAAGCGGATCCTCCGCAAGCGTCACCGGCAGCCCGGTTTCCTCGCGCAACAGCACGTCCAGGTTGCGCAGCAGCGCGCCGCCGCCGGCGAGCATAATTCCCTTGTCCATGATGTCGGAAGCGAGTTCCGGCGGAGTGCGTTCGAGCGCGATTCGAACCGACTCGATTATGTTGCGGACCGGTTCCTGCAGCGCCTCGCGGATTTCCTCGTCGGTAATTTCGATCTCCTTGGGAACGCCTGCCACCAGGTCGCGCCCGCGTATCTCCATCGTCTGAATCTCGTTGCCCGGGTAGGCCGACCCGATCGTGATCTTGATCAATTCCGCCGTGCGCTCGCCAATCAGCAGATTATACTTGCGCTTGATGTGCTGGATGATCGCCTCGTCCATCTTGTCCCCGGCCACGCGGACCGAGCGCGGAAAGACGATGCTCCCGAGCGAGATTACGGCGACCTCGGTGGTTCCGCCGCCGATATCGACAATCATGTTGCCCGCCGGCTCGGTGATGGGAAGGCCGGCGCCGATCGCCGCCGCCATCGGCTCCTCGATCAGGTAAACCTCGCGCGCGCCCGCCGATTCCGCCGATTCGCGCACCGCGCGCTTTTCGACCGCGGTGATCCCGAACGGCACCCCGATTACCACCCGGGGCCGCGGCCGCACCAGCGTCTTGCCGGAATGCGCCTTCTGGATGAAGTAGCGCAGCATGTTCTCGGTGATCTCGAAGTCGGCAATCACGCCGTCGCGCAGCGGCCGGATTGCGGTGATCGATCCGGGCGTGCGCCCCACCATCCGCTTTGCTTCCGCGCCGATAGCCAGGATGCGGCGCGAGCCGCGCGAATCGCGCTGCACCGCCACCACCGATGGCTCGTTGCAGATGATCCCCTCGCCCTTTACATAAACCAGCGTATTCGCGGTACCGAGGTCGATTGCGAGGTCGTTCGAGAACCAGCCAAAAACTGAATTGAGAACCACCGGATTTTGCCTCTTGCCTGCACCGTCGGGGCGCGGCTCTTTCGCGGACGGGCCCAGCCCGAATTTCCCCCAAGGATGAGGTCTGCCAAGCCCTGAAAAAATGGCGGGAAAATCGGGGTTCTGGTCCCTTTGCCGCCTGCCGAGCAAGGTAACAGATGGATTACGGCACAGGCAAGCCAGCCCCCGTAATTGCGCCCTCAAAAGCCCCTTGGATATGATTGGACAGCCATGCTCGATCTAATGCGCCGCCATGCCTACTCGTGGGGCACGCGGCTTTTGCTCGGTTTCATTACTCTGGTCTTCGTCTTCTGGGGGCTCGGCACCGGCTTTTTCAGCCAGGTCCACCCCGTCGCCACCATCGACGGCCAGCGCGTCCTCGCCGACCAGGTCGACCGCGAGGCCAATCGCCTTCGCCAGACGATCCAGTCGATGTATGGAGCGAATGCCGCCGCCGTCCTCAAGCACGTCAACCTGCGCGAAGAGGCGCTCGACCAGATAATCGAAAAGGAGCTCATCGCCCGCGAGGCTCAGCACCTCGGGCTGCGCGTCAGCACGGAGTCCCTGGAGCGCAAGATCGCCTCCGAGCGCGCCTTCCAGGTGGACGGCCAGTTCGACTTCCAGGCCTACCAGGAGGTCCTGCGCGAAAACGGCCTCACCCCGACCGAATACGAAAACGGGATGCGATCGGCGATGATCGCGGACACGCTTCAGCACATGATCGAGAATGGCGTCAACGCGAGCGACGACGAGATGCGCCACGCCTACGATCTTCGCAATCAGCGCATCGGGCTCGCCTACCTCGAGCTTCCCTGGCAACAGTTCAGCGCGCAGGTGAAGCCCACCGACCAGCAGATCGCCAATTACTACAAGCAGCACGCCGAGGAGTTTCGGGAACCGGAGCGCGCCCGCATCGCCTTTATCCATTACGAGCCGCGCGCGCTTTCCGCCGGCTACACCCCCAGCGACAAGGAAATCGAGGACTACTACCAGCGTAATCTCAAAACCCGCTTCACCCATCCCGATCTCGTTCGCGCAAGCCACATCCTGGTAGCCGTTCCCGCCGGCGCCACCGAAAAGGAAAAGGCCGCCGCAAAGGCGAAGGCCGAAGACATCGTGAAGCAGCTAAAGGCGGGTGCAGACTTCAAATCGCTCGCCGAGAAATATTCCGATGACACCTCGAACAAGCTTTCCGGCGGCGATCTCGGCTACTTCCCGCGCGGCCAGATGATCAAGCCGTTCGAGGATGCGGTCTTCCAGATGAAGCCGGGCGAGATCGCAATCGTCGAGACCAAGTTCGGCTATCACGTCGTCAAGCTCGACGATTTCAAGCCCGCGCACGTCGATACACTCGCCGAAGCCAAGCCCAGGATTATCGACGAGATGCGGAGCCAGGCGGGCGCCAAGCTCGCCCGCCAGGACATCGACGAGGACCTGGGCGCGGCGCTGGGCGGCGCCAAGCTTCAGGATATCGCCAAAAAACGCGGACTCGACGTGGTTGAGCCTCCGAGCTTTGCCGCGGGCGAGACGATTCAGGGCGTCAGCCGCGAGTCAGGCTTGTCGCAGAAAGCATTTTCGATGGAGCCCGGGCAGGTCGGTACCGTGCCCGGCGCGGCGCCGTTCCTGCTCCAGTTGATCGAAAAAACACCTTCGCGAATTCCCCCGCTCAAGGAAATCGAGGCCAAGGTCCGCGATGCGTACATCCGCGGCATGGCCGAGGCCGCGGCACGCGATCAGGCCAGGAAATTGATTGCTCAGGTCAAAACCCCCGCCGACTTCCAGCGCGTCGCTCAGGATGCGAAGCTCCCGATTCACAACGTCGATCCTTTCGATCGTTCCAGCGGCAGCGTGCCGGGAATCGGGAACTTCCCCGAGGTCACCGACGAGGCCGGGACGGTTGCTCAGGTGCCGTCCGTTATCGGCAGGGTCATGGAACAGGGCGGCAATTCTTATATCTTCGAGGTCGTGTCGCGCACCAACCCCAGCGATGAACAATGGGCAAGCGCGAAAGACTCTTTCGAGGAGGAATATCTGGCGGGCCGCCGCGCGCAGGCCTGGACGCGCTTTCTTGACGAACTCAAATCCAGGGCCAAAATCACCATCAATGCGGAACAACTCGGCGGCACCGCTGAATCTTCGATGTAGCCCGCGCGGGCAGGCACAGGTATGAACTCAAACGACGACGAACCTCCATCGACGAACCATCCCGGCGTAGACAAAAGCGAATTCTTCTTTCCCGGCGAGGGCGTCAGCGCCCTCCTGGTCCACGGCCTCACCGGCACCCCGTACGAGATGCGATGGCTCGGCAAGCAGCTTGCCGATGCCGGAATCCGTGTGCGCGGCGTTAGACTCAACGGCCACGCCGGCGAGCCCGAGGACCTGGGCGCATCGACCTACGACAACTGGTACGAAAGCGTGGTGCAGGGCTTCGAGGACCTGAGGCGCTACAACGATCCAAGTGTGGTCATCGGCCTTTCGGCCGGCGCGGTGCTGGCCGCGCGGCTCGCGATCGATCAGGGCGATGCGGTTTCAGGAATCGCGATGCTGGCGCCGGCGTTCTTTCTCTCGCGCGGCGCGACGATCGCGATGCGCGCGATTCAGAAGGTCGGCAACCTCGCCCGGCATCTGTATCTGCACAACGATGCCGGATCGGACATCCACGACGCGGCCGCGAGGGGCATCCATCCGAGCATGCGGCTGATTCCCCTGTCCGCGCCCATCAATCTGCTCGACCTGTCGCGGATGGTGCGCCGCCGCCTCGATCGCATCACTCAGCCCGCGCTCACCATCTACTCGCGGCAGGACCATACCTGTCCGATGGAACGCAACATGGCCTTCGTGGCGAAGCATTTGGGCAGCGCCGAGCGCCGCGAGGTCATCCTGGAAGAGAGCTACCACGTTATTACCGTGGACAGCGAAAAGGATCGCGTCGCGGCCGAGGTGATCGCATTCGTCGATCAATTTCGGATGCCGCGGCGGCAATGCGCGGCCGGCTAGCATCCTTCATCGGGCTTATCGACCGTATTTCCGTTAAGCCGCGCCGTTGGCTCGCCCGGCGCGCGGCATTATCTTCTTGATTGGAGGAATCCTGATGCGTTCGGCTTCGTTTGCGGCCAGAGCCCTCGGCATCTTCGCGATAGTGATCGTTCTTGGACTTGCGCGGACGGCGCGGGCGCAAAGCCCGCAGGGAGCCGACGACAGCAGCTACGGAGATCGCCAGCAGGGCGGCCAGGATGCGGCGTCGCAGGACTCAAACGATCGCGCCGACAGCTCGCAGGTCGAGCAGAATTCCGGCGATTCCGACAGCGACACGGATCAGGATCAAAATTCCGGCGACGCTTCCGATTCCGGCGATTCCGACGAACGTTAGGCTCGTTCCTCAGCCTGAGGCGGATTCGTAGTACTCTTCGAGCAGGTATTTTACGTCGGGGCGGCCGAGCACCTCGATGAAACAGATTTCGTTCTCGGCATTCAGGTCGATTATCAACTGCCCCTCCATCGATTGCAGCTCGACGAAGTTGGCCACCTTGACCACCGGCGCGGTCGCGAAGCTGGCACAATTTTCATCGCCGCAATCGCAGACCGATTCTATCTTCAGCGCGCGAAGCTGGCCTTCGAGCGGATCTGCCCCCGCCTGCCGCGCGAGATAAACCATCTCCTCGAGCAAATCGGGCAGCACATCGCTAATCAATGGTGCGGGCATAGCTTTTCAAGCCTAGTCGAAACGCGCCGACGGTCAAGGCGCCTACACGCCGCGAGTGTTGGGGGGCCAGATGTATTTGTGGAGTTGAAGCTGGAGGCGCGCGGGCAGGCGATCCTCCAGAATCCATCCCGCCAAAACGACCGGATCAAGCTCGCCGAACGCGGGGCTCATCAGGATGGCGCCAATGCGCAGCGAACCGCATCGCTTGCGGATTATCTCGCGTGCCCATTCGTAATCGGCGCGGTCGGCAATCACGAACTTGATCTCGTCGCGGGCCCCAAGATGCTCGAAGTTGCTCCACAGGTTGCGATCGCATTCGCCGCTTCCCGGGCACTTCACGTCCATGATTTTGATCGCGCGCGGGTCAAGCCTGCTTACGTCGACCGCGCCCGACGTCTCGACCATCACGGTATGGCCGGTCGAAAACAGCGAATCGATCAGCGGATAAACGCCTTCCTGCAGGAGCGGCTCGCCGCCGGTAATCTCGACCAACTTGCATCCATAGCCTGCCACCGCGGCCGCGACTTCGTCGATCGTCATCCGGCGGCCCTCGTAAAACGCGTATTCCGTGTCGCACCATCGGCATCGCAGGTTGCATCCCGTAAGCCGCACGAACACGCAGGGGCGCCCGGCGTACGTCGATTCGCCCTGGATGCTGTAGAAGATTTCGTTGATATGCAGCCGCCCGGATGCCATCAGCCCAGTTGCTTGCGTGCCGCCTCGCGCGCTTCGTCCATCACGATTCTCAGCGCGATACCGTGTTCGACCGCGGCCCGCTTGCAGTCATCATACTCCGGCGCGACATTCGAAGCTTCGTACTCGTGCGCATGGCCGTGAAGATGCGCGCGGCCGTCGTGCGCGTGCGACACTTTCACGCGAATCTTCCCGAAGCGGGTTTCGACCTCGCGGATCTCGCGATGCAGTTTCAGGCGGGAGGCGGGATGGAACCTGAGGCCGATCGTCGAGGTCTCGGCGAAAATGATCCGCGCAATCGCGTCGCGGCTCGGCGGCTCCGCGATTACGCTCAATATCACCGCCGGCCGCCCTTTCTTCATCATCGTCGGCGTGAGCGTCACGTCGCGCGCGCCCGCCGCGAACAGCCGCTCCATCACGTGCTCGTACACCTGGGGATTGAGGTCGTCGATATTGGCGGCGATCTCGATCATCTCATCCGCGTCGAAGGCGGCGTGCTCCCGCCCTATCATCACGCGCAGCACGTTGGGCCGGTCTTCCAGCGTTCGCGTGCCCGCACCGTAGCCGATCTTTTCGATTTCAAAGGAAAGCGGAACCGGGGCGGGCCGCGCCAAAGCCCTCACAACCGCCGCGCCCGTCGGCGTAACCATCTCCGCCGCGCCATCGCCAAGCCGCAGGGGGAAACCGGCCAGCAGTTCCGCGGTCGCGGGTGCCGGAACCGGAATTATTCCGTGCTGCGATCGGGCAAAACCCGTCCCGGCGGGCAGCGGAGAGACCAGGAGCTCGCCGATTCCGAGCTCATCGAGCGCCCACGCCGCGCCGACCACGTCCACGATGGAATCGACGGCGCCGACTTCATGAAAGTGCACCTGGTCGGGCGTGGTGTTGTGGATTTTCGCCTCGGCCTGCGCCAGCGCCTCGAAGATTGCTTTGGCGCGCCGCTTGACCGATTGTGAAAGCATCCCGGCCCCGTCGATCATCGCGGCGATTTCGCCGAGATGGCGATGCGGCTGATGGCCGCTGACTTCGACGCTGAAATGCGCCGCCGATATCCCGCTCATCACGCGCCGGCTCTGCTTGAGCCGGTAGCCGTCAAGGCCGAGGGAGGCGACCGCGCGTTCGAGATCGTCGAAGCTCGCGCCGCAATCGAGCATCGCGGCGACAATCATGTCGCCGGCAAGTCCCGAGAATGCGTCGAAATAGGCGGTTCTGGTCGCCATGACCTTTACATGCTATCAGGCCGCCGATAGAATCAAAAATCCGGCTCAGCGCCGACTCATCGAATGAGGCAAAGAGACCTCAAACTCTTCCGTAAATTACTGGAAGAACGAAAGCAGGAAATTCTGAACGAAGCGGAACGCGCGGTCGGCCAGATGAACAATGGCGCCGGCGGCGGCTACGCAGACCCCACCGATCGGGCCACGATGGAAAGCGATCGCAACTTCCAGTTGCGGCTGCGCGATCGCGAGCGCAAGCTCCTCGCCAAAATCGAGGAGGCGGTCGCCCGGATCGACGAAGGCACCTACGGGCGATGCGAAGCGTGCGGCAACGAGATCGGCATCGAGCGATTAAAAGCGAGACCCGTCACCACTTTTTGCATATCATGTAAGTCGGCTCAGGAAGCGCGCGAGCGCCAGGGCTGAGCTCCGACATCCGCATGAAAATTCGAAAAGCAGTAATCGTGGCCGCCGGCCTCGGCACCCGGATGCTTCCGGCGTCCAAGGTCATCCCCAAGGAAATCCTTCCCGTCATCGATACCCCGGCGATCCAGCTCGTGGTCGAGGAAGCGGTCGCCTCGGGAATCGAAGAGATCATCGTCGTGGTCGCGCCCGGACGCACCAAGGTGATCGAGCATTTTCAGCCGGCCGAGGAACTCGAACGCCATCTCGAAGAACGCGGCAAGCACGACATCCTCGAGATCGTCCGCCGCCCCAACAAGCTCGCACGCTTCACGATCGCCGAGCAGGCAAAGCCGCTCGGCCTCGGCCACGCCGTGCTTCAGGCGCGCGACGCGGTCGGCGACGAGCCGTTCGCGGTGATGCTGCCCGACGACATTTTCGATTGCCCGCGCCCGTGCCTTGGCCAGTTGATCGAGGCCGCGGTGGCCCGCGAGGCGCCCGTGGTCGCGCTGCTGCGCGTCGCGCACAGCGAGATTCCCAAGTACGGAATCGTCGCGGCGAAAACCGCCGGCGAAAGGCTCTTCGAGCTGACCGGGATGGTGGAAAAGCCGCGGGTCGAGGAAGCTCCGAGCGACCTCGCGATCATGGGGCGCTACGTGCTCACGCCCGACATCTTCGAGCTGCTCGCCGAGGGCAAGCCGGGAAAGGGCGGCGAGATTCAGCTTACCGACGCCCTGATGGCGCTGGCGGCGCGGCGCAAGCTCTACGGCTACGAATTCGAGGGCATTCGCTACGATCTCGGCGATCGCGCGGGGTTTATCGCCGCGCAGGTCGGCTTCGGCCTGAAACGGCCGGACCTGGCTCCGCGATTGCGCGAATACCTGAAATCGATAGTGTCGTAGCCGCTTTCCTGCCGTCCCGATTCGAGCAATAATTCGCTCTCTCGCCCGCGGTGGGGCAGTAGCTCAGCTGGGAGAGCACCACGTTCGCAACGTGGGGGTCGAGGGTTCAAATCCCTTCTGCTCCACCAATTTTTGGTCGCCGTGCTCTTGCCGGAAGAGAACCGAGGTCCCGATCTTCGGGCAACCGCCGGCCTCAGATTCGGGAACTCCATCCCGAACCAAGCTCGCAAACCACTCCTGGCACCGCCGTCACCGCTGTCGATGTTTTGTGGACAAACCTAGACACTTTTTTGAAACGCTTTGACAGCAAAATGCGTACTCCCTACCGTGCGCCCCATGACCAACAAGAGCAAGCCATGGTTTGGAGCGGCGCGCCGTCTGGTCGAACGTGGCGCAGACAGCTACGGACTTGCTGTCGATGAAAGCGGCGTCACGCTGGGTCCGGACTTCCAACTGGTCCGCAGGACCTCACGCGGCTATGAGCCTGCGACCCTCGAGGAACTATCGTGTTTGCAAAAGGTGGCCACGCTCCGTGCTGGCGATGTGCAGCGTTTGGCGCGCCACCTCGAAAGCATCGCGAAAGCGCTCAGGAACGGCGACATCGCGAAGGCGCGCCTCCTCGGGCTGTATTTCCCGATCAATCAACTGACGCCTGGTCAACTCGATCGCCTCAGAAAGGCCTCGACTCTACTCAAGCAGAATTTCAACTTTGACGAACCCCGCGACGACCGCGGGCGCTGGACTACAGGTGGAGCCAATACAGTACCGTCGAGGGTCGTCGTTCCGATCGGAGAAGGGCGGAGAACGCGTGGGTCGGCGGTGCCCGATCCGAATCCAATGCGGGTTCAGGAATTCCTGCCCATCGACCCCGAAATTCTTGACCCACTGATCGATGGCGAACCAATTCCCCAGGTTGAGCCAGCCCCGTCAATTGAAGGCGAACTAAACCCTCTGGCCAAGCCGAGGCCACGGGTTGAGGAAGAACCTAAACCGCCAATGGAAGGCGACGTCGGGGATCCCTCTGGACCTTTTGGCCGCCGCTGGAGACCGGTGACTTACAGTCGATGCAAGGACTCTGCAGAGCATTCAGCCATTTGGCGGCAGATGTGCGAAGACCTTCGAGATGACCCTGAGTTCGCATTTCATCCTTCCATAAAAGAGTTTTTGCTCTTATGCCAAAGAGGGATGAATGAGAGCGTAGAATGGAGAAGAGGCCTCTGTAGCTACATATTTGAACAGTGAAGGACCAAGAGCCGATGCCAAAGAAGACTATCGATCAGATCGTTGCGACCCGCGAATTAACTGATGCGAAAGAGCCCAAAAGTCGAATCATCATTTCGCTCGGCATGCCTCAGATAACCAGTCGTGGAGACTGGGTGTGCGATGTCCACATTGATGGCGCGGAAGTGTTTCCGGAACAGGTTCGCGGCGTGGATTCTTTGGATGCGTTGATGAACGGTATCAACGCTCTGCGTTGGTCGTTGATGCATTCAGGCCGCACGCTTGCCTGGCCTGACACTGGTATCCCTTGCTTCTCCGGCGAAATCCCGCGCCAGGTTCCGACGGCTCTGGGTGAAGAATTCGACAAGCGCATCGAGAAGTTGATCGGCAGCGAAGCTCCGCGACTGTTGAGGCTGCGAAAGAAGATGGTCACGCCTTATCTCGAGAGGGCAGCCAAGGCGATGGCAGCTTCGCAAAAGACAGCCTCGACGAGACGGCGGCGTCGCTCAGACTGAAGCCGGAATTCGCCAAAAATCGAGAGGTAGAAAGGACTTTGAAGCTTCGCGCGAACCACGCGCGGCGATAATGTAGCGACGAACGCCGTACTTGTGCGCGCGCTTCAGTAATATGGACGACGCGTGCTCGGCGAGCGCCCCTGCGTTTTCGGGCCAACCGCAGGGAAGGTCAGTGTCGCTAGTGACTTCGTGACCGACCGCCCTCCAACACGGGCCAGCCGACCGCCGCCGGGCTTGCGTCTCGCCAATCGCACTATTCGGCGGAGGCGCTTGGATTTCCAATCGTCCGCGGTGTTGAGCGGCGAAGCCTTCAGTCGACGGCGTATACGTTGTGATCGTCCGATCCGACGTAGATCGTACCGTCGGCGCCGATCGCCGGCGAGGAAAAGAGAATCAGGTTGCCCGCGCTGAAGGACCATTTCTGGGTTCCGTCCGGGTTCAACGCGTACAGTTTGTGATCCGCCGATCCCACGAATATTGTCCCGTCCCTGCCAATCGCCGGAGAGGAGAGGATCACGTCGCCGGCGGTAAACGACCATCTCTGGCTGCCGTCCGGATTGATGGCGTAGAGCTTGTGATCGGCCGATCCCACGTAGATCGTGCCGTCGGCGCCGATCGCCGGCGAGGATAAAACCACGTCGCCGGTGGTGAACGACCATTTCTTCGTACTGTCCGAAGCGATCGCGTAAAGCGCGTGATCGTTGGATCCGACATAGATCGTGCCATCGGCTGCCACCGCCGGCGAGGAGAAGACCAGGTCGCCCGCGGCAAAGACCCATTTCTGACTGCCGTCGGGATTGATTGCGTAGAGGTCGTGGTCGTCTGATCCGATATAGATCGTGCCCCGTTTATCAAGCGCGGCGGAAGATTCGATCTTGCCGCCCGTCAGGAAGGACCATCTCAGGCTGCCGTCGCGATTGATCGCGTAAAGCTTGTGGTCTTCCGAGCCCTCGTAAATCGTTCCGTCCGGGCCGACCGTCGGTGAGCAAAAGGCCATCACGTCACCGGTGGCGAAGGCCCACTTTTCGCTGCCGTCGGAATTTATCGCGTAGAGGTTGTGATCATCGGAGCCCGCGTACACCACGCCATCCGCGACGGCCGGCGAGGAGATCACGACATTGCCGGCGGTGAAAGACCATCTTTCACTCCCGTCCGGATTGATCGCGTACAGCTTGTGATCGTTTGATCCTATGTAGATCGTGCCGTCGCTTCCGACTGCCGGCGAGGATCGCACCATATCGCCCGTTGTGAACGACCATTTCTTGATTCCGGAATCGATCGCCGTCCGCTTGAGGCTCAAGCCGGTGTGCTGGAGGTTCTGGCGAAACATCGGCCACGGCGCGCTTACGGTTGAAGGCGAAGATCCGCCGCCTCCGCAAGCCTGGAGGCACGCAATAAAGAAGGTTGCCAGGGCCCACGGGGCCCGGAGCGCCTTGTTTCTTAGGGATGGCCGCGCGCCATCGTTGTCCGATCGCAGCGATGCTCCGCTGGACGCGGCGCCTCGAGCGCGATTCACGGGGCTATCCCTCGGACGATCGCGCTGATGATCGGCGCGCGTGTCGATGCCGACCCGACAATAACTCTCAGTCACGGAGCTCTCCTGTTCGGACCGGCCGTCGCGCCGCGCGCGCTTCACCGCCTCGCACTGGTTAGTTCGCGACCCCGGCGCCCGCGCTGGTTCCGATCAAGCGCTCCACTTGTCCCAATGGATTACCTCGGAGATCGGCTTGCGCTTTACCTTGACGAAGTCCTTTTGCGGCCATCCGATCGGGATCATCACGCCGAACTTTATCTCCTTGGGAATTCCCAGGAGGTCGCGCAGCTGGTTTTCCATGAACATGTGGAAGGTCGTGAAGGTCGTGCCCAGACCGAGCGATCGAGCGGCCACGATCAGGTTCTGCGCCGCCGGGTAGAGCGCCGACCACACGAACTGCTCCATCGGGGCGTTCGGCGGATAAGCTACCGGACCGCAGACGAAGATTATGGCCGGGACCTCGTTCAGCGACTCCGCGAGATGCATCGCGCCCGCTATCATTCCACTGGTGACCCGCCCCGTTCTTGGCACTCCCACGCCCCTCGCCTTGAAGCGCGGCGCGAGCAGATCGCGGATTTTGGTTTTTGTTTCAGGACTGCGCACGACGACAAAGTCCCATGCCTGGCTGTTGCCGGGACTCGAGGCGCGAGTGGCGGCGTAGATCACGCGCTCGATCAACTCCTGCGGCACGGGATCGGGCTTGAGATAACGCGCCGCGCTGCAAGTCTCCATCGCTTCGATAACATCCATGTTCGTCTCCTGTTTCAGTCCCTTCTCAACGAACGACAGTAAGATGTCAAGAAAGGGCCGCTCCGCCTGCTCGACGGGTTTCTCCATCGAAATCGCGCAATCGGTTGAATGAGATGCGAACATGGCGCATCTGTGGGAGATGGCAACCATCACAGGCCGGTATGTCGCTCACAGCAAACGCGATGGAATCGAAATTCTCACGCTCGCGCGGCCGCCGGCCAACGCCATGGACATCGCGATGCTCACGGAATTGCGGGACGCGTTCAGTCTGTTCGCCCGCGATGACTCGGCGCGCGCGATCGTGCTTACCGCCGAGGGCACGACGTTCTGCGCGGGCCTCGATGTGAAGGCGGTGCCGCACTACAGCAAGGCCGAACAGCTCGAACTGCTCGAGGTGCTCAACGGAATGATTCTCGCCGTGTACGGATGCCCCCTGCCGGTGGTGGCGGCGGTGAATGGGCATGCGATCGCGGGCGGCCTCGTGCTCGCGCTGTGCTGCGATTGGAGAGTTGTGGCCGACGCGCCGATACGTGCGGGACTCGCCGAAGTGAAAGTCGCAATTCCGTATCCGGTCGCCGCGATGGAGGTGGTGCGGGCGGAGTTGTCGCCGCAAGCGGCGCGGCGGCTGGTTCTGTCGGGAGAAAACGATGGCCTTGCTGAAGGACTTGCCGCAGGTGTGTTCGATGAATCCGCGCCGCGCGAAGTGCTGCTGGACGCGGCGATAGCCAGAGCGATCAGTTATGCCAATCTGCCCCGCGGCGCGTTTGCCACGATCAAGCGCCAACTGAAGGGGCCAACAATCGCAGCGATCGAGTCCGCGCTTCGCGATGGCCGCGAGCCACTCCGCGACAATTGGATATCGGCTGAAACCCGGGCGGCTGTCAGCCGGCCCCGCTGACTTCCCGGGCAGGGTTCAAAAGATCGCGCCGCCTCGATCGCAAGCTACTTCGAACGCGTGCGGGGTCTCAGGGGCGTGGCGCGTGTCTCCGCCAATCGGGCTTCAATAGATCTTTATGTTCCGCAGGTTCGCCCACGTCGCGTCCGAATACCAAATCTCCGCGAATTCGTTGATCGAGCTTGCTTCCCGCTGCCGCATCTCTTCGGCCACCGATTTTCTGAGCAGAGACTTGATGCTCGCGAAAGCGGGCGAGGCCTTCGCCCCCAAAAGCGCGGCGGCATGTTCGGCGGCCGCGAGCAAACTCTGTTCGGCCGCCGCTTCATGTATCAGTCCCAACGCTTTTGCTTCTTCGGCCTGATACATGGCTCCGGAATACAAAATCGCGGTCGCGTTTGCGTTGCCGACCCAAAAGCGCAGCATCTCGGTGCTGCCCGCGAACACCGACGATCCGAATCCGATCTCATTGAGCGAGATCTTGGCCTTGCCGGTGATCATGATTCGATGGTCACAGGCGAGCGCGAGCATGCAGCCGCCCGCCATTGTGTGGCCGTTGAGGACCGCGACAACCGGCTTGGGGAACAGAAACAGATAGGTATAGAGATCGGTGAAATTGACCAGGTACTCCGTGAATTGTTTTTTGCTGAAAGCTAGGAATTCCGGGATATCGAAGCCGAAGGAAAAGAACTTTCCCGAGCCCGTCAGGATAACGGCCCGCACATCAGGCTCGGCTTCCAGCCGTTTGAGGTGCGCCCGCAACTGATCAACGACCGCTCCGTTGAGCGCGTTGACCTTGCCGCGGTTCAGGATGAGAGTGGCGATGCCGTTGTTTTTGCGCAGAGTGACGAAATCCATTTCTCCTTCTTTCCATATCGCGGCGACGCACCTGCTCACGCCGCGCTTCGCAATCGAGATCGACGCCGCACATCGACCATTGCTGATGACGATCCTTCGGTGCACGACGCTCAGCCGAGATGCAACTCGAGGTCGAAGGTTGCTGATTGTCCGGCCGGTCTGTTCCTTCCGGTCTGATGACTGTCGGGACCCTACCTGACAGATGAAAATGGCGACAGACCTTTTTGTTAGCTGGCGTTTCCCAAGGCGGAATTGGCCGAAGTTGATGGGCGGGCGGCTACCGCGTGCCCGCGCGACGCTCGAGTCTCGTCGTCCCAGGCGTCAGCGATTCTTCGCAGCTCTCGACGCGCCCCACGGCGACGGATCGGGCGTTTTGATGAGCGTCACAGGAGAGCGGACTGACGCGGCTCCTTTGGCTCATCCGGTGGAGGCTATTCGGAGCTCGCAAAGCCGCGGCTTCAAGTCCTTCTTCACCAAAACTTCCGCTAGAATCAAGGGAACATTGGCAAGCTCTTGCGGGTTGCGAGGCAAGCAACTCCTCGGGCTGGCAGCGGTGGTCATGTTGGACGGCAAGAACCCCAGTATTGCGGCTATTCGCGAGCGAGGGGCCAAAAGCGCTTCACTTCATTTGATTTCCGCCAATATCGCCGCTACCCGTCTACTCTTCGCCCGTGGTAATGAAGCGCCCGGGTGTCACGAGAACTCTGGATTGTCGCCGGTGACTGTTCGACTACGAGAGCCTACCATCAGCGCGGTTTTAACCAGCGAGCCCCTTTATGATATCCCTGCGCGAATGGCGTGGCCCCTTCGCTTGCGGAATGGTCGGACGTGTATAGGTGGCGTAACCTACTCCATAAGAATCAAAATGAATTGGCAGATCGGTCGGGCCAGCCGCCCGAACTTCCGGTTCTGCGAGAGGACACGCTTGTTCGCTTTATTGCAACATCCAGGGATTTGACCGTAGTTTCTCAAACCCGGGGCCGGATCTGATCGACAATGAGATGTCGCCGCGGTAGGGGAGTCCCGGCGCACATGCGCCACGACGGTAGACGGTGCATCAGGGAATTCAAGGCTAACCACCTTATGGGGTTTCTCGATCCCGCGCGGTTGTTAACGGGCTATCGAGAAAGGTGAAGACACCCGTCGGCGACGATTCGGGGAGAAGAGGCCAGTTGTGATCTATAGAATTGTTCTCCAAGAGAGCCAGCTATGACTCGTTTTGCCGCGAGCAGACCAGTTCTCCAGTGGGCAGTGGAGCGATCTGGTCGAGATACGACAGTCCTTTTCAAAAGGCTTCCAAAATTGTCTGAGTGGCTGCGAGGCGGCGCCCAGCCTACTCTTCGCCAGCTGGAAGCATTGGCTAAAGCCACCTCCACACCCTTGGGCTACCTCTTTCTAAGGGAGCCGCCTCCCGAGGAATTGTCGATTCCTCATTTTCGCACGGTTGCTCAAGGCCAACCCACCCGCCCTAGTCCTGACCTCCTTGAGACTGTCCAAACGATGGAGCGACGTCAGGAATGGATGCGACAGTACCTCGTTGAACAAGGCCATGAGCCGCTCCCATTCATTCGATCGGCGAGTCAAGACGACGAGCCATCGAGGGTTGCGGCTGAAATCCGGCGAGTCCTAGATGTCGACAGAGGGTGGGCCGGTGAACAACCTAATTGGTCCGAAGCGCTGAAGGAGTTGCAGTCGAAAATAGAGACCGCATCGATCCTCGTCGTCGTGAACGGAATCGTTGGGAACAATACGCACAGAAGGTTGAACGTCGAGGAATTCAGGGGTTTTGTTTTAGTAGATGAATATGCACCGCTTATCTTCGTGAATGGCGCAGACGCCAAAGCGGCACAAATGTTTACTCTTGCGCATGAACTGGCCCATCTCTGGCTGGGTTCGAGCGCGGCCTTTGATTTGCGGGAACTTGAACCCGCGAATGACGCTACAGAGCGGAAATGCAATCGAATAGCCGCGGAATTTCTCATTCCAGAAGAAGAGTTGCGCGCTTACTGGAACACGCATGTGGGGGCCACCAACGAATTCGCCGACATCGCTCGCCAGTTCAAGGTCAGTGAGTTGGTTGCCGCGCGCCGGGTGCTTGACCTCAGGCTCATTAGCCAAGCCAAATTTCATGACTTCTATCGGTCGTATCTTGTGGATGTCCAACGGCGAGAGTCCGTCAGGGCATCTGGTGGGAACTTTTATGCGACCCAGAGCCTTCGGATTGGTCGACGCTTCGCCGAGACAGTGGTACGGGCGGCGAGAGAGGGGCGGCTTCTTTATCGTAGCGCATATCAGCTGACCGGTTTGTCTGGGCGTGCGTTTGACCGATTCTCGGATTCTCTCACGCTTGAGGGACGGCGGTGAGCAGCCAGCGGCTCTACGTCCTCGACGCAAATGTCTTTATCGAAGCGAAGAAGCGTTACTACGCTTTCGACCTTGTACCGAGGTTTTGGGAGGCACTCGTCGAACTTGCATCAAGCGGCCACGTTTTGAGTATAGACCGCGTAAGACATGAGTTGGAAAAACAAAACGATGAACTCACGGAATGGGCACGGGGAGACTTCCATAGTTGGTTCGTGTCAACAAATGAGAGCGATGTGCTCACCGCATATGCCCACTTGATGCAATGGGCTCAAGCTCAATCGCAGTACTCAGATGCAGCTAAAGCTGAATTCGCGAAGACGGAAAACGCCGATGCGTGGTTGGTCGCATATGCCTCTGCAAGAGGGTGTGTAGTCGCAACGCATGAGCAGCCTGATTCCACCTCAAGGAGGAGAATCAAGATTCCCGATGTGTGCATTGCATTTCAAGTGCCGTTCATCGATCCATTCGAAATGCTGCGGGCTTTGGGCGTCAGGCTTTCCTGATCGTGAGTAAATCGTATGTCCAACGATAAGTACGATCGAATGGCGCTGGTTACCCATAAGCGCGAGAAATATGTCGTGAGATTTGCCAACTGATTGTGATCCAGCAAGGCAACGATTGTCTTGTTGTGAGTCGGCATATCGCCCTCAGGTATCATTGGGACGGTGGATGCTTGTGCGGCGGAATCCGCTTTCGCGTGAGTGCTCCGCCGCTGCTCACGATGGCGTGTCATTGCACCGGATGTCAGAAGCTCAGCGCGAGCGCATACTCACTGAGCATCGCGGTGCCGGCTAGCGGTTTCGCGGTTGCGCAAGGCGAGCCCGTAATCGGCGGCCTCCATCGCGAGCATCAACAGCTCTACTGCGCGCATTGCAAGAACTGGGTATTCACGCGCCCCCAAGGACTGGACTTCATCAACGTTCGCGCGACGATGCTGGACGATCACCGATGGTTCGCGCCGTTTGTCGAGGTCTTCACCTCGGAAAAGATACCGTGGGCGACGACCCCAGCGGTCTACAGCTTCGCCACGCAGCCGGACCTGGAAGGATACGCGCCGCTGGTCGATGCCTTCGCCCGCCAGGCAGCGCGCCCGACTTGAAGATAATGCGGGTGGCTGTCCGCCGGGTTATCGAAGGGGGTGCGCCGGCGCGATGCGTGAGGCGAGCATCGCGAGTTGTGCGATGTCGCGGGGGCGGCGGCGCGATTTCGGGCGCTCCCAGACGATGCCCGGATAGCCCTTGAGCGGGACCAGCGGCCTCCCCGTGTACGTCCAGTCCTGAAGTTCCTCGATCCCGATATGGTAGCGGGGCTCGCGGCCGGTGCGCGCGGTGAAGAGCGCCCGCGGAATATTGATCATGTGCCGCGATTGCCTGCGCTCATAGAAGAGCGGCGTGCCGCAGTTGGAACAAAAGCTGCGCGCCGATTCGGTCTCGGCGTCCTCGAAGCGCGCGATACTTTTTCGGCCCAACGTGACGCGCGCGTGCTTTCGCCAGCATCCGATGTAAGTGGCATAGGCGGCGCCGTGCGCGCGGCGGCTTGCGCCCGAGTGATCGTGCCAGGCCCAGAAGGCGGGAAAATCGATCTCCACTTCGACCGCACCGCAAAGGCATCGCCCGCGCACGCGCCGGCGCGATTGCGCTTGCGCCACGCCTTCTCTGCGCCCTTGCAACTTCATGCTCAACTCTCCTGAGAAGCGGGTTCGACCGGAACTTCCCGACTAACACAGCCGGCACGCAACCGCGAACGGCCGCAACGATGACAGAGAGGAGTCGTGGTCCGCGCTTGCCTCCTGCCGTTACGCTCCGAGGCCGCGCAGGAAGGCTTCCAGCGCCTGTTCGCATTGGCGGCGCAGGCGGGTGTTGTTGCGGTTGGAGGCGATCTGAAGGCCGGCTTCCGCCAGCGCCGCGAGAAACAGCGACGCCACCACCTTGTCGTCGTATTTCCCGAGCTTGCCCTCGGCGCGCATCCGGGCAAGCAGTTCGAGCAGCAGGCCCATCGCGTACTCCGCGTCGATCTTTCTCCATTCCTCCCATCCGAGCACGCGCGGCGCCTGCTCGAACACGATCGAACGGATATCGTCCTCGAGGCAGGCCTCGAACAGCGCGCGCAGCGTAAACCGCATCGCTTCCGCCGCGGATTTCGCGCCGGACGCCGCCCGGGTGATGCGCTCCTTGAGCTCGGCTTCGAGCATCTCGAACACCGCGCGCATGATTTCCCGCTTGCCGCGAAAATGATGGTACAGCGCGCCGGAAGTCACCCGCGCCGCGGCCGCAATCTCGTCCATCGAAGAGGAATCATAACCCCGCGCGGTGAACAGGCGGCGCGCCGCCGCCAGGATCGCTTCGCGAGTGCCGCGCGCGTGCTCGTCTCGTAAGGATCTCATGCCGGGTATTTCTATAACGAACCCGAGTATCCGCCGCGAGTGCGCGGCGCCATCCGATGCCGGGCGCTTGACATAACGATACTATGTGACATAGTAACGCTATGTCGAGGGATGCGACAGCCCGCGCCGGCGTCCCCCATCTGATTTTGCGCCTGGGTGCTGACGATCAATTCACTCAACTCGATCGCGTCGCCATCGGCGTCCTGCCAGGGCTAGGGAGGCGCGATCGCGAGCCGGAAACGGAGAGACGCGTATGAAGCCGTGGGAGATTTTTCTCGAAAAGTACCGGGACTTCGGTCAGCGGCCGAGCCGCGAGACTCATGCCCGCCTGTTCGCGCCCGATGCGACCATAGCGCATCCGGGGATGGCGCAGCCGATGCGCGCGGCGCAGTATGTCGATTTTATCGTCGAGGGCCTCAAGCGCCTGCCCGACTTTCACCTCATCCCAATTCACTGGGCGGTCAACGGCCATACGCTTTTCGTGGAAGCGAGAAATACCGCGGTGGTGAAGGGGCGGCCGATTGAATGGCCCGCCACCTACGTGGTCACTTTGCGCGGCGAGATGGTGGCGCGTGCGCGCGCCTACTACGATCGCACCGAAGTGCTGCGGCACTTCGAGCCCGCGCTTGCGTCCGACCGGCCCAACGCGCACGCCTCGATTCTGCGAGATGCGGCTGCGGCCGCCTCGTCATCGCCTGAAGACGCCGACTACGCTTCGCGCGTCCATGAGAAGATAGTCGCTCCGTATGCGGCCAACGGCCTGAACCCGGATCCGGTCAAATTCCAACAGTTCTATGCGGCCGACGCGCGGATGATTAATCCCGGATTCGAGCGGCCGCTCCGGCGCGACGAACTGCCCGCATACTACATGGGGCTGAAAGCGCGGATTCGCGATCTCCAATTGCATCTCGAAAGATGGGCGGTTGCGCCGCCGCATCTGTTCATCGAATGGACGGTGACGGGCGCGGTTGGCGACAGACGCCTCGTGCTGCCCAACACCGACCGGTTCACGTTTCGCGACCTGCTCGCAATTGAAGGCGTCGCCTACTTCGACGACCTCGCGGTGCGCGCGATGTTCGAGCCCGGCCTGGCGCGATTCGCCAACATCTCCTTCGCGGATCTGCCGACCGCCGAAGCCTGATTGGCGCGACGAGCGCGCGGCAAGACGCCCGACTTCGGCGCGGGACGAATCGATTTTGCTCGCGCAGTCGCCAGTGCCGCTACGAAAGATATTCGTTCGTGGTCATGACCTTGCCGTAGGCGAAGGCGAGGCCGGCCATGAAGGCGGCGTGAACCTGGGCGGCGGGGATCATCGCCCCCTTGAACTCCAGATCTCTGGTCGCGCACGCGTCGTGCACGATGACGGTGTTGTATCCGAAGTCCGCCGCGGCCCGGCTGGTCGCATCGATACACATGTGGCTCATCGCGCCGACGATTACGACGTCGCTTACACCTTTCGCATCGAGCATCGGCTTGAGCCCGGTGTCGCGAAAGGCATTGGGGTAGTGCTTCACGATGACGGGTTCGCTTTGTGCCGGCTTTACCGCGGAATTGATTTCCACACCGGCCGATCCCGGCGTGAAGATCGGCGCATCCGGAGCCGCTGCTTCGTGACGGATATAGATGATTTCATCGCCCTTCGCGCGCGCGGCTGCGATCACTTTGGCCGCGTTGGCGGCCGCTTCCGCGATGCCGACGAGGGGCAGTTTGCCCGACGGGAAATATTCGTTCTGGATATCGACAACTACGACCGCGCGCTTGCCCATGAGTTCCGCCTACCGAGAAAATCCCCCGCCCTTGATGGCTGTCATTTTCAGGCCCTGGCACTCTATTTCGCGGTCAGGGAATCGGTCGCCTCCGCGGCTTCGAACACGTATGGCTCCAGCGTCGATTGTGCCGCGAGGCGGTACTTGTGCCACTTGCCCCCGCCGTAATAAGCGAGGCTTCCCGGTTCCGCCTTGCCTTCGCCGTTGTAGTAGGAGATGCAGTCGCGCAGCGGAGCAGTCGAGATATCGACTTCGCGGCAATGCTTCGCGTACTCGTCTTCCGGCTCCTTGCGGACATCGACGATGCGCCAGCCGCGCTCCCGCATCGTCTTGAGCATCCACACGACGTAGTCGCCGTGCGCGTCGATCGCGTCGGTGAAGTTAAAGCTCCCGCCGCCTCCCTGCGGGCCGGTGACGATGAACAAATTGGGGAAGCCGCGGGTATGCAGGCCGAGGAACGTCCTGGTGCCTTCGGTTTCCCACTTCTCTTTCAGGGTGCGCCCGCCGCGGCCGGTGACCTTGTTGAAGGTCGAGGTGCCCATCCACTGGAAGCCGGTCGCGTAGATCAATACATCGAGCGGATATTCGACACCCTCGTGCACTACGCCGCGCTCATTGATCTCGCGCACGCCGAGCGGCGCGGTATCGACCAGATGGACGTGCGGCAGATTAAAGGTCGGCAGGTATTCGTCGTGAAAGGTCGGCCGCTTGCATCCATAGGGATAGTACGGCTTCAGCGCGGCCGCCGTTTTCGGATCCTTGACGATCGCATCCACCCGCGCCCGGATTTGCTCCATGATGCGGAAGTTGGAATCGAGCTGCTTCTGGATCAGCTCCTCCGGGGTGAGCTCGCGTTCATATTTTCGGGGCTCCCTGAGGTCCTTGATCTTGCCGGCCAGATAGTCGTCGTTGGCCTGGATGGCGGTGCGGCCGGCCGATATCTTCGAGAAGCGAGCACGCCTCGCGCGGGCCCATCCAGGCTCCCGGGCCCAGGTCTCCCGCTCCTCGTCGGTCGTCGCGCGCTGGTCGCGCACATCGACCGAGGATGGCGTGCGCTGGAACACGTAGAGCTGCCCGACAATCTTGGCGATTTCGGGTATCACCTGTACCGCCGTCGCGCCGGTGCCGATGATGCCGACGGTCTTGCCGCGCAGGTCGACGTTGTAGTTCCAGCGCGAGGTGTGAAACGCGATGCCCTGGAATTTCTCCATCCCCGCGATACGCGCCAGCTTCGGCGTGGTGAGGATGCCGTTGGCAAGGATCACGAACCGCGCACGCATCCTGTCGCCGCGATCCGTCTCGACGATCCAGCGGCCCGAGGCCTCGTCCCAGGTCGTCGCCTCGACCGTCGTATGGAACAGGCAGCGGTCATAGAAGCCGAACTTCTGCGCCATCGCCTGGCAGTACTCGAGGATTTCGAAGCCCGAAGCGAACTTCATCGACGGGATGTACCCCATCTCTTCGAGCAGCGGCAGGTAGCTGTAGGATTCGACGTCGCAGGCGATACCGGGATAGCGGTTCCAGTACCAGGTGCCGCCGACGTCGCCGCCTTTTTCGCAGAATCGCACGTCGATGAAACCGGCGTCCCTCAGCTTGTGCCAGAGCAACAGTCCGCCGAAACCGGCGCCGACCACCAGGATCTCGCATTCGTCGGTCAGCGCCTCGCGCGGAATCGGCGGTTCCGAATACACGTCGTCCAGGTACTTCTTGAACTCGCCTTCCATCGCGATGTAATCGGCGGCGCCGCGGCGGGCTTCCTTGAATTCGCGGTACTTGGCCTGCTCTTCGGCATTGAAAGTCGCGCCGGCCGGCAGCTCTGGCAGTTCTTTGAGCTTCTGATCGGCCAGGACGGAGTAGCCCTTGCCGGCAATTTTTTCCGAAGCCT
Organism: Pseudomonadota bacterium; assembly: GCA_021323675.1. Lineage (GTDB taxonomy): Bacteria > Desulfobacterota > Binatia > Binatales > Binataceae > JAFAHS01. The sequence continues at coordinate 9,826 of JAJPKP010000017.1, read as the reverse complement.
TGGCCGCTCGCGTGTTGAAGATTTTCAGGCCGGTTTCAGGATCGATACGTATTGCAGCGTTCATTCGCGTTCCTTCCGAGTCCCAGGTGAGGACGCTCCCTAGCCACGTAGCTCTTATGGCTTCCGCCCGTCAAGACAGACTGGCGCACGGCGCCGGCCTTCAGAGCCGCGATCGAGAAGTGCCGGTGCTGGCGTGATTCTCGAACTGTCCGGCGCGGGCGGCCTCTCGAACAGCCGGTCCAGCGGCGGCCTCCCGCTGCGCCATCCAGGCGAACAGCGCCAGCGCGGGAACCGTCGCCACGGTGGTGAGCAGGAAGAACGGCGCCCATCCAAGAGCTTGCGCGAGCACTCCCCCCGACGATGCGAACAGGGTGCGGCCGACCGAAGCCAGCGACGACAGCAGAGCATACTGCGTCGCCGTGAACGCCGGCGAGCACAGGCTCGACAGATACGCCACCAGCGCCGCGCCCGCCATCGCGCCCGTCAAATTCTCCGCCGTCACACACAGCGCGAGGTAGTAGATGTTATGGCCCTGAAGCGCCTGCAGTACATAAAAGAGATTGCCCGCCGACTGCAGCGCGCCGCACAGGATCAGCGAACGCATGATGCCGAAGCGGGCGGCGACGACTCCGCCGATTAACGCCCCAATGATCGTGGCGAAAAACCCGACCAGCTTCGACATCGCCGCAATCTCGGTAAGCGAGAAGCCCAGCGAGATGTAGAGCGGCGTCGCCATCACACCCGCCATCGCTTCGCCCAGCTTGTAGCCGACCACCGCAAGGATGATGAGCGGCCACATCGGCCTTCGCGCGAAATCGGAGAACGGGCCTCCGATTGCGGTCGCGAACCATCGGCGAGCGGCTTCCCAGCGCGAAGATTCGGCGCTCGGCCGCAAGACCGCTGTCGTCTGCGGCTCGGGGCCAAACAAGAACACGAGCAGTCCCGCGATCAACAGCGCCGCCATCGTCGCATACGCGGCAAACCATCCCGCCCGGTCGGCGATTATCAACGCGCCCGCGCCCGAGGCCAGCATCGCGATCCTGTATCCGGTCTGGATCGCGCCGGCCCCCGGCCCCTGGTACTCGTCGGGCAGAATTTCCACCCGCCACGCGTCGATCACCACGTCCTGACTGGCGGACAGAAACGCGACCAGCAGCGCCAGCGCCGCCATCATCCAGATATGACTCCTGGGGTCGCATGCGCCCAGCGCGATGGTCGCCGCGATCAGCGCGATCTGTATCGACACTCCCCAGCCGCGCCGTCGTCCGATCGGCAGCGGCGGCGGCAGACGGTCGATCAGGGGAGACCAGAGGAACTTGAGCGAGTACGGAGTTCCGACCAGCGCGAACGCGCCGATGGTCGCTCGCTTGACGCCCGCGCTCGCAAGCCAGGCCGAGAGGGTGGAAAACGTGAGCAGGAGCGGCAGACCGCTTGCAAAACCGAGAACCAGAACCAGCAGGACCCGGCGATCGGAATACTCCTCGAGCGAGCGCCGCCAGCTCCCCATCATGCTTTCCTCTGCCTGCCCTCGTCTTGTCCTGGCGCCGTTTGACCTTCGCACGCGTTCGGCCGTGAAGCCGGATCGCCCGGACACGAATCTATCAGGCCGGCGCGGCGACTAGAACGGATTTTGCGCTTCGAGGCCGAGGCTGATGCGGCCGAGCTGCTCGGTGATCCGGTCAACGTGCCCGTTGATATGCAGCGGCATCGCCTGAAAGTCGCGATAGCGCCGCTCGAAGTCGGTACCCTCGCGCAGCCCGTTGCCTCCCAGCACCCGCAGGATGAGTTTCATCGCCTCGTCGCACAGCAGAACTGCCTGCATCCCGGCCGACGTCTGACGGAAGTAATCTCCCTCGGTCGGCGTAATGCGCTCGGCGATTCGCGCGTCAGTCTCCGCCATCGCCGCATACACCGTATCCGTCGCGGCATTGATCAAAGCCCGGGCGCGTCCGAGGTTCACATGGATAGTGGGTTTCTCGGCCATCCTGGTTCCCAGGATCGCGATCCGATCGCGGATGTTGTGCGCGGTATCGGTAAGCGACGCCTCGGCGACGCCGGTCGCCATCGCGCCGAGCCACATCACCGAGATTGCGACCCAATCTTCGCGATAGCGATGATGGATCACGGGATAGTCGTGGCGCCGAAACAGCGCGCGGTACTTCGGGACCATCGGCACAACGCGTTCGCGCGGCACCTCGAGTTGTTCGTAATAGACGTGATCGGTGGCGGATGCGCGCACGGCGCTCCCGTCCCACGTCGGATCGATTCGCACCTTCGAACTCCGAAGATCGGCCATCGCGAACTGCGGCGCATCCGCGCCGTCCTCGACGAACGCGACTCCCGCCCACTCCGCATAGCGGCATCCCGATCCGAACGTTGCGACTCCGGACAGAATCGTTCTGCCGCCGGCATCGACGCCGGTCACTTTGGACGATGCGCCTGCGGGGAAACATACCCATTCGTGTTTGGAAACCAGGTCGGCAAGGAAGGCGGCGTTTGCGGGTCCGAGCACTCCGGCGAAATGGTGAAAGACGCAGAGATGATTCCACAGGCACCAGGCGGTCGAGCCGCAACGAGGCGCGATCGCGCGCAGCTCGTTGGCGATCGCGACGATGGATTCCTCGAGACCTGAAATCTCGCGGCTCGCGGACATCCGCATGATGTCGTTCTTTTTGATCGCGGCGATGACGTCAGCCGAGATCGATCGCGTTCGATCGGCCTCGGATGCCTGCGCGGCGATGGCCCCGAGCAGGGGCGCAATGTACTGCGCCTCTCCGTGAATCCTGCCGGTCGTGGTGAAGCTGAGATCGTCGCCAGGCATCATCAATCCTCCGCGCGGCGCAACTGCGCTTCGCGCCTCCCGATTCTGCAACAGGGCGCCTCCGGCATCCAACGCAGCCGACGCCGCAGCTTCCCGCCGCGCGAGGGTTTCAAAGAGCTGTTGCAGCGCATCGAGGCCGCCTGTTTGGAGACCGGCGCTCGATGCGAGGATGTGGGCTAGCCGGCGGCGCGGTGCGGACGCCGTACTTCCGTGGCCATCACCCGGTCGGTGATCGGTGCGAACATGAAGGTCGCCGCGTTCTTCATGTCGATCGCGTCGCTCGGCACGATCTCGCCGCTCGCGGCCCGCGCCCGCAGTTCCTTGAGCGCGCCCGCAAGGTCGTCGGTCTCGATCTCGTACAGCGCCAGGTACTTGTACGCTCTGCTCGCATCGCCGCCCATCTGCACGTCGGCGAGCCGGAAGCGCTGAGCGCATACGAAGCCGGGCACGTTGAGGACGTCGGGAAGATGATTCTGGTTGTACCAGGCGTTGAACTCGTCTTCCTTGCCCGCAACCGGATTGGTCATTACCACGAACGTGTATTTGGCCATCGTCAAGCCCTCCGCTCAGAGTTCGCGAGTTTTAAGAACGCCGCGAGACAACTATCCCCTTTTCCGCTCTGACAAACACTCCCCGGATATTAGCTCCGTGAGCGAAAAAGCGTCTATCGAAGGCGTGGCGAACAATCCGGCTCGCCGATCGGCGGCCGCCTGTGGCATAAACGAGAAGACGTATCGCTCCATCCTAGGAGGCCGATATGATTCACCTGCATTATTTCATCGCGCGAAAAGCCGGACTTGGCGACGAGCAGTTCCATCGCTACTGGCGCGAGACTCATGCGCCGTTCGTCAAGCGAATCACGCAACTGCGCGGCTATATCCAAAGCCATCGCATCCCCTTCGCCAACAGCAATTCAACCTATGACGGCGAGGCGGAGGTGTGGCTTGACGATCTCGATGCGATGGCGGCATTGCGCAAGAGCGCCGAGTTTCTGAACGGCGCCTACAAGGACGAGCCCAACTTCATCGACCACGCCCGGTCGGATTTTCTGATTGCGCGCGACCACGTGATTATCGACGGTCCGCGAACGCCGGGGCTCGTGAAGGGAGTCTGGCGGATGAGGCGGAAGGACGGGGTCTCGCTGGGCGAGTTCCGCCGCCACTGGATCGAGATTCATGGAGTGGTCGCCGCGAAGATTCCCGGCGTGCGCCGCTACGTGCAATCGCACGTCGTCGATGAAGCATATTCGTATGCGGAACCGCGATGGGACGGGGTGGCGCAGTTGTGGTGGGACAGCGCCGATGCGCTCGCGGAGGCGCTCAAGTCGCCCCAGTTTGCGGAAGACATGCGCGATGGCGAGGAATTTATCGACGGCCGATCGCTGTCGTTCTTTCTCGCCCAGGAATATCAGGTGATCGCGCCGCCCGCCTGACGACGGCGCGGCTACGCGCTTTTCATCCTGACGTAGTGACGATGCGCTTTCGCGCGATTGCCGCACGATTGCATCGAGCACCATCGGCGGCTCCCGTTTTTGCTGTCGTCCAGAAACAGCCACAGGCATCTGTCGTTAGCGCAATGCCTGAGGCGCGCCGCATCCGGCCCCACGATCAGATCGCCCGCCGACCATAGCACCGGACCGAGCAGCGCAGGAGCTGAAAAGCCCTCCCGCTCGATGCGCCATCCGAACCCGCGGTCGCGATGCGCCAGAATGCGGCGCGCGGGCGCGCCGGCGAGCGCGCGATTTACGAGCCCGATATCGCCGTCACCCGGCGGCCGATGCTCCGCCGCCGCAAAGAAGATGCGATAGAGCGCTTCGCGCAGCGCTATCGATTCGCCGAAGACCACCCTGGCTTCATCCGCATTCTTTTCCGCCCATCGCGCCGCGCGATCTGCCCCGTCGCCCGCCAGCATCCCGTTCGCGGCGCACCATCGAGCCAGGTCGGTGAACCCGTGCAGGCTCTCCTCGCGCGCGCTGCCGCGCCAGGCGAGCGTGTTGACGAATTCGAGACACAGGTCGCGGCGGGGGGCGACAATCGAGCCGGAGATTTTCACGGTGCGTGCCATTCCGATCGATATTCTAACCATCAAGCCGGTTGACTAAAACCGGCACCGGCCATATAACCATCATGCCAGTTAGAAATTCCGCGCGGCAGTCCGCGCATACAGGAGGACAGAAGGCGATGCTCAGTCACGTATCGATAGGGGTGAAGGACCTGGCGAAGGCGAAGAGCTTTTATGATGCCGCCCTGAAGCCGCTGGGCTACAAATGCCTGACCGAGGGCGCGGGGTATCTCGGCTACGGAGCCGGCTCTCCCGAGCTATGGATACTCGCGGTCAAGCATCCCGTCGCGCCGAACGCCGAATCGGGGCTGCATTTCTGCTTCGATGCGGCCAGGCGGGGCGACGTCGACGCGTTCCACGCCGCGGCGCTGAAGACCGGGGGCCGCGACAACGGCAAGCCGGGTCTGCGCGCCGATTACGGCGAGAACTACTACGCCGCGTTCGTGGTCGATCCGGACGGTTATCGTCTGGAGGCATACAGCAGCAGCGCGAAGTAGTCGCCGCGGGCGGCAGGCGATGGGAGGCGCCATCGCTTGCCGCCGCCCTTCGTTTCCCGACAAGGGATGCCATTGAGCTTCGAACTCCTGCGCGACTGACCGTCTCGCGCCTCGCAGTTCTTTGCGAGATTTGTTGCTGATAGGCTAATTTCTTCGGACTCGGTTATGGGCGCCGCCGCACAACCCGCCGTTGCCGCGCATGAGACGCACGAATTTTCCGCCGCGCGCAAGTGGATTATCGCGCTTTCCGTGATGCTCGGTACGGTCCTCGAAGTACTGGACAGCTCGATCGTGAACGTTTCGCTGCCCCACATGCAGGGCAGCTTCTCCGCCAGCGTTGACGAGATTGCATGGGTGGTGACGAGCTACCTGGTTGCGGCCGGAATCATGATTCCGATGACCGGCTGGATCGCCGAGCGCTTCGGCCGCAAGAAGTACTTTGTCATCTCGATCGCGATGTTCGTGGTTTCCTCGGCGCTGTGCGGCGTCGCTCAATCGCTGAACCAGATCGTCCTGTTCCGGCTCGCGCAGGGCGCGGCGGGCGCGGCGATGATGCCGCTGTCGCAGGCGATCCTGATGGAGACGTTCCCGCCGCGCGAGCAGGCGATGGCGATGGCGGTTTGGGGTATCGGGATGATGGTCGCGCCGATCATGGGGCCCACGGTCGGAGGGTGGATCACCGATGCGTGGAGCTGGCGGTGGAACTTCTATATCAACGTGCCGATCGGAACGATGGCGGCGTTCATGGTGATGCGCTTTGTCGACGATCCGCCGTACATGCGCGAGCGGCGCCGCGGCCGGATCGACTTTCTCGGCATCCTGTGCCTGTTCATCACGCTGGGCCTCGGCGAAATCGTGCTCGATCGCGGCGAGCGCGCTGACTGGTTTCAGAGTGCGTGGGTATGCTGGTACACGGCGGCGGCAATCGGCGCGCTGATCGTGCTGATCTTCCATGAATCCCGCACCCAGGATCCGGTCGTCGATTTGAGCATCCTCAAGGACTCCCGTTTCACGCTTCCGGTAACGCTGGTCATCTTTCTTACTTTCACGCTGTACGGAACGGGAATTCTAAACCCGATCTTCCTGCAGGAGCTGCTCGGCTACACCGCATCGAAAGCCGGCATCGTCATGGCTCCGCGCGGAGTGGGCACGATGTTCTCGATGCTCATTCTTGGCTCGCTCGCACGGCGCGGCGTGGACTATCGTCCGCTGATCGGCGTGGGCTTTTTCTTTGTCGCGTTTGCGATGTACTCGATGTCGGGGCTCAATCTGCAATCCGACACGTTCCGAATCGTATGGCCGACGGTCATCCAGGGAGTAGGCACGGGATTGGTCTTTCCCGGGCTTTCCGCCGCGGCGCTGAGCTCGATGGAGAAGTTCAAGATGCAGCGGGCGGCGAGCCTCTACTCGGTCACCCGCAATCTCGGCGCGGCAATCGGAACCTCGTACCTGACCACGCTGCTGATTCGCCGCCAGCAGGTGCGCCAGAGCTACCTCGTCGAACATGTCTCGATCTTCACGCTGCCGCGGCTGCGGATGCCGGGAGCGCAGGGCATGGATCTCGCCCATCAGCTTGCGATGGGCCAGCGGCACGGGATGGCGATGATCTACGGGCTGGTGCAGCGGCAGTCGATGATGCTCTCGTTCAACGACATCTACAAGATGCTCGCGGTGCTGATGCTGCTGATGATCCCGTCGTTTTTCTTCCTGCAGCGCGACCGCCGCAACCTTCCTGCCCACGCCGAGTAAGCCGACCGCAAGGCCGCGGCCGATCGAGCGAGCTCGCGCCCTTACGCAGCCGCCGGCTTGCGAATTCCCAGGAAGCGTTCTTCCAGGGCCAGATGCGCTTCCGCCATGATCTCGCGGACGATCTGCCCGGCGGGCTTGATGGAATTGATCAGGCCCGCGCTCTGCCCGCACGCCATCCCGCCTTCTTCGACCTTGCCTTCATAGCGGGCTTTCTCGGCGAGCGGAAAGCCGTATTCGACCGACTGAATCGGAAACGGTTTGATCTCCGCCTCGCGCCCGATCCATGAGTCGGTGAATTTGTTGCGGATTAGCCGGCAGGGCTTGCCGGAATGGCATCGGGTGACGGTGGTGCCTTCTTCGTCGATCTCGACGATCTTGTTTTTGTAATTGGCGTGCGCGTACGCCTCGATTGACGCGACAAAACGGCTGCCGAGCCATACGCCCTCGGCGCCCAGCGCAAGCGCGGCGAGAAGTCCGCGGCCGTCGGCGAGCCCGCCGGCCGCCAGCACCGGCACACGGACCGCATCGACGATCTGCGGCACCAGCGTCATCGTTCCGATTCGCCCGGTATGCCCGCCCGCTTCATGGCCCTGCGCGATGATTACATCGACGCCCGAGGCCTCGAGGCGGCGCGCCTGTTTCACGTTCCCGCACAGCGACATCACCACCACTCCGGCCTTGCGCGCCTGCGGCACGATTCCGGCCGGGTTGCCGAGGCCGGAAACGATCACGGGAATCTTCTCTTCGAAGGTGATGTCGATGAGCTTCTGCACATTGGAGGCGTAGCGGATGACGGTGGCGTTGTTCTTGTCGGCCTTTACTTCTGCGAAAAGAATATCGACTCCGAATGGGCGGTCCGTCAGATCGCGGCATCGATGGATTTGTTCCCTTAATTCATGCGCGCTCATCGATCCCGACCCGATGCATCCAAGCCCGCCGGCGTTCGACACCGCCGCGGCGAGTTCGGCATGCGCGACAAACCCCATCCCAGCCTGAAAGACGGGATATTTGATATTGAGCCGGCGCGTGATCGGCGTCGTGAAAATCGAATCACGGTTCATTAGAGCACCTCATAGCGAAGGCGGATCGGATGGCGTATCAGGAGCAAAGAAGGTCACGCGGCGGGTTGATTGTCAAGTTGAGCCCGCGCAATTAATCGATCGTTCAATAGTTGCTCCGGCCTCGGGTGCGCGCTAAACAGAACTCGTAGTCACGAGCGAAAGCCGTTGGCCTGATTAACGTCGCACGGCGCGAGACGCACAGACTTTGGCTGGGTCCTGTCTCGCTTCGTGCATAGGTAACCATCGAGCCGCTGCTTGGTTTGTGGGGGATCGGGGCAGGCAGGGGTCGGCGATGCTGAGCGGGCTGGTGGGCTGATGGAAAGAGACTCTGCGCATGGCGCGAGTTGGTTGCGGCGCTCTTCGGTCGGGGGATTCCGGATCTGATTCCGGAAAGAGCGCCTTCCATTTCTGCTCGTATCGTATGGGCGGCTGCCGCGGGTCGCGTGCCCGCCGCTGCTCCAATTCCCAAATAGTTCCATCGTTCTCGCTTTACTCTTCCGCCCGTGCCGCGCGCGGTGCGCGGCGGAAACTGGATTGCCGCGGCCTGCGCTTCCGGCTACCTGCATGCAGCCGACCGAGGCGTCGTGCTCAGGGAGGTTGAACCTGTGCGAAACGGTCCGCTCGTCCGTCGTCATGCTCATGTATCGAGGTTTGCCTACGGAACGCCCACCCCGCTCGAACGGCTCGCCGCTCTGGCGCCAACGGGAGCGCCGCGGCCGTTCGTGCGCCGCGCGCGCGTTCAACCCGAGCCCGACCTGTCCGAACCGATGCGCCTCCCGCTCGGCAACCGTCTGCCGATCAACCTGCGGCAGTTTCTGGCGCGCGAGCTCGGAACCATAGCCAGGGTCGAGGAAGACACGATCGTGGCGCTTGCGCCGCGGTCGAGCAATCTGCTGATGCGCGAGCTGGCGCGCGCGATCCGCCGCTTCTCGGCCGAACGCGCGCGGGAAGCCTGGAACGAATGCGCGATCGGTTTAAGCCGCCTCGAACACGAATTCTTTTCCTCCGGCCCGGGCGAACGATCGCCGGTGGTTCTGTGCCTCCGATGCTCCGCGTTCGGCACCGGCGCGCTCGAACAGCATTGCGGGATAAACTGTCTCGCGGTCGATTTAGGCTCGGCGGTCAAGGAGCAGCAGATGGAGCTGGGATTGGATGCGCCGACGCCGGACGCGATGCATCGAGCGGTGGAAAACTTCCGCGCCGCGCGAATCGCCGCCGGCCGGCCGCATTACGATCTCGATTGCTACGCGGCCAACGGCCAGGTGGTCTTCACCTGGCGCCCGCTCGATCCAACCGCGTAGCGGCTGGCGGCCTTAGCCCGCTCTCCGCGCAAGCAACACGGCGAGATCGCGCGATAACGAGAGCGCTCGCGCGCCGATCAATTTCCGCTCGACGCGCAACTCGCGGGAAAGGTCGGAAGGCTGTGGGTCGGATTAGAGAGAAGAGGCGCGGCGGCGGCGCTGTTCCTTGCGGCGGCGGCGCTGGGCCTCGGAACGCTTGCGCTTGCGGCGTACGCTGGGCTTCTCGTAAAAAGCCCGCTTCTTCATTTCCTTGAACACTCCCTCTTTCGCGAGCTTGCGCTTGAGCACCCGCATCGCCTGGTCGAGAGAGCCTTCAACTCGAATTTCCATAGTTCT
>JAJPKP010000049.1 GCA_021323675.1 Pseudomonadota bacterium | reverse complement strand
TTTGGCAATTTACCCTGAATACATAGATGATGAGTGGCTCGACCCGGCGGTCGCGACTACTGTGCGCGCGATTTGGGATCGAACCGTCGGAGGCCAATCATGAATCTTGAGTACTGGCGCAACTGGGTCGATGAGATCGAAGCGGCCCCGCTCGATGCCTTGCTGGCCAAAGCATCGCCCGCCACCCGCGCCGCCCTCGAACGATCCCTCGAGCGGCGCGAACTTACCCCGGACGACGGGCTTACGCTTTACACCTGCACCGGTGACGATCTGCGCGCGATGGTGAAGTGCGCCGATGTCGCGCGGGCCGAGGACGTCGGCGACGAAGTCACCTACGTCGTCAACCGCAACATCAACTTCACCAATATCTGCTTCGTCGGATGCCAGTTCTGCGGCTTTAAGCGCCAGCGCTGGGAATCGGACGCTTACGATCACTCGGATGAAACCATCCTCGGCAAGGTCGCCGATGCGGTTGCGCGCGGCGCGACCGAAGTCTGCATGCAGGGCGGGATCAATCCCGACATGCCGCCGTTCAAGTACCGCGACCTGCTCGATGTAATCAAATCGCGCTTTCCGGAAATCCATATCCACGCGTTCTCGCCGATGGAGATCATGTACGGCGCGCGGCGGGTGAGGATGGAATATCCTGAATATATCGGCATGCTCCGCGATCACGGGCTCGGGTCTATTCCCGGAACCGCGGCGGAAATTCTCGACGACACCGTCCGCGAGGTGCTGAGCCACAAGAAAGTCGACGTGGCCGCCTGGGTCGATATCATCACGACCGCGCACGCCCTGGGCGTTCCGACCACGTCCACGGTGATGTACGGGCATATCGAGACCCCGCGCCACGTCGTAAACCATCTCGCTCTGCTTCGCACCATCCAGAAGGAAACGCACGGATTCACCGAATTCGTGCCCTTGCGCTTCATCCACGAAAACACGGTCATGTACCGCAAGGGACTGGTAAAGCCGAGCGAGCACGGCGAACTGGATTTTCAGATGTATGCATTCTCGCGGCTGTTCCTGCGCGGACAGATCAACAATATCCAGACCTCGTGGGTGAAATGCGGCGTCGATCTCGCCGCCCTTACGCTCAAGGCGGGATGCAACGACTTCTCCGGCACTCTCATGGAGGAGAGCATCACCGCTCAGGCCGGAGGCGACAACGGGGAATTCGTCCCCGTCGATTTGATCGAGCAGAAGGCCCGCGAGATGGGCCGCGTTGCCGTCGAACGCACCACCCTCTACAAGAAGCTCTACGGAAGAAAGGCGCCGAATGGAGCGCGGCCGATCGCCGCTTCCCCCGCCCAGGCGGATAGTCACGCTTGCGGGGGGAGTGGGTGCAGCTAAGTTCATCCGCGGACTCGTCCGCACCATCGCTCCCGAGCGCCTGACCGCCGTCGTCAATACCGGTGACGATGAGACCTTCTATGGCCTGCACGTGTCGCCGGACCTCGACACCGTCACTTACACGCTCGCGAACGTGGTCAACCGCCACCAGGGATGGGGACGGGCGGACGAGTCGTTTACGCTCCTCGGCGAGCTCTCCCGGTTTTACGGCGAGCCCTGGTTCGCGCTGGGAGATCGCGATTTGGCTACGCATATCTTTCGCACCGAACGGCTTAAGAGCGGGGCCTCGCTCTCCCAGGTCACCGGCGAAATCGCGCGCGCCCTTGGAGTGAAAGCCCGCGTGCTTCCGATGAGCGACGATCCCGTGAGAACATTCGTGAAGCTTCGCGGACGCGCCGCTGTTCCCTTTCAGCAATATTTCGTTCGCGGACGCGCTCGCGGCGCGGTCGAACGGATCGAGCTTCGAGGCGCTACGCGCGCCCGCCCCGGCGCATCGGTCCTCCGCGAGCTCCGCGACTCAGCCGCGACGATCCTCGCGCCGTCCAATCCGTTTGTTTCCATCGGACCGATCCTGGCGGTGAAAGGCGTGCGCGAGGCGATGCGCCGCTCGCGTGCAAAGACCGCGGCGATCAGCCCGATCGTCGGCGGAAGGACGATCAAAGGACCAGCCGACAAAATGCTGCGCGGGCTAAAGATGGCCGTGTCGCCGGTGAGCATCGCCCGCATGTATCGCGACATCGTGCGGGTGTTCGTCCTTGATACCCTCGACCGCAAACATGCCCGCGCGATTGAAGCGCTGGGGATGCGCCCGATCGTCACTGACACCATCATGACTACCCCCGCCAAAGCTGCCCGATTGGCGGAAGTAGTCCTGCGCGCTCTCGAGGTGTAGGCTTAGCCGCTGATGCGATCGATTACCCTTACCGCGATCGAAGGTATTCCGATGGTCAATGCGGGAGACGACCTCGTGCGCCTGCTGGCCGACGGAATCGATCGATCGGAGCTCAGGCCGCAGGATCGCGACATCCTCGTCGTTTGCCAGAAGATTATTTCCAAGGCGGAAGGGCGCGTCGTCAATCTCGGCGATATTGAACCATCGGAGTTCGCCAAAAACCTCGCGAAGCGATGGGAAAAGGATCCGCGCGCCGTCGAGCTGGTGCTGCGCCAGACCAGCCGAATCGTCAGGAACGACCGCGGCGTGATTATCGTCGAGACCGGTCCGGGATGGGTTTGCGCAAACGCGGGCGTGGACGAGTCCAACAGCCTCAGCGACGACCGCGCGATCCTCCTTCCGGTCGATCCCGATGCGTCCGCGGCAAGGATTCGCGCTGGTCTGATGAAACGGTACGGGGCCGATATGGCCGTCCTGGTCACCGATACCTTCGGGCGCCCGTGGCGCGACGGCCTTACCGAAATTTGCCTGGGTATTGCCGGGATGAATCCGATCCTGGATTTGCGCGGAACCACCGACCTGGGCGGGCGCGAGCTTCATCACACCGTTGTCGCCGTAGCCGACGAATTGGCCGCCGCGGCGGGTTTGCTGATGGAAAAAGCGGCCGGCGTGCCCGCGGTATTGGTGCGCGGCTACACCTACCAGCCCTTCGACGGAAGTGCCAAAGTATTGATTCGACCGGCTGAAGCAGATTTATTCCGCTAACCTGTGAAGAAAGCCAAAGCAATCGAGCTGGTACGCGCGCATCCCGGACCCCCGCCTAACCCGGCGCGGGTCGTCGAGCGGGATCTTGCCGCCGCTGAGGTCAAACTCAAGCGGCTGCTGGATTCCAACGAATCCCTCATCTCCGAGATTTGCCATTACCTTGTCGATGGGGGAGGCAAGCGGCTGCGGCCGACCTTCGTTCTCCTCGTTTATCGCGCGTGCGGCGGCAGCGATGAAAAGGTTGAAGACGCGATCGATGCCGGAATCGCGCTCGAACTCATCCATTCCGCGACCCTTCTGCATGACGACATAATCGACGGGGGCAAACTCCGCCGCGGCAAAGCGAGCGCGTTCGCGCGTTACGGCTTTGCTCCGACACTGATCGCGGGCGATTACCTCTTCTGCCGCGCGTTCGAGCTGTGCGGCCGTTTCGAAGAGCATCTGGTCAGAACGGCGGCGCAGGCCTGTATCGAGCTGACCGAAGGCGAGGTAATGGAAGGGCGGCTCCGGCACAGCGCGGCCGCAAGCCTCCGCGACTATCGCGCCGTCATCACCCGCAAAACCGCATCGCTGTTCCACGCCGGCGGCAAGGTGGCCGCCGATCTTGCGGGCGCTTCGCGCTACACGATCGACGCGATGGCGAAGCTTGGCCTGGCGATCGGGCTTGCCTTTCAGATGGTCGATGACGTCCTGGACATCGTCGGACCCGAGGACAAGATCGGCAAGCCGGTCGGGTCGGACCTGCGCGAAGGCATTCCTTCCCTGCCCGTGGTGCTCGCATCGGCGCGAAACGCCGAACTCAAGGGGATGTTTCAGAACGGCAAGGGACTGAGCGGCGCCGCTTTCGATCGAGCGCTGGAAATCCTGCGCGATCCGGCATTGATAGCCGAAGCCCGGTCGCTTGCCGCGCAGGAGATCAGGGTCGCGCGCGAAATGCTCAATGAGCTCCGCCCCTCGCCATACCGCGACAGCCTGGCAATCCTGATCGACGAACAAATCGACCGCGAAGTCTGAAGCGCCGCGGCTTTCCACTCGGCGTGTCCGGCGCTAGGTTTAGAAGCGCAGACCACGATGAGCACCGCATCGCGCCCGTCCGGCCCGCTCGTTGCCACCTATTCGATTGTCGCCCGCGATCCGCCCACCCGCCAGTTCGGCGTTGCGGTGCAATCGCACTATTTTTCAACTGGCTCGGTCGTCACCTGGGCTGAAGCCGGCGTTGGCGCGGTTGCAACCCAATCGTTCGCCGATCCCTCCTACGGCAAGCTCGGTCTCGACCTGATGCGGGCGGGCCGCAGCGCGGCGGACGCGCTCGCGGGGCTGGTCGCGGCGGACCTGGGCCGCGATTTGCGCCAGGTGGCGATGGTCGATGCGAATGGAGTCGCCGCCGCGCACACCGGCACGCGATGCATCCCGGAAGCGGGTCATCTCATCGGCGAAGGCTTCTCGGTGCAGGCCAACATGATGCATCGATCAAGCGTGTGGCCCGCGATGGCCGCGGCGTATCGCGCGGCCCGCGGCGACCTGGCCGATCGCCTGATGGCCGCCCTGGAAGCGGCGCAAGGCGAGGGCGGCGACATCCGCGGAATGCAATCGGCCGCGATGCTGATCGTCGATGCGGCGTCGTCGGGCCGGCCATGGGCGGAGCGGCTGATCGATATCAGGGTCGATGACTCTCCCGAGCCGCTGTCGGAACTGCGGCGTTTGCTCGGCATCCGGCGCGCCTATCTTCACGAAGGCGCGGGGCAGGCGGCGTTCCGAAGAAACGATCTCGAAGCCGGCAACCGGGAGTATCGCCGCGCCGAAGAGTTGATGGGCGACAATCCGGAAATGCGCTTCTGGCACGCCGTCGCGCTCGTCAATGCCGGACAGGTCGAGAGCGCAATTCCGTTGTTTCGGGATGTCTTCGCGCGCGATACGCGATGGTCCGAGCTGGCGGAGCGTCTGCCGAAAATCGGAATGCTTCCGCCGGACCCGGCGTTGATCGCGAAAATTCGTGCCGCCTCTTCCTGACGCGGCAAATCGAATCGGAACATGCGCGGCGTTTCGCAAACCTTGCGGACCGCGGGTTTGTTGAGATCGCGCTGCGTGCGATAGTCTTGTTGAAGGCCTTCACGCCGCAGGAGTTCATCGCCTATGGCTCAACCCGAAGGTGCCCGAGTCGCCACCGAACCCGCAGCGCGCGTCGAGCAGGAGCTCCAGCTCTACTACTGGATGAAGCTGATCCGCGCGTTTGAAGAGCGCGTCTCCCGGCTTCATCGCCAGAACAAGATCTTCGGCGGCGTTTATTCCGGCGCCGGCCAGGAAGCGATCGTTGCCGGCGTATGCGCGCCGCTGCGCGACGGAGATTTCGTGGCTCCCCTTCATCGCGACCTCGGCGTGTTTCTCGTGCGCGGCGTCGATCCCGGCCGTCTGATGGCGCAGCTTATGGGCAAGGAGACCGGCCTCTCGCGCGGCAAGGACTCATTCCTTCACGGCGGAGACCTCGAACGCGGCATTTTCGGATCGACCTCGATGCTGGGATCGTCGCTGCCGATCGCGGTCGGCGCCGCTCTCAAGTTCAAGATGAAGCGCGAGAAGAACATCGCCGTCGCGTTTTTCGGCGAGGGCGCGTCTTCACGAGGCGACGTCCATGAGGCGATGAATTTCGCGGGCGTGCAGAAACTGCCGGTCCTCTTCGTATGCGAGAACAATCGCTACGCTTATTCGACTCCGCTCGAAAAGCAGATGGCGATCGAAGACGTGGCCGACCGCGCCGAGGCCTACGGGTTCCGCGGCCATGTCGTTTCCGGCAACGATCTGCTCGCCGTGCTCGAGGTCACCGAGCGCGTCGTGGCGAAGATCAGAAACGGCGAAGGTCCCGCGCTCATCGAGTGCAAGACCTATCGCTACCGCGGCCACAGCGAACATGACGCGGCCCTGTACCGCGATCAGGAGGAGCTAATCGAATGGCAGAGCCGCGATCCGATTCCCGGCTATGAACTGTTCCTCGAAAAGAAGGGGCATGACCTGAAACGCGTTCGCGAACAGATCGACGAACGCACCCAGAAGGTCGTGCAGGCCGCCGTCGAGTACGCCGAGCAGAGCCCCTTCCCGAAGCCCGAAGAAGCCCTCGAAGACCTGTTCGCGCCGGCGCTGGCCGCGGCGCCGAAGAAGTAGGGGAGAGTCGCGGATGGAACTCACCTACATCAAGGCGATCAATTCCGCCCTGCATGAGGAGATGCAACGCGATGAAAACGTCTTTGTGATGGGCGAAGACGTCGGCGAGCTGGGCGGCGCATTCAAGGCCACCGAGGGCTTGCTGGAGGCGTTCGGCGAGGAGCGCGTGATCGATACTCCCATCTCGGAGGCATTGATCATCGGCGCTGGAATCGGCGCGGCGGTGCTCGGGATGCGTCCCGTGCTCGAAATGCAGTTCGCCGATTTCATCTCCTGCGCGTTCGATCAAATCGTCAATTCCGCTGCCACTCTGCGTTATCGGCACGGCGGACGCGCGCAATGCCCGATCGTCGTGCGGGCGCCGTCGGGCGCTGGCATCCACGGCGCGCTGTTTCATTCGCAGAATCCCGAGGCGTGGTTCACTCGCGTGCCCGGACTTAAGGTTGTGGCTCCCGCCACCGCCTACGACGCCAAGGGTCTCCTGAAGAGCGCGATTCGCGACAACAATCCCGTCATCTACTTCGAACACAAGCGCCTGTATCGGAGCGTCAAGGAGAACCTGCCGGAGGGCGATTTCACCGTGCCGATCGGCGTCGCCGAACTGCGCAAAGAGGGCGCCGATCTGTCGGTCATTACGTATGGCGGAACGCTCGCACCGGCGCTCGATGCGGCCAAAATTGTGGAAAAGGAGGACCGGCTATCGGTCGAGGTCCTTGACCTTCGCACTCTGCTTCCGCTGGATCGCGAGGCGATTCTCGCCACCGCTCGAAAGACCGGCAAGGTCCTGATCGTTCACGAGGACCGGCTTACCGGCGGAATCGGCGGCGAGGTCGCCGCGATTATATGCGAGCATGCGTTCGAGTATCTCGATGCTCCCGTGCGCCGGCTCGCCGCGCTTGATACTCACACCGCTTTCAGCCCGCCGCTGGAGGAGGTGATTCTCCCCAACACCAACAAGATCGTCGACGCAATCCGAAACCTGGCGGCGTATTGAGATGGCTATCGAAGTTGCGATGCCCCAAATGGGCGAGAGCGTGGTCGAGGGAACCATCACCAAATGGCTGGTGAAGGAGGGCGACATCGTCCGCGAAGACCAGCCGCTGTGTGAAATTTCGACCGACAAGGTCGATACCGAAATTCCATCGCCCGCCGCCGGACGTATCGCCACGATAGTTGCGCATGAAGGCGAGACCGTCCCGGTCGGAGGGCGCCTCGCGCTCATCGAAGAGGCGCGCGCTGCCGCGCGGCAGAAGGCGCCCGAAGTTGCGCCCGCGCCCCCAATTCAGCCCAAAGCCGAACCGCAGCCCGCGCCGGCGCTTCGTGAACTTCGTCCGAGGGTAGGAGGGGTTGCGGCGGCCGCCGTCGCCCGATCGGAAGAGCCGCGTCCAGAAACGGCGGTAAGGGCCGCCGGGGCTCCGCGCCGCTATTCACCAGTGGTAATGCGGATGGCGCAGGAGCACGGCATCGACCTTGACCGTATCTCCGGCACCGGAATAGACGGGCGCGTCACCAAGCGCGATCTGCTCGAGTACCTGGATTCGCTGCGCGGCGCCGCCGCGCCTGCCCGCAAGCCTGCTGCCTCCGAGAAGCCCGCAGCCGCGCCGCCGCCCGCCGCGCCATCCGCCGTGTACTCTCCGCCCATATATCAGCCGCGTGAGGGAGACGTCGTCGAATCCTTCAGCCGCCGGCGCAAGCTGATCGCTGAGCACATGGTTTATTCCAAAACCCATTCTCCGCACGTAGGAACGCTCGCGGAGGTGGACATGAGCGCGGTGATGAGCTTGCGCGAACAGCATAAGGCGGCCTTCCAGGAACGCGAGGGCTTCGCGCTCACGGTGCTGCCGCTGGTGGCCGCCGCCACCGTCCGCGCGCTGAAGGAATTTCCGCGCATGAACGGAGCCGTGGCCGGCGACTCGCTTGTGATTCGCAGGGAGATCAACCTTGGCATCGCGATGGACACCGAAGAGGGCCTGCTCGTTCCGGTAATCAAACGGGCCGAGGGCATGTCCGTAGTCGGCATCGCGCGCGAAATCGAGCGCCTGCGCCGCAAGGTGGCGGATCGCAAGATAACCGCGGACGATTTGGCTGGTGGCAGCTTTACGCTCTCGAACCCGGGCCGCGAAGGAAATCTTTTTGGCTTCGCGATTATCAACCAGCCGCAGCTCGGCATTCTCCGGATGGGGGAGCTGAAGAAGCGCCCGGTGGTTATCGAAGTGAACGGCCAGGATGCGATCGCAATCCGCCCGATGATGTATCTCGCGCTGTCCTACGACCATCGCGTGATCGACGGCGTTCTCGGCAATCGATTTCTCTACCGAACCGCGCGCATCATCGAGGAGGCCGACTTTGCTTTGTAACCCCTCGCGCCAGCTCGCTGCCGATTTGAAAAACCACCGCGATGGGCACGCATAATCATCAAGAAGGCGCGAATCCATGAAAGCGATGGCCGTGTTTCAGCCCGGGCTGATTGAATCGGCTCCGCTTCGCGACGTCGAGGCGCCCGTTCCGGAGCCGGAGGCCCACGAGATCCTGGTGCGCATCCGCACCTGCGGCGTATGCCGCACCGACCTGCACGTCAGCGAGGGCGACCTGCCGCCGAAGCATCCGCGCATCATCCCAGGCCACGAGATTGTCGGGACGGTCGAAAAGCGGGGCGTCGGCGTATCGCGTTTCGCTCAAGGCGCGCGCGTCGGCATCGCATGGCTGCGCGAGACTTGCGGCAGATGCATCTATTGCCAGCGGGGGCGTGAGAACCTCTGCCCAAACGCGCGGTTCACCGGATGGGACCACGACGGCGGATACGCCGAATATGCGGTCGTGCGCGAGGAATTCGCCTACGCCATCCCCGACTCGATCGGCGACGAGGAAGCCGCGCCCCTGATGTGCGCGGGAATCATCGGGTTTCGCGCGATACGCCGCGCCGAAATCAGTCCCGGAGCCACCGTCGGCCTCTACGGGTTCGGCGGGTCCGCGCACATCGCCCTTCAGGTGCTTAAGCATTGGCGATGCCGCGTGTTTGTCATGAGCCGCGGCGGAGTCCATCGCGACCTCGCCCACAGCCTCGGCGCGGACTGGATCGGTGCCGCCGACGAGCGCCCGCCGGCTCCGCTCGATGCGGCGCTCCTGTTCGCGCCGGCAGGCAACCTGGTGTTGCCTGCGATGGAAGCGCTGGATCGCGGCGGTATTCTTGCGATCGCCGGCATCTACCTGAGCCCGGTTCCCGAACTGGATTACCAGAAACACTTGTTTTATGAGCGCGAGATTCGAAGCGTCACGGCCAACACTCGTGCCGACGCGGAAGATTTCCTCAAGGCGGCCGGAGAGGCGCGGGTTCGGACGCACACGGTCGCTTTCGGTCTGGGCGAGGCGAACGTGGCGCTCAGGATGCTCAAGCACGACGAGATAAAAGGCGCCGCCGTCTTGCGCGTCTCGTGAAGAAGAGAGATTTCCGCCCTCAGCGAAAACTCGTCGCGCACCGAAGAGGACTTTTCCGGATGCGATCCGCGAAACCTTTGAATTTCCGTGGGTTTGTTGACCCGTACGAGTACCGCTTGCTAGCTTGGCACTAGCGAGTACTCCATCTGCCAGAGAGGCATCAATGGCGGCCAGTGAAGACATAAAAGCGCTGTCGAAGGGCGAAGAAGCAATCCTCGGCGACACTGCCATTCTGACGCGGCTCGACAAGGCTCTCGGATGGGCGCGGAAGTTCTCCATCTTTCCGTACCCGTTCGCGACCGCTTGCTGCGCGATGGAGTACATGGCGTTGTCGATGACCCCATACGACATCGACCGCTTCGGCGCGTTGCTGCCCCGCTTCACCCCGCGGCAGGCCGATCTCTTGATGGTCATCGGAACGGTGTCGGTGCGCCAGGGGCCCATCCTCCGGCGCGTGTATGAGCAGATGGGCGAGCCGAAGTGGGTGATGGCGTTCGGGGCCTGCGCCTCGTCTGGCGGCTTCTACGACAACTACGCCACGCTTCCCGGCATCGATCGGATCGTGCCGGTGGATGTGTACGTGCCCGGGTGCCCGCCGCGGCCGGAAGCGGTCCTCGATGGGCTGATGGCGCTTCAGCGGAAAATCCAGGGGCAAAAACAAAAACTGCTCGCGCTTAGCGGCAAGCACCAGGCGGCCTGACTGCGCCTGCATCTCGCAAGAACCCGCGATGGAACGAATTCTGACGCGATGGCTGGATATCCCTGATATCCGCCGTCTCGACGTGTACGAAGCGAACGGCGGCTACCAGGCTCTGCGCAAAGCGCTGTTCGACATGAAGCCCGAGGAGATTATCAACGAGGTCAAGAACTCGAATCTTCGCGGGCGCGGCGGCGCCGCCTTTCCTACCGGCACCAAGTGGAGCTTCATCCCCAAGGATTCGAAAAAGCCGGTTTATCTGTGCTGCAACGCCGACGAAAGCGAGCCGGGCACCTTCGCCAATCGTTACCAGCTCGAATTCGATCCGCATCAGGTCCTCGAGGGCATCCTCATCGCGTGCCGCGCGGTCAACGCACACGTCGCGTACATGTACTTCCGCGGCGAATTCACGCATCAAAAGCGCACGGTCGAGGGGGCGATCGCCGAAGCGCGCGCCAAGGGCTACATCGGCAAAAACATCATGGGCTCCGGCTTCGATGTCGAGATTTACACGCATCGCGGCGCCGGAGCTTACATCTGCGGCGAGGAAACCGGATTGCTCGAATCGCTGGAAGGCAAGCGCGCCTACCCGCGAAATCGTCCGCCCTTTCCCGCGATCCAGGGCGCATTCGGATGCCCTACGGTCGTCAACAATGTCGAGACGCTCTCCAACGTCCCCTGGATTATCAAGAAGGGCGCGGATTGGTATCGATCGATCGGGCCTGAAAAGAGCCCCGGCCCCAAGCTCTTCTGTCTGTCAGGACACGTCAACAAGCCCGGACTGTACGAGCTGCCGATGGGCTTTCCGCTCAAGGACCTGATTTACGATGTGGGCGGAGGAATCAGCGACGGCCGCAAGCTCAAGGCTGTGATCCCCGGCGGAGCTTCGTTTCCTCCCTTCACCGCCGAAGAAGCCGAGAAGGTCATGATGGATTTCGATTCCGTGCGCGCGGCCGGCTCCCTGATGGGAACGGCTGGCGTGATGGTGATGCACGACGACACCTGCATGGTGGACGTGCTTCGCACCATCGCCCACTTTTTCCATCATGAGTCCTGCGGGCAGTGCACGCCGTGCCGCGAAGGATGCGGATGGATCGAGAAGCTGATGATCGACATGGAAGCCGGCCGCGGCAAGGTGTCCGATCTCGACGTGATGCTCAACGTGGCAAGCAACATGGAAGGCAACACCATCTGCGTGCTTGCCGACTCGCTTGCCATGCCGACGCGGGGCTTTATCACCAAGTTCCGTTCCGAGTTCGAAGACCACGTGCGGCTTGGGCGCTGTCCGTTTCGCGACCGTGACGGACGCCTCGCGCCTCCAGCCCACGCCGCGTACCAGGAAGGAGATCACGCCTGAGGCAACTCTGACACCGGCCTCCGCTTGATCATCAAGCGGACGGCGACGGTGTCGCGGAAACCCGTTTTGCGACAAGGCGCCAGGAATCACAAATGCCGAAGCTGACGATAGACGGCAAGGAAATTGAAGTCGCCGACGGCCTTAACCTCATCCAGGCTGCCGATCAGGCGGGAATCGAAATTCCCCACTATTGCTACCATCCCGGCCTGTCCATCGTCGGCAATTGCCGGATGTGCCTGGTCGAGGTCGAGAAGGCTCCCAAGCTTCAAATCGCCTGCAACACCCGCGTCGCGGAAGGGATGGTTGTTCACACCAGGAGCGCGCGCACCAGGACCGCGCAGAAGGCGGTTCTCGAATTCCTGCTGATCAACCATCCGATCGACTGCCCGGTGTGCGATCAGGCCGGCGAGTGCAAGCTGCAGGACTACTACATGGATTACGACCAGCAGCCGTCGCGCTTCTCGCTGGGCAAGAAGAACAAGAAGGGCAAGGCAATCGATATCGGGTCGGATGTGATGCTCGATCAGGAGCGATGCATCCTGTGCGCGCGATGTACCCGGTTCTTTGACGAGATCACCCACACCAGCGAACTCGCCATCTTCGGCCGCGGCGACCATAACGTGATCGACCACTGGCCCGGCAAGCCGATCAACAACAAGTACGCCGTCAACGTCGTCGATATCTGCCCGGTCGGCGCGCTTACCGAAAAGGACTTCCGGTTCCGGATGCGCGTGTGGTACCTGCATCGCACTCCCTCCGTGTGCGCGGGATGCGAGCGCGGCTGCTCGATCGACATTCATCACCATCGCGGGCGCGTGTATCGCTACAAGCCGCGCCACAATCCCGACGTCAACGGCTACTGGATGTGCGATGAGGGCCGCCACAGCTTTGTCGCCCTGCAGAGCGAGAGCCGCCTGACCACGCCCCTTTTCCAGTCGGGAGATCGGATGGCCGCCGAAGGATGGCAGCCGGCGCTCGAACGCGCGGCTGCGCGAATCATGGAGATCGGACGTACGTCGGGCGCCAACGCAATCGGCGCCGTGATCGGAGCGCAGGCCACCAATGAAGAAGCGTATGCGCTCAAGCGGCTGGTCAAGACCACGATCGGTTCCGATCGAATCGCGGGACTCTGCTGGTCGCCGCCGGATGCGAGCGGCGACGACAACCTGCTGATTCGCGCCAACAAGAACCCGAATCTTCGAGGTTTGGAAGCCCTCGGCATCTCCCCGCAGAACCTCGATCAGCTCTCCGCATCCGTCGCCGCCGGGCAACTGAAGATGCTTATCGTGCTGCGCGCTGACCTGGTTCGTGCGCTGGGCGAGCAGGAGTTCCTGAAGCGGTTCGGCGCGCTGGACTATATGCTGGTGCTCGACACCGACGCCAATGAAACCGGACAGATGGCCAATCAGCTCTGGCCGATCGCCGCGTTTCCGGAGATCGACGGCAGCTTCACGAACTTCAAGGGACGTGTTCAGCGCCTCCAGTCCGCGTTTGCGCCGCCCGGGCAGGCGCTCTCCGCCGTCGAGGTTATAGCGCGGCTCGGCCGGCAGCTTGACGGGAACGAGCGTGTCGGCAGCGCTGAAGCGGTGTTCGCCGAGATGGCGGCGGAAGAGCCTGCTTTCAAAGGACTGAGTTTTGGGGGCCTCGGCCCTCACGGTCGCGACCTTGTAGCCTGATTAACGAGATTCTGAATTCGCCCGCAGTCCGTTCGCGCGAAAGCGAAGGCGCGGACGGCGCGCCTTCAAGTCCCGCGATCCAGTGGCGCTCGCAGCCTTGAGCACGCCGTCCGCTTGCGTCGTGCGCGCTGAGAAGCGCTCATGGAGCGGCTTTAACCATCGCGTCGGTCGTGAAGAAATCGCGTCCGACCTCGCCCATGTTGATGTACCAGCATTCGCGCTCGGGCGTATCCTGTCCCGGCAGATAGCACATCGTCGCCAGCCCCGATTGCACGTCGGTGGCGGCGGCGCCGACCACGAATTCCCGCTTGAACGGATAGATCGCAACCCGCGCGTCGGGCACGGGCCGATCGCGGTAGGTCAGCCAATAGATGTGATTCTGCCAGAGCTGGCCGCTTGCGTCGTATTCGTCGACGTATGGCTCGAACCACATCTCGGAGTCGATGTACAAAACCGACTTGGCGTGCAGCGCCTGGGTGTTGTTGGCGTTCCATCGCGGCTTGGTTTGGACGATGTACATGCGGCGCAGCTCCCAGTTCTCGGGGCACGCGCTGGCTCCGCCGTCGGTCTGGCAGGTGACTTCCGGCGAATGGATCGCGTTCACCGACGCGAGCATCGTCTTCTGGCCGAGGAACTTGTAGTCGTACTCCTCGATCTTCGCGTTGAATCCCGAGTAGTGGTCGGGATCGAAGGTCGCCGGATTTCCTCCGCTGACGACCGCGTCGCTCATGATTCCTTCGTTAAGCCGCCGAACTCTCCGCGCACCGGTGGCCCACTCCCAGATATCGTCCGCCTTGTTTGGATTTTCGTAGCGGTAGCGGATAAAGCCGCCGCCCCGAAGATTTTCAGGCGCGAGGATCGGATACAGCGCGAACAGCCAGTAGCGGTTGGTTTTCTTGAAATCGGGGTCTATCGGAAGCGGCTCGACTTCCGTCCGTCCGACTTCGTCGTAACCCGCGTAGTGCCCGATCTGATAGTAGTCAATCACGTGAATCGGGCGATTGCGGCCCGTGTAAACGACGTCGCAATCATAGAAGCGCAGGTCGTAGTCATCGCTGGTTATCGGCCGAAACGCATTGTTCCACATGATCTTCGTCGCGACCCTGGGATCGTTCGGATCCAGGAACGGGAACGGCTGTCCCGCGACGTAGTTCAGCATCGTGCGGCCGTCAGGCGAGAGCCTGACCTGTTGTGCGTACTTCTCGGTCGCTTCCCGGTAAGGCGGAGGCCATTCGATCGTCTCGGTCGGCGTGATTTTCATCGTCATCCCGTTCGCGACTTTGTAGTAAACGCCGGGCGATACCAGATCGCGCACCTTGTATGCGTTATTCACCGTGATCACATCGCCGGGCTTAATGGTGGATGATGCGGCGGGGGCGGATTTCCGCGCGGCGGTCTGCGCCTGTCCCGGTATCGCGATCAACAGGACGCTGGCAAACACGAGGAGCGCGAGCGTCGGCCCGCGCCTACTCCATCGAGCGGCTTCTTTCGGCATAGCGTAACCTCCTTCGGCCGGTTCGGCTGAAAACAGATTGGACGCCTGATGCCGCAGCGAACCGCCACGGGCCGCCCCTTTATGCAATTGAACACAGAACCGCGCTCGGTCGCGGTTCCTGCGTAGGCATCTGTATTAGCGACGCCGTGGATCCAGGAATTGTTCACGGGCGGGCGATGAAAAACGCCGGAAACGTTTTCAGCCAAACTAATGCGGCCGAGAAGCGCTACTGAAAAGTCGCTCTCAGCGCATTTTCGAAGTCCTCGATCAAATCGTCGCTCGATTCCAATCCCACCGACAACCTGATCAAGCCGTCGCTTATCCCCGCCCGCGCGCGTTCCTGCGCATTCATCCCCGAGTGCGAAGTGGTTGCCGGACGGGTTATCAGGGTTTCCACGCCGCCCAGACTCGGCGCGCAGATTGGGATGCTCGCGTTGGCGATGAACCGGTCGGCCTCCTCGACTCCTCCTTCGAGTTCGAAGCTGAGCACTCCGCCGAATCCATCAAAAAGCTCGCACGCCCGCAGATGGTTGGGATGGCTTTCGAGGCCGGGATAGTTCACCCGGTTCACCCGCGGATGCTGTTCGAGGAAGCGCGCGACGCGCAGCGCGCTTTCGTTCTGATGGCGCACGCGCACGCCGAGCGTTTTGAGGCCGCGATGCAGCAGAAAGCAGGCGTGAGGATCGAGCACGCCGCCGAGATGATTGAGCTTGCGCGTGATCCTCGCTACCAGCTCGTGCCCGCCCATCACCGCGCCGGCGACGATATCGCTGTGCCCGTTCAGATACTTGGTCGCGCTGTGCAGCGAAAGGTCGAACCCAATTTCCGACGGCCGGAAATTGACCGGGCTTGCGAAAGTATTGTCGATTATCGAGACCAGCCCGTGCTCGGCGGCGAAGTCGCTCGCCGCCTGCAAATCGCTCACCCTCACGAGCGGGTTGGAAATCGCCTCGACGTAGATCGCCCTGGTATTGGGCCGAAGCATCTCGCGCCACGACCCGGGATCTTCGCCGTCGATGAAGTCAACCTCGATTCCCAGCGCGGGGAAATCCTGCGTCAGCAGGTCGTGGGTGCCGCCGTACACGCAATCCTGCGCGAGCATGTGGCCCCCGCCGCCAACCACCGTCAGCAGCGCGCACGAAATCGCCGCCATCCCGCTCCCCGCCACCAGCGCCGCCTCGGCATTCTCAATCGTCGCGAGCTTCGCGTGCAGAACCTCGTGGTTGGGAGTGTTGTTGAGCCGGATGTAGCGAAGATCGTGATAACCCTTCTGCCCCGAGTATTCGTAGGTCGATGACTGAAAAATCGGCATCGCGACCGCGCCTCCGATGAGACGTTCGGGTTCACCGGCATGTACCAGCTTCGTGTCGAACCCCTTCATCAGCTTCGCCATCGCCGTCTGCCTCCTCGCCAATCTTAACGCGGGCGCAGCCGCGGTGACATTCGCATCCAAACCATCTACGAACAGCGCCGAAAGGGGTTCAACCGGATCGCATCGACCGGTATGCTTTTCCCGGAAGGTGCGCGCAGCGATGAAGGCAATCGTGATAGGCGGGGGCATTATCGGCGGGTCGGTCGCATGGCGGCTCGCCCGCGACGGCGCAACCGTGACGGTGTTCGAGCGCGCCCGGCTCGGGATGGAAGCATCGTGGGCGGCGGCTGGCCTTATCGGGCCTCAGGTCGAAGCGCAGGAGCCCGGCGTCTTCTTCGATCTCTGCATGGCGGGGAAGAATGCCTTCGATGCGATCGTCGATCGCCTTGCGCGCGAGAGCGGCGTCGATCCCGAATACGACCAGCACGGCGCCCTCTACGTTGCCTTCGACGATGCTGGCATCGAGCGGCTGAAAAGCCGCGCGCGATGGCAGCGCGAAGCCGGAGCACGGGTTGACGAGCTGGCCCCGGACGAGGCGCTCAAGCTTGCGCCGGCGCTCTCGCCGTCCGTCCGCTTCGCCCTGTATATGCCGACCAACCGGCGCACGGAAAATCGCAAGCTTACGATGGCCTACATCCGGGCGGCGGAGGCTGCCGGCGCGGCATTTCGCGAGGGCGCCCGCGTTGCGGAAATTGTCGCCAATAGCGGCCGTGCCGCCGGAGTTCGCTTCGACGATGGCTCAGTCCACGAGGCGGACGTGATCGTTAATGCCGCCGGCTCCTGGGCGGGCGAAATTCGCGGACTCGAAGCCGACAAGATTCGCTTCTACCCCGTGCGCGGCCAGATCATCTGCTTCGAAGCTCCCGCAGGTGCGCTCGGTCCCTCGCTGTTTTCGCCCGAGGGAATCCTCGTGCCGCGCCGCGACGGCCGCCTTATCGCCGGTTCGATTTTCGAGGACGCGGGGTTCAACAAGAGCGTAACGCTCGCCGGAATCGCCACCATCACGAGCGCCGTGGCCGCGATGGTGCCGGGGTTGCGCGGCGTCGCCTTTCGCGAAGCGTGGGCGGGATTGCGGCCCGCGTCCGACGACCTGATGCCGGTGATCGGCGAATCGCCGTCGGTTCGCGGCGCTTTCTATGCCGCAGGCCACTTTCGCAGCGGGATACTGCTCTCAGCACTGACCGGGGAATTGATCGCGGACTTGGTTGCGGGCCGGAACCCATCGATCGATCTGGCCCCTTTCTCTCCGGCGCGCTTTCAGAACGGCTCGATCAAGCGCGTCCCGATCGATATGAAGCACGTATGAGCAAGCGCGTAGTTCTTGCCCTGGTCCGCGATCTGTTTTTTCGATCGAAGCTTGATGCGGTCGCCGAAGCCGCGGGAGTCGATCTGTTTTACGCTTCCGATCTCGATGCGGCGGCGGCGCGATGCGCCGAAAAGAATCCGTCGCTGATACTGGTCGATTTGTCCGACGCGGCGTTTCCTGCCGCCGCCACGGCAGAAAAACTTCATGGCTGGGCTCCGGATATTCGGCTAATCGGCTTCGCCTCGCATATCGACCTGAAGCCGCTGCGCGCCGCTCGCGATGCGGGCTTCGAATCCGCGTTATCGCGCAGCGAATTCACCGCCAGGCTCCCCCAGTTGCTGAAATCCTGACAGCCGCCGCGATGCGCCCGCGGCGATTGCGAACGAAGGCGCGAGGCCACGGGGCGCCGGCGGGCCGCCTCAATACACGAGCGCATCGGTGATATAGTTCACCGGATGCATCCCGCCCTCGCCGGATTTCATCCCGCCGTTCGCGCATGGTTCGAACTGCGCTTCGGTGGTCCTTCGCGCGCGCAGGAAGTCGGATGGCCGCTAATCGCCCAGTCGCAACAGGAAGGCGGCCACGATGTGCTCCTGTGCGCCCCGACCGGCAGCGGCAAAACGCTCGCCGCTTTCATGTGGGCGATCGACGGTCTCGTTCGCGAAGCGGAACGCGGTTGCCTTCGAGACGAAGTATCTGTCCTTTACGTTTCTCCCCTCAAGGCCCTCGCCAACGATATCCGCCTGAACCTCGAAGAACCCCTGGCGGGAGTCAGCGAGACGGGCAGGGCGGCGGGCCTCGACCTGAGCGCGATTCGCGCGGGACTTCGCACCGGCGACACTCCCGCGCACGAGCGCAGCGCGATGCTGCGGCGGCCCCCGCATATTCTTGTCACCACTCCGGAATCGTTTTTCCTGCTGCTTACCTCGCCGCGCTTTCGCGACAAGCTCGCTTCCGTCCGCTACGTGATCGTCGATGAACTTCACGCGCTGGCCGGAAACAAGCGTGGCGCCCATCTGGCAGTCACGCTCGAGCGGCTGGAGCGGATGGTGCGTGCGCGCCGCGGCATCCGGCCCGCCAGAATCGGGCTGTCCGCCACCCTGAATCCAATCGAAACGCTTGCCGAGTTCCTGGCGGGTTTCGATGTTTCCTCCGGCACGCGTACGCCGCGCCCTGTCAAAATCGGCCGCGCCGACGATCAGGCGCGCGCGATGGACCTGCAGGTCGAAGCTCCCGGACCTGACCTCGGACCGCTCGCAACCCACGAAAACTGGGACGCGATGTACGAAGCGGTCGCGGATCTGGTCAAGGCTCATCGTACAACGCTGGTCTTTACCCTGAGCCGGCGATGGGCCGAGCGGGTCGCGCTCAATCTTCAAAAGCGCGTGGGCCAGGACGCCGTGATGGCTCATCACGGCAGTCTGGCGCGCAAGGAACGGCTGGCCGCCGAGCAAAAGCTGAAAGCGGGAGAACTGCGCGCGATCGTCGCGACCTCGTCGCTGGAACTCGGAATCGATGTAGGTGCGGTCGATCTTGTCTGCCAGCTCGATTCCCCGAAGTCGATCTCAGCCGCGATTCAGCGCATCGGGCGCTCGGGTCACAGCCTGAGCGGTACGCCTAAGGGCAGGTTCTTCGCGATGACGACCGACGACCTGCTCGAATGCGCCGCCGCCGTCCGCGCCATCCGCCGCCGTCATCTGGACGAGATCGAAATTCCATCCGGATGCCTCGATGTAGCCGCGCAGCAGGTAATCGCGATTGCGGCCGAAGAGGATGACATCGCGGTCGCCGATCTCCTGCGAATCCTGCGCGGCGCGTACAATTTCGCCGTCCTAAACGAGCCGGGCCTGATTCGCCTTCTCGAGCAGATGGCGGCGGAACTGCCGGAACGAATCCAGGGCGCGGCGCCGAAGATTTTCTTCGATCCCGTGAACAAACGGGTGAGACCGCGGCGCGGCGCGCGGCTTGCCGCGATCATCTCCGGCGGCACTATCCCCGAGGCCGGCAACTACGACGTCGTCATCGAATCGGAAGGCCGCAAGATCGGCGACGTCGAAGAGGATTTCGCACAGGAATCGGTGCGGGGCGATGTCTTTTCGCTCGGATCGATGCCCTGGCAGATCCAGCGCATCTCGCGCGGACGCCTGATGGTCGAACCCGCGCCCGGGATGGCACCGTCTCTTCCTTTCTGGCAAACCGAGGCCGCCGGCCGCTCCCATGCGCTGTCTCATGAGATTGCGGAACTTCGCCACGAGATTGCAGCCCGAATCGACCGTGAAGGGACCGACGGCGCGATGCGATGGCTCAGTGCGGAGTGCGCGCTGTCGGATCGCGCCGCCGCGCAGGCCGTCGACTACGTCCGCAGAGGGGTCGCGGCGCTCGGCGCGATTCCCGATGAAAAGAGCGTCGTCGTCGAGCGCTTCTTCGACGGACTCGGCGGCACGCAGGTCGTTATTCACGCTCCGTTTGGAATTCGCTTCAACCGCGCGCTCGGACTGGCGCTGCGCAAACGGCTTTGCCAGTCATTCGATTTTGAAATCCAGGCGTCCGCGATCGACGACGGCGTCCTTCTCGCGCTCAACTCGCGCCACAGCTTCCCGCTCGAAGAGGTCTTTGCGATGCTTCCCGCGCGCCAGGCGCGTGGCGCCCTCGAGCAGGCGTTTCTCGCCGCGCCGATGTTCGAGGTCCGCTTCCGCCACGTCGCGTCACGCGCGCTTGCGGTTATGCGCTCGTCGCGCGGGCGCAAGATTCCGGCCTGGATTCAGCGGCTCAGATCGCAGGAACTGGCCGCCGCGTTGTTCCCCCAGCAGCAGGCCTGCTTCGAGAATCGCCCGCCGATTACACCGATTCCCGATCACTTCATCGTCAACGAGACGATGCATGAGTGCCTGACGGAATCCGGCGACATCGATCGCGTCGAGAAGGTCTTGAGCGGAATCGAGAGCGGCTCGATCCGCGCCGTTTACGTCGATTCCGTGTCGCCCTCCGTTTTCGCTCATCGGTTGCTGCTCGCCTGGGATTACTCGTTTCTTGATGACGGCGAACGCGCGAATCGGCGCAGCCGCACGGTGTCGATGAACCGCGGGATGGCCGAGGACGTATTTCGCAGCGAGGACCTGTCCGAGATGCTTGCTGCGGATGCGGTTGAAACCGTTATTGCCGAGGTCACCGGATTGGCGCCCGGTTCTCGTCCTCGCGGCCGCGACGAACTCTTCGCCTTGATTCAGGCGCACGGCTCGCTCGCGATGGCGGACATAATCGAGCGCGCAGGCGGCGAAGGTTCGGACCTGGCAAGAACCCTCGAGGCCGAAGGGCGTCTCGTTCGAGCGCGACTGAACCGCGATGCTCGCGAGGTTTTCATCGCGCGCGAAGACGCGGCGCTGTTCGCCGCCGCTTATCCCCAGGCGGAAATTCCAGCGGACATCTCTCCGGCGGATACCGATGCCGACTCCGCACGGACCGAATTAGTCCGCCGTGCGCTCCGCACCTCCGGACCCGTAACCGCCGCGGAAGTTGCGGCGCGCCTGCTGCTGCCCCAGCGCGACATCGAAGCCGCTCTGCCCGCTCTGGAGGCCAAGGGAACTGCCTTTCGCGGCCATTTCACTTCTTCCACTGTCGTCCAGTGGTGCGACCGCTACAACCTGGAGCGCATTCATCGCCTCACGCTCTCCAGAGTGCGGGCCGAGATCGAGCCGTGCGGCGACGAAGAGTATGCGGCCTTTCGCCTGCGCTGGATGCACATCGGAGGCGCCGAGCTTTCCGCCGCTTCCTCCGGCGTGGCGGAGATTCTTGAACAATTGTCGGGGATGGCGTTTGCGCCCGACTTCTGGGAGCGATCGATTCTACCCGCGCGAATTCAGGGCTACCGGCCCGAAATGCTCGACCTCGTTTGCCTGAGCGGCCAGATGATGTGGTCGTGCCGCCGCCGCGATGAAACCGATCTGGCGCATCCGCTTCCCGACCAGGTCACATTCATCCCGCGCCGGGGCGGCGCGATCGCTGGCGGCGACGCGCCTGAGCCGAGCGACCCGCGCGACGCGGCCGTCCTGGATGCGCTGCGCGCGTCGGGTGCGCAGTATCTCGACGAACTCTCGGAGCGCGCGAACCTGTCGGAACGCGACACGCTCGCGAGCTTGTGGCGCCTGGCCGCTCTGGGTCTTGCCACCAACGACAGCTTCGCGCCGCTCAGGCTGTTTGCCGCGGACAGCGAGGCGGTGGACGCGCTTTCCCCATCAAAACGCCGCGCGTTCACGAAGCACGATGCCGCCCTGCGGGCGCGGCTGAAGTCGAGCGTGTCGGGGAGATGGGCGGCGCTCTCGGCCGCGCGCAATTCAGCCGAAACCGACCGCGCGAAAGAGATCGCGATACTTCTGCTCAAGCGCAACGGCATCCTGTCGCGCGAGATGCTGGCGCTCGAGACTCTCGACATTTCGTGGCAGGAGCTCTCGTTTGCGCTCCGGCGAATGGAGTATGCGGGCACCGTGCGCCGCGGATGGTACGTGCGTTCGCTGTCCGCCGATCAATTTGCCCTGCCGGAAGCGGTTGAGATGCTCCGGTCGATGCGTGGACTCAATGCGGCGCGCGAACGGCCGCTCGCGCTCAGCGCCGCCGATCCCGCCAACCCCTTCGGCGCTCTTCTGCCCGGATGCGGCATCACGCGCGACGGCGGAAATCTGGTGGTCGTGCGCGCGGGAAGGATGGTGCTCGGCCTGGCGGGGCGCGCGCTGGCTACGCCGGGCGACCTCGATGACGACTCGTTCAGCGCGGCGGTTGCGGCGATACTCGCGATGCGCCCGAAGGTCGTAATCGAGACCGTCGACGGCGTGTCGGCGCTTGCGTCAACACGAGTCGGATTGCTGGCTGCGATGCGTTTTCATTCCGACGGCCGCGCGTTGATCTACGACGGCCTTCCGGGCCCCTCGCCGCTGCGCGTCCATCGGCGCGCATAATACGGCGCGCGGCGTGCGATTGCGCGCGCGCCGTATTACGCGGCGCGGTTCCGCCAAACCAATCGTCCGGTCCCTTGCTCCGTATCGTGTGCGCGCTATTCTGATGCCAGATACGCGATTGTTCGTGCGCGCGTCTCGATGCCGGGGCGCGCGCTGATTTTCACACTGAAAGGACCAGAGGCTCCCCAAGATGGCCACCAACAGCTTCGGTACGCGCGCCACCCTCAGATGCGGCGACAAAACCTTCGACATCCACCGGCTCGACGCGCTCGAAAAGCGCGGCTTCGCTCTCGACCGCTTGCCGATCTCGATCAAAGTCCTGATCGAAAACCTGCTGCGCCGTGAAGATGGAGTGGTAGTGACCGCCGAGCAAATCGAAGCGCTGGCAAAGTGGGATGGGAAGCCTTCCGACCGCGAGATTTCGTTCATGCCCTCGCGTGTCATCTTGCAGGATCTGACCGGAGTGCCGGTCGTCGCCGACCTGGCTGCGATGCGCGACGCGATCGCGCGTCTCGGCGGCGATGCGAAGAAGATCAACCCGCTTAAGCCTGTCGATCTCGTGATCGACCATTCCGTGCAGGTTGATGCGTTTGGCAGCGCCGCTGCCTTTGCGATCAATGCCCGGCTCGAATTCGAACGCAACCAGGAGCGATATCTCTTTCTGCGATGGGGCCAGGGAGCGTTCAACAATTTCCGCGTCGTACCTCCTGACACCGGTATCGTCCATCAGGTGAACCTCGAATATCTCGCGCCGGTGGTGATGACCTCGGGCAGCGAAGTTTACCCCGACACCGTCATCGGCACCGATTCTCACACCACGATGATCAATGGCCTTGGCGTGGTTGGATGGGGTGTCGGTGGAATCGAGGCGGAGGCGGCGATGCTCGGGCGGTCGAGCCCGATGCTGATTCCCGAGGTGATTGGAGTCCGGCTGCATGGCGAGCTGCGTCCCGGCGCAACGGCCACCGACCTCGTCCTGACGGTCACGCAGATGCTGCGCAAGAAGGGCGTGGTCGGAAAATTTGTCGAGTATTTCGGACGCGGGTTCGCGTCGCTGTCAGTCGCCGACCGCGCGACTTTGGGCAATATGTCGCCGGAATACGGCGCGACCATCGGCTATTTCCCCGTCGATCACAAGACCCTCGAATACCTCAAGATGACGGGACGGTCCCCGGATCAGGTCCGGCTCATCGAGGCGTACTGCAAGGAACAGGGGCTGTTCCACACCGCGCATAGCCACGAGCCGCACTTCTCCGACATCGTCGATCTCGACCTTGCCAGCGTGGAGCCCAGCCTCGCCGGGCCGCGCCGCCCGCAGGATCGTGTTCCGCTGGCTTCCTCGCGCACCAGCTTTCGCCGCGAGCTGGTGAAAGAGGTCAGCAATCACGAGGGGATAGATCCCAAACGGATCGAAAACTGGATAGGGGAGGGCGGCAGCACCTCCGGCGCGCCCCACAGCCAGGTTTCGTCCGATCTCGGCCACCTGGTCAACGTCGTTGATGTCCATCATCCCGAAGGCCCGTTCTCGCTGGGTCACGGATCGATCGTTATCGCGGCGATCACGAGCTGCACCAACACTTCCAATCCGTCCGTGCTCATCGGCGCTGGATTGCTCGCGAAAAAGGCGGTCGATCGCGGCCTTACCGTCAAGCCCTGGGTAAAGACCAGCCTCGCGCCCGGCTCTCGCGTCGTCACGCAATACCTGAAGCACGCGGGACTCCTCGAGTCGCTGGAGAAGCTCAAATTCAACGTGGTGGGCTACGGATGCACCACCTGTATCGGCAACAGCGGGCCCGTCGATGAAGCGATCGCGGCGGCCGTCAAGAAGGGCAACCTGGTCGCCTGCTCGATTCTGAGCGGAAACCGCAATTTCGAAGGCCGCATCAATCCGGTCGTGCGCTTCAACTATCTCGCGTCGCCGCCCCTGGTCGTCGCCTACGCTATCGCCGGCACGATGAATATCGACCTGGAGAAAGAGCCGCTCGGCAGCGATCGCGCGGGCAAGCCCGTGTACCTGCGCGACATCTGGCCCTCGTCCGAGGAAGTTGCGCAGGTCGCCGCAAAGTCAGTGACGTCGGAGATGTTCCATGCCGAATACGGCCACGTCTTCGATGGCGACGATCGATGGCGCTCGCTGGCGGTTCCCAAGGGCGAGCTGTTCAAGTGGGACGAAAAATCCGAATACGTGAAAGCGCCGCCATTCTTCGAGGGGATGAAGATCGACGCCGGCAAGTTTTCCGACATCTCCGGCGCCCGCGCACTCGCGGTCTTGGGCGACAGCGTGACGACCGATCACATCTCGCCCGCCGGATCGTTCGGAGCGGACACGCCCGCGGGAAAATACCTGGTCGCGCACGGAATCAAGCCCGCGGACTTCAATTCCTACGGCGCAAGGCGCGGCAATCATGAAGTGATGATGCGCGGAACTTTCGCCAACATCCGCCTGCGCAACGAAATGGTCCCCGGCGTCGAGGGCGGTTTCACCGTTCACCTGCCCGACGGCAAGCAGACCACGATCTTCGAAGCATCCGAGCAGTACCGCAAGGACGGCGTTCCGCTGGTCGTAATCGCCGGCAAGGAGTACGGCTCGGGGTCTTCACGCGACTGGGCTGCCAAGGGCCCCCTGCTGCTGGGCGTTCGAGCGGTAATCGCGGAGAGCTTCGAGCGCATTCACCGCAGCAACCTGGTCGGGATGGGCGTGCTGGCGCTGGAATTCCTGCCCGGCCAGGACCGCAAGTCGCTCGGCCTTACCGGCCGCGAGGTCTATTCGATCACCGGAATGGCGGCCGGCCTCAAGCAGCGCCAGCGCCTGAAGGTTCGCGCCGAAGAGAACGGCAAAGCCAAAGAGTTCGAGGTGATTGCGCGGGTCGACACGCCCGAAGAGGTCGAGTACATCCGGCACGGAGGAATCCTGCCGTTCGTGCTGAGATACCTGATGCGGGCGTGAGTCAGGCGGGCGCCGGCGCGAGATCCAGACGGACACTCGCGCCGCTCTTGCGCTCCGCATAACGGGTCAGCAGCCTGACCACGGCGGGCGTTACTTCGGCGATCGCCTCGGAGCGAAAGCCCACCGCCTCCGGCCCCTGCGCCCGCATCATCCCCAGCATCGACAGCCTGAGCAGCGCCGCCACCGCCTGGCAGTAGCGGAAGCGCTCGAAGTCCAGCCGCGCCATCGCGTGATAGAGCGGCACATACGTGGACGCGAAGACTGTGCGCAGCGAATTGCCGATCACGTTGTCACGCATCCAGCGCGGATGCTCGAGGCGGACGAGGACAGGATCGCTGCCGTCATCGCGGCATCCAGATGCCGATCGCCAACGTCCGTGTTCACCCAGTCGATCACGCCGGTTACTCGCACTCCATCCACCAGGACATTCAGCGGATGATAATCCATGTGAACGACCGACGGCTCCGCCACGCGATACACGCCGGCGCGCGCCGCCAGCCGCCTGAGCGCATCCTTGAGTCCCGGTAGAGGACCCTTTTCGACGCGTTCGGCGATCAGCGCCAGAGCGCGATCGAGCAGGGGCGTTCCGGGCGGCGTTGCCTCCGGCTGGAGCGACTGGGGAATGTCGCGCAATTCATGGCGGGCGGGAGAGAGCCGATGAAGCCTGACCTGCGCGCGGACGAATCCGAAGAAACCGAGGGAAAAGGTCTTGAATGCCTGCGGAAAGCTCGTGGTCGAGAACAGCGGGCCGCCGCCCAGGCGCTCCAAAATCATGAATGGCGCGCCGAGCGCTCCGTGATCCTGCTCGAAGACGTAGGGCCGCGGCACGCAGTAGCGCACGGAATACAGCCGCTCGATCGAGCGCGACTCGCGCCGGCCTTTTTCATCCGCCTGCAGCCCCTGGTAGAAGCGCAGGACCAGCGCAATTCTCGGCGGAAGCTCCGGCAGCCGCGGCGACGGGCTGGCGAGGGCAAACTCGAAAACCGTCGTTTCCCATCCGCTCGCGAGCACCCGCACGCGATCGACCGCGGCGCCAAGGTATCTGCTCAGGCGTTCGCGGGTTTCGGTCTCTGACATCGCCTTCAACAACGCAGGCATAGCGAATGCGTTGCAGGCTAATACATGCCCCGCGGATTATGCAACGACACTGACACGCGTGTCACCGGCTGACATCCGTGTCAGTTGCCCCTAATGCTGGTTCGGCTCTCCTTGCGGCAGAAACTGCCCGTGCTGCGAGTTCTGCGGTGATGGCTGAGCGGCGCTTCCCGGCATGGGCTCTTCCTTGAGGCTTTCGTTCGGCGTGACGCTGCCGCCATGTTCGTACATCCGCTGCACTGTCGAAGAGAGCAGGGGGCCGCTCGTATCGCTGATGTTGATTGATACTTCGACCGACAGGCCAAGCCGCAGAGGCTTATCTTGCGGAACCGGCTGGTCGAAGACGATCTTGACCGGAACCCGCTGCACTACCTTGACCCAGTTGCCGGTGGCGTTTTCCGGCGGCAAGAGCGAGAACGCCGCGCCCGTGCCCATGCTGATCGAATCGACATGGCCGTGGTAGACGTAGCCGGGATAGATGTCCGCCTCGACGTCGGCTTTCTGTCCGACCCGCACGTCGGTTAGCTGCGTTTCCTTGAAGTTGGCGGTCACGTACAGGCGCCGAACCGGCACGACCGCCATCAGCGGTTCGCCCACCTGCACGCGATGTCCCACGTGTACCGTCTTGTGGGTGACGATCCCGTCGAACGGCGCGTAGATTTGCGTGTAGGTCAGATCGAGCTTGGCAGCCTCCAGAGCCGCTTCGGCCTGCAGCACGATCGGGCGGGCGTAGCGGGAATGATCCTTGCCCACTTCATGGCCGAGCGCGGCTTGCGCTTGCGCGAGTTGATGCGCCGCCAGCGCCTTGTTGGCGAGGGCGACCTTGAGGGCGGTCTGGGCCTGGTCGAACGACTCCAGCGAGGCAACCCCCTGGTCCTTGAGGGTCTTCGCGCGCTCGTAGTCGATTTTTGCCTGAGAGAGCTGGCTGTCGGCCAACCGCACGCCCGCCGTGGCCGCATCGACTCCCGAGTACATCTCATCGACGGCCTGGCGCGCCCGCTCGAGTTGTGCTTGCGCCTGAGCCACCCTGACCTCGAAGTCACGCGGGTCGAGCTTCAGCAGGAGTTGGCCTTCTTTGACGTGCCAGTTGTCCTCGACATAAACGTCGATAACCGTGCCGGAAACGCGGGAGGAGACCAGCGCCACAGTCCCGTCAACGTACGCATCGTCGGTCGACACGTGCGTCGTGAATTCTCGATAAAGGCGCAAGCCGGGCTTGATTCCCGCTGCGATCAGAACAATTACCAGGACCAGCAAGCCCCGGCGGAAAAGCTGCGAATTCATGTCATGTCAGGAGACCAGGGCAAACTCGGGCTTGGGGAAACAAACCATTCGTTCAAGTGGCCTCGTCCGGCTAACTATGCTG
>JAJPKP010000005.1 GCA_021323675.1 Pseudomonadota bacterium | reverse complement strand
GGGAAGGTCCCCCTCGCTCTCCCCCTGCCAGACACCAGCAGGGTGGGTCAGTTTTAGATCGGCGAGCTCGCGGTAAACCGGGTCAACATTCAACCGGCGTTGACAACCGTTGAATACCGCTTTTCCAGAGCCTTACATCCAGACGCCTTGGACGTATCGCATCGGCAAACCGGTCCAAGACTGCCTGGCGGCCCGCACGCGCCCGAATCGGTCGGACCCGTCAGTCCGGAAGAGGTTGGCTCGGTGGCTGGTGAATCTGTTGGGGTGGGACGCTCCGCGACCTCCAATCGCTGAGTTGCTCCAGCCCGTCAGGCGCCATCGATAGCGATCAGCCGCTTGCCCACGGCATGCAGAACATCCTTGATGGAATGATCCCAGAGGAGGTATAGCGCCACGATCAGAGCGACCACCAGGATCGCGATTGCGATTTTGCGGAAGGTGGATCGGTACAGCAGGCTCACGATCCAAAGCACGATGGAGGCGGCGCGCAAAGAGCTTCGGGCGGCCTTGAGCGGTCCAAGAAGAGCCGGCAGAACGGAAGGCGCTTCGACCCTCGCGAGCATCCGATTGGTGATGCTGATCATCCGCGCGACCCACTGGAACTTATCAGCGGGAGGGACACTTGCGAGCGTCTCTTCGCCGATTAGATCTTCGCTGTCCGGGGGCGAGTGGATGCTGCCCTTGCCGGCCTCCGCGATGATTTCGCGTTTACGCTCGAGTATCCATGTCTTGACCTCATCTTGAGTGAGGGTACCGCAGGCGACGGCCTCGTGAGTGAGTCGCCTGATCAACACTTCGGCGGAATCGAGTCTGCCCCAGACGACGTCGTTACGGCGCCATTCGCGCTTGAGAAAGCCGCCGAAGTGCGCGAGTAGCTCGCCGGCCAGCTTTTGATGAGGAGACCGGTCGCCCGGGATGTT
This sequence comes from Pseudomonadota bacterium, assembly GCA_021323675.1. GTDB lineage: Bacteria > Desulfobacterota > Binatia > Binatales > Binataceae > JAFAHS01. The sequence goes on along the minus strand of JAJPKP010000005.1, from coordinate 27,278 downwards.
CATGTCGGGCACGGGAATGGAGGCATCGGCAGGGCTGATGCGGGAGAACGAGACCTGCTCCAGTTCCATCGCGAAGTCGGAGTCAGTGGTGAGCGGGTACAGGAGCATGTCCCGCAGAAAGAAGGCGTCGAGCGCGTCGCGGATCTTCCAGTAGCCGTCGGTAAGCATCGCGGCCAGAGCGCCATTGACCTTTGCCGGCCCACTTTCGAGCAGCTGACGGAAATTCGAGTTGAGAGTGTTGAAAGCCTCGGAGCGTACGTCTTCCAGAAAATGCCAGTTCTTACCGAGAAAGTCTGACGCTTCAAGATCTTCAACCAGTTTCGCGGCCGCAGCCTTGACGGACTCTTCGGTAGGTTTCGTGCCAACCTCGGCGATAATCGCTTCGAATCGCTGCTCAATTGCCGTAATTGCTTCCGGCCGCGAGCCAGTTTCTTGCGCTCGCTCGCGCATCTGGATGCGTACCTCGAGATCGTAAAAGGCCGCCTTGATGCGATTGAGGCCGGCAAGCACGGAAGTTTCGAGATTTGGGTTCTCCGTAAGTTCCCGAATCAACTCGGCGAGGTAGCGATAGAGGCGTTGGTAAAACTTCAAGTCGCCGCGGTCCAGCAAAAGCCGTTTCGCTTTGTAGGAGAGATCCCCGGTCTCTCCTGGGGCCGGAGGCAGGAGGCTGTCAAAGTGCTGGAACAACTCGGCGACGCTGCGCGAAAGCGGGGCGCCGTTCGCTCGATAGAGTGCGAAGCGCTTAAGTCGAAGCAAAAGATAAGCGTCTTCGAAAGCGCGATACCAGAGCGATCTGCGATCTCCAGCAGCGCCACGGCTGAATTCAACTCCTGAAGCGAGGACATCCTTTGCGATGTCATGAGAGCGGCCGCGACGGTCCTGAGCCAGTACGCGATCGTAAAAATCGAGCACCGCGCGCCGTTCCTTCACGGAATGGTTGTGGGCTTGAAGCTCCTCCAGCGCCGCGGCCAGGCTTTGATACGTTGGGAGGGTCAGCAGTCCTTTGACAGCGACTTCAAGCGGCGAGCGGCGGCAATTCGCTTGATCGGTCGGCGCAAGCAGGTCTTCCGGATCAGGTTCGACAAAAAATAAGTGACGCTTGACGCGCTTGTCGGCGCGTCGTTTCGCAATCGCGCCGACCGCGAGATCGATAGGGCGGTTGTCGAGCACTCCGCCGTCGATATGGCATGCGGTAGCGTGCAAATAGCGGGCGATGCGCGTGTCGGACTCCGCATCCGGAGCGAATTCCGTTTTGGAGAGCATCACCGGCGCGAACGCAACCGGAAAAGAGGCGCTGGCGCGCGCCGCGATCGCAAGCCGCTTTCGGTCCTCGGAAGTGAGGAAATCATTGCGCCCCGGATCAAGCGGGTCTTCCGCGCGATAACGAAAATGAAGGACCTGCCGATAGGTCCGCACCGGCATCGAGGTTTCGTCGTCGACCTGGACCTGAAATTCATCGCCGTCGAGATTGGTCGCCGTGATAAAGAGGTCGAGATAAGGGTAGGGCGCCTCCGACCTCCGCTCGGACATCATGCGCTCGAGGGTCGCGAGGATCTTTCCCAGAAACCATTCCCCGTTAAGGTATGAGTAAGGCTCCTTTTCCTTATGGGTGTAGAGAAGCCGGCCAAAGTCGCCTTGTTCTATCCAGAGATCGGCCAGACCATTGAGGTTGGCCCGATTGGCCAGCGCGGCTCCGAGCAGCGCACCGTTCAGGCCTCCCGCGGAGGTGCCGGTGATTATATCGACCACGATCGTCCCAAGCTTTTCGTGGAGCTTGTGGTAGCTGTCTTCACCGTAAACGAGCTTGAGCAGTTCAATGGCAACTCCGCTCTCATAAACCGCCAGGGCGATTCCTCCAGAAAATGCGATCGCAATTCTGTGTTCCGTCTGTGCCGGGGCGGATTGCGCGGCGGACGTGGCCACAGGCGGCGGATTGGGAGCTGACGCCATCGCGGAAGGCCGCCCGCCTTAAGAAAGGCGCGTGCGACTAGATGCCGATAGCCGCTTGGCTCGCGATTTGTCAAGCACGATAAACTGGTTAGCATCGGCGCTACCTGTGGGTGGAGAATACAGCGGTGCAGCGCCCGTTCGCCTATTGCTGCGTTGCCGAGCGCTCTCGCCGGTATGGTCTCTGACCTTCGCGATTCGGGTTCGATAGAGGAGCCTGCTGCGAGGAGACTTGCGCTGCTCTCAGCATGTTCCCCTCGTCCTCGTCCGGAGAAGGGCTTACGGGACCCGAGATGCATTTCACTTTGAGCCCAAAGCCTATAAAACAAAAGAAGTTGCGATTTTCGAATGGCCAAGGTCGAACAGCTTAGAACACGAGACATGTTGGCGGCGGCAGCCGGCGCTCCGGACCGAGTACTTCGCGGTGAACATCTCACCAAGATTTACGGCGGAAGGACGGTGGTCGATAACGTTGATGTCTATGTGAACCCCGGCGAGGTCGTGGGCTTGCTCGGTCCAAACGGCGCAGGAAAGACCACCACCTTCTACATGCTGGTGGGGCTGGTAAAGCCGGACTCCGGGCGGGTTCTGCTCGGAGATCAGGAGATTACGATGCTCCCGCTGTATCAGCGCGCCCGGCGCGGGATCTCCTATCTTCCCCAGGAGCCCTCCGTGTTTCGCAAGCTCACGGTCGAAGAGAATCTCCTCGCGGTCCTGGAGACACTGCCGTTGACCGACGAGGAACGGCAAAGCCGGCTTCAATCGCTTCTCGATGAACTCGATATAGCACGGCTGCGAAAGTCCCGAGCGGGAGTTCTCTCCGGAGGCGAGCGGCGAAAGGTTGAGATAACCCGGGCCCTGGTGCTGGATCCGCAGTTTTTATGCCTCGATGAGCCGTTCGCTGGCATCGATCCGATCACTGTCATCGAGATTCAGCGCATCGTGACCTACCTGCGCGAGCGAGGGATCGGAATTCTGATATCCGATCACAACGTTCACGCGGCGCTTTCGATAATTGACCGTGCGTACGTGATTCATAGCGGCAAGATTCTTATCGAAGGTCCGCCGGACGCGATCGTTGCGAGCGAACAAGTCCGCCAGGTATTTCTGGGCGAGCGGTTCAAACTCGCCTGAAAAGGCTGAAGCGCCGCGAAAACTCAGGGATAAGGCGGGTAGGTTCTATAGAAGGGTGGCGGCGCCGTATAGTACCCGCCCCCGAAACCGGGGCCGAAGCCTCCAGAGCCAAAGCCGAAGCTGCCGCCGCCGAATGTTCCGCCAAAAAGTCCGCCGATCAACGGAATCGACATTGTCATCGGGCTCGGGCCCTGATTCTGATAGCCGTAAATCTGCTGCTGTTGCTGCAGTAGCTGGTCCTCGTAAGTCTGATTTTGGTACGCCTCCAGCCCGCTGAGGTCGTTTTCGTCGGCACCATTCGATCCCGAGTTGGCCGCTTTGGCATTGGCTAGCGATGGCTCGATCTTGATCCGGTTATCAACCGTGACGGCCGGATCGTTGATGTACCTACGGGTTTTGCTCTCAGCGTCGCCCTTTCCATAGTCCGTCGCGACGAAGCCGAATAGGATGACCTGACGCTGGCCATCGGGTGCGTTGAGAACCTGGGCGCCAACCAGTGGCAGATGATGAGCCTTGAGGTAGTTGGTCAAAGCCTGGCTCTGTGCCTGATTGACCTGGGCGTTCTTCAGCGGCGGCGGATGCGTGGTGCTGGGGGGCGTGTAGGTTGAAGGGGAGTAGTCAGACGGACCGGAATTGCCGACGGGAGTTCCGGCGGTGCTCGGTTGATTCTGGGGCGTAAGGCAACCGGCCGCGGCCAGCATCAGCGCTCCAGCCAACAGGCAATTCGCTGCCCAGCTCATTGACTTCATTATAGGCACCGTTGCCGCTCTAACAAAATTGACGTTTCTAAACGGAATTTAATCCAATACTTCCAGAAGAAAGTCGCGCACGATGTGGTTGAAGACCTGCGGGCGTTCGAAGTAAACGGAGTGGCCGCAGTCGGACACGGTCACGAGCCTTCCTTTGGGCAGGACCTTTACCATCGAACGAATCATATCGGGCGGGATAAGTTCGTCCTGCTCCCCCACCAGGCACAGAATCGGCATCTTCAATCGAGTTCGGACCGAATCCAGGTCATAGCGCAGGTGCGCGATTTGAGCGCCGGCATCGGCGGGCGGGCGCGCGCCCAAGATGCGGAATTGGTCGTAAAGGAAGGCCATCTCCGGAACCCGGGCGAAGTAGTCCCTGGCGTAGGTGGGCAGAGAACCGATTGGCGGCGTCGTATCCATGACCAGCGGGGTCCGAGGGATTGCGAACTTCATGTCCGGGGTGAAAATACCGCCTGGTGTATCCGCCATCACCATCGCGGCCACCCGCTCCGGGTGCTCCAGCGCATAACCCACGATCGTCCATCCGCCCATCGATTGGCCGACAAGTGCGGCTTTTTCGATCTTCAGATGGTCAAGCAAGCGGCCTAGATCGCTTGCGTGCGCTCGATTAAAGAGACCGTCAGGATCGGGCGACATCCCGAAGCTTCGTTGGTCGAGGGTGATGCACTCATACCATCGCATGAAGTATGGCACCTGTTGCCACCAGGAGAGATGGTTGCCGCCGAGGCCATGAAGAAAAATCACAGGAAAGCCCGATCCCACGCGCTCGTAGTACAAGGAGAAATTGCCGATCGGCACGCGTCCTTGGGTGATCCTGTGTTCCACGGGCATAGCGCCGCCCTCGCTGTTCGAAATTTAGCACTGTCGGCGCGTTTGCCCAAAATCGCCGGAAACCCGAAGGCATCTTGCGCGTTGGCTCGGTGTAACTGCTAAAATCCTGCGGAAACTCGTTTCAGCATGGCAGAGGTACGATGGACAAGCACATCAGCAAGCATCCGGAGACTCAGCATCTGCCGGATGACGTAATTCATTATCGCGAATATAAGATCCTTCTGAAACCGGACCGCTTCACCAGCAAGGAAGGCTTCATGGAGTTCTGGAAGGCGGTGCACAAGACCGTCAAGAAATTCGATCTCAAGGTCGAGATCGACGACGGCGCCTTTAACAGCCAGGTGCGCGAGGTGCTCTTTTACGACACTCCGCATTTCGACCTGTACAACAATCATTTCATCCTGCGGAAGCGGACCTTCTACGATGATGGATGGCCGCGCGCCGATCATGAACTGACAATCAAATATCGCAGCCCGGATTTGAAGGATGCCGCATCCGTGGATGTGCGCCCAATGGCGGCGGGGCACGACGAGATCAAGTTCAAAGAGGAGCTGCTCCTAGACCGCAAGCAGCTCGGCGGGATGCGTAGCGTCTATTCTCACGGATGCGTGCTGACGTCGCCCAAGGTCGTTCTCGACCGCGGCATCGAGGACATCGCGAGCGTGTTTCCGGCGCTGGCGAAGGTTGACGTGCGACCCGACACGAAGATTTCGCTGGTCAACAACGTCGCGGTCGAAGAAGTGCAAAATACCATCGGCAAAATCCACTTTGGCCATGGCTACAACGGCAAAACCACGATCGCTATATGGCGAAGCCGGGCCTTGGAGAAGCCGCTTTCGGGCGAATTCGCCTTTCAGTGCAAGTTCGACAAGCTCGGCGAAGTGCACAAGTCGTCGCTGGTGTTGTCCGAGGAGTTCTACAAGCAGGTGCAATTGGATTGCGCCGACTGGGTGATGCTCGGAACTACGAAGACCGCCATGGTATATGGGCTGGGCAACGTGCCGCTCAAAAACCACGAATAAAACGGGCTTCATGGCGGCCCAGGTCAAGGCGCAGGGAGGAAACATCCGATGCTGACCAGGCTCGCAAAACATTGGTGGGTGTTCCTGTTGCGGGGAGTCGTCGCGATCATCTTTGGATTTGCCGCATTCGGATGGCCCGGGCTTACGATCGCGACTTTAATAATCCTGTTCGGCGCTTACGCCTTCGTCGACGGCATCTTTCTGACCGTCAGCGCGATCAGCGGGTGGAGCCATATCGAGGATCCCTGGCTGATACTGCTCGAAGGCCTGATCGGAATCGGCATCGGCGCCGTCACTTTTCATTCCCCGGCGATTACCGGACTCGGCCTGCTCATCTATATCGCAGCCTGGAGCCTGGCAACCGGGGTCCTCGAAATCGCTTCCGCGATGCGCTTGCGCAAGGAGATCTCTGGCGAGTTTTGGCTGCTGTTGAGCGGCATCGTCTCGATTCTGTTTGCGATTGTGCTGATGTGGTTTCCGATGGCGGGCGCCTTGGGGCTCGTGTGGATAATCGGTGCCTACGCGATCGCGTTTGGCGTGATGCTCATCGCGCTCGCTTTCAGGCTGCGCGGCTTTCATCGACAACACTTGAGAGCGGCGTAGTCCGGAGTCCCGATTGATTTCCGGCGCAATTCCGGCGACGATTCGATTGAGCCGCTGAGATTGGCGTGCCAGAAGGAGGTTCTTGCCGAATGGAAACTCCCGTACGCAGCCACCATCATCTTACTTTGTGCGTGGGCACCGCACAGGAAGATTACAACTTTCACGTAAAGACGCTCGGCCTGCGCAACGTCAAAAAAACACTCCTCTATGACGGTAGAGTGCCGATCTACCACCTGTATTACGGAAACGACGTTGGCGCCGAGAGCACGCTCATTACCTGTTTTCCGATGCGCCAGGACGGCAGGGTCGGGCGACGCGGATCCGGCCAGGTCAGGACGGTGAGTCTGTCGGTATGCGCACCCGCCCTCGAGTTCTGGAGCCGGCGTCTAACGCATTATGGCTTCGAAAATTCGATGATCGAACGCTTCGCGACCAGGCGGCTCGTTTTCAACCATCCGTGCGGAATTGAATATGAGCTCGTTGAGGTTGCAAACGACTCGCGCCAGCCATGGACCGGCTCGGACATCCCGCCCGAGCTCGCGATTCGCGGCGTTTATGGCGTTACCATCGCTGTGCGTGACATCGGAGAGATGGTCGCTTTCATGTCCGACGCAATGGGGTTTCGCAATGCGGGAAAAGACGGCCACGATGTCCGCTTCGAGGTCGGCGACGGCGCACCCGGACGGGTTGTCGAAGTGGCGCACCATCCCGACTTGCCTCAGGGAAGCTGGACGTTCGGCGAAGGAACCGTCCACCACGTGGCATTCAAGGTCGAAGACGACAAGGCCCAGGCGGATTTCAAGGCTTATCTGGAAGGGCAGGGCTACACGGATTGCTCCGATCCGAAAGACCGCGGGTATTTCATGTCGGTGTACTTCCGTACGCCTGGCGGTGCGCTGTTCGAGGCTGCCTATACGCTGAACGGCGCCTTCATGCGCGACGAGAACTACGAGAACCTCGGCACGACGCTCCAGATTCCACCCTGGCTGACCGAACGGCGCGACGAAATCATAGCGCGCCTGGAACCGATCGCGTATTGACCGCGACAATCGGCGGCATCAGGCGAACGACGCGACCTCCCTCCGGGCTTTTGCCGGGAGGAGCGCGATGGGAAGCCCTTCCTGCCGCTCGACAACCACTTTCTGCGCTTGAGCCTGCGCTGAGATTTCCCGCTCCGAGTTGTCGGTGGTTTTGGCGACTCACTGTTTACTTGAAGGTGGTGCTACCGGCGCTTCGACTAGATCGCGCAACGGCTCCGGTGATCGGCCGCCATTCGATGTCTGACTCTGCGAGCGACCGCAAACTGCCAAGGTAGTCGGATCTACGGGAGCGTAACTTCTCTCAAGCGTCCGTTGGTGACGTCGAATACGAACCCGCGGACCACACTGCCGCTTATCCAGTTGTGCGCAAGCAGCGCACGTATCTGACGCCGGACGTTTTCTTCCACATCGGTGAATGCGCAAAACGTTACCGGCGCGCTGGGCGGTACACCCGTCTCGGCCTCGATTCGCTGCTGGATCTCCGCTTCGGTCGCTTTCATCAGACCACAGTCGGTGTGGTTGACGATCATTATTTCTCTGGTTCCCAGCAGATACTTTGATATCAGCAGCGAGCGGAGTGCATCGTCAGTGACCATGCCGCCGGCGTTGCGAATTAGATGGGCGTCGCCCGGCCGCAAGCCCATCGCTCGGTACGAGAGTCGGGTGTCCATGCAGGTCACGACCGCGAGACGTAATCGCGGGCGCGGCGACACTCGTGCCGGATCGTAATCGGGCGCGTATCGCTGGTTGGCCTTAAGGACGATATCAATTGCTTTGACAGAGACGTCCGGCTTCACGAGTCCGGATTGTATCCGGGCGCGCCGACGACTCCAATCTGTTTTCGTTAGAACCGTGCTACCGGGATGCCGTCCGGGCGCCGGTCTGGATCGACTGAAGATAGGCGACAAGCTTTCGGATGCGCTCGCGCGTTGCGGCTTCGCTGCCGTTCGGTTCCGCATAGAACCGCTCTCCCCACACAGGCATGTCGCGCGTACCGTGCGCTTTCACGTCGGCGCGTCCATCGATGAATCGCGCGATCCGGTCGCGCGGCAGCGGATTACCATAGCGGAGAGAGAGCTGGCGCAGGTTGGGTGGCGGCGTGGTGAGAGATCCGGCCAGCGGGCCATTGCCGTCGCCGTCAATTCCGTGGCACGACGCGCAGTAGCGAAGATAGAGTTGACGGCCTTCGGCGATATCGTCGGCGAAAGCGGGCGATGAAACGATCGCGATGATCAGCAGTGCGAGGAGAGTTTTCCAGTACGTCATCGGGTTCGTCGGGCAGCCTTGGTTCATCCAGGTCGAATCGTCACGACCGGGCATCCGGATTCACGGACCACACGCTCGGTCACGCTTCCTAGCGCGGCGTATTCCGCGCCGGTCCTGCCGTGTGTGGCCATAACGATACAATCCACTGCAAGCTCCCTTTGCGCCTGAAGGATTGCGGGGGCCGCGTCTCCCTGTCGGACGACAACCTCGAACGGAACACGCCCTTCGAACCATCGTCGCGCGACGGCATCAAGCTGTCCCTGCGCGGCGCGTTCGATTTCAGCCCGCGACTGATTTGTGTCGGGCGGCGGCGCAGCGCACAAGAGCAACACAGTGGACCGGTGAGCGAGGGCGAGTTTCGCCGCTAGTTCGATCGCGGCCGTCGAGATACGGCTGAAATCGATCGGACAAAGAATTCGCTTGAAGAGTTCCATGCTTGGCCCGCGGATTCCTGCCTTCAGGGCTTTCGTTTCGCGCCATTCCGGACTCGCCGCCTGCGCGCTGAGCGCTCCGGTTCTACCGGTTCTTCGGGTCCCAGGGGACGATCATAGTGGGTAGTCAGCTCTTCATCGGCGCTGTCGATTCGATACTCGCGCCCTGCGGGCTCGTCCATTTCTTCGGGCGGGGTCCATTGCTGGTCGTAGGGCGGGATTGTTCCGCCTTCGCTCCACTGAACTCCGCGTCGCTTGCGAGTTCGTTCGCATTGCACGCAGTAGAGGGCAAAGGGGACGGCAATAAGTCGTTCGACAGGAATCGGCCGGCCGCATTCCATACACGAGCCGTATTTACCTTCATCCAGACGCGCCAGCGCATCGTCGAAATACTTGAGCTTCTCCTCAGCGGCTGCGATCAAGCCAGCGTGGGTTTCCACGTCAGCACTTGCTTTGGCGGCATCCATCTCGTCCCCGGGTAGAGTCTGAGCTTCTTCTTCCTGCTCCCTGCGAAGCTCTCTGATCCGTTGATAAGTCTCGTCGCGAAGCCGTACCAGCATCGTCTGCAGCATCTCGCGACGTCCCTTGTCAACATTCGGTGGCGGCTTGAGTGGCATACGCTTTCCCTTCTACTTGCTCGAGCAGGAAACAGCGCAAGATACGAGCCAACCGCGTAAGCGCAACGGCGGGGTGATTCTCACCCGAATTTAGTTCGCTGAAGTCCCGAGGTGTATCCATTGGCGCCAGCAGCCTGCGCCTTTGAGCGACATAGGGAGACGGCGAAATTTAACGGCCGAGTAACGCTATTGTGCACTCTTCCGGGAAAGCGGCGAGCTACGATCCGCTTGGAGTACTCCGGCACGCGGCTTGCGCGTCAGCGTCTGCCGGTCGGGCTATCAGGATTCAATTGAACGTGAACGATGAAATAGAAACGGAAAATTCGCTCGCTAGCTCCGTCGAGAGGCTGATCGCGTCTCTCACCAAGCTTCGCCTCTCCCTGCTCAAATACGAGACCGATTTTCGAAGCCACCTGCTTCAAGCCCATCCTGCCTTTCGTAAGAGCGCGGTCAACCTTATTCACTACCTCGCCCTGCGCCAACACGACATTCGCTCTCTCCAGGATCAACTGGCCGCCCTTGGGTTGTCGTCGCTGGGCCGCACAGAGGCGCATGTGATGTCAACGCTGGATGCGGTGATCGAAGCGCTTTTGCGAATGGCAGGAAGGCAGAGGGAGAAGGTCGAGCAGCTCAGCTTCCCTGATTTTCAGGAAGGACGGTCGCTTCTGAAAGCTCATACAGACGCATTGCTCGGAGAAGCGCCCGCGCATCGCTCCGTGCGGGTGATGGTAACGATGTCCACCGAAGCGGCCGAAGACTATGCAATGGTTCGTGCGCTTCTCGCTCAGGGCATGAACTGTATGCGGGTCAATTGCGCGCACGACACTCCCGAAATTTGGGAGCGAATGATCAACCATGTGAGACGCGCACAACGTGAACTGGGACTTCCATGTCGTGTCCTGATGGACCTGGCGGGTCCCAAATTGCGAACCGGAAGCATCGAGCCCGGACCACGGGTTGTCGTCTGGCATCCGCGCCGCGATGCTTTGGGGCACGTGACCGATGCCGCGCGCATTTTGTTGGTGTCGGCGGAATCGAGGGGGACGGATCCGCCCGACGCCGATGCGGTTCTTCCCGTGGACACGGATTGGCTCGCGCAGGTCAGGCCTGGCGAGCGAATTCATTTCAAGGACGCGCGCGGCAAACGGCGCGTGCTTGAGGTGATTGGCAACTCAGAGCACGGGCGATGGGCGCGATGCGATCAGACCGCCTACGTTACCCCGGACACGGTTCTGCTGCGCGTCGATGTCGCCGGGGAATCTGGGCGCGAAGGGGGCGCGTCGGTCCGCTGCCGGCCCTCGAACGCGGCATGCTTTTGCGGAAGGGCGATTTCGTTGTGCTTACCCGCGATCAATCCGACGGTCGTCACGCGCGAATAGACGATGATGGACGCGTGCTTGAGCCCGCCCGGATCGCGTGCACGCTTCCGCAGGTGCTGTCGCAAATTCGCGCCGGTGAAAGGGTCTGGTTTGACGACGGCAAAATTGGGGGAGTGGTCAAGGCGATCGAACCCGACGGCGTCCGGGTAGAAATCACCCACACGAAGCCAAAGGGCGATCGGTTGCTGGCCGACAAGGGGATCAATCTGCCCGACACCCAGATCACTCTGCCCGCGCTGACCGCCAAGGATGAGGACGACATCAAGTTTGTTGCCCGGCACGCGGATTTGATTGGGATGTCATTCGTTCGGCATGAGCGGGACATCCTTGAAATTCGGGCGCTTCTCGATCGGTTGGGGGTGGGGGACATCGGACTCATTCTAAAGATCGAAACGCGCCATGCATTCGAGCGTCTGCCCAATCTGATTCTGGCCGCCGTCCAGCGGCATCCCGTAGGCGTAATGATCGCGCGCGGCGATCTGGCAGTTGAATGCGGCTATGAACGGATGGCGGAAGTGCAGGAAGAGATTCTGTGGGTGTGCGAGGCCGCGCATTTGCCGGTGATCTGGGCCACCCAGGTTCTTGAGTCGCTGGCCAAAAAGGGATTGCCTTCTCGCGCGGAGATAACCGATGCCGCGATGGGCGTGCGAGCCGAGTGCGTAATGCTCAACAAGGGTCCGCACGTAGTCGCAGCGGTCGGCGCGCTCGACGACATCCTGCGCCGCATGCAGGATCATCAGTCGAAAAAATCTGCCCGTTTGCGTCGTCTGCACCTGAGCGAAATCCATACGGGCGAAGAAACGTAATCGAGCCGAAGGCAAAGCGCTGACGGTGGAGCTCCCGGTCTCCTTTGTGTGCCCAACGGACACATCGGAGCCCCGGAGCGCCCCGGTCTTCCTGCGGCCGTGCACAGATCAGGCTTGGCACGAAGGATGGATAGGGCGCAGGATCCGGCGCCTTTGCACGCGCAACCGAACTGAAACAGTCAGTGCTCAGGGACACTTCAAGTGTACGAAGCTGAATACAGGTCGAAGCTCACGTCGCCCGCGTCCGCAGTCGAGCTCATTCCTGCGCGCGGAAAGCTCTCGATGGGAATGGCGGTAAGCGAGCCACCAGCCCTGCTGAAAGCCCTTGAGGCCCGCATTCAGCGCGGAAGGATCGAGGAACTCCGCGTTTACTACTCGCACTCGGTCGCTGCGGCAGCTACGACCATCCTCAAGTACGAGTACATGGACGTCGTAAAACCGCATCCGTTCTTTCCGACGGTCATCGAGCGGCGGCTGCTCGAACGCGGCCGGCAGGAAAATCGCCAGGTCGTCCTTTACATGCCGGGGAACTTCAGCGCGATGCCGAAGACGCTGGCAGCAATCGGGATCGATGCCTTTATCATGACCGTCGCTCCGATGGACAAAGGCGGGTTCTTCAGTTGCGGAACCAACAGCGATTACACGATTCCGATCGCGCGGGCAGCACGCAACCTGATCGTGGAAGTGAATCCCCGGATGCCCCGCGCCTTCGGCGACTCGTGCGTGCACATCTCTCAGGTTAGTGCGATCGTCGAGAATGAATGCCCGTTGTTCTCCGTTCCCTCACGCCAGCCAACCGAGCTGGACCGAAAGATCGGCAGTTACATCGTTGAGATGGTCCCGGACCGCGCCACGCTTCAGATCGGAGTGGGCAGCGTTCCGAACGCGGTCTGCGAAGCTCTTTCCAACCACAAGGATCTGGGCATCCACACCGAACTGATGATGCCATCGCTGGTGAGCCTGATTCGCTCCGGGGCCGTGACAAACCGGTTCAAGACCCTGAATCGGCACAAGAACGTGTATACGCTGGCGGTCGGTGATGAGGCCTTTTATGAATTCATCAACGATAACTCGAGCATGGAGGCCCATCCGGTTGATTACGTGAATGATCCTTACGTGATCGGACGCAACGACAACGTCATTTCGATCAGCGCGTTTCTTGAGGTGGGTCTGGATGGCGAGGTGAATTCAGAGGCAATCCGCAACAAACAGTACAGTGCGCCCGGCGGGCAGCTTGATTTCGTTCGCGGCGCGCAGCTCTCAAAGGGAGGCAAGTCCATACTCGCCGCTTACTCGACCGCAGCGAACGGCGCGGTCTCGCGGATCGTTCCGAAGATCGAAGGTCCAACCACCGATCCCCGGGCCGACACCCAATATGTTGTCACCGAGTACGGAGTCGCGGACCTGTTTGGAAAATCGACCGCGGAAAGAGCTGTCGCGCTTATCTCGATAGCGCATCCCAAGTTTCGGGCAGAACTGGAACGAGGGGCGCGTGAACTAGGCTACTTGTGAGCTGAGCGCAGCGTCTAATCTCCTGTTTCCTAAGGCAACAGACGAAGATCGCTACTGATTCGTTAGGCGACAATCCAGCGAAACCGCGCGTGTGTTTACAAGCGCCGGGCTATGGCACGCAGGATGCTGCTTAGGAGTCGGTGGAAAGTGGAAATCGGACTTGAAGCATCCGGGGCTCTACGTGTTCCCACAAGGCCGCGCGGCGGGGACTGAACCGCACAACGGAGACATCCAGGGGAGATGTTACCCTTTTTCAGAAAAATTCTGTGCGCGATTGATCTGGATTCGATAGGGGACCGCGCTCTCGATTATGCGGCTCTTATCGCGCGGCAGAGCGAGGCGCATGTGGTCGTCCTTCATGTGATCCCGATCACTCTGAGCCCCGAAAACGCTCCGCTGTATACGGATCTCTACAAACCGCAGGCGGATGACATGCGGCTTAAGCTGACCGACCTTGGCCGCCGGCACCTGGGCGATGTAAGCCACGAGGTCCGCGTGGAACTTGGCCATCCCCCAACGGTTATCGTGGATACGGCGGCGCGCCTGCCTGCCGATCTCATTGTGATGGCCAGCCATCGGCGGAAATTCTCGCGCTTCCTCCTGGGCAGCGTTGCCGAAACCGTGATGCGCGAAGTGCAGTGCCCGGTGCTGACCGTGAAGAACCCTCGAATCGACCGGCTTGCAGTCGCTCACTGGATGACGGCGCATCCGGTAACTGTTACGCCGAGCGACTCTCTGTACGCCGCGCACAGCTTGATGGAACGCGGCAACTTCAGGAGCCTGCCAGTGGTGTCGAAGGGGCAACTGGTCGGGATCGTCACAGATCGCGACGTGAGAAGTTCGATCGATCGCGCCGACAAACAGTCCGTTGAACAAGCGATGAGCAAAGACTTGATTACGATCGCCTCAAACGCTTCGATCTTCGACGCGAGCCGGCTGCTCGCCCGGCGAAAGATCGGCGCTTTGCCTGTGGTCGAAGACGCTCAGTTTGTTGGAATTATCTCGACTGACGATCTGCTGAGGGCATTCGCCGAGCTCCACTGAACGGACTCGGAATTCGAAAGGTAAGTGAAGGATGAAAAAAGAGTATCAGGGTTACGAGATCATACAGAATGCCGAAACCGGGAAATGGGATGTGTTCTGGAAAGGAAAGAAAGTGGGAGGAGACTTCGCCCGAGCAGCCGATGCCGAAGAGTGGATCGACGACCAGTTTCCGTCCCATCGCTTCTGACCGGCGTTCGCGTCCTTAAGGCAGCAACCCCGGGAACATAAGCCACAGAGAAGCGACCGCGATCGCAAGGAGGAGCGGCCACGCTACCCGCCATCCCATCGTCGCGTCGCTGACAAAGGTCACGATTGCCGGCTTGACCATCGTGTTGACGGCTGCGGCAATGAGGATGCCGACTACCGCTGATGACTCGGAGGCTTGACCTTTGCCGGCCATAGTGGCCAGCGATAGCGTGATCGCGTCCACATCGGCCAGCGCTGACAGCGCCGACAATGCATAGATACCGCGATCTCCGGCGAACGACACTGCGGCTCTCGCCAGCAGCATGATTACCGCCAGCAACAATCCGAACCGAATCGCGGTTCCAAGATCGAGTGGGTTCCGGGTGCTCAGTTGCGGTTGTTCAGTCGAAGTCCTGAGATCCCGTGTGGCGCGCATCGATAGAACTACCACCAGCATGACAACCAGCGCTGCGGTCAGGAGCGGAGGGGCAAGACGCGACGCTACCGCCGGATTCACGGCGCTGATCACGATCATGCGCGGAAACATGACCGCGGAAGCCACGACGATGCCGTCGGCGAGCAGCCCCCTCAGACCCGGCATCTCTCTCCCCTGGCGAGCGAATTCGATTGCAACCGCAGTCGATGAGGCCAGCCCGCCAAATAAGCCGGTAACCATGGCTCCAAGCCGGTTGCCCATCAGCTTTATCGCGAAATATCCGATGTACGAGAGGCCCGCGACCAGCACGACCATCCACCAGATTCGGTAGGGATTCAGCACCAGCCACGGCCCATAACCGCGATCCGGCAAAACCGGAAGCAGGACTACCGAGATGAGCAACAGTCGGAGGGTGGCGAGCAACTCCGGCCGTTCGATCCGCTGAAGGGCCGCGTGCAACTCCACCTTGAACCCCAGCAAGACAGCGACCACGACGGCCGCGGAGGCTGCGGGTATAAGCTGTCCCAGTGCCGCCAAAGCGCCCAGCGCGAAGGCCAACAAGATCGTGAAGGCGGTGGTCGCACTTAAATCCTCGTGTTCCAGTGATGTGCGCCAGTAACCTGCGGCGGAAATCAGCCCGAGTGCGACAAATGCCCCACCCAGAAGGTACGCGGTCGAGGGCGGAGCCAGTAAGGCTGTGATCGCTCCGAGCAGGCTCACGATGCCGAAGGTTCGAAACCCGGCAAATCGTCGTCCTTCCGGCAGCTCCCGCTGTTCCCATCCCCGTTCGAGCCCGATCAGCAGGCCCAATGCGAGAGCGACGCCCAGTCGGCGAAGAATATCGGCAATTGCCATCGAGCTTCACGCCGCGGCTGTGTCCGGCCTCGATTCGGCTTCGGCCTCGGGCCCTGCCGGGAGTGCCGCGGACAGAACCGATTTCAAGAGCTTGCGTTTCACAAACTCCACCAGGACCAGATAAGAGGCGACCGCGCTCGCGAGAAATCCGAAATAGCCGAGAGATAAGGGCGTAAATCCGAGCCCATCCGCGAGGGGAGAAAAGGGCAGGGCGACGCCGACCACGACCACAAGGATCGTGGTCGCCGCCAACGGCAGGCTTGGCCGGTTGCTCCAGGGACTGCCTGCCGTCCGAATGACGAATAGCACCAACGTCTGCGTTGCCAGTGATTCCACGAACCATCCGGTGTGAAAAAGGGCCTCGGACGCATGCAGCAACCTGAGCAGGACGAAGAAAGTCAGGAAGTCAAAGATCGAGCTGATCGGCCCGATGAGCAGCATGAAATTTCTGATGATGGTGACATTCCATCGCTGCGGAGCGCGCGTGAAAACCGGATCGACGTTGTCGGTCGGAATGGTTACCTGGGCGAGGTCGTACAGAAAATTGTTCAGCAGGATCTGCGTCGGCAGCATCGGCAAAAACGGAAGGAACAGCGACGCCGCCGCCATGCTGAACATGTTGCCGAAATTCGAGCTGGTTCCCATCAGGATGTACTTGAGGACGTTGCCGAAGGCCTTTCGTCCTTCGATTATTCCACCATGCAGGACATCCAGGCCGCGCTCCAGCAGGATGATGTCGGCCGCTTCCTTGGCTACATCGACCGCGCCCGACGCGGAAATGCCGACATCCGCGGCATGCAGAGAGGGGGCATCGTTGATGCCGTCGCCAAGAAAACCTACCGTGTGACCGCGAGTCTTGAGCGCTTGGATGAGCCGATTCTTCTGTCCGGGCGAAACGCGAGCGAATACATCGACTTCCTCGGCCAGATGGGCAAGGGCGGTATCGGTGCTGCGCGAGACTTCCGCTCCGAGCACTATTCTGTCGCAGTCAATTCCGACGCGCTCGCAAATATGCCTGGCAACGAGTTCATTGTCGCCGGTCAGTATCTTGATGTGAACGCCGTCATTGCGCAGCGCGGCGATTGTTTCTTCCACTCCCTCGAGAGGCGGGTCCGCGAAGGTCAAAAAGCCGCCAAGGATCAGTTCTCGTTCGTCGCGCACCGCGAACTCACGCGACTTTTCGACCTCTTTGTACGCGACCGCCAGGACACGAAGGCCGCGTCCACTCAGCTCGCGGAAAATATCCAGGCAACGCCGGCGCGCCAGAGCGTCGAGTTCATGGCGAACGCCATCGATTTCGATCCTCGAGCTGACGCTTAGGACTTCCTCCGGCGCGCCTTTGGTTATCAGCAGCGCGACGTCCTGCCGAGCCGCCACGATCGACAGCCGCCGGCGCTCGAAATCGAAGGGAATCTCGTCGCGCTTTTCGTAACGCGAGGCGTCAGGATGGGGCCGTTTGAGAATTGCGGCATCTAGAGGACTTCTGATTCCGGTTTCGAAGCTGCTGTTCAGATAGGCTAGCAGCAACACCCAATCCGATCGGCGCCCGAGCGGATCGAGCCATCCTTCCAGCTCCATCCCTCCAGACGTGAGTGTGCCGGTCTTGTCGCTGCACAGGATGTCGATGCTGCCGAGGTTCTCGATGGCATCGAGATGCTTGACGATCACGTGTCGACGCGCCATCCGGAGCGCGCCGATTGAAAGTGTGACAGTGGTGATCATCGGAAGGAACTCGGGCGTAAGCCCAACCGCCAGCGCTACCGCGAAAAGGAGAGACTCGTAAGGGTTGCGATGCATCGCGATGCTCACGAGGAGGATAAACAGAACCAGGAAGAAGACCGTCCGCATTATCAGGATCCCGAATTGCCGTGTTCCGCGGTCGAATTCAGTTTCAAGCGGACGGGCTCGCAGACGCGCCGCGATGTCGCCAAAGGCGGTATTAGGACCGGTCGCTATCACCTCCGCAATCGCGGTTCCGCTCACCACGGAGGTGCCGAGGAACACCAGGTCGGGCCGCGATGGCGTCACGGCATCATCGCAGGCCTCTGCGACGTATTTTTCCGACGGCAACGATTCACCAGTCAGCGCGGCCTGCTGCGCATGCAAGTCCTGGCTTGAAAGCAATCTCGCGTCGGCGGGAACCAGGTCGCCAGCCGAAAGCCGAATCAAGTCGCCGGGGACGACCAACCGTCGGGGAAGCTCAAGCCATTTCCCCTCGCGAAGGACCGTAGCGCTCGGAGCGACCTGATTGCGAAGCGCCTGCACCGCGCGCTCCGAGCGAAAGGCCTGAAAGAAATTCAGAACGATGCTCAGCACGACCATCGCGGCGATTATCGCCGCGTCTACAATCTGTCCGAGCACAGCGGAGGTGGCGCTCGCTACCAGCAGGATGAGCACAAGCGGGTTCGTGCAGAAGCGGAGAAATTGCACGAACGGCCCCGAGCGGCTGGCGGTGACTGGCTCATTGAAGCCATACTCCTCCAGTCGCTTCTCCGCCTCCGCATCAGTGAGTCCCGGAGTGGTTGCAGCCTTGAGTTGATCTATAAGAATGGCAGGGGACGATGCCCGGTTCATGATTCACGAATGGAGCACGCGATGTGCCACGGAAACTCTCCTCAAATGAGGGCTCGAAGCTGCTCCCTTTTGATACACACGGACGGCCTTGGGTCGATTGGTGGCAATCTCATGGGCTTCCAGAGGGGTTGAGTGCGATCCCTCTGGAAGATTTAACTGGCACGCTCGTTGCGCCTTTTGAAACGAGGTGATGTCAGAAAAAATGAGGAACCACGATGGCTAATGACGAGAAGGACCGGCTCGGCGAGCGGCTCAGAGAAAAGGGCGCTGCTACCGAAACGATGTGGGCATCAAAGAGCGACCGCGCTCTGCTGGCGAAGCTGAAGGCCGAAGTCGAGGAAAGGATTGCGCGCGATCAGCGAGAGCGACGCAAACCGCGTGCATTCAATCGTATCCTCTGCGCGATCGATTTCGCTCCGAACTCGCTTCGCGCGCTGGATCTCGCCAGACAAGTGGCAATGGAAAATGAGGGCCAACTCTTCGTGTTGCACGTGTGTCCGACCGTTCCCGTGCCTTTGGGGGGAACCGTCACCGGCACGCCCGAGGCCGAGGACACGGCGCGCAAACGGCTCGAAGAAATAGCTGCGAAGCATCTCGCTGGCGTCCCGCATGAGCTGATCGTCCTTACCGGCGACCCCTCAGACCGAGTGCTCGAACTTCAATCTGCTTTGCAGATCGACCTGATCGTGGTCGGGACCCACGGACGCAGCGGTGTGCCGCGCTTCTTCCTCGGAAGCGTAGCTGACAAGATCGTACGACAGGCGACGTGCCCTGTGCTTACGATGCGAAGGGAGTGAGGGATGCGTCGCTATCCAGGTAAGATGCTCACCGCTGGGCTGGCTCTTGCGGCAGCCGCTCTTGTATCGAACGGGGTGTTCGCTGCAGCCGATTCCGGCAAAAAGGACTTCATGGAGAACTGCGCTTCCTGCCATGGGACCGATGGCAAAGGCCACGGCGAGGCACTTTACGTGATACCCGGCGTAAATCCCCCTGATCTCACGACGCTGAGCAAAAACAATGGCGGTGTCTTCCCGGCCCAGCGCGTTTTTCAATCAATCGATGGCCGCAGCGGCATCCCCTCACACGGGCGCTTCGATATGCCTTTCTGGGGGACTACGTTTCAACGCGAAGGCGCCGAATTCACCCCCGCGAGCGAGGCCGAGGTGAAAGCGCGCATTACGGCAATCGTCAATTACATCAAGACAATTCAGCAGAAATAAGGAGGAGCGTGCAGTGGCGCATCCTCCCGCAGCCGCCGAACTCAATTCCGCCCCGAGGCAGTATCAGCCCTTGGCGGTTTCAGCAGGACATCGCCAACTGGCAAGCAGGCTTCCATCGTCATCGGACCATTTGTAAACCGCCTTGCCGCCGAAGGTTTTGACCAACTCCTTCGCGATTCGATGGGCAAGCTTTTGCGAAGTCGTTAGAACCTCGAGGGTATCCCCGTTCCACTCCTGCGAAACAATCTTGCGCTGCGGCTGTCGCGAAGTGGCCAAACGTGCGACGTTGGCAATCCGGCGTTCGATTGCCTCGTGGCGGTCCGCAGCTCCCTTGCCGCTGATCAACACTCGGCCGAAGTAAACGTCCTCCGCCGCCTGAACGCATCCGGGACAAACCGTCCAATTCGCCTTGTCAAGCACGGCGCCTGCGGGCTTGCGGTTTGCGCGCCAGGTCTTGCGCTCGTAAATTGCCCCGCAACGCTCGCACACCGAAGGCTCCCTCAAGGTTACCTTCCGGGCTATGGGCGGACTCATATCGAAGCGCGAGCCCTTGCGATTTAGACTCCGTATCAAGCCCTTTTCTGAACCTTTCTTCACTTTCGACCTCGATTCTGGCTTCTTGCCTAACGCCGGACGATCTCCTGCGTGGCCCGCACGACGTTGAGCAGCGCCTTGAGCAAATCGCTGGTCGTAACGATGCCGACGACATGTCCATGATCGACGACGGGCAAGGCGCCAATTTTCCTTTCGATGATTATCCGGGCGGCGGTCTCGGCTGTATCGGACGGGCTGACGGTAATCGGCGACGTGGTCATCGCGGAACTAACCTGCGCGGTCTCGGACATCGTCTGCTGACGCAAGTCGCGATCCGTGATGATGCCGATAAGGCGTCCATTCTCGACGACTGGAAGCTGACGGAACCCTCCTGTCGCCATCAAGGCTCCTGCCTTGCCAAGCGTATCGGTGGGGCTGACACACACCGGGTTTCGCGTCATCCAGTTCGTTAGCCGCATCGTTCGAACTCCGAGCTGCGCGATCGCTCGCTAGTCTGTTATGCAAACGACCCGCCAAGCTGTAAGCGAGTCTTTGTGAGTGAGCCAGAGAGCCCCGGCGCGGATGGCATCACGCAGTCAAACGACGCCTGACTCCTTTGGATACACTGATTGCGCCACAACCGTCCGGAACTGAATGGTATTGAAGCCACTGCGCTGGCACGGCTATCGCAACAAGCTCGATTCAGGCAGAGAAACGTCTCAGCGTACTTGAACAATCTTGGAGGTCTGCGATGTCTTATCCATTCAGAAGAATCCTGAGCCCGATCGACTTCGACGAAAATTCCCTCGCGGCCCTGGATGTGGCAGCGCAGATCGCTCGCGATAACGACGGAACTGTTCTGCTGCTGCATGTAGTGCCGATGGTAATTCCGGCCAGCGGCATGCCCGTTTACGTCGATATCTACAAAGGGCAGGAGGAAGTCGCCCGGGAGAAGCTTCGCGAGATAGCGAGCAAGCGCCTGCGTGGCATCAAGTATGAGTTACTGACGCACATGGGCGAGCCGGCGGGAACGATCCTGCGCAACGCGCGCCGCCAGGCCACCGACTTGATCGTGATGGCCACGCACGGTCGGCGCGGCTTCTCCCGCGTTTTGCTCGGCAGCATCGCAGAGATGGTGCTGCGTGAGGCGCCATGTCCCGTGCTCTGCGTCAGGCGAGGTGAGCCCGACAAGCATCTCGTCGCGCGCTGGATGACCTCCAATCCTGTGACCGCGACCCCTGATGAAAAGCTCTCCAGCATTCAGGCGCGAATGCAGGAAGGAGGATTCCGCTCGGCCCCGGTGATTGCCGATGGCCGCCTGGTTGGTATCGTGACGGATCGCGACATCCGGATGCACACGGGCTACCTCGACAACACTGAAGCGAAGCTGGCCATGAGTGAAAATCCGGTTACGGTGACGCCGGCGACTCCCTTGCACGACGCCGCGCGGATCATCTTTGAGCAGAAGATCGATTCGCTGCCTGTGATCGAGGACGGCAAGCTGACCGGCGTCATCACCAGCAGCGACATCGTACGGGCTTTTCTGGAACAGGATTAGACTGCTCCGCCAGAGCGGTTATCGCGATGCAAAACGGCAATTCCCAGTCGCGCCTGGTCGAAGCGATGATGCGCCCGGAGTTCTATCCTGAGGCTCCGGCCCGGGTTGAACTCAGGCAGACGCATATGTCGTATGTGTTTATGGCCGGCGACTACGTCTACAAGGTCAAGAAGCCGGTCCATTTCGACTTCGCGGACGCATTTACGCTGGGCGCACGCTACCTGTTGTGCCGACAGGAGATGCGCCTGAACCGCCGCCTTGCTCCTGAGGTGTACGTGAGCGTCTTGCCGATAATCGACGAGGGTAAGGGGTTTGTGCTCGGCCAGCCCGACGATATCTACCACGCTCGCGTGGTTGAGTACGTGGTGAAGATGCGGCGGCTTCCGGAAGACCGGATGCTTGACCATCTGTTGCGCGCCGGAGGGGTCAGCCCGGCCGCGGTCGCCGATATCGCGCGAAAGCTGGTGAAGTTCCATCGCGATGCGTCGCTGGCCTGCGGATGGCGATTCGGCTCTTCGACCGCGATCGAGCGTTCGGTTCTGGAAAACTTCGAAAGTTGCCGCAGGTTTGTCGGTTACACGATCGGCCTGCCCGAGTTCGATGAGATCGGCCATTATTTGTCAAATTTCGTGAGGTCGCATCGCGATCTCTTCAACGAACGGGCACGCGAAGGGCGCGTGAGGGAAGGGCACGGGGACCTGCGATGCGAGCATATCTGCCTCAACCCCGCCCTCGACATCTACGATTGCGTTGAGTTTGACGAGCGCCTGCGCTACGCGGACGTAGCATCGGAAATGGCTTTTCTCGCGATGGACTTCGATGCGTTCGGAGCTCCGCATCTGGCCGATGAACTGATTGCCGCGTACGCGAAGCTCGCGGACGATCCGGGGCTTGCCTCTCTCGTGAACTTCTACAAATGCCATCGCGCGTGTATTCGCGGCAAGGTCGATAGCCTGAAGAGCCTGGAAACGGAGGTGCCGGCGGCTGAGCGCGATGCGGCCATCAGGAAGGCTCGTGCCAAATTCGCTCTCGCGCACACTTACGCACAGCGCGGCCGCCCGTCTCTGGTGGTGGTATGCGGACTAGTAGGGAGCGGAAAAACCACGGTCGCCGAGATTATTCGCCGTCTCACCGGCTTCGAGGTGTTCAACTCGGATCGCATTCGCAAGCGCCTTGCCGGCATCCCCGAGTCTCACCGTCCGGGCGCCGAGTATGGTGGCGGCATCTACGGCCCCGGTTTCGATCGCCTCACTTACGACGCTATGATCGATAGTGCTCAACGATCGTTGTCCGACGGTCGCGGTGCGGTCCTCGATGCCACCTTCAAGAGCGTGGCGCATCGCCGCGCCGCACTCGAGCTTGGCGATCGGATGCGCGTGCCAGTATTGTTTGTCGAGTGCCAGGTTGAAGAAAAGGAAGCCCTTCGCCGCCTGCAGAACCGCGCGATGGAAGGTACCGGACCTTCAGACGCTACGGTCGATGTCTACGCGCATCAAAAGCTGGAGTACGCGCCGATCCGTGAAATCCCCCCGAGCCATTACGTGGTTCTCGACACCACCAGCAGTGAGAATCTTGTCCAGCGTCTCGAGCGCGCTCTTGCGCTCCAGTTCGAGAGCGAAGGCGTCCGGTCCAGTCCCAGCCCGAACGTCTAAGCAAAGCTCGCCGTATGCGGGCATAACGAGAGGTGGAGTGCGCGCTCGATGGCGGACGTGTCGCGATATTTCGTAAGGGAGTCGCTGCGCGACGGAACCCCAATTCTCATCCGAGCCATTCGGCCCGATGACAAGGCGCGGCTGCTCAAGCATTTCCAGAGCCTCAGCGACCTGTCGAAATATCATCGCTTCTTCGGCCTCAAGCGGACTCTGGACGAGCTTGATCTGCGCCACCTCACGGAACTCGATTTCGCCAATCACGTTGGTCTTGCCGCGATCATCGAGGCGGGCGACGAACGCTTTATCGGAGTTGGCCGGTATCTGCGCGGCGATGCGCCAGAGGCTGAAGTCGCATTCGCGGTGCTGGACGAGCATCAAGGGCGCGGGATCGGAACTCTCCTGCTGCGCCATCTCGCTCAAATTGCACGCTCCGCGGGTATCAGGCGGTTCTCGGCGGTGGTGATGGGCGATAACAAGCAGATGCTCGAGGTCTTCGCCAACAGCGGCTTCCTAACGCACGATTCTTATGAGTCCGGCGTCGTGCGCGTAACGCTGGACCTTGATCGGTCCTGAGCGGGAAGCTTCGGCGGTCCCATGGCGTCGATCGAAGCCACTGCCGCTCGCGTCGCCTTGCACCTTGTCGCTTGAAGGGATTAATCCTTACGCCAGGCAGCCGTCCTCTGGGGGACCATGATGAAATTTGGCGTTCTGCAGTTTTTCAGTTGGCCCGATCGGCGCGTTCCGCTACCGACCGTGTACGAGCGCGCATTGCAGCGAATCGATATCATGGACCGGAGCGGTTATGACGCCGTCTGGATTACCGAACATCACTTCAACGACTACAGCGTGTGCCCTTCGATTCCTGTGATGGGCGCGTTCGCTGCCGCGCGAACCCGCCGCCTGCATATCGCGACCGGAGTGACACTTGCCGCTTTCTACCATCCGCTGAGGCTCGCGGAAGAAGTGGCGCTCCTCGATATTCTGTCCGGCGGCCGCGTATATTGGGGCGCCGGCCGCGGTTTCGATCCGTTCGAGTTCAAAACCTTTGGCATGACGGCGGACGAAAGCTATCCGCGATTTCGCGAAGCGGTCGAGATCGTCATGAGTGCGTGGCGCAGCCGACGCGTCACTTATCACGGCCGCTACTTCTCCTTTGAGAACGTCGAGGTACTGCCCAAACCTCTCCAGCAACCTCATCCGCCGATGTGGGTGGCGGCGTATTCTCCCACGGCGGTCGAATGGGCGGCCGAGCGCGGCTATTCGATCATGCTCGACCCTCATTCACCTGTGCCGGCCATCAAGGAGAAGATGGAAACATGGCGAAAACTGCTCGCCAGCCATGGCCATAACGTTGCCGGACGGGTTATTCCGACCGTGCGCCTCGTGGCGATCGCTCAAAGCGATTCGAAAGCGGCCGAGGTGGCGCGCGAAGGCGCCAAATGGATCCTGCAGAGCTACGTCAATCCTTCCGGAGACCGCGGCGACAGCGAAGTCATGGTTCAGCGATACGTGGACTCGATGGTGATTCACGGCACGGCGGAGCGCGTGGCCGACAAAGTCGCGCAGCTTCACGACGAAATAGGACTCAACTACATGATCACGGCGCCACTGAGCCATGAAACTTTTTTGTCCTTCACTGAGCAGGTGGTGCCGAAACTGGCGAGCGACGAACCCAGGATCGGTCCGATCGCCGGCTAGCGCCAAAGCGGGCGTGGAGCAGGCTGGCAATCTATCCTGAGGGGAAGCCGGCGAGCGACGACGGACGAAGCCTCTCAGCAGACACCCAGTGCTTTGTCCACTATCGCGCGGGCTTCGCGCAGAATGGTCTTCAGATGCTCGCGGCTTTTGAAGCTTTCCGCGTAAATCTTGTAGATGTTCTCGGTTCCTGATGGACGCGCCGCAAACCATCCGCTTGCGGCTATCACCTTGAGCCCGCCGATCGGAGCATCGTTTCCAGGCGCCCGTGTCAGGCGCGCAATAATCGCCTCGCCCGCAAGATTCGGCGTATCGACATCCTCAGGCGACAGTCTTCCAAGCTTCTGTTTCTGTTCGGGCGACGCGGGCGCATCGATACGTTCGTAAAACGCCTCGCCAAATCTGCTGGTTAGCTCACGGTAGTGTTCGCCCGGGTCTTTCCCCGTCTTCGCGGTAATTTCCGCAGCGAGCAGATTAGGAACGAGCCCGTCCTTGTCCGTGGTCCAAACGGTTCCATCACATCGTAAGAAGGTCGCGCCCGAGCTCTCTTCGCCGCAGAAGCCCACGCTGCCTCCGATAAGGCCTTCGACGAACCATTTGAATCCGACCGGTACCTCCACAAGCTTGCGCCGCATGTGTCCCGCGACACGATCAATCATGCTGCTGCTGACGAGCGTCTTGCCTATCGCGACGGTTGCGGCCCATTGAGGCCGATTGGAGAAAAGATACGCGATTGCGGCCGAGAGAAAATGGTTCGGGTCCATCAAGCCCTGGCTGCGGCTCACAATTCCATGGCGATCGGCATCCGGGTCGTTTGCGAATGCGACATCGAAGCGATCCTTGAGACCGACCATCCGCGCCATCGCATACACGGACGAAGGATCCATGCGAATCTCGCCGTCCCAATCGACCGTCATGAAGGCGAACGCGGGATCGACGGCATGGTTGACGACCTCCAGGTTGAGCCGGTAGCGGTCGCGGATTTCGTCCCAATACGCGACACTCGAGCCCCCCAGCGGATCCACGCCGATACGAACGCTGCTTCGGCTGATGGCCGCAAGATCGACGATTGCCGCGAGATCGCTCACATAGGAATTCAGGTAGTCGTGCCGATGAGTAGTGGCGGCCGAACTCGCGCGCTCGAATGGTATGCGCTGAATTCCGCGCAGGCCCTCGGCGATCAACGCGTTGGCGCGCTCCTGGATCCATGCCGTCACGTTCGTGTCCGCTGGCCCGCCGTGAGGCGGATTGTACTTGAAACCCCCGAACCGAGGCGGATTGTGCGACGGGGTTATGACGATGCCGTCCGCGAGGCCGCTTTTGCGCCCGCGGTTGTAACAGAGGATCGCGTGCGAAATTACCGGCGTCGGCGTGTACCCGCCGCCAGCATCGACCATGGTCTCCACGCCGTTGGCCGCCAGCACCTCCATCGCGCTTCTGAACGCCGGCTCCGAAAGCGCGTGCGTGTCAAACCCTACGAACAGCGGTCCATCGATTCCCTGTTGCCTGCGGTACAGGCAGATGGCCTGGGTGGTCGCGAGGATGTGCGCCTCGTTGAAGGAACCGTCAAGCGAGCAGCCGCGATGGCCAGAGGTGCCGAAGGCGACCCGTTGCTCCGCCACCGCGGGGTCCGGCTTGCGGGAATAGTAGGCGTCCAGGAGTTTTGGTACATCAACCAGGATCGAGGGTTGAGCAGCTTTGCCGGCGAGCGGACTGACTTCCATAACAGGTGGCTCCTTGCTCCTTAGTTCCTAGCATTCAACAGGGCAGGGCGCTGCTCTCCAGATTTCCGCCGCGTACTGCGCGATAGTGCGGTCGCTGGAAAACCTTCCGCTCGCCGCAACGTTAAGAATCGCCCTGCGGGACCACTGGTCTTGATCGGCGTACAACTGGACCAGCCTGCCGTCCGCATGAAGGTACGAAGTCAAATCGGCCAGATGCATGTAATAATCGCCGTGCGTTAGAAGCGCCTCGCGCAGGACCTCGAACACGCCCGGCTCGTAGCGGCTGAAATGATTCGAGAAGATCAAATCAAGCGCGGCGCGGGTCTCGGATTCATTGGCGTAATGCCAGCCCGGATTGTACCAGCCGCGGCTGTTCGCGACCTGATCCGCCGTCAGGCCGAACAAAAACATGTTCTCTTCGCCGGCCTCCTGGGCCATCTCG
>JAJPKP010000051.1 GCA_021323675.1 Pseudomonadota bacterium | reverse complement strand
TCGATGAGTTCGGCTTCGTCGCCGTCCTGGCGGCCTTGAGTTCTCAAGTGTTTAGACGGGGGTGAGGGTCCGGAAATTCAGTCCGCGAATTACTGGAGGCCGCTCATTTCCGCCCAGTTATCGCCCCATTTTAGCTCAACTTTCAGCGGTATGCGCATCGCGGCCACCCCTTCCATCTCCCTGCGCGCGGCTTCGGCGGTCTCGCGCAGGGCCTCCTTGCGCACTTCGAGCAGAAGCTCGTCATGGACCTGCATGACCATCGTGGCCCCAAGTCCACTGCGCTGAATTTCGCTATGTAACCCGATCATCGCCACCTTGATCAAATCCGCCGCGCTGCCCTGGATGGGGGTATTGATGGCGATTCTTTCCGCCTGGGCCCTGGCCCCTCCCGCGGGTGCGTTCAGTTCGGGAAGGTAGCGTCTGCGCCCGAACATCGTGGTCACGTAGCCGTCCTTGCGGGCGCGGTCCAGAGTCTCCTTGAACCAGGCGCTCACCCCCGCCAGCCGCTCGAAATAGCGCTTGATGTAGTCCGAAGCCTCGGCCAAAGGAATGCCCAATTCGCCCGAAAGACGCTGCGCCCCCATCCCGTAGATAATTCCAAAGTTTATCACTTTTGCGAGCCGCCGTGCTTCCGAGTCCACCCGCTCCGCGGGGATGCCCAGTACTTCCATCGCGGTCCGCAGATGGATGTCCTCGCCCCGCTGGAAGGCCTCCACCAGCGTCGGGTCGCCGGAAAGATGCGCCAGCACGCGCAGGTCGATCTGGGAGTAATCGGCCGACAGCAGCACGCAGCCTTCCCGGGCGACGAAGGCGCGCCGGATGCGGCGGCCGGCATCGCTGCGGGTCGGGATGTTCTGGAGGTTCGGGTCGCTGGAGCTTAGCCGTCCGGTCGCGGTCAGGGCCTGATGGAAGGTGGTATGGATTCGGCCGGTGGCCGGATCGACAAGCTCTCCCAGCGCGTCCGCGTAGGTGGATTTAAGCTTGGAGAGCGCGCGAAACTCGATCAGCTTGCGGGGCAGGGGATGTGCGCCGGCCAGCTTCTCGAGCGTGTCGGCATCGGTGGAGTAGCCGCTTTTGCTCTTCTTGATCCCCTTGACCGGGAGCTTCAGTTCGGTGAACAGGATCTCGCGGAGCTGGACGGGCGAGTTGAGATTGAACTTGCGGCCGGCGGCTTCGTAGCACTCCATCTCCAGGCGCGCCACTTCCTTGCCAAACTCGGCGGCGATTTCCTTCAGAGCGGCCGCATCGATACCGACGCCGACCCGCTCCATCTCCGCGAGAATCGCGGCGATCGGAATTTCGACTTCGCGAAAGAGCTTGTCGAGACCCTGCGTGACGAGCTTTGGCGCGAGCGCATCGTGCAGAGACGAAACAATTTCCGCTTCCGCCAGCGATTCGCTCGGCCGCCCGAGCGGGGCGAGGTGTTCGTGATACAAATCGTCGAGCGAAGGCTCGGCGCGGCCGGAATTGATCAGGAATCCGGCGAGCATCGTATCGAAATCGACTCCGGCCAGATTGATTCCGAGCCGGCGAAGGCGGCCCAGATGCGTCTTCAGATCGTGGCAGGACTTTGGCGGAGCGGGCTCGGAGAGCAAGGCCGCGGCGTCGCGAAGGTTGGCGGCGGTAAAGAAATGCGTTTTGCCGCCCGCGTTTAGCTGCAAGCGGTCGGCTCCGGCCGGATCTGCCGTGAGCGCGAGGGAAATTCGCGGCGCGCCCCGAAGCTCAGCCAAAATCGCGGCAACCTGCGAGCTTTCCACCGGCTTCTCGGCCCGCGCCGTCATCGGCAGCTCGACCTGGGTCGGCCGGATATCCTGCAACATCGAGTGAAACTCGAGCTCGCGCATCAGCTCGATCGCCGCCTGGTCATCGATGCCGTTCCAGGCGCAATCGTCGGGTGAAACCTCGACCGGCACGTCGGTCTCGATTCGGACGAGCTGGCGGGCGAGCTCGGCGGCGGCGCGATGATCGCGCAGCAGGTTCGCGATTTTCGCCGCGCCGCGAATTCCGCTGGCCGGGACTTCATCGAGATGCGCGTACAAATTCTCGAGATTGCCGAATTTCTGGATCAGGGCGCTGGCAGTCTTCTCGCCGATTCCGGGAACGCCCTTGATGTTGTCGATTGGGTCGCCGGTCAAGGCCTGAATATCGACGAGCGCGCGCGGTTCAACGCCGAACCGCTCCTTGACCTCGCGCACGCCCGTGCGCTTGTCGCCCATCGTGTCCCAGAGCGTGATGTGCGGTCCGACAATCTGCTTGAAGTCCTTGTCGGAGGTGACGATGACGGTCTCGATGCGCTCCTTGGCGGCCCGGGTGGCGAGGGTGGCGATCACGTCGTCGGCCTCGTAGCCGTCGATCATGATGGTCCTGATGCGAAAGGCCTGCACCGCGCGATGGATATAGGGGATCTGTTGCAGGAGATCGCTCGGTGTTTCGACCCGGTTCTTTTTGTAATCCTCGAAGAGGTCGTCGCGGAAGGTCTTTTTGGCTGAATCGAAGACGACCGCGATATGCGTGGGCCGCGTGTCCTTCAGCAGCTTCATCAGCATCCGGATAAAGCCGTAGACCGCGTTGACCGGCAGGCCGCGCGAGTTGTTGAGCTGGGGAAGCGCGTGAAACGCGCGGAACACATAGCCGGAGCCATCGACCAGGACCAGACTGCGCCGCGCGCCTTCCATGGCTTGCAAAGTACCCGATGCGGGTAACCAAGGAAAACACGCGGAGCGCCGCGAGGCGCAAATCGATCGGGCAGGGGGGCGCCCCGGGTTATCGCCTGTTCACTTAACTCGCCGAGCGGCGTAGAAGCTTCGGAAACACTCCGTGGGAGGGCAAAAAATGCAGGTTGCCATCATCGGTACGGGTGCGCTCGGGCTGCTTCTGTTTCTGCTTGGTCTTGCGGTCTCAATGATGCGCGGGAGAACCGGGGTGATCGGAGGCGCGCCTACCGATCCGGCCGATCCGCTCTACAAGGTAATCAGGGCGCACGCCAATACGGCGGAGTACGCGCCGATGCTCGCGATCCTGTTTCTGCTGGTCGGCGAGCGCAATCCCTCGGCGTGGATGCTGTGGGCGATGGGGATCGCGGTGGTATCGCGTTATCTGATCGCGATAGGGATGGTGGTGAGCTCGACGCTGGCAAAGCCTCATCCGCTGCGATTTGTCGGGGCGCTGGGCACTTATGTGACCGGCGTCGCCCTGTGTATCGCGGCGTTCATGACGCCATAATGTCGCAGGGGTCGTATTGACTCTGTATCCTGCGGTCGTTTAACTTTTCGGAAGCTCGGTGCGCGTCGAATTCAAAGCGCCGAGATTTCGTCACTAACGACTGGAGAACTGTTGACCGCTGATGGCGGCGGCTGTGGCGCGGGCGACTGCATGAT
>JAJPKP010000076.1 GCA_021323675.1 Pseudomonadota bacterium | reverse complement strand
GGAAGCGACGATAAGGAGAAACCTACGATGTCAGAAGGACAGCTCAGCCGCGATCAGGTGAAAGACTACCTGAAGAATCTTTCCCTGATGGAAGCGGCTGCCCTGGTAAAGGAACTCGAGCAGGAGCTCGGCGTGTCTGCCGCCGCCCCGGTGGCGGTAGCGGCCGGACCCGCTGCCGCGGGCGCCGCGGCCGCTGCCCCGGCAGCCGAGAAGGACGAGTTCACGGTCATGTTGACGGGCGCGGGCGACAAGAAGATTCAGGTGATCAAGGTGGTGCGAGAAATCACGGGCCTGGGTCTCAAAGAGGCCAAGGATCTGGTCGATGGCGCACCGAAGCCGGTGAAGGAAGGCGTGAGTAAGGCGGAGGCCGAAGACCTCAAGAAGAAACTGGAAGAGGCCGGCGGCACTGTGGAGCTCAAGTAGGAGCAACAGGCTTTTTGCGACACGACTACCGGTCGGAAAATCTCCGGTTTTCGCGCGGCGATGGGCCCGCGCGGGGGGAGATTTCAGACGGCTTTTTCGGCGATGCCGTGGGCGCGGGGAATACCCTTGCGCCTTCGGCTTTTAACGCTTCGCGCGTCCGCGTCAGTGGCGCGCACAGGGCGGAGTAAGTAATGGCTCAGCAGTCGCAGGTAACGAGCAATCTTCGCGTGCGCCGTTCGTTCGGCAAAATCAAGAAGATCATCGATATTCCGAATCTGATCGAGATTCAGAAGCGATCGTACGACGAGTTCCTGCAGCACGGGGTGCCGGCGGACCAGCGCCAGGAAGTCGGATTGCAGGCGGTGTTCAAGTCGGTCTTCCCGATCAAGGATTTCAACGAAACCGCCTCGCTTGAATTCGTCAGCTACGAGCTGGGCGAGCCCAAGTACGACGTCGAGGAATGCCATCAGCGCGGGATGACTTTTGCCGCGCCCGTCAAGGTCAAGATTCAGCTCGTCATCTGGGACGTCGAGCAGGGACGCCGTTCGATCAAGAACGTGAAGGAACAGGAGGTTTACTTCGGCGAGATTCCGCTGATGACGCCGAACGGAACCTTCATGGTCAACGGCACCGAGCGCGTAATCGTCTCCCAGCTCCATCGATCGCCCGGCGTGTTCTTCGAGCACGACAAGGGACGCACGCATTCCAGCGGCAAGCTCCTCTACTCCGCGCGCATCATCCCGTATCGCGGAAGCTGGATCGATTTCGAGTTCGACCCGCGCGACGTGCTGTACGTGCGGATCGATCGGCGGCGCAAGTTTCCGGCCACCGTCCTGCTGCGCGCGCTCGGGATGACGACCGAGGACCTGCTCAACTACTTCTACAAGAAGGATGTCATCGTCCTCGACGGCGCGCGCTACGCCAAACAGTTCATCCCGGACCAGATTCTGGGACAGCGCGTCAGCCGCGACGTGAAGGATCCCAAAAGCGGCGAAGTGCTGGCGCGCGAGGGCCGCAAGTTCAACAAGGCGATCGTCCGCCAGATGGAAGCGGCGAAGATCTCCGAGGTCCCAATCGCGCCCGAGGAAGTCATCGGCCGCGTGTCGGCTCACGACGTCGTCAATCCCGACACCGGCGAGGTCCTCGTGCAGTGCAACGAGGAGCTCAGCGAGGAGACCATCGAGAAGCTCAAGGCGGCGGGCGTCAAAAAGATCGAGGTGCTGTTCACCGAGGATCAGCCCGGCGGCGGCCCGCTGCGGCTTACACTCGCGCAGGACAAACTCGGCTCTCCGCAGGAAGCGATCATCGAAATCTACCGGCGGCTTCGTCCCGGCGATCCGCCGACCGTCGAGACGGCGACCACTTTCTTCAACAATCTGTTCTTCAACCCCGAGCGCTACGATCTGTCCCGCGTCGGGCGGCTCAAGCTTAACCACAAGCTCAAGCTCGACGTGCCCCTCGAACAAGGCACCCTGCGCCGCGAGGACATCCTGGAGGTCGTTCGCTACCTGGTCGATCTGAAAAACGGCATCGGGCAGGTCGATGACATCGACCATCTGGGCAACCGGCGCGTGCGCGCGGTGGCGAGCTGGTCGAGAACCAGTTCCGCATCGGCCTGGTCCGGATGGAGCGGGCGATCAAGGAGCGGATGAGCCTGCAGGATATCGAGACGCTGATGCCGCAGGAGGTGGTGAACTACAAACCGGCAAGCGCGGTTATCAAGGAGTTTTTCGGCTCCTCGCAGCTCTCGCAGTTCATGGACCAGACCAACCCATTGTCGGAAATCGCGCACAAGCGGCGGCTTTCCGCGCTGGGTCCCGGCGGACTCACCCGCGAACGCGCCGGATTCGAGGTCCGCGACGTTCATCCGACCCACTACGGCCGCGTCTGCCCGATCGAGACGCCGGAAGGCCCGAATATCGGACTTATCGCGGCGCTCTCGACCTATGCCAGGGTCAACGATTTTGGCTTTATCGAGACGCCGTATCGCGAGGTCGAAAACAGCCGGGTCACCGATCGAATCGTTTACCTGTCGGCGCTGGACGAAGAGGAAAAGACGATCGCGCAGGCCAACGCGCCGATTGACGCGCACGGCCGCTTCACCAGCGAGTTCGTGTCGGCGCGAATCGGCGGCGAGTTCACCGTGGTCCGCGCCGAAGACGTGCAGTACATGGACGTGTCGCCCAACCAGCTCGTCTCCGTGGCCGCGTCGCTGATTCCGTTCCTTGAAAACGACGATGCGAACCGCGCGCTGATGGGATCGAACATGCAGCGCCAAGCGGTGCCGCTGCTCAAGACCGACGCGCCGCTGGTCGGCACCGGCCTCGAAAAGACGGTCGGCCGCGATTCGGGCGTCACGGTGGTGGCGCGCCGCGACGGCACGGTCGAGAGCGTGGATGCGGAACGGATCGTGGTTCGGGCCGAGAAGCTGGCGCGCGACGGACATGATCCCGGCGTCGATATCTACAACTTGATCAAGTACCAGCGCTCCAACCAGAACACCTGCATCAACCAGCGCCCGATCGTGGTGAAGGGCGAGAAAGTCAAGGCCGGCGACGTGCTCGCCGACGGCCCATCGACCGACATGGGCGAGCTTGCCCTGGGACGCAACGTGCTCGTCGCGTTCATGCCGTGGGGCGGCTACAACTTCGAGGATTCGATCCTGATCTCCGAGCGCGTGGTCAAGGAAGACCTGTTCACCTCGGTGCATATCGAGGAGTTCGAATGCATCGCGCGCGACACCAAGCTCGGGCCCGAGGAAATTACGCGCGATATTCCGAATGTCGGCGAAGAGGCGCTCAAGGATCTCGATACCAGCGGCATCATCCGGATCGGCGCGGAAGTGCGTCCGGGCGATATCCTGGTCGGCAAGATCACGCCCAAGGGTGAAACGCAGCTTTCGCCCGAAGAAAAGCTGCTGCGCGCGATCTTCGGCGAAAAGGCGGGCGAGGTGCGCGACACCAGCCTGCGCGTTCCGCCCGGCGTGGTCGGCACCGTGATCGACGCGCGCGTGTTCTCGCGCCGCGGCGTCGCCAAGGACGATCGCACCCAGGAGATCGAAACCCTCGAGGCGGAGCGGCTCAAGCAGGACGAAGCCGAGGAAATCCGCATCATCCGGCAGGAAACCCTGCGCAAGCTCAAGCGCGCTCTGGGCGGCAAGAAGCTCGCGGCGCGCGTGATGTCGGATGACCCCGAGAACCGCCATCAGATTCTCGCCAAGGGCGACGTGCTCGATCCCGATCAGCTCGAAGAGCTGCCGCCATCGCTGTGGGGACAGCTCAGGGTCGAGAATGAAACCGCCCAGGCGGAAGCGTCGCAAGCGATCGCCGCGATGAATGTGAACGTCGAAACGGTGCGGCAGCACTACGGTAACAAGATCGAGCGCCTGAAGGCCGGCGATGAACTCGCGCCGGGCGTGATCAAGATGATCAAGGTGTTCGTCGCCATCAAGCATCGCCTCCAGGTGGGCGACAAGATGGCCGGACGCCACGGCAACAAGGGCGTCCTCTCCCGCATCCTGCCCGAAGAGGACATGCCGCGGCTGGCGGACGGCACTCCGGTCGATATCGTGCTGAACCCGCTCGGCGTGCCGTCGCGCATGAACGTGGGACAGATCCTGGAGACGCATCTGGGATGGGCCGCGCGGGAGCTCGGGCGGCGGATCGAGCAGGATCTCCGCTCCAGCGTGTCGGTCGCGCAGCTCAAGCGGCATATCAAGGAGGCCTATCCCGACCGCGACATCCACGAGTTCATCGACAACCTTTCCGACGGCGACGTATATCGCTTCGCGGCGAAGGCCGCGGCCGGAATTCATGTGGCGTCGCCGGTTTTCGACGGCGCGCGCGAAGAAGAGATCTTCCAGATGCTCACGCGGGCGGGACTGCCCGAGCAGGGCCAGTGCAAGCTCTACGACGGGCGCACCGGGCTCGAGTTCGAGCAGCCGGTGACCGTGGGCGTGATGTACATGATGAAGCTGCACCATCTGGTGGAAGACAAGATTCACGCGCGCTCGACCGGCCCGTACAGCCTGGTCACGCAGCAGCCGCTCGGCGGAAAGGCGCAGTTCGGAGGCCAGCGGCTCGGAGAAATGGAAGTCTGGGCGCTGAAGGCATACGGCGCCGCCTACACGCTGCAGGAGATGCTCACCGTCAAGTCGGACGACGTGGCGGGGCGGACCCGGATGTACGAAGCGATTGTGAAAGGCGAGAACACACTCGAGCCAGGATTGCCCGAGTCGTTCAACGTTATGGTCAAGGAGCTCCAATCGCTGTGTCTCAACATGGAGCTGCTTGAAGAGCCTGAGCGAGCCTAGGGAGCGAAGGCAAGGGAGCATCGAGGGATGGAAGATCTCTTTGGCGTATTTGAGAAGCCCAAGAATCCGCTTGCGTTCAACGCGATAAGGATTTCGATCGCGTCGCCGGAGATGATCCGGTCGTGGTCCCACGGCGAAGTAAAGAAGCCCGAGACCATCAACTACCGGACCTTCAAGCCGGAACGCGACGGGCTGTTTTGCGCGAAAATTTTCGGCCCGACCAAGGACTACGAGTGTAACTGCGGCAAGTACAAGCGCATGCGCCATCGCGGCGTCGTGTGCGAAAAGTGCGGCGTCGAGGTTATCCAGTCCAAGGTGCGCCGCGAACGGATGGGCCATATCGACCTGGCGGCGCCGGTCGCCCACATCTGGTTTCTGCGATCGCTCCCCTCGCGAATCGGCACCCTGCTCGACATGACCCTCAAAGAGCTCGAAAAGGTCCTGTACTTCGAGTGCTACGTCGTCACCGATCCGGGCGAGACGCCGCTGCAGGCCAAGGAGCTTCTGACCGAACGCAAGTACCGCGAAGCGCGCGAACAGTACGGCGACAGCTTCAAGGCCGACATGGGCGCGGAAGCTATCCGCTCGCTGCTGTCGCAGCTCGAACTCGACAAGCTCGCCGAAGAGCTGCGCGCCGAGATGAAGGCGACCAGCTCCGAGGCGCGGCGCAAGAAGGTGGCCAAGCGCCTCAAGGTGGTCAACGCGTTTCGCGATTCAGGCAACAAGCCCGAATGGATGATACTGACGATCCTGCCGGTGATTCCGCCCGACCTGCGCCCGCTGGTTCCGCTGGACGGCGGCCGGTTCGCGACCTCCGATCTCAACGACCTCTATCGCCGCGTCATCAACCGCAACAACCGCCTCAAGCGGCTCATCGAGCTCAACGCCCCCGATATCATCATCCGCAACGAGAAGCGGATGCTGCAGGAGGCGGTGGATGCGCTGTTTGACAACGGGCGGCGCGGCCGCGCGATCACCGGACCTTCCAAGCGGCCGTTGAAGTCGCTGTCCGACATGCTCAAGGGCAAGTCGGGACGCTTTCGGCAGAACCTGCTCGGCAAGCGGGTCGATTACTCGGGCCGCTCGGTCATCGTGGTCGGCCCCGAGCTGCGGCTGCATCAGTGCGGCCTTCCCAAGAAGATGGCGCTCGAGCTGTTCAAGCCCTTCATCTACAACAAGCTCGAAGAAAAGGGCTACGTCACGACCATCAAGAGCGCCAAGAAGATGGTCGAAAAAGAGGGCAAGGATGTCTGGGATATCCTCGACGAGGTCATCCGCGAGCATCCCGTGCTCCTCAACCGCGCCCCGACCCTCCATCGACTCGGCATCCAGGCCTTCGAGCCGGTGCTGATCGAAGGCAAGGCCATCCAGCTTCATCCGCTGGTCTGCGTCGCGTACAACGCCGACTTCGACGGCGACCAGATGGCGGTGCATGTGCCGCTGTCGATCGAGGCGCAGGTCGAATCGCGCGCGCTCATGATGTCCACCAACAACATCCTGTCGCCGGCCTCGGGCAAACCGATCATCGTGCCGACCCAGGACATGGTGCTGGGCCTTTACTACATGACGCGCGAACGCCCGCTCGCCAAAGGCGAGGGCAAGTTCTTCGCCAGCCCCGAGGAAGTGCGCATCGCGTACGACCACGGCGAGGTGGATCTGCACGCGCGCATCACCGTCCGGATGGCGCCGGCTGCGGCCGACGTGGCGGGAGGTGACGGCCGCGCGAAGGTAGCCAGGACGGCGCCCGCGCACGAGCGGGTTGAAACCACGGTGGGCCGGGTGCTGCTGTACGAGATCGTTCCGCCCGAAGTCCCGTTCGCCGAGGTCAACAAGACTCTCAAGAAGAAGGAACTGGGCAATCTGATCGACGTTGTTTACCGGCGCGCCGGCAACAAGGCCACTGTCATTTTCGCCGACAAGCTCAAGGACGTGGGCTTCGAGTTCGCCACCCGGGCCGGAATCTCGATCTCGATCAAGGACATGGTGATCACGGCCAAAAAGGCGCAGCTTCTCGAAGACGCGCAAAAGCAGGTCGGCGATATCCAGAAACAGTACAACAACGGCGTTATCACCGACGGCGAGCGGTACAACAAGGTCGTCGATATCTGGGCCGAGGTTCAGGACGAAATCGGCAGCGCCGTCATCAAGGGCCTCTCGACCCAGGTGTTCGGCAAGGACAAGGAAGGCAAGGAAGTGTCGGGTCCGTCATTCAACCCGATCTTCATCATGGCCGACTCGGGCGCCCGCGGATCCGAACAGCAGATTCGCCAGCTTGCGGGCTTGCGCGGACTGATGGCGAAGCCGTCGGGCGAAATTATCGAAACCCCGATTACCGCCAACTTCCGCGAAGGACTCACGGTCGGAGAATACTTCACCTCGACCCACGGCGCGCGCAAGGGACTGGCCGACACCGCCCTCAAGACCGCCAACTCGGGCTATCTCACGCGGCGGCTGGTCGATGTGGCCCAGGATTCGATTATCACCGAGGAAGACTGCGGCACTCTCGACGGCATCGAGATGACGCCGCTGGTGGAAGGCGGCGAGGTCATCGAGGCGCTCGGCGACCGCGTGCTCGGACGCGTGGCGCTGGAAGACGTGCATGACCCGTTCACCAGCGAAGTGCTGGTGCGCGCCAACGAGATGATCGACGAGGACAAGGTCAAGCAGATCGAGGACGCGGGCATCGAAAGGATCAAGATCCGTTCGGTGCTGACCTGCCAGTCGCGGCGCGGAGTGTGCGTGCGATGCTACGGGCGCGATCTCGGCCGCGGCCATCTGGTCGATCTCGGAGAGGCGATCGGAATCATCGCCGCGCAGTCGATCGGCGAGCCCGGCACGCAGCTCACGATGCGCACCTTCCATATCGGCGGTACCGCCAGCCGGCGCGCCGAGCAGACTACTCTGGAAGCGCGCACTGAAGGCGTTGTGC
>JAJPKP010000062.1 GCA_021323675.1 Pseudomonadota bacterium | reverse complement strand
CGCTTCCTCCGCCACCAGCATGGGCCCCTCCGCTGCGGAGTAGCCCACGCCGGGGTGGGTCAATTTTCAATCGGCGACCAGGGTCAGTTTTGCACCGGCGGCAACACAACGGTCACTCCGAAACCGATCAGGACCGCTGCAACCAATGGCGCGATGATGAGCTTTACTCCCAGAGCGGGAGTGGGATGAGCCAATATAGCCAGGCTGAAAATCAGCCATGCGACGAACAGCAGCACGGCCAACTCGATGCCGGTCGATCGGTACGCAAGATAAACAAGCATCATCGCGAGCGCTACTTGGCTCGCGCGAATAAACGGACTCCATCGTTCGTACCAATCCACGTCCTTCGCATCGCAGGCCGGGCTATTACTTGAGCACCATCCTTATGGCTCCAATTCCATCGGGTCAAGGCTTTTTTTACCAGCGACCACTCATGATTTGCTGTTTTCACCACGAACTCGACGCAACGGTGGAACTACGCGTCGAGCGATTCGGTTTGGGACTCGGACGGTGTTCGGCAGCCGAGCTTAGAGATAACCTTCCGCCTTGAGTCGCTCGCGGATTCCGCCGGCTTGGATGATTGCCCGAAGAAATTCAGGCATCGGCGCCACCTCGATCGCGTCGTTGCGCGCGAGGTTCTCGATACGACCGGTCACGAAGTTCACGCGGATCTCATCGCCTTCACGCGCGAAGTCGCGGATGCCGGCGCACTCCAGGGCAGGCAGCGCATAGTTGACGCAGTTGCGATAGAAAAGGCCGTTGATCGTCTCCGCTACTAAAGCCGAAACCCCCAAACGCTTGAGCAGAAGTGATGCGGGACGGCTCGAGCCGGTGCCAAAGTTGCGGCCTCCGATGATAACGTCGCCAGGACGAACTTCGTCGACCCATCCAGGCCGGTACGTCGCGAACACGCTGCGCAATTGTATCTCCAGCGGTTTCGCAAACACCGTCTGCGGCATCATCAGATCCGTATTGAGGTTGTCTTCGGCGAACATCCAGACGCGGCCCTCGGCAATTAACGTCTTCGCGGAATTCATGACCTGTCTCCGATGAACGGCGTCGGGTCAGTGATGTGTCCGGCGATCGCTGATGCGGCGACGGTGGCCGATGAGCCCATGTAGATACGCGCGGAAGGATTTCCCATCCTGCCCTTGAAGTTTCGCGTGCTCGAGGTGATGCACACCTCATTCGGACCGAGGACACCCATGTGTCCGCCGTAACAAGCACCGCAGGTCGAATTGGTCACCACCGCACCCGCGTCGAGCAACGTTTCCACGTAGCCCCGCCGCACCGCCTCCTTGAGCACGCGCTGCGAGGCCGGCGTCACGATAAATCGCACGCCGGGCGCGATCGTTCTTCCGCGCACGATTTGGGCCGCGATGCGCAGGTCTTCGAGCTTCCCATTGGCGCAGGATCCAACAAAGGCCTGGTCGATGGGGACCCTTTCGTTCAATTCGGCGACGGGGAGCGTGTTGTGTGGGATAAAATCGGGCCGCGCGACATACGGACGCATTCGTGAAAGATCGATCTCGTACACGGCGGAATATTCCGCGTCGCGATCGCTCTCAGCGGGTTCGAAGGGTTCGTCGGTGACGGAGCGCAGATGCTCGACAACTCTCTCATCCGCGGGGAAGGTCGTAAATTCAGCGCTCAACTCGGCGCTCATCGTTGCCAGCGTCGCACGATCATCAAGCGATAGCTCGGTAACCCCGGGCCCGCCGAATTCGATGTTGCGGCCTTCGAGGCTGCCGGCGAGGCCCGCCATATGAAGAAATATATCCTTGCCAAAGACGTTGGAGGGCTTTTTCCCGGAGAGATCGAACCTGACTGTCGGGACGACCTGATACCACGTCTTGCCCGTGCACATGATCTGCAGCATCTCCAGCGGTCCCATCCCGCGGGCAACGCAGTTGAATGCCCCGGAAGCGCAGGTGTGCGAATCGGTGCAGGTCAGAATCTGTCCGGGCAGTGCCAGTCCGTTTTCAAGAATCACCTGATGACAGATCCCGTGGCGGCCGACGTCGAAGAATTTCTCGATCCCGAAACGCCGCGCGAACTCGCGTGCAATCCGCTGGCCTTCCGCGTCACCGATGGTAGGCGCCGGAATCGCGTGGTCGAGGATGATCGCGACCTTGCTCGGGTCGGCGATCCGCTTCGGCATCTCGGCGGAAGCGGAAAAGACAAGATCGATTTGGATTATCTTGTCGACCTCGCAGACGACGATGTCTCCCGGGCGGACCGAGGAATTTCCGCTGTGCCGGGCCAGGATCTTTTCCGCCATCGTCATGCCCATCGGCGTATCTCCGATTTTCTCATCCAGAGCAAACCCAACAGAACCTAACGACTATCGGCGCAAGCCGGCTCAACCTCCCACATGGTCATTTCTGATACTTCTTGCCCAGCGCATCCATCGCCTCCACCCGGAGCAAATCGACAATTTCGCGAAAGGCGCCGCCTTGACCGCTTGATTTGACCGATCCGGTTTCCTTCAATTCCGCGAGCACGTTGCGCGCGGATTCATAGTAGGCAAGAAGAGTTCCGGAATAGATCGTCGCTTTGAAACCCCGCTTCGCCAGCTCCGCCACCGGCAGCAGTTGTCCATTGTAAAGCAACGGGAGCCCGCCCAGCCTCGACGTGTAGTTGTTCAGATCGTCGATCGTGCGGATGCCGTCGACAAAAATCAGATCGGCCCCTGCCTCGCGGTACGCATGCGCGCGGCGCTCGACATCTTCCCATCCGTTGACCGCGAGGGCGTCGGTGCGCGCGATGATCACCGTGTCAGGATTCGTGCGCGCATCGCAGGCCGCGTGCACTTTCGGCACCATATCCTCCATCGGGATCACCTGTTTGCCCGCGAGGAAGCCGCATCGTTTGGGCCATACTTGATCCTCGATGTGCAATGCTGCGGCGCCTGCACCTTCGTATTCCCTTACGGTGCGCCACACGTTGACAGGATTGCCGTATCCCGTGTCGGCGTCGCAGATGAGCGGAATCTCGACCGCGCGCGCGATTGTTCGGGCGTTCTCCACCATCTCCGACATCGTGAGCAGTCCCAGGTCTGGGAATCCGCGCGCCGCGGCCGTTCCGAAACCGGTCATGTACACGGCTTCGAATCCGATCCGCTGCGCAATCTTCGCCTGCAACGCATCGTAAACGAACGGCGCCAGGACCATCGATGGTCCGTTCAGTTTCGCGCGCAATGCTCGGGCGGTGTTCATCGTTGTCGCCTCTTCATGTACCTATAGCATCCGATCGCAAGCAGCCGGAAAGCGGGATTCGTCCTGAGGCCGCGAACGAAAAGGCCGGCTCGATGAAACGAGCCGGCCTTTTTTGCGAAATCGATCGTCGCGTCCGACTTATCCGGGCATCGAGGCCAGGCCTTCCGGCTGCGCCACCGGCTCGGGCCGGCGTCCGGCGGCCAAAGGAACCGATCCGGGCTTGCGCTGGAACGGATCGACCAGTCCCAGTTCCTTGCCGATCTCGCGCACCGCGGGAATTACGTGCTTGCCAAGCATTTCGAGGCATCGCAGGCGATCCTTGTAACCGACAGGCCCGTCGAGCCAGAACGAAAACACTCCCGGCCGCAGCACCTCGAGGACCTTGCGGAGGCGCGGGATCACATAGTCGGGTGTGCCCGCGATCATCTGCAGATCCCGCTTGCTCTCTTCGTAGCGCGCGTAGACCCCGCGGCGAATTTCCTCCAGCTCTTCTTCGGTCTCGTTGCCGCCTCCCTCGTGGATCGGCTTGCCGGGCAGATTTGCGGCCGCGGGCAGCCGCGCCATCCGGCGCGTCGCTTCTTTCGAATTGTATCCCGGAGGGAACATCCACTCCGGCCGTGCGAAATGCGCGAATGCACCGCCGTAGAGGAAGCGTTTGCCGAGTTCCTCGGCGCGAGCCTGGTTGTCGGATACGAACACCGGCTGGAGATAGCCGAAATTTTCCGGCCCGGCCTGATATCCCTCGCGTGCCGCCGCCTCGGTGTACAAGTTCCACAGCTCGACCGTGGGTTCAAGCCGCGTTGCCAGCGCCACGTACGGAAACCGCTTCTTCGCACACCAGACCACGGTGTCGGGGCTCACCAATCCGGGAATCCAGATCGGAGGATGCGGCTTCTGCATCGGCACCACCCACGGATTTACGAACCGGAAATGGAAATGCTTGCCCTCGTAGCGGAACGGTCCGGGCGTCGTCCATGCCTTGATGATGAAGTCGACGCCCTCCTCGAAGTATTCGCGGTTGTATGCCGGATTGGCGTTGTTGGCGAGCTGCTCGCTGCCCGCGCCGCGAACCCATCCCGGCACCAGCCGTCCGCCGGAGATGAGATCGATCATCGCGAGCTCTTCCGCCAGGCGCAGCGCATTGGCGACCGTCGGCACCGGATTTCCCAGCAGCACGATTCTCGCCTTCTTGGTCGCTTTCGCCAGCACCGCCGCCTCGACGTCCATCACCGAACCCAGGCAGAAAGGCGTGCCGTGATGCTCATTCAGCATCAGCCCGTCGAAGCCCAGTTCCTCCGAGTAGATCTTCTCGTCGAGGTACTGGTTCAGCAGCATCGATCCCTGTACGGGATCGAAGTTCTGATTCGGCAGCCCGAAGAAGCTGCGATTGCGAAGAATCGCGCTTTCGAGCTGGCGGCTTTTGTCCGGTTCGGTTTCGGGGTCGTAATGATATTGCCGTTCGGTAAACCACATTATGTGCATAGCCGGCGCCTCCGCATCCTATGCGAGAAAGTTTCCCACTTCCTTGATGAACTGTTCCGATTTCTCGACTTCCGGCCGATGCCCGCATCCGTCGAACGCCACCAGCTTCGATCCCGCGATCGCCCGGTTGTAAACGCCCGCCGCCGATGCGGGCACGATGCGATCCTCCTTGCCCCACACGATCAGCGTCGGCGCCTTGACCGTGCCCTCCAGCAGATGCGGCAGGCTCGGATTGAACATGTACGGCTGCCATGCGAGCCGCGCCGTCTCCGCGCGCGCATCCTCGAATGCCTCGTATTGCGCCGGCGAAAGCCCGCCGTCATACAGCGCGGAATATTCGGGGACGCGGCTGGAATCGCGGACCGATTCGCGCAGGTAGATCAGCGCCGGCAGTGTGAACATGTCCATGATCTCGCCGTCGGGCGGACGGATGCCGGCCGGCGCCACCAGCACGATCCTGGAGAAGATCGCCGGGTCATTCGCCGCCATCTCCGCGGCGAGCCATCCGCCGAACGAAAAGCCGATCACGTCGATGGGCGCGAGGTGCTGCTCGCGCAGGAAGCGCGCGATCATGCATCCGAGGTCGCGCACATTCATGATCCATTCAGCGCGCGGCGTCTTGCCGAATCCCGGATACATCGGCGTCACCATGCGGCGGCTTTCGCTGAGCGCCTCGTTCCACTTCATCCATCCGGGATAGCCGAGCTCCTCGTGCAGCACCAGGAGCGGTTTTCCCGAACCGCCGCTGAGCACGATCAGCTCGTCGGTGCCGACTTTGAATCTCTCCTCGCGAACCGCGTCTTTCAGAGCCATCTCGACCTCGCACGCATCCGGCTCAACATACCGATCGGATAGTTGGCGCCGCCTATGATCGATCCATTCACCCCCGTTCTGCAAGCGGATGCGATGCGCCCCCTCACCTGCGGGCGAAAGCAAAGCGCCCCGCTACAGGATTTCTCCCGGCGGGGCGTTTTGCTTCGCAGGCGGCAGTGATCGCTATCGCGACATGTTCTTCACGATCTCGTTGTACTCCGGGC
Organism: Pseudomonadota bacterium; assembly: GCA_021323675.1. Taxonomy (GTDB): domain Bacteria; phylum Desulfobacterota; class Binatia; order Binatales; family Binataceae; genus JAFAHS01. Next base: position 59,134 of record JAJPKP010000062.1, on the reverse strand, counting down.
TGGTCGTGCTGATGCATTGCAGCGGGCGCAGCTCGCCCATCTCCTGCTTCTGCTCGAGCGCATCCTCGCATTCCATCTCGCTCCCGTATCCCTTGACGGTGAGCCACTCGCCCAGCGGCGTATCCCAACTGCCGTCCGGAAAATCGTTGGTCGATGGCGCCTTGACCAGCACCCACGGATAGCTCTCGTATGCGGACGGCGGCGCGTTGTAGAGCAGCGCCCTGAGCTGATGCGCCCGCCGCTGCAGATACAGATCCTGCACGGCGCCGTACAAATCCACCGCGTAACGGTCGGCTTCTTCGAATTGATCCAGATGCTGCGCGCGATAGTTCACCGCCTCCATCCCGCGGCGCCCGATCCCCGCCGACAGCTCGATGTACCACGGCAGCAGGTAGTTCATCGGGTTCATCGCGTTGTCCGCCACCATCCCGATCGTATCCGTCAGCGTCGATGGCCCCAGCACCGGCAGCATCAGGTATGGTCCGCCGGGAACGCCGTAATATCGCAGCGTGAGCCCGAAATCATCGGGATAGCTCTGGAGACCGAACCACGATTGCGCCGGATCGAAGAACCCGGCAACCCCGAGCGTGCTGTTGATTCCGAATCGCGCCAGGTCCGTGCCCGCCTCCTTGAACCGCATCTGGAACAGGTTGTTCGCAACGTAGGTGATAACCTTGACGTTGGTTAGAAACCGCCCGACGCCCTCGCGCACCGGCTCCGGCGCGACCGCCGCATAGCCCGTCGCAACTGGCCGTAGCACGTAATCGTCGAGCTTCAGGTTGAACTTGAACATCGTCGCGTTGAACGGCTCGAGCGGATCCGGATGCACTCCCTGATCCTCGCCCGGCGGAGCCTCGAGGTCGTCCTGCGCCGCCGCTCGCCCGGGAGCGAACACGGACGCGATCAGCAGCACTCCGGCGATCAGAACCAGCCACGATGCCGGCAGATAGCCAACCCTGATGCCGTCTTTCATAATGCCCCCGCTGCGCAATCGATCGCTCCGTTGCGCCTCAATCGCCCTTGACGATGCGATGGGAATCGGTGTCAAAGTGCTGGGTGGAAAACTCGAACAGCTCCGCGTCCTCCAGCGCTTCCATCTGATGCACCAGACCGCGCGGCACATCCATGCACTCGCCCGCGACCAGCTCGAATTCCTCGAGCACTTCCGCATCCGGCGATTCCTTCACCCGAACCATCAGCCGCCCCCGCCGCAGGTAGAAGGACTCGGTCTTGATCTTATGGAAATGGAGCGAGCACTTCTTGCCCTTGGCGATTTCCAGGATCTTGCCGCAATACAACTCGTTGTTGGCGATCCATACCTCGCGGCCCCATCCCTTCGGCTCGATATGGACCGGCTTGCGCGCCCTGCTCATCGGCACACCCCTTTCCGTGACGGCTTGTGCTTTCGCCTTTGCCCAATTGCGCCCGCGCAGGCTTTTCGATTGAATGATCGATCGTTGTGAGTCATCGAAAGCTTCTCTGTGCGATCGTGATTGCGATGCTGCTGGCGGGATGCGCTTTCCAGGCCAAGCCGATCGCGCGCGACCCGATGTGGATTCTGATTAAAGCCCCCGCACTTCCCAGCTTTCCGTTCGGAAGCTGGAGCACCCCGCAGAGCGAGTGGACGATGGTGAATGCGTACCCGACCGAGGCCGAGTGCAAGACAGCGCGCTTCAACGCACAGGTCGCCCAATCTCCCCATCCCTTCGCCTGCATCTCATCGGAAAGCCCCGACTACGCCGCAATCGTGAAGCGCTCGGGAACCTCTTCGCTCAAGTAATCTGAGCGTGGTCTTGGACGCCCACGACTTCCAGACGGTTGCCCTCTCTGGCACTTTAACTTACAGTGCCAACATGAACTTGACGCCGTCCTCACTTGCTCAATCGCCCATCCACGGCATAACATCCCTAACTCTTCGCCGGTGTTGCCCACTTTCGACGCCAGATGTTCCGGCCTAGTACTAACGAGAAAAAGGGGCATAACACGATGCACCCGAGCCTCGACTTTTCCTGTCACGAATCCCTTCAAAGGATAACGTCGACCCTGTTACGTGTGTGGCCGGAACACGCAAAGTACCTTACGCTGCGATTTCGCGACAGCAGCCCCGATCGCATCGCGCGAGATGAGCTATTGGCGTCGTTGATTTTGAAGCTCATAGAAGACGATTTAGAATTGTTTTGTCGCGACTACCGATGGATGTGCGAGGAATTTACGCAAGAAGAGCTATACTTTCGTCGGTATGGAAATTATCGCTTAAAGACCTTTGCAGAAGCCAATCAGAACATCTATTCAAACCCTGCCTACATGCCTCGTTACGTTAGAGGCATACTCATGTCACAGCTTCTATGGAGCAATCACGCCGGAGCAGTAGATCTCTTCCGAACTCGTTATCTCCCATTGCTACCCGATCGCTTCGAACATCTCGAAATCGGCCCCGGGCATGGGCTTTTCGCATATTTCGCCAGATCTGACTCACGTTCGGACCTAGTAACTTGCTGGGATGTCAGCTCTTCGAGTCTCGCGGCAACGCGCGAGGCATTAAAAAAACTGAAGCTTGTGGAACCCGTCGCTCTCGTTCAAAAAGACGTCCTTGACGCTTCATCCACACAAGCAAGCTTCGACAGCGCGATAGCCAGCGAGGTCTTGGAGCACTTAGAACGACCGGACGAGGCGCTGAGAAATATCCATCGGGCGCTGCGACCTGGTGGGATTCTCTTTCTCAACGTGCCAATTAATAGCCCGGCGCCCGACCACATTTTCCTCTGGAGAACCCCCAACGAGGTCACTGAACTCGTCGTCAGCACCGGATTCTCGATCAAGGAACACCATCTACTCCCGATGACCGGATACACAATCGATCAGGCCCTCAAATGGCGTCTCAGCGTTTCTTGTATTCTCGTCGCGATCAAGCCGAGCACTCGCGCCGACTGAGTGAACGGCCTTCTGAACGTCTAGCGGTTCGCTGTGACATCGCGCGCCCTTGTTTTCCTCAGCGACGAGGCCCGACGCAAGTCCGCGCAGAGCCGAAGCCAATCTTTCAGTCCATTCAGGCCACACGCTCTCCTTTCCATGGAGGGGGTCAGAGAACTCCTTATCGCCTGCCGACTCTGACATATCCACGAGCACTACATCGTGTTCCTTGGCAAACCGAACCATCTTTGTCCAATATTCGCTATGAATTGGCAGAGACGTTCTTTCGAATGCTTCGATCGGTTGCTCAACAAACATAATGTCGCCACCCGACGCGCGAATCTCTCTGATCAAACGATCGAGCTCGATAAATTGCTCTTCACCAAATTCACTCTGTTGCGCCTGCGGAAACCTCCGCTTCAACATCCTGACAAATTCCACGTCGACCTTCGGATGACTCCAGAACCTCCGCACGAGTTCAACACCTATTCCGTCTGACAAACCCAGCAGCGTGTCAAGCGCAAATACAGGCCTGAGCGCTTCCACCGCAAACCGCATCAATCGAGGTCCTATGACGGGGGTGATTCCGTTCGCCTCGCCTGTATACAGGCCATGACGCACCTTCTCCGCCTCGTAGTAGGTGAAACCACCATGCCACTTGTCCTTGTTGCTTACAAAAAGAATATAATTTGTGACCAGGACAAAAAGCACAGACTTCAACGATCCCCGTGCAGTTTCGGTACGCAAGTCGGTTACGAGCTGCCGAATTTGGCTGATGTTGGAACCATCCGTTTCTAAATTATCAACCTCATCCGCTCCTAGTCGACTCCGCAGTATATCGGGACGATAGGCTTTGGCCGAAGAGCTCCCCAGCACGATTATTCGCCGCACGTCTGGTCGGCTGGACAATTTCTGGCAGAAACCTGGCAACGAATACACAACCTCTCGGATGTCGCTGCCGTAAACGCTATGCTGGCCTCTAGTGGCATCCACGTTCCGAGGAGCCGCTTCCGGCGGCCACACTAACAGTGTTGCCACCCAAAGCACCGCATATATACCCAAGGTCCACACAACGACCTGCAGCAGCTGACGGAGCATCCTAGAACCCTTTGTAAACGAAATCTGGCAAACTCCTGTAGTTCACGAGCAGCCCGAGGAACAGGATGTTGACCTTGGCACCAATCAACGCGACGCGCGGAAGCGACAGGCGCCCAAACCGTTCGCCAGCGCTGACAAATAGCATCCAGATCCTCCGAACCGACGCGACTATTACTCCCACGCCAACACACAGAGCCAACAAAACAACAACTGGAGTCCCTACGCTCCCGGTCAACAGCCGGAAATAGTCCCCTTCAGAGATCCAAAAAGGCGACACCACAACCGCCAAGAATGTGAAGGTTAGGCCGGCCGCGCACACTTGGTACCACCAAGAGCTCCGCAATTCCTTCGCCTTCTGCTTGTCGATCCATAGACGCAGAGCGGTCTTGTAAGAGTGATTCAGCACGGCCGCTGCCGCGAGCAGCATCCCGCAAGCGGCGAAGGGCCAACCCGGACCATGCCACAGTCCCATCAGCAAGAATGTCAAGAAGAAGGCACACGCCGTATTTGCGAAGGCAGACTCGGCACGGGGTCGACGCATCGTCAGATTTTTCAACGTCGGTGTGAAGACGTAGGTCTTGAACCAATTGGTCATGCTCATGTGCCATCTGTTCCAGAAATCCAAAACGTCGTTGGCCAGGATGGGATAGTTAAAATTCTCAGGAAGTTGTAAGCCGCACAAGCCCGCCCAACCTATTACGATGTCTGTATACCCGGAAAAATTCAGATACAGGAAGACCAGGTAAAGGATTGAGGCAAGGACCTCGATCGCAACGAACATCGCACTCTGACTCCCCAAATGAGAATTTAACCAATTACCGAGGTTAATCATGAACCGATCGAACGCCACTGGGGGAGTAGTATACGCCTTTGCCAGCGCATACGACCTGATCGTGACCTGCCAGTCCAATAGCACAGGTGCAAATACCGCAGCCTTCAAAAAGCCGTCGCATATGCGAGACAGGGGACCTATCAGGTCCCGTCCCGCCTGTCCTGCGATGCTGTGATCATGACTCTTCAGGTCTTGAAACGGACCAGCAATGAGTGTGAAACAACATAAGGTATAATTGAGATAACGGGACAAGGACATCGGCTCACGTGCTTCCTGAAGCTTGTCGACGATCAGATGTAAGACACGAAAAAGGACGTACGACAAGCCAACGATCGTCGGTAGATGCTCGAGCCGGAGGCCTGCCGGTATCAGCTGATACTTTTTGAGCCAAATGAACAGAGCGAGCGTGACCGCAAGACCTAGCGCTCCCCACTTGCTCGGCACATACCGCAAGATCAAGAAGCCCCAAAGGGCAAAGCCAACCAGCAATATCGCTTCCACTCGCCCCAAGAACAGCAACAGGAACGCCGCATTGGCGCTACCATAGGCAAGCTGATTGCCGAGGCGGCCGGGTGCCATATTAATGCAGACAACCACCAAGGCGGCGAATAGGACAAAGCTCAAGCTCGTGAACATCATAATGCCGCCGCCCTATCCGGTGGTGGTTGCCTCTTCACTTCCAACGGAACCGCGAATGGAACGAACGTCGACACATCCAGCGCCCAGCTTTCTTCGAGTCCAACCCTGTCTAGGAGCCCAAACCGGAGCTCCTCGAACAAGTTCTTGACCAAGCCATTTCGAGCCGTGGGAATATAGACTCCAACGATTCGCTTTAAGCCCCGCGATCGGGCTTCCTCGACCACCACGTTGAGAACCGCATGTTCCACGCGTCGTTTCAGCACGCGGCAGCTCATCAGCCATGTATCAATGATCCAATCTGTCCCGGCTGTACGGCAAATCAGAACACTGATGAGGCCGTTGTCGCCAAAGCGATCACGAAGTCTCACCTGGAATGTCGACACGCGTGGATCGTATTCCAGCTGTTTTACGTCTTCCTCGGTATACCGGCGGGTAGTAAGATTAAATTGATTCGTCTTGTTGATCAGCTGTACGATCCGTTGCCGGTCGATTTGCGTGAATGAACCTATTTCGATTGTCATGTCTAGCGACCGCAGGTAGCTCTCGATATCTGTACTATCCTCAGCAAGGCGGGCTCGAAGGGCATTCGCGGCATACTGCTCATTACGCTTTCTGTCGTCTTCCGTGAAGGCGATCGACTCGAAATATCCGGCGCAAAGAAGTGTCCGAGCGAACATTGCCGGATCATCGGGGAGTTCCGGAACCGCCACTTCCGGTAACGCATGCCTAACGAGGTCACGCTCTGCAGCGTTGTCGTCCAGCAGGACAAGAGCTTCCAGCCCAAGCCCCAGCCGCTCTGCGATCGTCCGCAGGTTTCGCGCCTTGTCCTCCCAATTCGCCTGAAAGGCGGCGATGTGCGATTCCCTCAGTAGCATTTCCGGATGCTCACGAAATGCCGCTCTGGCGATACTTTCTTCATTCTTTGAGCAGACGGCCAACACGACGCCGCGCGAATGAAGTGCCAAGGCTGCTCGCTGGACCTCAAGGTAGGCCTCCCCGGTAGGATGGCCGTTCGCCAGGACAAGTTTGTCGATGCCGTCATCCCCAACTACGCCACCCCAGATAGTATTGTCCAAGTCGAGGACTAGGCATTTTCTGGATTTTCCGTACGCGGCTCCGATGACACGAGCCACTTGGTCCGCGTATAAGGGCAGAAATCGAGTCGCAAATGGAATCTTTGCGAGATTCCAAGACCTGGGGTCGCTCCATTCACCGATACCCACAGTCGCGGCCAAGTTCGCGATGTCGGCGATCAGGATCCCTTGTGGGATCAATCTCTCCACGAAGAGGATATTGAGCTCGGAAATCAGCCTATTAAGGGTACCCGGTAGCGCGCTGTCAAAATTTCCAAACGTTGGCCAGACAACACCAGGGATGCTTTGGAGAATTACCGTCGCCCGACAATTTCCTCGGATTGCGGAAATCAATCCTTCGATTTCCGTTAGTCCTCGTGTCACGATTTGTCGTGCCGTCTCCTTCTCGCCGGGACACGGTGAAATTGGCAAGCCGCGGTGGTCCATCGCCAACAAGACCATATCTGGCTTCGAACGGTATAACTGCGAGTCAGGATACAAAGCCTCTTGAAAGACCTGTGAAAATTCGGCCTCTACAACCTCGATTTGGAGACCATAGCGTAAGCCCGCCGCTACAATCGCAGGCGCAGCGAATGTCGTCGTACTGTTAGACAGGATAGCGAGGCGGACCCTTGTAAGTCCCTCTAATCGCGCGCCGGAATTTGAAACGCGTCGAAGAGCGCTCGCAATCAGATGTGAGTGCCTTTCGTCCAGAAAGAAGCTGCTAAGCCGGCGAAGTTCTGACGCTGCTCCACGGGGATCCAGTTCTTTGCAACGCTGCCGGAAGTCAGCGGGTGGTCGGGGAAGCCAGGGCAGAGACGCAATCTCAGTAGTCATTGTACTCGACGTCGTTCGATCAGTTCCACCAGTTCGCCAACATTCTGCAGTTGCGTGATTTCCGCATTGCTGAACCGAATCCCAAACTCGACCTCAATTGCAACAAACACTCGCACATTGCTGACGCTGTCCCATGCCTCAACATCATTCGCGGTCAACTGCGGGGTAGCGACGATTGAGTCATCGTCGAACACGTCCCGGAGGATCTCCGTGAGCTTTCCGTAAATGTCCTCATTCATAACAGCAACAATTCCTTAGAAGACCTCTCTTCGCTATCTCGCGCCCCGCGCGCCTGAGTCGCTGCTGTACAACTCTGGCTTCCGCCCAGCAGTCCCCTCTGGGGCGAAGCTCTTTCTCGATTTGCGACTTTCGCGCGGCGGCTTTCTTTCAAGAGCGATTCCTCAGAACCAGTCGTCCCAATTACGCGAAACCCTGGCTAGCCGGTCGGTAAGCATCCCGTAGTGCCTGACCAGAAGGTTCAGCGCGGTGAGCTTGTCGAAGCGGACCCTCTGAACCACGCGAACGTTCTTGTCGTCGTTTCCCGAACGAGATTCCGTAACGGTGAGCCCGAGGATTCCGTGGCGCAACTCCGGAGAAATCTCGCTCAGGGGGCGCAGTCGCCCGTCTTCATCGAGCATCTGCCCCGGATCGCAGAAGGCTATCAAGGACAGTTCGCGGACGATACGGCGAATAGAGGCATGATTGGCCTTCAGCTCGATATCGAAGCGCAGCCTGATCGCCTGCGAAACAGCAACATTTCGCAACAATTTTGAAGCTTGATAACGGGCGGACTTGGTAGAGTAACCCGCCCGGATGGCAGCCTGGGTTCCGTTGAGGTCCTTCAGATACTCGGTGATGAACTTTTCAACTCTGGGACGAAACCGCCGCGGCCCGAATTCCTCTGCTTCCATCTAGATCGCCTCGAATCAACATAAAGTGTCGAGACGATGCTGGCAATATCCAGTGTTGCTGCCAAATCCGCGCAATCGAATTCACAGAGTATCAACAGCGCGCTTCCACGCTCGTTGGCGAGTACCTTTGCTGCAATTCGCTACGACAGGGGCTCTTCATCATCCTATCTCACCGCGTCAATTAGATAGTTGGTAGCGAGGTTGGAAAGCCGTCTTTCGCACACCCAATTCTCGTATTCAAGATACGCTCGCGACAGTACTCTGGAAAATGAAAAATAGGTCGCGCCAATATACGAAGGAACGATCTCCGCACGGCTCCATGGCTCCAACACCCTTTTGAGAGCATCATGCCAGCACATATCGTAGTATGCCGGAAAGACGCTTTCCGGATTGCGGCGAAGCAGCCGTTCCATTATCTCGATCCCCCAGGTCCCGGGCGTCAATCGATTCAAGAGGCTGATGACCGAAAATCGGCCGGACAAAGTAGCGACGAATCGCCCACCTGGTCTCAGGTACGACCGTATGTTCTCAAGGGCTGCTTCGAGTGGCTTGACGTGCTCTAAAACCTGCCAACTCACGACAAGATCGAATCTCTCGATGAGTTCGGGTGCCCGCTTTACAACATCCCAGACTATTAATTCATCGTACCACCCGTCCGGTGCCCTTGCGAGTTCGGCCGCGGAAAGATCTAATCCGACGTAGCGACATCGAAACGGTCTTTTATCTGGAGGAACCGTTGGCTTGCGTCCCGAACCAACGTCCAATACGGAGGCACCTTCGTGAAAGGTATCGAACACCCGCTCCATGAACAATTCACGCCACCCTTGGTAACGCGGCGGATAGCGAAACGAGGAAATCATATAGTGTTTGGTGTTGGTTTTACGTTCTTCGGCTGAGGGAACCAATTCGCGCGTCAGGTCAGCCCTCGGCGCGCTTCTCGCGCTCCGCGAGCTCCAGGTCGGCCGTCACCATCATGTCGACCAATTGTGGAAAGCTCACTTTCGGCTTCCATCCCAATACTTTCCGGGCCTTGCTGGAATCACCGAGCAGCAGATCCACCTCCGATGGGCGAAACAGGCGCTTGTCGATCTCAACATACTTCTTCCAGTCCAGCTTGAGGCGAGCGAAGACCATCTCGAGAAATTCCTTCACCGAGTGCGTCTCGCCGGTCGCGATCACATAGTCGCCGGGCTCGGGCTGCTGGAGCATCATCCACATCGCCTGCACATAGTCGCCGGCGAAGCCCCAGTCTCGCTTCGCGTCGAGATTGCCCAGCGACAGCTCCTTTTGGAGGCCGAGTTTGATTCGCGCGGCGGTGCGCGTGATTTTGCGGGTCACGAAATTTTCCGTCCGCCGCGGCGATTCGTGGTTAAACAGGATTCCGTTCACCGCAAACAGCCCATACGCCTCGCGATAGTTAACGGTCTGCCAATACGCGAACACCTTGGCGCACGCGTAGGGGCTGCGGGGATGGAACGGCGTGGTTTCGCGCTGCGGAGTTTCGACCACCTTGCCGTACATCTCGGAGGATCCGGCCTGGTAATAGCGAATAGGCACTCCTGTCGCCTGCATATGGTCGCGAATCGCCTCCAGCAGCCGCAGCGTGCCCATCCCGACCACGTCGGCGGTGTATTCCGGCTGGTCGAACGAAATTCGCACGTGCGATTGAGCGCCGAGGTTGTAAACCTCGTCCGGCATGACCTCGCCGAGGATCCGCCTGAGCCCAGTCGCGTCGCCAAGGTCGCCGTAATGGAGCTTGAGGCCGGTGGCGTGGGCGCCAAAGCCTTCGTACAGATGGTCGATGCGGCCGGTGGTGAAGGTCGAGCTGCGGCGCATCATCCCGTGCACGCGGTAGCCCTTGGACATCAGGAATTCCGCCAGGTAGGAGCCGTCCTGCCCGGTGATTCCCGTGATCAGCGCGGTCTTGCTCATAAAACTGCTCCCTGTTCACGTCTCGTTCACGAGGCGCGAACTTTAGAAATGCGGCGGAGACGCGGCAGTGTCAGGCTGCGAGGCCCTTCTGGCGGGCAGCCCGATACCATTCGATGGTTTTCCTGAGGCCATCAACGAAGTCGGTCTTCGCCCTGAAGCCGAACTCCTTTTCAGCGCGCGACACGTCGAGTCCGCGGCGGGGCTGTCCGTCGGGCTTGGTGGAATCCCACACGATCTCACCGTGGAAGCCGGTGAGTTTGACGATCAATGTGACCAGGTCGCGGATCTTGATTTCGCGGCCGGCGCCGAGGTTGACGGGGTCGGGCTTGTTGTATTTTTCGGTGGCGAGGACGATTCCGCGCGCGCAATCTTCGACATAGAGAAACTCGCGGCTCGCTTCGCCGGTGCCCCACACTTCGATCCGCTTGTCGCCGCGTTCGATCGCATCGACACATTTTTTAATCAGGGCGGGAATCACGTGGGATTTGGAGGGATCGAAGGAGTCGCGCGGTCCGTAGAGATTAACCGGAAGCAGGTAGATGGCGTTGAAGCCGTACTGTTCGCGGTAGGCCTGCGCCTGCACCAGCAGCATCTTCTTGGCGAGGCCGTAGGGCGCGTTGGTCTCCTCGGGATACCCGATCCAGAGAGCATCTTCTTTGAACGGAACCGGGGTAAATTTCGGATAGGCGCATACGGTGCCGAGAGCGACGAACTTCTCGATGCCTCGAAGGCGGGCCTGCTCCATCAATTCGACGCCCATAATGAGGTTTTCGTACAGAAATCGCCCCGGATTTTCACGATTTGCCCCGATGCCCCCCACGACGGCAGCAAGATGGATGACGATTTCCGGCCGAAAATCGTCATAAAGCCGCGCGATGTGATCAGCTTTGCGCAGATCGTACTGGCTCGACCGCGGCACGAAAACGCTGCGGCATCCGCCACCGTGCAGTTCCTCCACCAAGTGGCTGCCAAGAAACCCCGTCCCCCCGGTCACAACGATCCGCTTATCCGCAATCGAGCTCATCCGTGTCTCCTGAACAAGCTCTTCCACCAAATCAGAACACCAACCTGCCTGCGTCTCACGCCATGATTACGTTGTGATGAGGCCCTCTCAATCCGGCCGTCGCAACAAAAATTCCGGCATCTACCTCGATGGAGGTCGATGCCTAGGCTCGGGAACCTCTCGGTCCCTGCCGAACCGTCCATCATTTCCTCAGCCCTATGCTCAACGGCCTCCCCTTCCAAAAATTACAACTTTCGTGGTTTGCAGCATTATCTGCAAATCGAAGCTGAGAGACCAGTTTTTGATGTAGTACAGGTCATAGCAGAGCTTTTCCCGTGCGTCGTCAACGCTGGCGCCATAGGGGTAACAGACTTGCGCCCATCCTGTTAACCCTGGACGGACAAAATGTCGATATTCGTACAATGGTATGTCAACCGCGAGGTTGGCTACCATCTCCGGACGTTCAGGACGCGGTCCCACAAAACTCATTTCACCGCGCAAAACATTGATAATTTGAGGTATTTCGTCGACCCGCATCCGCCGAATAATGCGTCCGACCCGGGTTATCCGCGGATCCTTCCGTGATGCCCACACAGCACCCGTGCTTTTTTCGGCGTCTGCGTCCATCGAACGAAACTTATACAGCGAAAAGGTGGTGCCTCCCAGTCCCACTCGTCGTTGCGAATAAAGGATTGGTCCTTTGGAATCGAGTTTGATGCAAAGCGCTGTTATAACCGCGAGAGGCAAGAACAGAATACCCATCGCTAGCGCAAGCACTACGTCGAGTACCCGCTTTACTCTCAAACGCCACCTGGTTCCGCCGAAGCCGGGCGCAAACGTCAACCAGGATTCACGCAAATACGGGAGAGGCAGTTTACCTGAGATTCTTTCGTAAAAACTCTCTAGATCAAATACTTCGACACCCTGCACGCGACACTGCACCAGCTCCCTTGTTAGCGACGCTTGCACTGCGGGATCGAGAACGACCAATATAGCCACAGAGTGGCGTCGCACCATTTCCGCCAAGGACGAGCCGAGCTGGATCACAAGTCCTTGTTTGTCGCGCAATTGTGCCGCAGGGCCTGCACTGAACGTCGCCACTCCCTGAAACCGGTAGCCCAGGTGGTTGTGCTTTTGGATTTCCTCGATGATTAACGGAAGCGATTCAACGAATCCAAGAGCCATTACTCCGAGGTTAAAACGCGCGAAGAACAGGCTGTTTGCTGTAAAACGCCAAACTAACAGGCAAAGCGTGGAGAGCGGCAAATAGATGAGAAAGATAACATGCCCGGGAGCGAGGCTGGGGTAGAGAATTCGGAGGATGAGAAACAGGACCGCCAATTTACTGGAGGCAGCGATTGTTGAGACAATAACCCAGGCGTCGGTCCTCGGCCTGTCAATCGTATACAAATCCTGAAAATAGAGCGCAATTACATGCGCAAGCCCCACACTCGCGATGGCGATCCCGCGATCGTCAAGGGCGACGCCGAGAGTGTTCGGCGCTGTGCCAGCGCTTACGGCAGCAATCATACCGACGGCGATGCAGAGAATGTCGCCGCCAATTAGCAGCGCCCAGTGCTCTCCTAGTCCTTTCGGAGCGAACATAACCGATGCCTTCAACTACCTTTGAGCTGCCCCGGTAGTCGACCTTCGTTTGGTGAGATTCGTGCGGTCGGTCAAACAGCGTGGCACGGGGTCCTCCCTTTCCTTTCTAAGGTCAGGTTGACCCCCTGAGCTTCGTGTCTCAAGGCCCAATCAGCTTCTGCTAGTGTTGTCCGAATGTGCGACGGAGATCTCGTGCTCGTACCCCTGTGAGCGTAAACCGGGGCATCCTTCCGGATGCTTGACAATCTTCTCCAATGCTCCGACATAGCCCTCGACAGCAATAGCTAGAGAATATTTAGCCAGAAAGGCATTCCTGCCATTCGAGCCCATCTCTCGGAAACGGCCAGGGTTCGTCGTCAGCTCGGAGACCACGGCGGCAACTTTCGCTCCTGTCGCGTCACTGATCACAACCCCACACTCATTCTCTTCGATCGTCCGGCCAATTTCGCTCATGGGAGCCAATAGACCTAAGACCGGAATCCCCGCAGCCATTACCGCGTATGTCTTGCTGGGAACTGAAAGTCCCTCAAAGCCACTTTCCAATACAACAACCGCCAAGTGAGCCGCGGAAAGCACATAAGGCAAACGCTCGTATGGTTGGTACGGCAGGAACTGTACGTTTCTGAGCCCTTTCGCGGAAGCTAATGCCTCCAAGTTGAGGCGCTTCGCTCCGTCGCCAACAAACTGGAATACGACGCGCTCATCCGACTGCAGCATTTCTGCGGCGTCCAGAAGGCACTCCAGGTTATGGGTTCGACCCATGTTGCCTGAGTATTGAACGACCAGGCGTTCACCCAGGCCATGCTCTTGCACAAACGGGTTTTCCGAGCGCGGCACCGGTCGGATGGTTCTCTCATCCGACCAATTCGGAATTATTTCAACGGAGGGTCCGTTATCTGAAAGGACCTTGTCTATAACATTCTTCATGTCGCGGCCAATCACCACGACGCACTCAGAGTTGCGCAAGACACAATTCCTCAAGACGCGCCAAGCAGCTTCGATCCACGAACCAGAGCGAATCAATTTGAGACGAACTGCTATTTCTGGAAACACGTCATGCACTACGACGATGTAAGGAACATGAAACAGAAGCCTCATGACTACCGCAACCAATCCGATAAACGGCGGATTTGTCGTGGCTATGATCGTATCAGTGGCCTTTCGCTGACGGACAGTGTATCTCGCGGCCCCCAGCATGTAGCTTAGCGCAAACAGAAGACGCGACCAGATTGAGCCGCGATGAGCACCGACCCCGCGTACGCGTTTTATGTTGACTCCGTGATAAACCTCGCTTTCAGGCACTTGGGAATGGCGGTCCCATACGGCCTCTGGCCTTGCGCAGCAGACCTCCACGGACCAGCCACGTGCCGCGAGTTCTCGGGCCAGCTCCGTCATATTCAGCCCGGTGGACACCAGCTCCGGATAGAAGTGCTGACATAACAGAAGGAGGGAGCCCCTAGATTGCATAAGCTTACGACTTTTCATGGGAATCCCAGGCTATCGCTCCGGAATCTACTCACCCGAGAGGCACACCGTGATCTCTCTGAGAGTGGGGGCTACGAGGACTGCGCACCCACAGACGAAAACGACGGCCAGTTGTTGCCCGTATATTCTGAATCAGGCGACGGCGCCTACCCGCTGAACCATGAATCGGCCGAGGACCAGAGTGTCCATTTTTGTTCGGAGGAAACAATCAAGCGCCTCTTCCGGCTTGCACACCACCGGCTCGTTCTCGTTGAACGATGTATTGAGCAGGACCGGAACGCCCGTCTGCCTGCCGAACTCTTTGATTAGCTTGTAGTAGAGACGATTCTGCCGTTCGTTTACCGTTTGAAGGCGGCCAGTCCCATCAACGTGAGTAGTTGCGGGAATAACGCTGCGCTTCTCGGAACGGACGTCATATGCCATCAGCATGAAAGGCGAGGGGTAAGATTGCGTGAAGTACTCGCTCGTCGCTTCTTCGGCAATCGACGGCGCGAACGGCCGGAAAATCTCGCGCCGTTTGATCTTGACGTTGAGGATCTCGCGCATCTCCGGCCGCCGCGGGTCGGCGAGGATGCTGCGGTTGCCCAGCGCTCTTGGCCCCCACTCCATGCGTCCCTGGAACCAGCCTACGACCTCGCCCTTGGCGATGTGCTCCGCGGTCAGCCGGCAGAGCTCATCCTCGTTCTCAATCTTCCTTATGCGGCAATCTTGCCGATCCAGTTCATCGGACGCGCGGTTCAAGACCTCTCGGATGGCCGATTCGCTGAATTCGGAGCCCCAGTAGGCATGCTCCATCACGAACTCTCGCGGCTTGCCGAGTTCGTGATGCCAGACGTACATGGCGGCCCCTATAGCCAGCCCCGCATCGCCTGCGGCCGACTGGATATAAATATCGTCGAACCCGGTCTGCTCGAGAATTTTGCCGTTGGTAACGCAGTTGTAGGCTACGCCACCCGCAAGACACAGCTTGCGGAGGCCGGTCGTCTTCCGCAAGGTGCGCAGGCGATCGAGAATTATCTCCTCCAGCCTCTTCTGCAAAGAGGACGCGATGTTTCGGTGTCTGGATTCAACTTCCTCATCGGCTCGTCGAGATGGACCGAGGCGTGTCGCGAGATGACCGGAGTAGAGAGTACCTATGTGTGGCTCTCCGTCGTTCCATGTCATCGCGATCCCGTGATCGAAATGCCGGAAATAGTCGCCGTTCAGTTTGAAATCCATGCGGCCGCTGTTTGGAGCGAATACGACGCGCCGAAGTTCATCCAAGAACTCCGGCTCACCATACGACGCGAGGCCCATGACCTTGTATTCGTCTCCATACTTCGGAAAGCCAAGGAACTGCGTGACCGCCGTATAGAAGATTCCCAGAGAATGCGGAAACGATACGGCCCCCAACGGTTGAATTTGGTTGCCGCGCCCGATACCCCACATGGTACTCGCGAAGTCTCCGAGTCCATCCACCGAGAAAAGAGCCGCCTCTTCGAACGGAGAGACAAAGAAACTGCTCGCCAGGTGCGCCTTATGATGTTCGACACGATGGACCTGAATTGCGCTGGGGTTTACCTCGATCGCGCTCCCGACGTCGTCAGCGATAGTCGCGAAGCGTTCTTGTACTGTTAAGCGAGCACCAGCCACACGCGGCATCTTAAGGGCATACCAGGCCTTGCGGAAAATCCGGGCCCAGGGATCACGAGCAACCGCCAGATGCCGCAGTTCTGCCCGAGATGCGCCGGATTCCTCAAGCACGTATCGCAGCGCTTGAGCAGGGAAGCCGGCCACATGCTTGACTCGGCAAAAGCGCTCTTCTTCCGCGGCCGCGACGAGCCGCCCGTCGACTATTGACGCGGCGCTCGCGTCGCCGTGATACGCATTGACACCAATAATCAGCAAGCCTGACTCCTGACTTCCGATTGCCTCTACTCGGCTTTGCCGTCGAAGAACGCAGTGTTTGCCAGCCCAGATGAGGATGGAGCGTGCAAGCCGCATTCCTTCTTCTCGTCGTTCTCCCACCACCATCTGCCGGCCCGAAGGTCTTCTCCGGGATTGGTGGCGCGTGTGCATGGAGCGCAGCCGATGCTGCGATATCCGCGGTCATGCAATTCGTTGTAAGGCAGCGAATGGATGCGGATATAGTCCCACACTTGACGCTCCGACCATTGCGCAAGCGGATTGAGCTTGACGATGTTGTTGTGGAGAGTATCGATTTCGATTCTTCTGATATCCTGGCGGGTGGATGTTTCCACGCGTCTCAGGCCGGTTATCCATGCGGACAGCCCTTTGAGGGCACGCTGCAAAGGACGGACCTTGCGAACATGGCAACATAGTTCCCGCAACTCAACGCTTCGATAGAACAGGTTGATTCCGTGCGTCTTTACGAGTTCGCGAACGTCATCGGGATCCGGAGTGTAGACGTCAATCTCAAACCCATACAAATCTTGAATCTTCTGCATTATTGCGTGGGTTTCGGCTGGAAGTCGCCCGGTGTCGAGAGTGAACACGCGAACCTTCGGGCGCAGTTCAGACAGGATATGCAGCAGAACCATCGCTTCGGGGCCGAACGCGGTGCAGAGTGCGATCTTGGCACCAAAGGTGCGCAGCGACCATTCCAAAAGCTTTGCGGGATGTTCATTCTCAAACCGCGCATTGAGTTCGTCCAATTCCAGTCGGCTTATCTCCCCGGAACTCACCTTGAAGGCTGCCTCCATAGATCCTTGCAAATATATGTTATTCGCCGGGTCACGGCCCGCGTTCAGAGCGCCGCACAGGGCTTTCGCCTGAATCTCGTCAATAGGTGCACGGAAAGAGATGTCTACTTCGGGCCTTGGCTCGCCCTAGAGACCTGTCGCTCCCTTGGCGAATTCTGTATCGTGGCCCAGCGTGGCTCCCAAGAACTGAAAGACGGGTAGCTTTCCGTGGCGAAATGATCGAAACGCTTTATACGAACGCCGCTAAAGCCAATTCTGAAAACATTTCGGGCCACAGTCTGGCGATCGCCAAGCCCACAGGAGCGGGCAGCACCTGGCGTCCACCGAAGTATGGCAACTTTTTAACCGAGCTGAACCCGCAGTATTGCGTAAGCATCAAGGACAGCGATCTAAATGTGAAGTAATGAAGGTGCCCTTCCTCGTGCATCTCAACCGGTTTGCCAGCGTTCGTCGTTAGTCCTTCGTTTCTCGAGGCTGTTGACGGGAAACGGCCAAAGAGCAGCTGTAAACGCTTTGTGTAGCGTGCAACATTTGGAGTATCTATATAGACGAAGCCCCCCGGCCGCAGCAGTTTGCTGACCTTCCTCATGACAGCAAGTGGATCGACAAAGTGTTCGATTAGAGCTACAAGCAATATCGCATCGTATTGTTCCAGCTCGTACTCGTCTAATCGCTCGGCGTCTAGCTGCCGGACCTCCACTCTCTGGTCGACGGCGAAGGTCTTGCGCAATACTTCCAGGGACACGTCGGAAAACTCTGTGACAGTATATTTGTCGATTTCGAGCGGCAACGTGAGCAACGTCTTCGCAATGAACCCCGGACCCGCCCCGAGCTCAAGAATTCGACCCGCCCTGAATAACGCGGGAAAATATTTCCGGCAAGCCTCGTACCGGTCCCGGGGAAATGGCGTGGCTCTCGCGATCGCCGCTGAATTCGGATTCTGCTGTTCGAGCTGTTCCCGCCAGCTTCTGTCGTAGTGCGTGCTGAGGTGTAAACCCGCATCCGGCAGCGGACGCACGTCTTCCTTAGAATTCATCACGTTCGAGGTCCTCTGCCTGCTGGGGCCTCTTTAGCCGAGTTACTGAGCGCCTGGATCCAGGATTGCTTGAAAATGTTCGATAGACCCCCACTTCGTCGATCACTCGGATCCTGGCACGCTAAATGGCCGTTCTAGCGACGCCGATGGTTCGCCCTTCGTTATGAGCCAGGGCTGCAAGATAGGCCTCAGCATGTTTCTCAGCACAGGCTTCCTCGCCAAAACAAGCCAGAGCTGTGGCCCGAGCCTGCTGTCCTAAGCGCGCGCGCAACATGGGATCTCGAATGAGCCGCAACGTTTGACCAACGATGGCTCTTGAATCCCCTCGGCTGACGACTATGCCGTTGACGCCGGACTCGACGGCTTCAGTGATCGATCCGACATTTACTGAGACGATTGGCAGACCCGAGGCCATCGCCTCCTCCAAGGAGGTCGGCATTCCCTCCGAACGGGAAGTAAGCCAGAAGATGTCCAGAGCTTGAATGAGCCGAGCGACGTCCGCGCCGGGGTCTTGGATTACGAAATCCTTTCCGATTCGAAATCCCATGTTTTCCGCTGTTCGGCGGATCTTGCCCGCAAGGTCTGTGCGAGCTGTTGGAACTCCTCCGAAGATAAAGAAGCGTGCTCGCTTAAACTGTCGCCTGATCTCCGCCGCGGCACGCACAAACAGCAGATGGTTCTTTTCATAGTTGATGTTGCCAACCGTGCCTATCGCGATTTCGTCGGGCATGAGCTGCAGCTGAGTTCGTGCAATCACTCGAACCTCTCGGTCCGGCCTGAACCTCTCGAGATTCACGGGCGGAAAGAACGTGATTAGCCGTTCCCCGAATCGCTGCGCCCCCGGGTGAATGCGAGCCACCGCCATCCCGGTACTCATGATCACGTTTGCGGTGCGTGTCGCGAGAGCCATCATTCCACGGCGAAACAGGCTCGGAAAGTTAGTCTCCAAAAGTTGCCAGACGACCGCGACGCGCTCTCGCTTTCCCGCGATCGCTCCTTGGGGGCTTCCCAGGCCGTTTACCAGAACCACGTCGATCTTTCTCTCTCGAATCACCCTTCTTATCGCGTCGGATTCAGAAACTACCGACGTTAGGAATCGCAGGTTCGTCACGGGATTTGGCGTAAAGCGAGGCCTTCCGAGCGGAAGCTGAATGGTATCGATCCCTGCGTCTTGGAGGCGTTGCAGCGCATTCCCGGGCTCATCAGGCAAGAGAACGGTCGTCTCAATTCCCTGACGTTGAAGCAAGGGAATGACTCGCATGTTGCGGTTATGCGGTCCACCAAATCCGCCATGGTGAAGAACAGACAGGACGCGCATCTGATTAGACCGGTCGCGTACGCACCAAGCACATTCCTATCTGCGATTCACCTGCTTCCTATTCGCCCAATCATGCGGTCATTCGCATTTAAGCGTGCAGTTTCATAGCTTGCGCGGGCAATTGTCCCGCACCAATTGAGGCTGCCGGGTGAGAACTCCGGTCGCGCGCCGCCATAAGCACTCGCCCCACCTGTCGCATGACGACCGCCTCGGTCGTTGTTCTCCTCGGGGCTGCAAGCAGCCGGTCTATAAACCTCTCGAAATCGATCGCATACTGCTCATGGCTCTTAGTCGTAACAATGCGCGCAGCTTCCAATCCCAGGGTACTTCGCAGTGCGCGATCTCTGGCAAGCAGGAGCATTCGTTCTGCCAATACTCTGGCATTCGCAGCAGGCACGATGTAGCCGGCCTTTCCGTCAGGGAGCCTGCTCTTGATCTCGCCGGCTGCCTCGCTGCAAATGACCGGCAGTCCCGCAGCCATCGCTTCCTCAACAACCAAGCCATAGGGGTCGCCAAGAGTTGGGAATACCAGTACATCTCCTAGAGCGTAGTAGGTCGGCAGCATTTTGGGCTGCACAAAACCGGCGAACACGACGCCGGGAATCCAGTCGCCTAGCTTTCGATACCGCTCCTCGTCAACACCATTCCCTACGATCAAAAGAGACGTATCCTCGCACTGACTTCGGACACTTCCGTAGGCTTCAAAGAGCTCGTCGAGCCCTTTTTTCGACCATAATCTTCCCGAGTACACGAAGACGCAGCCTCGAAGACCCAAGCGCGTTCTCTCTCGCGCACGTTCGTACTCACCCATTTCCCTTGCCCGGGCGTAGTGTTCGACGTCGATCGATTGAGTGACCACATGCATGCGCTCCTCCGGCATGCCGTACCGCTGCGCGAAAGCTGCTGCGTCGCGGCCCGAGACCTTTGCGCCATCGACACCGCGAAACAGGAAGCTCTTTAGCGCCTCCTTCCATCTGGATCGAACAATCCAAGTGTCGAAGGTTGGCAGGATGCGAAAAGCAACACGTGCGCCGCAAGCAACCGCCGCGCATATACCTAATACCCAGGATGGAGACGAATATCCTGTCACCAATACGCTCGGCTGCACGGCGGCCAACTCCGCCGTAGGCACTTGGAGGGGCCTGCCAAACGTTCTGCGCACTGGAATTAGTCGCGCGGGAAATTCCCATTCTTCTGGATCGACACGCCAGTCTCGGCCCGGGAGCTTGTCGTGCAGCCACCAAGCCTCAAACTTTAGATTGCCGCGGCGTGCAATAGCATTGAAACGGCCGACAATGTAGTGAGAGATCCCGTTATTCCAGTATACTACAGTGGGCTTAGTACTCATGCAGGGCCGGGTACTGCGTGTCAAGAGTTTAGGATAGATGAGTGCGGGTACATGGTGACGTCGTTCGCATATACCGAATCTCTACCTTCACTGCGAACGTAGGCAAGGATGTCGCCTTGGAATGACGATTAACTCATTGTTCTGTAGCAAGCAGTACCCGGTCGCTGTTCTTTCATCGCGTCGCCGGTTCCGTCCAGCAGATAGCTCGACACCTTTGCCGTCCCCATCCGACCGGCTCGAGCTAGGACCATGCTTCCTTCCACGCTTGAAAGGTGAGAACGGGCCATAACTGGAAGCGCCAATTGCCGGCGCCTGAGAGATGCTGCTGCCACATCCGCGTTATCGGCTTCGGATCAAAAATGCCTTCCTGCTTCAGCCGCGTCTCGTCGAGGAGTTCCGAAGCCCACTCGCGAAGAGGACCTCGCAGCCACGGCTCAACGGGTACCGAGAAGCCCATCTTCGGACGATCGACCAGAGCGTGGGGGACGTAGCGGTATAGTATGCGACGCAGAACACATTTGATCTGATCTGCCTGAATCTTGTAAGTCGACGGCAAGCGCCACGCGAACTCCACCACGCGATGGTCCAGCATCGGTACTCGCGCCTCCAGACTCGTCGCCATGCTTGCGCGATCGGTCTTGGTCAGAACGCTGTCAGGAAGAAAAGTGACCAAGTCGAGATGCATCATCTGCTCGCGCAGCCCGGGCACGCTCGCCCATCTGCTGCGATCTGCGACTGCGGTGCAAGGGTCCTTCGCATCGAGAACTACTGAACAATGGCCATTCCAGTGCGAAACCTGACCTAGCAGTATAGCCTCCTCGGTCGCGCCGCCGAGCATTTCCGCGATTCGAAATGGCTTGTCTGCCGTCAACCTGAACTGCATCCGCTCGCTCAGCACCGGTCTGAGAGTTTGAAACAGAGCTTGCCATCGATGCGGGGGCACCGAAGACAAAGTTTTCGCCATGAACCGCCTTGCCAGCGGCGGAATCTGCGCGATCCTCTGTACGTAAAAGTAGCGATGGTATCCACCAAAAAGTTCGTCGCCTCCATCGCCTGAGAGGCTCACGGTAACGCTGCGGCGAGTAAGTTCGCACAGAAGGAAAGTAGGGATCATCGACACGTCGGCAAACGGCTCGTCAGCGAGAACGGGCAGACGCGGAATGATCTCGAGCGCCATCTCTGGAGTCACTTCAAGCGCGGTGTGGTCGGTGCCCAGATGCCGGGCGACTGCGGCCGCGTGCCTGCTCTCGTCGTAACCCGCCTCCTGATAACCGATCGTGAATGTTTTGACCGGCCGGCTGCTCTGCGCCTGCATCAGGGCGACGATAGTTGATGAATCAATTCCGCCAGACAGGAACGCTCCCAGCGGAACGTCCGCGATCATTCTAAGGCTGATTGCTTCGTTGAGCAGCTCTTCCAGACGATCAGCTGCCTCTTCCTCGGAGCCGCGGAAGGGATCTCCGCATCCTTTTTCAGCGACCTGCTTCGCCGACCAATACCTCATCGGCCGGATTTCTGCCCCACTGCCCTCAGGCAGCGCGGAGAGTTCGGACGGATGGTCAAGAATCGTTGATGGAATACTGAGCAGGCAGCCTGGAGCCAGCTTGTAGACACGACGGTAGATCGCGTATGGGGCCGGCACGTAGCCATAGCGCAGAAAGAGCGCGACAACGTCACGGTCGATCTCGCCCTCGAATTCAGGATGCTCATGGAACGCCTTCAATTCAGAAGCGAAGAGCAGGGTGTTCCCGGCCCATCCGAAGTACAGTGGCTTGATTCCCAGCCGATCCCGCACGAGGTGCAAGACTCGTTGCGAACGATCCCAGAGTGCGAAAGCGAACATGCCGACGAAGCGGCGCACCGCCGCCTCAACGCCCCATTCCTCGAACGCGGCCAGCATCACTTCTGTATCGCTGTGCCCGCGGAACTGACATCCGCGAGCCTCGAGTTCCTTGCGGAGCTCGGCAAAGTTATACACCTCGCCGTTGAAAGTAATGACGTATCGGCCGTGTGCCGAAACCATCGGCTGATGGCCCATCGGGGAAAGGTCGATAATCGAGAGGCGGCGATGTCCGAGTGCAAGGCCATTCTCCTCATCGACCCATACGCCGGCATCGTCGGGCCCACGATAGGCGATAGCCCGCCCCATCCGATCGGCTATAGCGCCCAATTCGGCCTTGCTAACC
Organism: Pseudomonadota bacterium; assembly: GCA_021323675.1. GTDB lineage: Bacteria > Desulfobacterota > Binatia > Binatales > Binataceae > JAFAHS01. Next base: position 36,219 of record JAJPKP010000062.1, on the reverse strand, counting down.
GCTCTTTGCGACCAGGTTCCTACGATGCCGCACATTGCAAAAAACGGCGCTCTTTCGCTTGAGTATCAGCTCGCAGCAGCACACAAGGACTCAGCCCGCGGCGGGCTCGGGAGCACGTGCGTCATTACCCGACACTGCCAGCGGTTACGCATCCCTCGTCCGTTCTTAGGAGATCCCGGATCACACTTGTGTCAGGTGTTGCGACGACAAACCGCCCTACCGGCGATTTCACGTATGATATCTGAGACCGAGCGTGTGATACGCCACCCAGGAAAATGACTTCGCAACTTTCTCAGGTCGGAGATATAGCAGATGTGGTCGCCTGTTCGTGCCGTCTCGTCGTACGTCCAGCGCACCCGATGGCCCGTGAGTGACTCGATCAAATCAAACGCCTCCAGTATTGAAATCGAATTTTCTCGACCTCCACCCAGGTTGTAAACCTCGCCCGGGCGTGGTGCCTGACGAAATGCCTCGAATGCCTGAATCACGTCCCAACTGTGGATGTTGTCTCGGACCTGTTTACCCTTATATCCGAAGACCCTGTAGATGCCACCTTCTACCGCGACCTTCACCAGATAATTCAAAAATCCGTGCAATTCCACTCCAGAATGTGATGGTCCAGTGAGGCACCCACCCCGAAAAATCCCCACTTTCATTCCGAAATATCGCCCGTACTCCTGAGCCAATACGTCTCCTGCAAGCTTTGATGCTCCGAATAACGAGTGTGTCGAGCGATCGATCCTGAGGCCTTCGCTGATTCCGTCCTTGTCTTCCGCATCAGCGTAGTCATACCGTTTGTCCAATTCGACCAACGGCAATTCGTTGGGCGCATCGCCGTATACCTTGTTGGTGCTCATGTATATGAACACGGCTTCAGGGCAGTGTTGGCGCGTCGCCTCCAGAAGGTTTAGCGTTCCGACCGCATTCACCTCAAAGTCTACAAACGGAATCTCGCGCGCTTTGTCGTGTGACGGCTGTGCGGCGCAGTGAATGATAACATCGAACCGTTCACGCTTGATCAGCTCGAATATGGCGACCCTATCGCGTATGTCGATGGGAAGCGATTGAAACGCGCGCGTTTCCTGTAGCAGTCGGCGAAGGTTCCAGCTCGTGTCCCCCATAGGACCGAAGAACTGAGCGCGCATGTTGTTGTCAATCCCAACAACGGTTGCACCTATCGAGTCATAGTACGTGACCGCCTCTGAACCAATGAGGCCGCTGGATCCGGTCACCAGAACTTTCATCAAGGAACCTCGCCGTTGATTTGCAGAGACTGGTGCATGCTCGTTCGTGCCATTGTGTCAGTCCAGGACCTGCGAAAAGACCACCTTTGCATATTCTTCGGCTGAGTTTTCCTCCGCAAAGCAGCGCGCTTGTTCCGCGTCGAAGAACTCAGTTCGTGGCCGTGACAAAGAGCTAACGATAGCGGAGGAAATCTTTTCTGGGTCCTGACAGTCCGTTGCGATTCCGAGCCGTCTCCGTCGGATCAACTCTCCGAGCAGTCCGTAGTCAGATCCGACGACCGGCACTCGCGCTGATGCCGCTCGAACCAACACGGCGCTCATCCCGCTGTGTCGCTGATACGGAAGGAGCACCACATCTGCAATACTGAACAAGCGCCTCGCTTCCGGGTCATCTATCCACCTGTCGATCGTGATAACGCGAACGCCTTTGCCGCTCCTCACCTTCTCGCAGCAACTATTGACTTCAGATCGGTCGCTTGCAGGAATGGGACCTGCGAGCAAGAGACAAGCCTTGGACGCGACGCTATCGGGCAGCGCTTGAGCCGCCTCCAGAAGCTGAAAAACGCCCTTGCGGCGCGCAAGGGCGCCAAAAAGGAGCAGAACCTTTGTCTCCCCTTCAAGTCCCAGCGACCTGCGAACTTCTCTTGCGTCGTGGCTCTCGTTCAGCGGCTTCAGCGGATCCGGCAGTGGAAATACTCGTAGATTCGAACGCAGGCGGTGAATGAATGGTACGCTGTAGGGGTCAAGGCACAAAATTGACGACAGGTGCGGATTTCGTATCGCAAACGATAGCATAACTAGCTGACGGAGTTGTCGAACTCGATCACCGAGGCCAAGCCTTGTGCCTTCGAACTGGCCGTAGTGGAATGTGGGACGAAAATAGATACCCGCCAGCTTCACAGGGAAATCAAACCTTAGTCCGGTCGCAAGGGATGCTTGAAAATGATCAAAAGACATCAACAGGCATGCTGACGGACGAACCTTCTCGACGCTCTCCTTCAGCAATCTGCCAGCAGCAATAGAACGCGACACGGTACCAGCCTTGCGGACTGCTCTCGAACCTTTGAGCGGCCTAAAACAGACGCCTGCCCTCTCTCCCTCTTTCAGTAGCTGGTGAAGCCGGTCATATCGTTCGCGAAACTCCGGTGCCGTGGCTATATCCAAGCGTCCCTCGACCGGCAATCGGAGCCAATACTCTATCAGGTGCTCTATATATTCAGAGTGATGACCTGCCGCAACGGGATCGGCGTCGTCGTAGATCAGGAGTTGTGAATTCATGCAAGAAATCAATCCTGGCTAGCAGCTATAGCATGCCCGTTCGGCTGAGACGACGAAGTACGTCTTCCCACAACGACCTGGGCGTGCTCAGATGTCGATTTAAAACCCCCCAGATACTCGTACGACTGTGCTCCGACTGCCCTGTGCCCACACAGACAATCCTGTCGAATGCAACGAGTGGATCCGTTTCGAGACAAAGGCCACCAAGTGTTCTTTTGTGACTAGTGATCAGCAGTCCGCAACCCGCGATATCACAAGAATGGTTGAAATCCGATTCCATATGCGGGGGAGCCAGAGCGTAGGTGAAAATCGGACTGTGAGACGTTCGCGAACAATGGATCCGCCATTATGGAATGGCGGTCCCACCCGTGCGGTCGCGACACCGCGAACCAGCGATTGACCTGTGCGACGCCGCCACTACTCCAATACAGATTATAGTCTATGACCGACGGAGTAAGCGTGACCTTCTCCGACTCTCGAGCCGGCCAAAGACCCTGATTCGACGCTACTGTCGGTCTAAACATCACGATGTTTCGTGTGATTGAATTTCCGCCGCGATCTCCCCCCATGACCAAGAAACGCGTGCCAAGGGCGAAAATGTTGTTAGTCACGATGTTGCGCGTGCCTGTGTTCATCAAGAGCAACGTACCAAGCTTCGCGGTCGGAGCAATTGGACACTCGTAAACGAGATTGTCCCTGACCAGCGTGTCCATAGTGTCCTGGTCCAGATAGATGCCGACCGAGCCGTCTTCGATGGTGCGATAAACGACGTTGTGTCGGATAGCGCAGTGGTTCTCGCCCCAGAGGTAGATAGCTCCTCCATCGACCGCAACCATCATCGTGTCGTGTACAACATTGTCCTCGATCGTGAGATTGCCTGGTACAAACGGCTCTACGCCTTCCACGGTCAAGGGTGTGGAACCTATCTCGTTCCAACGAGCGTAGTCGTTTTTGCCCTTGACCTGCCTGAAGAGATCGGCTGTAAAACCACCCGCCATGATTCCACAATAAGACATGAAGGCGATTGTGTTGCTACGGATTGTGGTATCCCCGGCCTCCGCGAGCGCAATCCCCGCACTATGCCAGTAAGTCAGGCCGCAGTATTGTACCGAGTTACCGTCGATCAGAATCTGTTTGATTTCTTGATGGGTTCCCGGGTTGTATCCGTAAATCGCGATTCCATTCCCCCCGCACTGGCTAACGAGATTGTGCAAAAGATTTATTCGTTTCGCGTAGAGCAGGAGTCTGATGCCTGTTCCGGCGGCACCCGTAATTCTGCAATTTTCGAATGTGCAATCTTCTGCCCCATTCACGAGGATGGCCGAGTCAGTCGTATTGTATGCGTCGAAGACCGTGCGCTTGTGGCCGGGAGGCTCAGGCGTGTCGAGCGGCTTGCGATCCGCATCTGCGAACGCCAGACCGTGAAAGTTGAGAAACCGAACGAATGCTCCGGCATCCTCGTTGCCTTTGAGCTCGAGCACATTCAATAGCCGCGCACCGACAATATTGGTACGATTCGGGTCAACTCCGTTGGGAGGCCAAAGATAGATCTTCCCGTCTGAGCTGTTGACGCACCAGTTGCCGGGTTGGAGCATACCTTGGAGGGTGTTTTCTATTCGGAAGAAATACGTCTCCCCCGGTTTCAGGACCCTCGGTCGGGAAAAGGTTATTGCCCTTGCTGTCGGGTCGAATTGAAATGGCGTAACGAAGTTTCGCGGATTGCCAGTTCGAATGTCCACGTCAGCATCGAGGGGATTCGAAAGGCTGGCCACCAGGCCTTCGGGAACGGCCAAGGTCTGGTCGGAGGTGGCAGTCCCCTTCGACCACTGCTCCCAGTGCAAGGCTGCGGAAATAGCGGCACGAGGCATCGCACTGTAGTTGACGCTGAGTTCCTTGGGATTCCAGCCCTTCTCTATGTCTGCTTCCCACACCTTGCCATTTGCGATGGACGGAAGCCCGGGCGTGTTCTGAGTGAGAGCTCGCCAGCCAGTGATTCGCCTGCCTCCGCTCAAGACGGGAAATGCGTCGCCCGGATATCCGGCGTAGGTGATAGGCCACTTCTGGGAACCCGAGTCTTGCGGCGTGAAGACCAGGGGTTCCGTGAGGAAATATTCACCGCCGCGGACAACGATCCTAATTGGCGCATGCCATTGGCCGCTGGCCTTCAGCGCCCGGATAGCGTCGCGCGCCCGTGCGACAGTCGCAAACGGACCGTCGGCATGGCCAGTCGGCTGAGCGAATTTTCCAGACCAGGAGTCATTGCCCATAGGCGATACATAGAAGACTGCACCTTCGGTCGATTGAGCGCTCGAGACGGTTTGGACCTGTACATAGACCGACAGCACGAAGGCAGCGAGATATGCGATAAGAACTCGATTTGGCCGTCTCAGTCGCTTCATTGCCTACCACTACACCCGACGATCTTGCGTGGGTGTAGAGTCTTGAGAGCAGATACTGCGAGTCTCGGCAAGCCGAAATCCGACCTGACGATTACGGTTCCGGATTCGCTCAACCAGTCCTTGATGGGTCCGGCAATTCGTTCGCACCGAGCACACGGGACTTCTCTCTAGCGTCGATTAGACAAAGGGCGAGCAAAAACATCAGTCCTACACTCATCCCCTTGTCGTCGAAGGGTGGTCCGAGCAGCGCCCGGCCAGCCAAGAACGCAAGGAAACCTATCAACCCCAACACTGAAGCGCTGCGTCCGCAGATCCTAGTCAGCGCTCGTATGAAGGCGAATAGTGCAGCAATAGCAATGAACAAAAAGCCGATCCCGACCAGTCCGAACTTGGCTGGAATCGCCATCGGCGTATCGACGATTGCCCAAGTGTGTCGTACGCGACCGGCAAGCGCCTTCCATTTGAAGATGTGACCGGGCCCAACACCAGTCACGGGGTATTGAAGAAATGCCGCAGTTACAGACAAAGTCTCAGCGGCCCGATCCTGAAAACTTTGATCAGACTTGGGGCGATTCAGGACCATCATGACAGTCGCCAGGCGCGCAACTACCTTTTGCTTGCTGAAACCAAGACTCTTGGAAAGATAGCCAATTACGATAGCCATCAACACTACGCCTACCACGCCAAACAGTGCTAACCTGAACACTCGCTTTATGGCCGAACTGCCGGCGGCTATCGCAATCACACCGGGAATGAGCATCACAGCAACTACTGATCGGCGCGCCGACAGAAGAAGAGTGACAAGCACCAGCGCGCCAACAAAACTCCACACTATCCCGTTGCGCCGCTCTGTCAGAGCACGCGCTGCAGCGTAGCTGAACAACGCCGCCGGCAACAACAGCGTCACCAAGGCTACCGGGCTCTCCTTGGCATCCGGCGTGTCATGAATTCCATAGCTGCCCGCGAAGCCGACAGCCGCGACCAACCCCAGGATTGCGAACATTGCCGCGATGGTGGGTGCCGACCCGGACGCTTCAGCATCGAGTGCGAAGACAGGCGCGGTCGCGAACAACAGCAACGCGGCAATATCACGCAGCCAGTTGCTCGGTGACGTCCCGTGTGTCAACGAAATGAAGAACGACACAACTGCCAGGCAAAACAGGACAAACGACGCCGCCAGCAGGGCCGGATATTTCCGGATCACACGCGAGGCCCTGAATAATGCAATTGTAAAGGCAATACTGAAGGCAGCCATGTACGTCAGCTTCGTCAGATCCAACTTGTTGGACGTATTGAGAAGCATCAATGCGCCCACGGCCACTGCTGCCAGGCGAAAGTGAACGCTAGTTACCAGAAGCACCAGTGCCACCAGTGCTGCCGGAATCAGAATGGGCAGCCAGAGGAGCAACGGGTCGAATAGTGTTCCGCCAGACACTACGATTTCTCGTGACAACTCGCGTAGCCAGCGTGAAGCTCGAAATTCACACGCAAAGCGCTCTACGGATCAGCCAATCGAATACACGGTCGGACAACAATCCCATCTACTGGCAAGCTCCGCGGGGACAAGCGCCTGTGAATTCATGATTAGATCTCCTGCCCTTACCTTCTCTCTGCAGTGTCGTGTAGAAAAAGGTAATTCCAAGGCATGAACCCCCGAGGCTGAGCGTCGCGATAACCGTGAGGAAGGACCCACGCTCGTAGTTCCTGAAGGGCTCCCGCCGTGTTGGCTTCGACCTGGAGCAAAGGGCGACAGGTGGCAATGAGCTCCTCGGCACCGCGCAAAACAGACAACTCTGCACCCTCAACATCAATCTTCATTGCTGCAACCGGAGGCGAACCCGCTCTGCGCCACAGGTCGTCAAGATGCAAGGTTGGGTGACTGGTAGATAAACTCTTTCGAAGTGACGCTTAAGCTGAGAATAAACCCATCGTCTTGTGGGTCTGCAACCCGTTCCTGACAATGCCTGCGACAGGCTGTATTCGCGTTCCGGCACAGGGTTTAGCTCTTCACTCCTGCCAAAGGAAACACAAGTCTCCAAAGGCAACATTTCCTTGCACAGTGAATTCAAACAAGCGATAGCCTCGGCCGGACGCGATAGACGATAAAGAGTTCCGTAGTAGACTATATCAGCTGGACCTACGGTTGGTCTGCCGGGATTCTCCAAATTCAACAAAGCAACTTCCAAATCTGGAAAACGCCTTCGCAGTGCTGCAACGTGCTCCATTCGCCCCATCCTTCACGATTACCCTGCATCCTCTATCTAAAAAGAAGCTTGTGTGGTCACCGAGTCCCGCACCGACTTCCAGCACGGTCTTTTCGCAAATTGGCAAGCCGAGCGACGCCAGGTGTTCCAGGCGTCGCTGGTTGTGTCTCAGGTAATGAACGGAATGAAAGTCGGTTTTGGTCTGATTTTGAATCCCGGAAGTTTGTATACGACACGCGCTACGGCCCTTCGCAAAGATGGAGCCAAGAGACTAGCTGCATCAGAGGATTTTCTCGTAGTCATGAATCACGATCCCCTTTTCCACGTGTTCTTCGCCGGACAGCAACGAGGTGCGCGATATCAGTATAAGCGTTGCAGCCAGAGCTGCAGGCTCGCGACTCAACGACGCCACAGCTCCGCCGAGGGCGCCAAAACGAGAGTCCATCACAACGTGCATCGTGAGCGCCGCAATAGCGGCAATTGAGAACACCTTTGTAGTTTCGACCGCGTGGCCCGAGGCGGCAAGAGCGGTCAGCATCGGCGCGCAGAGGCACGAGATCGGCAGAAACCATATCAGCACACGACAAGCAGCCAAGGCAGGCACATATTGACTGCCGAGCCCATACAGAAGCAATTGAGGCATCGTGATGTAGGCGACCGCGGTGACCGGAAGCGCTACCACCAGCCCTAGTGTGACGAATCGTCGGACAAGGTCTCGCACGCCTGCCACGCCGTCGCTAGAGGCAAAGACATTAGACATGACAGGAAACCCAACCGACTCCAGAGAAGAGGGGATGATGTAAAGGGCATCCTGCAAGCGAGAGGCGATTGCGTACAGCGAGAGCTGTTCTACCGACGCCAGTCCGCCGACAATCAAGACATCGAGGCGATTGTATAGCAGTGCCAGCAGTCCGTTTGCAGCGTACGGAAGGGCCCTGTTTAACGTTATCGCTTCCTCTGGCGCGGTATCGCCGTCCCCTGCTGATGGTCGAACTCTTTCGACCCTAACGAACGCGAGGATCGCTAAGACGAGCGTCAGCACCTCGCCTGACAGCGAACACAGAGCGAAATAGGTGAGGCCGCCCGCAAGGCCTACGATCGGGAGCGCAAGCACGGAGAGTGCCGCAGTCAACCAGCGCCCCGCGACGGTTGAAAGTGCGGATTGTCGAAATTGAAGACGTGCACGCAGCATCGCCAGAGCTATCATGCTCGTCGACGAAAATAAGGACATGATTGCGAACACCGTGATTGCCAACGCGGGAATGCCGCGGCTTCGGTCAATCGTCGAAATGCCGCCCACCAGTACCAGCAACCAAATGATAGCGGTTCGCGATCGAAGTTTCAGAACACGCCCAATCGCATCTGCCGTTGAAAGGTGTCCTGTCGCGAACTCTACGGTAACAAGCGCCGAGACTCCCAAATCCCAAAGTCCCGCCGCCAACCCCGACGCGGCTATCAGGCCTACGTATTCCCCAAATTGCAATCGCTCGAGAGAACGCGCCGCAGCCAACGTGCTAACCAACGTCGCTGCTTTGCCGACGAGACCCCCGCTAAACGTCCACACCAGGAACCTCGCCCACGCACTAGGTGCAACCGCCGCGGCATCGCACCCTTTCACTAGCGGCTCACTGACCAATGCTTCGTCTTGCGCGTAAGTATTTGGCAGAAGCAACCTCGAACTGCGCCGCCGGTCTGACAACTCGTCAGGTCTTCCCTAAACGCGCTGCCGTCTCGGTAGCGAGCGCGAACTCGAATCGGCAGCGGCTTCGTCGGGCTCGATGGCGTCTTGTCGGGTAGCCCTGCCCTCGTATTCACTCCACGCTATCAGCACGCGGTCGTACAAAATGATTGCCCCGACAGAAACAAACAATACCAAGACCGCCGCTATCGCGCTGCTCAGCATCACCCTCGGTCTGTAGGCCCTATCCGGCACTATTGGCGGATCGATCACGTTGAATGCGAAGTCTGCCTGAACCTCCGCAAGTTGTTGCCGCTGCAATTGTTGCGCAAGCAATTGGTACAAGTTCGCTTGCAAGACAGAATCCGAAGTATGTTCAGCCTGATACTTTAACGACTCTATTGCTAATGACGCCGTTCTCACCTGCCGCGCCCTAAGGATCGCGCGCAGGTCATCGATATACAGTGTGAGAACGCGCTCAGCCTCGCCTGGGTCCGGCGCTAAGAACGTCAACGTCACATTTCCGGTTTCAATGTCAAAGTTGCAGTCGAAACGATGCTGCACTGCTTGGAAAATGGCCCAATCGGTCATTCCATCCGATTTCCAAAAGGGACGGCTTTCTTGAACTATCCTCTCCTTCAGATGATGGTTCTTCAGAAGGTCCATGGTGAAGGAATAGCTTTGCAGGATGCTCATATCCAGCTCGGCCTCATCCTGGGTCTGAGTGTCAAGGCCGGCTGCCGATAGAATGCCGCCAATCCCACCGCCCAGCATCTGAGAAGCAATCGAGACCATCTGATTCGCCTCCGACTGCGGGGGAGTAGGACGTAAGAGCGCTGTCGCCTGGTACCATTTGGTCAAGACAAATTTAGTAAAAAGAAAAACCCAGAAAAACGCGGCGAGAGTCGCTAGCACAATCAGGCGCCAATGGCTTCGCAGCAGGAACCACGAGTCAAAAATTGCATCGAAAAGGGAGCCTGGTGCGCTCGACGCCAGTGACGCCGAATATTTGGAGTCGCTGCGAGCCTGCAAATGGCTACCTCCTGAGTCGACCACTATTCCGTCCAAAGAGATTGGAAATCGGCAGATTCCTGCTTGTTGGGATTGCTGACGTGTTTCGTCAAATCACGACCGCGCCATGAACCAACGGTATGTCCGAACGAGGCCTTCGGCCAAGGAGGTTTTTGGCTCCCAGCCAAGAATTTGGCGAGCCTTGGCTATCAGAGAATAGTTCCGTTGCACGTCTCCTATCCGAGCCGGGGCATGAGCCACTTGCAGGTCCCGTTTTGCCACACTGGAGAGATGTCGTGCGAGTTCGGCTATGCTGGTCTCAATGCCGGTGGCAATCTGAAAAATCTCTCCACTGGCTGGGCGCTTCAAAGCGAGCAACAGGGCATCACAAAGGTCTTCAGCGTAAATGAAGTCACGAGTCTGCTCGCCCGATCCATCTATCGTTACACGACCCGCTGCGTTCAGATCCTTTATGAACTTCGCTACCACGCTGCCCTTATGCGCTGAGAACGGGCCATAGACATTGCCAAAGCGCAGCGCGACAGTTTCGATTCCCCACGAACCTTGATAGGCGAGACAGTAAGCTTCACCGGCAAGTTTGCTTGCGCCGTAAGGAGAGACGGGTAGCGGCGCCTTGTCTTCGGTGGCCGGTGGCTTCTGGCGCCCGAGCGGCGCATTGGAAGATGCAAAGACAAACCGTCTGCTTTCACCATTGGAAACGCGGCAGGCTTCGAGAATATTCAGTGTTCCGATCACATTTATTTCGCAATCGCGGCGCGGATCATCGAGAGATGACGGCACGCCAGTCTGCGCGGCGAGATGAACGACCATGGAATGGTCGGCTACCTCTTGCGCTACCAAGTCACGATCCAGAATATCGCCGCGAACCAAGCGCATAGGAAGGCCCTCGACATATGCCTCAGTGCCCTGGGAAAAATTGTCCAGGACCGTTACCTCGTAGCCGGCTGCTAGAGCGGCTCGAACAAAGTTGGCACCGATGAACCCGGCTCCACCGGTTACAAGGAGGCGTTCGCGATTCTCGTTTCCCCTGGTCATGCCTTCACGAAGCGAGACTTTTCTCGTCGGCCGTCCCAACGCACGTCCGGGATGAGGGCCTCACGCTTCGCCTCAATCCGATTCCGGTATCGCATAAGGTCCTTCAGCATGATCGTGATCTCCGCGTCGACATCGTGCGAAGGCTGATACCCAAGATCAAGCAGATGCTTGTGATCGGGGTTATAGTAGTGATTTTCCAATTCCGCGCGCGGATTTTCGATATGACGCACCTCAACCGTCAAACCGAGGGTCGCCGCCGCGCGCTGCACTTTGTCAGCGAGTTCGGTAATGTCATAGACCTCTTCAAATTGATTGAAGACGCGGTACTCGCCCGGCTTAGGCGGGTTCTCGAGCGTGAGGGTCAGACACTGCATCGAATCGCGAAGGGGAAGAAAGCCGCGTTTCTGGTGGCCCGCACCGTAGGGCGTCAGCGGATGTCCGATGACCGCCTGACAGCAATAGCGGTTGATAGCGGTGCCGAAGGCCTGATCGAAATCAAGACGGCTCCACAGCCGCTCGTCTTCAGGCATTCCGTTGATTCGGGTGCCGAAGACCACTCCCTGCATAATATCAGTAGCGCGCAGACCGTAGAGTTTGCACGCGAACATGATGTTGTTCGAGCCGTGCACTTTCGACCAGTGGTACCAACTGCCCGCCTGCCGTGGAAAAGACAGCCGCGCCTTGCGGCCGCGGAACTCAATCTCGAAGAACCCCTCCGGAATGTCGATGTCGGGTGTTCCGTATTCGCCCATCGTTCCAAGTTTGACGAGGTGGGCATTGGGCGTGATGTCTCTCATCGCGAATAGGAGGTTCATTGTGCTTGTGATGTTGTTGTTCTGAACCCAGGTGGCGTGGTGAACATCGATCATAGAGTATGGCGCAGAAGGGCACTCACCGAAATGCACGATCGCGGCTGGCTGAAACTCCCGAAAAATTTTCTCCACCAGGTTGTAATCGCAAAGGTTCCCTTCCCAGAAGCGAATTTCCTTGTTGAAGTTGTCCTTGAACACCCGCAATCGCTCCGGCATCGACACAATCGGTGTCGCGCTCCAGGAGCCCATCTCCTCAACCCACTTTCTCCGGAAGTAGGCGTCAGCTCCCCCTATTTCATGACCCCGCATTGTGAGATGCTGAGCGAGCGACCACCCGAGGTATCCATCGACTCCTGTTATCAGTATGCGCATCAGTTAACGCCTCCGGTTGTTAATGACTGTTGGGAGCGAAAAGGATGATCGCTTGTTGCATAACGCCACGATTGTTCCATATTCGGCGCCAGTGAAATGACCCTGATGGCCGAACGATATCGGGCAAGACTGTAGACTGGCACCGAATCGGTGCCGAGTCAGCGCACCCTATCCCCTTATTTCCACTCCAAACCAGGGCCAGTGCGCGAGAACCCTACTGTAAGCTGGACCAGCGCGCGGGTCGAATTCTGCGTTGAGTAGTTGATTCCTTGCACGTACTCGACTGCGGCGCGCGCCTGAAATTCGCCCATCGAGCTGCCGAGCTGCTGGACTTCGAATGGAATATGTAACAGGTCGATCGCACCGCCCCATCCGTTCTCGTTGTTAGTGAGTGTCGTGGGCGGCTCGAACGGAAGCAGAGACCGGTGCTCATAAAAGAACTCGGAGCTGACCTTGGTCTGAGTGGTGATCCAGCGTCCCGCCTTCGCGTTGACACGCCACGCGCCCGGTCCGAGCGCATCGCCCATCAAGGTGTTGTGGTAGGTCCAGTACAAGCTGTCGGAATGGGCGGAATAGTCTCGGTCCAGAAGCGTGTACTCGGCGCCGATATCGGTGCGGCCGTCCGCCGTCAGCGCCGGCGCGTACACGCCGACCGTGTACGACGGAGACTTGAATGGCGTCTTGATTCCACCGTGGCCGAACGGCTGGAAAAAGTCCTCGCCCAGGATTTCGTAGTACACCTGGGTGTTGCGCAGTTGGGGAATATAAACCTTCGCGTAGGCTCCGTAACGCGAATTCGTGTTGCCGCTCGAGGGATCACCAGTGTTGAAACCGGTCGCTCTGCCAAGGAAACCCAACCAGGTGTAGTTGTTGTTGTTGCTACCTCCGAACATGATCGCTCGGTTGAACCCGAACTCGAAGTATGGCAGTGGGCGAAATGAGAGTATCTGCCCACAGATCCAGGGGCGCGAGAACACCCGGTCGCCATCGAGCTGGCCGAAGAAAATCTGAAAGCGCAGCGGGCCGAGATAGCGGAGGAAGCCGGGGAGATGGCCCGGCTTAAGGTTCTGGAAGCGGATCGCCGTAAAGGCCTGCCCATTGTTTCCCTGCGAGAGCGCGCCGAACCGGGAGATTCCCCACCACATCTCCTCCTTGCCGAACGACAGCGCGAAGTTGCCGAGTCCGAGCACGGCCTCGCCGTTGACGAACCTCGCCCTGCCGCCGGTGGCCGATCCTGCGGGGCCGGAAGGCGCCCGCGTAAATGGGCCCGCAAACGCGCCCTCGCCGTAGAGGGTGAAGAAGCCTCCGAAGCCCGCCCATCCGAGCATGCTTATCGCTTCGTTGCTGCCGGGGGACGTCTGAAGCGAATCGTTATAGGGGAGTAGCGGCGTGGCTTCGGTAGCCTCTATATTGAAGCCGCCACCGTTCGAATGCCAGGTGCGGCGCTCGCCGCTGGAGAAGATATACTCCGCCTGCGCGCGCTGCAGCGGCTGGACCATCGTCGGCAGATTGTCGACCGTATCGGTCTTTAGCCAGCCTATCTCCTGCGCTAGTTCGGCATTGAGCGAGCGGAGAATCGACCGCGCGAGGGGATCGGTCTCCATCCCGTCTTCTTCGTTGGACATCCGATCGTTCGCTTCGCGCACGAGTTGCGCGGCGGCGACCCGGCTTATCGGCCGAACGCCCGGGATGTAGTCCTCCAGGTAACCCAGGTTGTTCAGGGTATCGAGCTCTTCGTAGATTGGATCATCGAGGGGGATGAACACCACGTACGTAGACGCATGAGCAGGCATGGTCTTCGCGGCGATGAATAAGACGAAGACCGCAAGTACCGCGGAAGATTTGTAGAGTCGATGCGTCACCGACTTCCGGAAGAGAGATTCCTTTTTCCGGTCGGTCTAAACAGCTCCTGACGAAGTCCTCGTTCTCGATGCACGCGGTATCTTCATCCTCTCCTTAGGAGCTTTCCGACGTTCGCCTCACCAGCAATCGCCGGAGGGCCGTCACGCCCCGTTATGCATCTTTCGGCGCCCTCGCCGCCGAATACACATGGCACACTCCCGGGGCTGAACCGGGCTACCAGGCGCGATCTCGGTATTCGAAAAATATTGCCATTCACACTGGAGTCCAGGTAACGCGGTACGCCCGGGGTTCGTCGTCCGTAGTCGTCCCACACTATGGCACTCTTCTCCGACGCCATATCGAAGGCAACTGCACTGTCATTGCGTACATAGTCAAACGTGTGAGCGCCATCCACGTACACCACATCGATTTGTTTTCTGAATGGAGAAAAGTCGAATTTCGCTGAGTCGCCGAAATGTTGAACAATCCTGCAACTCTCTTCGCGCGCCTCGAACACTCTGGCTACGCTTCTAAAACAGAAATTCGACCGGTCGCCATCGTCTACTGGCAACTCTGGGTTATCATCAGGCGCCAAGTCGAGAGTGTGTACCACTGTGTTGGGCAAGTTCATCGCCAAAGTCAGCGCCGTCACACCGTTGTAGGTGCCAATTTCAAAAATGGATCTAGCGTCGATCTGTTTTGCGATCGACACCAAGTAGATCAATCCAGTCAGATCCTGGTTCCCGGGGGCAAACCATCGAGACGGCGGTATGGTCACGTCGTAGCTACCCAAGCGTTCGCAGACATCTTTCGGCAGCACCGGTATTGGTGCTAGCTGAGCAAATTGAAAATCCAAAAGGGCACCAAATTGCGCGTGTAGCGAGTCTGCAAATCTCGCGCGCGATCCCATGGACCAAAACGTGGCAGAGAGAAGTCGAGAAAGGGTTCTCATCAATCTTTCTCTTGAGTGAGCCTTAAAACCCCGATCGTACGTGCTTGCTGCACGAACTCGGAGGGGACTTTCTGACCGAGACAGCGTTGCTTGTATTGTGAAGCGCGCCGAGAAATCGCTTCAGATGCTGACGGTTATGTTCTTGAGAACGTTCCGCACGGGGGCCATTTCGTGATGCCTCGGCTACTCCACTACAGATGGAACGTATAAGGTTATTTGAGCGGCATTTCGATTGAAGGCAAGCTCGATTGTCACATCACCCTGTTTGAGTGACGGGGATTCCTCTCAGAATCACATTTAGGAATGACACACGGATGAAACAACGCGGTGGTGCTAATGCGCTTCGGCGATTGGAACGCGCGGCTGCTGGTCGCGATTCTTCCGGATCTGTTCGATTTCGGCGAGCCAGTGCGCATCACTGGGTTTCTTTCTTGCCTCGCGCATAGCGGTGCGCCGGACGGGTGCGTTCGGCGTATCGTGCACGGCTTGCAGGTACTCATAGAGAACGTGGGTGACGTATTCGCGCGTTTCCGCGTATGGAGGCATCCCGCCGTAGCGGGCGACGGCGAGCGGGCCCGCATTGTAAGCGGCGAGGACCTCGGCGAGGCTGTTCGCCGCGGGGCCTCCGCTTTGCAGATCGCGCAGGAAGCGCGCCGCGCCGAGCAGATTTTCCAGCGGATCGAAGGGATTGCTCACGTCGTATTCGGCCGCTGTCGCCGGCATAAGCTGCATCAGGCCCTGGGCACCCTTCGATGAGACCGCATCGGGGCTGCCGCAGGATTCGACGCTGGCGATCGCCTTGAGCAGCGCGGAGTCGACGCCGTAGAGCGCACCGGCGATCGCGTACATCCGATCGCTGATGGCGCGGTCGGGAGCGCATCGCGCAGTGGCCGCCGATGGGAGAATCAGAAGGAAGATCGGAAGGGAGATCCATGCCCACTTCCGCCGCTCTCCCTGGAACTTCGGGGTAAGCATCACGCTCTACAGGTTGGTCGCGAGAATACCGACCATCGCAACGGATTGAGCGGTCTGCGCGATGATCTGAGTTATGTCCTTCTTGACCGTAAGGCTCGTGTAGTCAGGAATCTTGTAAGGTACGTAAATCGTGTCGCCCGGGTTGAGCGACGCTTCCTCGAGGCCGCCGGAGAAGATGGGCAGTAGCGGGAATGTGCGGTTCTCCTCCGCGTCCTTGTAGCCTTCGGGAGTTACGACTCCGCCGTCAGCGCGGATAACAAGCAGATGATCCGTATCGGCGAGGGTCGTGGGTCCTCCGGCAAGATCGAGATAGCGGCGCACGGTAAGACCCGGGCGCGCGATCACGGCCGTCGGGTTGTACACCTGCCCAAGCACGTTCACGGAGCTGGGCTGGCGCGGAATCGTGATGTCATCCTTGTCTTGAAGGACCACGTCTTCGGGGCCGGAGAAACCATGCTTGCCGTAGTTCACGACAATCCTGCCGCTTGCCTGCAACGTGGAACTGGAGGCGAGGATTTGCTGAGCGGAAGCCAAGACGGCGGATGTGCTCTGGCTCGCGCCAGATGAGGTCTGAGACAGGGAGCTTTGACTGAAGGCGGCCGTCGCAAGCTGCTGTTGGAGATCGAGCCGGGCCTTGTCCAGCTCCTTCTGCTGCTCCTCCTTGACGGAATCGCGGACGAGCACCATCCCCTGCGGGTACGCGTCGGGCAGGAACCCGCCGGCCTCGCCAATTAGAGACGACAGGCGTTCGTTCTCGTGCACGGTGTATGAACCAGGGCGCGCGACGCGGCCTGACACCATAACCGTCCATGGAAGGTGCCAATTGGTGGCGGTCCGGACGAAAAGCTCGTCATTCGGCTGCAGCGTCAAATCACCTGACTTGTCGCCGTCGAGCGCTTTGCGCAGATCGACTTCGAGGTAATGATGCTGCGTGACGCTGCCGTCGGCTACCTGGGTGCGGGCGAGCTCGGCGGACTTCTGATAGGCGCTGTCCGTCAGGCCGCCGGCGAGATAGACCAAATCGCTGATCCGCATGTTGGGATCCAGCTTGTAGGTGCCCGGAATACGCACCTCGCCGGTCACGGTTACGGTCGGGAGGTTTCGCAGATCGTCCTGGTTGTAAACGGTGACCTCGTCGAAGACCTGCAGCGGAACGTCGAAGGCGCCCTCGGGATGCTCCAGCGCCTCGCCGAGGTTCACCTGCAGATAATGAGGATAGAGCTGCTTGCCCTGCAGGCGCTTGACGAGCGCGTACTGGAAGTAGGTGCGGGGCTGAACGCCCTCGCCCATCGCGATAAGGTCCGCGAGCTTCATCCCCTGATGCCACTGGTAGTCGCCCGGGCGGAACACATTGCCGAGCAGCGTCACCTTGTTGCGATGAGCTGGCAGGACGGGGAAGACCTTGATCAGGTCGCCATCGGCAACGGTCATCTGATCGGCGGGCAGCTTGTCGAGGGTGGTATCGACGACCAGGCGGCGCTGATGGTTATCGACGCGCTCGATCTGGATGCGCCGCGTGTACGCGAACGCATCGACGCCTCCCGCGAGACCCAGAACCGAGGAGAGGTTCTGGCGCGCCCCGGTCAACTCATAGATAGCGGGCCGCTTTAGATCGCCGGCCACGCCGACCACCGGACCAATCGACGGAACAAAGACCACATCGCGGTCCTGTAATCGCACATCGGCGGAGGTATCGCCTCTCAGCAGGACATTGTAGAGATCCACGGTCTCGACGACCTTGTTGTCGCGTTTGAGCTGGATCTTGCGCAGTGACCCGATCTTGGTCGGCCCACCCGCCGCCACGAGCGCATCGGTAAGCCGCGCGAGCGAGTTGACGGTGTAAGGTCCCGGCGCGGCCACATCGCCGACCACGAACACGGTGATCGTGCGAATCTGGCCCATCGTGACCGAGGCGTGGACGCCGGTGATTTGCTCGACCTTGCTCTCGATAACCTGCTTGGCGCGGTCGAACTTCATCCCCGCGACCTGGATCGGGCCGATGCTGGGAACCTGCACGGCGCCGTTGCGATCGACAATCAGGGGATCGGTTTCATTGCGCGTCCCCCACATCATCACCTGCATCTGATCGCCCGGGCCGAGGACATAGTCGGGGCCGACGGGGACATAGGGACTGATGTTGAGGTTTTGGATATTGGCCTGGCTGCTGAAGAAGCTGTAGCCGAACTGTTCGAGGTCTTCGGGTCCGGTGAACTCGGGCACCTGGCCATTGGCTAGATCGACGGTGCGGAAAGTGTTCTCGATCGCGGACGGCATCGCGGCGACCGTGTACCCCTGCTGCGGGATCTCTCCCACCCCGCCCTGCGCACCGACCATATACGTGCCGGGAACCCCATACGGCACCGGAGTCGAAGCCGCACGAGCCCGCGTCATCCCGGTGCCGGACTGAATTCGCGCCAGGTTGTCCTGCAACTGGCTTATCTGCGAGGACGAGAGGCCCAAGGCGGAACCGACCGCCTGCACCTGCTGGGGGCCGATTCCCTGCGCGCCTAGCCGCGCGCTTAGCGAATCGATCTGGCTCTGCGACATCGAGCCGTTTGCGAGCGACCCTTGCAGGGCCTGCAACTGGCCCGCGTTCATGCCCAGCGCGTTCGCGATCGCGGAAACTTGGGCGGGACTGAGACTGTTCGCCATCGATGCGGCTTGCGCGGGGGAGATTCCCGTACCGCTCAGCACGCTCGCCGCAGCGTTGCCCGGCGCGCCCGAGGCGGGCGCCGCCACCGAGCCAGGCGCGCTATAGCCCGGAGCGGAATAGCCCGAGTAGCCGCCAGCGGGCGCCGGCGGTGCGTAAGCACCGGCGGCGGGTGCGGGAGCATAGCCGGGCGCCGGCGCGTAAGCCGGCGCAGGAGCGTATGCGGGTGCGGGGGCGTATGCAGCGCCGGGCGCATATGCTCCCGGGGCTGCGGGCGCGTACGCTCCAGGTGCAGCAGGCGCGTACGCCCCCGGCGCAGCCGGGGCGTATGCGCCCGGGGCTGCGGGGGCGGCCCCGCCGTAGGTGCCGAAGGCGGGGCCCATCGGAGCCGGTGCGGCGCCCGGCGCGGGCGCGCCGGGCGCCGCGCCGGCTGCCGAACCGGATATGGGTGCGCCTGGAACCTGCGCCATAACCAGCGCCGCTGGCGAGAAAATGATCGTCAGAGCGGTGGCTAAAACCAAACCACGAATTTTACACAATGAAGATGCCATCATTGCTTCCCTGCACGATCGTGCGACAGGCCGCGAAATCGATGTCATCGCCTGCGCTCGGTTTTGCGTCTTCATCTTTGCGCCGCCCTATCGGGGCTTCCGAACTTTCCTGGCGCCGACCCTTTATCGCCAGTAACGCGAACCTGAGGCGGAACCGGGGATGAATCCCCTCGCAAAAGTATCAGGGACTTTTGCGCCTCGGGTTCTCGAGCACCTTACGCCATTCGTCGATGCTTTCGATATTGAAGCGCCAATCGGTGCCGACCTTGAATGCCGGGATCTCGTGCTTGCTGAGCAGGCGATAGATCGTGCTGGCGTGCACCTGCAGATACTCGGCGACATCCTTCACGGTCAGAACTCTCTTTGGCAACGGAGTGAGTTTCGACGTCTCCACGTGAGCCTCTCTTTTGCGCCGAGGGGCCTTCGGACTTCGAGCTCCGCCGGACATTGTTGCTACGAAAAGGCCGGCGCGGAGCGCAGTTTCCGGAGACTCACGATTCAAGCTCGCGCGGCTTTAACTCTCTCTGTCGGGATCCGGACGCCGCGCGGATAGCGACGAGCGACCGATCCACCCACCCTTGTTCATTGCGATTTTTGCCACTCACAGGCCGGGCGAGAACTTCGACGACCACAGCCGACGACCGATTGACTAAAAAAAACCAGGATAATTCAAGAAGCTTTTAGATTTGAGGATGCGCGTCCGCCATCCCAGGCGTTTCCCGGTGCGAATCGCGATCGAATGTGTGGGTTCCCCCGCAGGCGGCCCCCAAAAGAATCTGGCTCTGAAACAGACGGATAGGAGGATAAATCCGAAGATATTCAGAAGTCAAGGAAAGTGAATTACGATGAAGTTAAATAAACAGATGCTTCTATCTCAAAGAATAGCCAAAAGCGTCTATTAGAGCCGAGTAACATCTCGGAACGCTGCCAAACGTCAGTCGTTCGCGAGAGGTAAAGTTGAATTAAGATAAGTATGCGAATGCCTTTCTTTTGCGCCCAAAGAGCGAACCAGGTGCCCTGGAGGGCATATTTTGAAAAACGGATACGTCAAATTCGCGCAAGCTTCGCAACCCTTCTCTTTCCGACGACTATTTTATTCAATTTGCCGCCCGCTCCCTCGATTTTCTCTTGGTTTTACTCGAGGTTAGAACGATGACTCCGGCAATTCGCGAGAGCCCGGGCCTCCGTAATGATGCGATCGCGCGACGGCGTTGCGCGGCGACAGAAGAGCCCCCGGCATCTCGACTGGCAGCTCTTAAAAGAGGCGATCCGATCGCACGCGCGCCGGGAATTTGCGACGTTGAATTCCGCCTTTTCGCAGCGATTATTTGGAATTTCCCTGCCAAGCCGGGGCCTTCAGGAAAAGGGCATCGCCCTACTGCCCGCCGGATGCCGGCGTCGCTAACAATCTGTCACATCTGTGGAGCTGCGCGCGTCGCGCGCGAAACCATCGAGGAAGCCGCTCCCTCGGATCGATGGGCTATCCTGCACGCGGGCGCGGCTGCAACGGCAGCCGGCCCCATCCGGTCAGAGACTCATCCGGGCACAGCTCAGATGCCGGCCGCGATCTTCTCCTGATAGACGAGAATTTCCACGCGGCGATTGGCGCGTCGTCCCCGCGCGGTGTTGTTATCGGCAACCGGCTTGGCGGCGCCATAGGAGACCACGCGAACCTGCGTTGGCTCCACGCCTTCCTTGCTCACCAGGTATCCGGCAACCCTTGCTGCCCGGCGCTGTCCCAACTCGTAGTTGTAGTCTTCAGCTCCGACACTGTCGGTATGTCCCGCGACGACGAAGACGCGGCCCGAGGCCGCTCCGGCATTGTTCGAGCCCTCGAGGTCCTGGAAGAATCCATCGATTTCGCGCTTGGCGTTTGCAGTCAGCGTGGCGGAACCGAAGGCAAAGGTGGGACCTTGGGTTGAATCGAGAACCAGTTTCCGTTCGAGATGCAGATTCTGCAGACCGGTGAGCGCCTGATCAGCCTTGGCGTCGGTGCTGTTCAGCTTGGATTCCTGCTGCCCAAGCTGTTGCGTGACCGGGTTCATTTGTTCCTGCACCCAGCCCCGGGTGGCGAGACATCCGGTCGTGGTGAAAAGCAGGAGCGCCCCCGCGATGAAGGCGGCCGCCCTTCCGGCAGCATCGCGCAAACGACCCTCCCCTTCTCTCATCCCCGCGCCTATTCGCAGATGAAAATCGCGCGGCAACTCAGATCGCGTTTTGGCAGGGTCCTCGAAATTGTGGCTTGTTTGCATAACCTGACCTTCGAACCGGCTTTACATTGCGGATTCGATTCCGCGATTGCGGTAGTCGCAAACGGTGTGCCGCAATTCAGACGCCGAAAATCGGGCCAAATAACGGTCTTTTGCGGAAAGATAGCCGCCGTTCTTACACGAAGGAGTGAAAGTTTTACACGGGCGAATCGGCTCTGCGTTGCGCCGCATCGTTCGATTTTGCGTCTATGTTCAAGACGGCGCTCCAATACCGCTGTACGGGCAACGCGACGCGCCTGCGATCGATCTTCGTTCTTTCGAAAGTCACTCGTCAGTTAGTCGCTTCATCCGCGTAGAAGCTGACGCATTGTTTTTTGAATCGGGTGGTCATGTTCCATATGCCTGCCCATCCTTTCGGGATCACGAATGTATCGCCGGCTTGGAATTCCTGTTTTCTTCCGGTGCCGTCGATGGTTATCAGATGGCCTTCGAGGACGCGGCAAAACTCGTCGTGAGGATAAGAATCGGTCTTCAGGATACCAGGGCCGCTTTCCCAAAGGCCGACGACGAATTTCCTGTCTTCGGATTGATAATCGATCTTCGTCAGATACGCGCCGCCGCCGGACACGATCATCGCCGATGGGTACCGGGACTGCCGCGTCGGAGCCGCAGCGGAATCCATTCGATGAATCGAATTGTTCGGTGACACAGATTCCGAGGCAGCGCAGACACGGACCGAGCGATGTTTCGCGGGCATCTTCATGCCGGCGAATATCGCGCCCATCACGTCCGGCGGCAATTACCTGGCTGGTAAGCGGAACGAACACGAGGGCCTTGCGATGCGCTCGCGTTCGACCCTCCGCTATTTGCCTGGCAGTCGAGATTGATTCGACACCGGCGCGCTCGGAGTTCGATGCGGCTACGGACGGCTCGTCCCTGATGCCGCGCCGAATTCGGCGGGGTGCTGAACGAGCGCTTCCCGTTTGAAATGCGGGATCACGTACTTTTGCATCAACTCCATGCTCTTCAACACCTTGCGGTGATCCAGGCCGCCCAGCCGCGTCCAGCAAAGGAGCAGGCTCACCCCAAACCGATCGCGGATCTTGCGAATCTCCTCGATACAGTGGTCGCGGTCGCCGCATACGACGGCGCCGGCTTCCAGAAGCTGTTCCCAGGTGATCGTCGCGGCGAGATCGCGGGTTTTGGTGTACAGCTCGTAGGTCTTGATCGCCTCCTGACCCGCGGGCGGCGCAACGTATCTTGAGATAGTCCGGTAGTACCAGAGCACGGGATCCGCAAACTCACGTCGCGCCTGTTCGGTCGTTTCGGCGCAATAGACCATGCAAAGCGCCGCGACCCGGCGCGAGGCGGGGTCGAACCCACCTTCTTGCAAGGCGTTGCGATACTTCAGCAGCAGACCATCAGCCGCCTTGCCCTGGAATCCGAATACCGGCGCGCACAGCAGGTTGAATCCCCACTTTCCAACCATCGGAAACGTCGCTTCGCTCAGACTGGCCACCCATACGGGCGGATGCGGCTTCTGGAGCGGCTTGGGCCGCACCGGCTGATCTTTAATCTGATAGTGGACGCCCTTGAAGTTGACACGCTCCTGAGTCCAGGCCTGCAGGATGATTTCGAGCGCCTCGTTGAACATCCCGCGCGACTTGCTTTGATCGATCTGGAACCCGCGGTATTCGCCCGGTTGATAGCCGCGGCCGACTCCGAATTCCACGCGCCCCTCGCTCATAAGATCGAGCATCGCATAGTCCTCGGCTACGCGGATCGGATGATTAAACGGAAGCACCACGATTCCGGTCCCCAGCCGAATCCGCTTCGTGACCGAGGCGATAGCCGCGAGCGAGACCACGGGCGACGCGCAATAGCCATACTCAGTGAAGTGATGTTCGGCGGGCCAAATCGAGTCGAAACCCAAATCCTCAGCCGCACGCATCAGATCCATCTGCTCTCTGACGATCTGATGTTCGGTTTTGCCGATTGGGTTTTCGAACAGATGCAGCATCCCAAAGTCCATACAATTCTCCGTCTCGCTTCGCTGCGGCAGTTGACGAGCAGTTTAACGAATACCCCTCTCGGCTCTGCCGAGGCTGTCAGGATGCGGCCGCCGCGGATGCGCCTTCAGCGCGGCCCGCTGGCGCGCCGGCCTGGTCGAAGAACTCCTGCAGATTCTGCTGGTAGCGATAGAACAGGTCGGCATCGAGCTGGTTGTCCGCGTCCAGCCGCATCGGCGTGTCCATCAGGGTGAGGGTGTTCAGCGTGTGTTCGAGGTCGGCGTGGCCGTTGGCGATGATGTTGTCGATCATCTCGCGCCACGCGGAATACGGCCCCGACAGCACGATCGAGCCGGCCGCCGCGTCGGCGACCTGCGCCAGGCGCCTCACTCGGGTGCATCGATAGCCGGCAAATGCGATTTCGTAGCAATCGGAGCGATCGTCGTAATCGATTTTGACGACCAGAGTCATATCGATTGTTCCCAGCCGCCGGAACAAGTCCTGGTCGCGGTTAACTCGCTCGCGCAGTTCTTCGAAAAATTCCACCGATGGAAACCGTGTCATCGCCGTTTCACCTGCCTGACGAAAGAATCGTTTCGCCCCGCGGCGTTCATACCGGCAGCTCGAACGGAATCGCGAGCTTGTGGCTGCGATCGAGTCCCGCCATCCTGAGCCGATACAAGTACTCCTGGATTTGCTTCTTGAAGAGATATTTGAGCTTCACGAATCCGTCTTCGATATGTTCGAGGCCGCCGCCGGCGAGGATGGCGCGCGCTTCGATAGTGTCCTGCGCCTGGTTGAGGCTGAAGGTGGCTTCCTCGCCGCGCCGCAGGATGTCGTGAATTTCATCTTCTCGTTCCGGATGCTTTTCGAGGAAGTACTTCAGGTGCATCGTGCCGTACGCGACGTGCCGCGCTTCATC
This sequence comes from Pseudomonadota bacterium, assembly GCA_021323675.1. GTDB lineage: Bacteria > Desulfobacterota > Binatia > Binatales > Binataceae > JAFAHS01. Next base: position 12,054 of record JAJPKP010000062.1, on the reverse strand, counting down.
CTGCATGCAGAGCCGGAAGATCTTCTTTTCCACCGGGGTCAGAGAGAACATCTCGCCATTGCGGAACAGGGTCAGGACGAAGCCCTCGCCGAGGATATGCATCAGGGCACTGCCGGTGGTGAAGTTCGGCGCTTCCAGGATCAGGCGCAACTGGTTCTCGGCGTCGGGCGAGGAGCGCAGCAAGCCGCCGCCGTTGGCCAGAGCGCGCTTGCGGAACACTTCCATGTGCCGCGCTTCATCGAAAATCTGCGAGGCGAGAAACAGCTTTACTTCATGGAAGTCGTGGTTGATGTGCCAGAGCCACTTGGCGGGCATGTCGCCCGCGATGAATTCGATCTCGGCGAGGCTGGTGCACACCTGGCACATCGCCTTCTCCAGGTCCTCGCGCTGCGGCTTCAATTGGTCCCACGGGATGTCGCGGGCGGAACTCCATTGCCGGGCAACCGCCTCATCGTAGAGATGGGCGACGTTGTCCGCCCAGACCAGGGATTTGTCGTTGATGTCGTAGCAGCCGAGCGACGGCATATGCTCGGGGATTTCCGAGCCGCGCGGCGCCATACTGCCGTGGAGCGAACCACCGTCGGGTACAACTCCATAGTTGCCGACCCGGTTGATGTCCTCCAGGCCCAACCCGCGTTCATCGCGGGGAATAGCCTTGACGCCCCATCCCTGAGGGTTGGAATTCATCCAGCTCAGATCGAGCTTGCCCTGGCGTACATCGTTGAGGGTATCGAGGCCTTTCTCGACAATGGGACTTACGTGCGGCACGCTTAAACACCTCCGCGCCACGGTCCTGAAATTGATGAGAGTAGTACGCACGGAGCATGCCACGGACGATGCGAGTTTCGCTTCGCGTTCGCACTCGAAGAAGCACCGCCCAACCAAAGGTTTTTCCGTTCAGGATTTGCCGGCCGTCGGCGCGGAGAAAGAAGGGGAATTGATGCCGATCGTATCAGTGTCTCCGATGGAGACCATCGCGTCCGAAATTTCGACGGATCGCCTATGGCCGCACCGCACCTGAGATTCGCGCCAAGGTAAAACGAACCATCGCGCATGCTCCGCGCAAGAGGCATCGCCGCCGCGCTGCGGCGCTCACCGCTGGTGGGCGCGGACCTGGATCCGCTGACTGGCGCAGCGGGCGAACGCGAACCCGGCCTTGATCACGAAGCTGAAGCGTGAAATGCGCTCAGACTTATTCTTGCTGTAGGGGAAAACATTGGCGCGCCCTGAGGGATTTGAACCCCCGACCCTCTGATCCGAAGTCAGATGCTCTGATCCGCTGAGCTAAGGGCGCGCTCTCGAAAGAATTGCCACGTTCGCCGTCCGCTTACAACCTGCTTATCTCCATTGGGCGTGGCAAGCTGGATTCCCGCGCTTGCCGTTCTGCGCTCTCCGTCATCCGTTCGGTCGCGACCTTGCGGGCGATGTCACGGCGTCCGCATCTACCATAGGTCATAGACGGTGAGGCTCAGCCATCCGAGCATCGCTGGATGTTGCGGGCGGCCGCGCCGGAGCGGTGTAAGCCATCCTCGGATTGAATCGATGTGAAACGCAATTGACTCGCTTCGGCGATCTCCGCACTATATGACTGACTGGTCAGTTTATGAGCCAATTTGCCAGAAAAGCCGATTCGTCCCCGCTTCCCGAAGCCGGACCTCCCGCCAATGATGGAGTGCGCGCCGTTTCCAAGCGCGACCGGATTCTCGAAGCCGGGCTCAAGCTCTTTGCCAACGAGTCCTATCAGGCCGTCACGATGGACCGTGTCGCCGAAGCCGCCGGCGTGGCCAAGGGCACTCTCTATCTCTATTTCCAATCCAAAGAGGACCTGTACCTCGGGATTCTCAGCGACGGGATGGAGACGATGGCGCGGACGTACCAGTCCACCATCGAGCCGCACGCCGATGTACGGGCGCGACTGCGCCATGCGATCGCGGTAACCGTCGAGTTCTACGCGCAGCGCCGCGACCTGCTCCGCCTGATGATGACCGAAGAGCCGAAGATGCCGGAGGGACGCAACCGCCTGCGCGACGAATGGCGCGAGCGCGGCGTGCGATTTTTCAATTCGCTGGTCGAAGAAGGAATCCGCAGCGGGGCCTTTCGCCGGGGCGATCCGCAGCTCGTCACGCATGCGATTCTCGGCAGTATGCGCTCGGTGATGCTCTTACGGCGCCGAGCGCCCGATCGACCAAATCGGCCACGAACTGGGCGAGATGCTGGTGCGCGCGGTCAGCGCGGAGCCTCATTCCAACCATCGCAAAGTGTCCCATCAGTCATGATTCGCAGGATCGTCCGCCGCCTGATCACCCTCTGCATCCTCGGCGCCCTGGGTTACGGCTTCTACTGGTATGGCAACCACTACCTGTGGCCGGCGCCCGATTCGAGCAAGATCGATGTCGTCGGGATAATCGAAGCGCCCGAGGTCAATATCACCAGCCGCATCGGCGGCCGTATCACCTCGCTGAGCCTGATCGAAGGCGACCGCGTGAAACGCGGGCAGGTAGTCGGCGAAGTCGAATCCGTCGATATACGCAACCAATTGCAAAAGGCGCAGGCTGACGTGGTCAAAGCAACCGCCGACCTCGCTCAGGCCGAGCGCGACATGGATCGCACTCGGCGCCTGTTCGATGCGCATGTCATCTCGGTCAAACAGCGCGACGATGCGATCACGACGGTCGACCAGGATCGAGCGGCGCTGGCGAGCGCGCGGGCCAACGTGAGCTTTTACCAGGATCAGCTTCGCGACACGAAAATCGTGTCGCCGGTTGATGGCGTGATCGTCAACAAAGCGCTCGAAGTCGGCGAATGGGTCACTCCCGGCACGCCGATTCTCACCGTCGATGACCTGAACACCATCTGGGCGCGGGTCGATGTCGAGGAGACCGACCTGGGCTCGCTCTATATCGGAAAGCCGGCGCGGGTTCGGTTGCCGACCAATCCGCCAACCTACTTGAGCGGCCGTATCATGGCGATCGGGCAAGAGGGGCAGTTCGCAACCGAACGCGACGTGCGCCGAGGCCGCCAGGACATCCGGACCTTTTACGTTAAAGTGCAGTTGCTCCAGCCTGGCGATGAAGCCAAGCCGGGGATGACCGCCGAGGTGACGTTTTTACGCAACGATGGAACCCGTCTCAGCCGCAATACAGACTCGCGACCTGACCAAGCAGTTCGGTGACTTCACCGCGGTAGACAGCGTCAGCTTCGAAGTGCGACGCGGCGAGGTCTTCGGACTGCTTGGCCCCAACGGAGCGGGCAAGACGACCCTGGTCCGGATGCTCACGACGCTGCTGCCGCCGACGAGCGGGAAGGCGATCGTCGCCGGGCAAGATGTCGGGCGCCATCCCACGCGCGTGCGCGAGCGAATTGGAGTAATTCCGCAGGCTCTGACCTCCGATCTCGATCTCACGGGATGGGAGAATATCGATATCTACGGCGAGTTCTACGACGTCCCGCGCCGCCAGCGCCATCAACGCGCCCGGCGCCTGCTCGAGATGGTAGGGCTGCGCGAACGCGCAAACGATCTGGTCGCGACGTATTCGGGCGGGATGCGCCGGAGGCTTGAGATTGCGCGCGGCCTTATCCATTCCCCCGAAGTTCTGTTCCTTGACGAGCCAACTATCGGGCTCGACCCGCAGAGCCGGCGAGCCGTATGGGATCTGCTCGAAACGCTCCGCAAGGAGAGCGAAATAACCATCTCCCTCACCACTCACTACATGGATGAAGCGGAGCAGCTGTGCGATCGGATCGCGATCGTCGACCACGGCAAGATAATCGCGCTCGACACCCCGAGCGGACTCAAGCGGATGGTCGAAGGGGCCGACCGGGTCGATTTGGAAATCGAGGGCGACACAAAAGCAATTGCGGAGATGCTGAAGCAGGAGCCGTATCTTCGCGAGGTCGAACTCGACGGCGCAAGCCGCCTTACCCTGGGCGCGGACGACGGGCCGCACGTCGTGCCAAAGATAATCGATCGCGTCGAGTCCGCCGGCGCAAAAGTCGCCTCGATCAGCGTCCATCGCCTCTCGCTCGAAGACGTCTTCATCCGGTTCACGGGCCGCTCGCTCAGAGACGAGCCGGCGAAAAAGGTCAGCTTTCTGGTTGGGGCGGGGATGCCGCAATCGCGGAGCTGAGGGACGTAATGAAGACGCTTGCGATAATGCGCCGCGACCTGCTCAAGCTCAGGCGCAACCCCCTTACCCTGATTTCCACCATCCTCATGCCGATCATTTATCTGGTGATCATCGGCAACTCGTTCCAGGGCCAGCTCAAGCATCTGCCCGTCGTCCTGGTCGCGCAGGATCATGGCGAATATGCGCGCCGGATGGTTGAGCAGATGCTCGCGCTGCAGGCGGGGCCCAAGACTATCAACCTTTCCTTCATGGCGGATCCCGGCGATGCAATCGCGGCGGTGCGCGACGGCCGCTTCAAGGGCGCGGTCGTGATTCCGCCCAACTTCAGCCACAATGTCGCCGAAGGAAGACTCGCCGAAATCGGCCTTTTTACCGACAATGTCGATTCGGTGAGCGCGTCGGCCATCGAAGGCGTGCTCGCCGACGCGGCGCAGTCGATCAGGATCAGCTTCGTGACCGCGCGCGAACCCAAGCTCAACCAGATCGTGCTTCGTCCGAGCTGGCTGTTCCAGTATGTCGATTATGACCGCTCGCTGATTCCGGGCGTGATCGTGATGGCGATCTTCATGGGATCGCTGATGTCCGGAGTGTTCAACTGGGTGATGGACAAGTTCATGGGGATGACCGAGTGCTACCTGGTCACTCCGCTCTCGCGATGGAACATCGCGGCGGGCATTCTCGGCAGCGGGGTCACGATCACCAGCATCGCGGGGATTGTGGTGTTGTTTCTCGGGCTGTTGATCACCGGCGGGCGAATCCAGGGAGGTGTTCCGGCCCTGGTGACTCTGATCGCGATCATCGTCATCACGTCGACCGGACTGCTGGCGATGACGTTCGCGATCCTCGGCCGCGCGAGCCATCCGCGGCTGGTTGGCACGTTCGCGGGATTTCTCAACGTGATCCTGTTTTTTCCGAGCGGCGCGATCTATCCAATCGAGAGCTTTCCGCCCTGGCTGAAGGCGTTCGCGCGCTACAATCCGGAGACGCACTCGGTCAGTGCGATCAAGTCGATCCTGTTCAAAGGCGCGGACCTGAACGCGGTCACGGGCGATATCACGTTCCTGATCATCTTCATGGCGGTCACGCTCGCGCTCGCAAGCATTTCCTTCAAGCGCACCCTGTGACGCGGGTTGCTCTCGCCGGAATTACGGCGAAACCCGCTCGGGATTTGGACTCGGGTCCATTCCGCCGAGCGACTTGAGCAGGTTTCGGGTGCGGATGGCCGAATCTTCATCGGGGCACAGCTCCGCCACCAGCAGGTCGCTTGCTCCGCTGTCCACGAATCGCCGCAGTCCCGTCCGGACCTGCTCTTCGCTGCCGACGATAAATAGATCGTGCGGCCACAGGACTCCCTCGCGCTGAAGGAGCGATCGATACGATGCCATCGAGCCAAACACGGCAAGCCGCTGGCGCGCAGCTTCGATAGCCCGCTCTTTCGCGTCAGTGACGCACGCGGCGACGGCCGCGAGGATTCTCGGCGCGGGACGAAGGGCGCTGGATGCGGCCTGCTTGACCTGCGGGATCACGAAATTTGCGAGAGTCTTGTGACCTACCATCCAGGTGACCACTCCGTCCGCTTCCTCCCCCGCGAATCTCAGCATCGCCTGCTTGAAGGCCGACATCAGAATCGGCGGCGGCGGCGCCTTGACCTCGACCCGCCCCCGCACCGCCATCGTCCGTCCCAGATCATCCATCTCTTCGCCGTTAAGCAGCCTGCGCAGCACGGTGACGACGCGGCGGGTATGAATGACGGGCTGCTCGAAGATATAGCCGGAAAAGGTTTCGCGGTTGTGCGGAAGGGGCGGTCCGATATTGATCATCAGGCGGCCGCCGATAGCTTCCTGCACCGTGAGAATCTGGGTCGCCAGCGTCATCGGATGACGCAGAAAGGTCGGCGTAATCGATACCCCGAATTCGAGGCTGGGAACCGATCGGCCGATCAGCGCGACCGCGGTCAGCAGATCGGTGCCCGTGTCACGCGACAGCCAGTAACTCGACAAGCCGTCCTCGCGGACCCGCTGCGCCTCTTCGACCAGGTCATTGAGCGTTCTTCCCGGACCACCACCAATAACACCTAAGCGCATGCTGAAAATCCTTGCGCAATAACCCCCTAACCAAGCGGCGCGACAAGCGAGCCGTCCTCGCGCCACTGCCCGGCATCGTGACCAAAGATCAGTTTGACTCCCGCCCGCTCCATCGCGCGGTACCGCTCCATCACCTGGCGCATCGCGTCATAGCTATGCGCAAAGGGCGGGAACAGCATTTCGTCCAGAGCCTTGCGCATGTAACAGGAATCGGCGGTCAGCACGGTTTCGCCGCTGTCGAGCCGCAAACGCAGCGATTGATGGCCGGCGGTGTGGCCGTAGCTGGGAAGGCATACGACGCTCCCGTCGCCAAAGACGTCGTGCTCGCCGTCAATCAGCTTGAGCTGATGGCCGAGATCGAAGTCTGCGCGGTTGTAGCCGTTCTTGCGGATTTCTTCGGGATTGCCGCCGGCTTCCCATTCGCGCCGCTGCACGATCAGCTTCGCGTTGGGAATCTCGGCATTTCCCCCTACGTGGTCGAAATGCAAATGGGAATTGATCAGGTAATCGATTCGCTGCGGATCGACGCCGTGATGGCGCAGCCGGGCGCCCAATTCCTCTCCCGCCTGAAACCGGACCTCGAATACCTTGCCAAGGGCACCAAGCCGATCGGAGTTCCGCTGCAGATCGCGATGAAGCCCGGTGTCGAAAACGGCGCGCCCCCTGGGGTGCTCGATCAGGAAGCTGGGGATAGGAAGCCGCAACCGTCCCGGCTGCTTGGCGAGGATAAAGCGGGCGTCCACCTCGAGCCATCCACAAACCATTGGATGAATCCGGATCGACATCTGTGGCTCCTCCCAGAGCGGTCCAGGGGACGAGGGACGGTGCGAGGGCGCACCGTCCCTCCGTGGTTGCTACCGGGTCAGGCGGCTTCGGCCCGTACGCCGTTGAGCTTTTTGACTTCGGGCATCACTTCCTTGGCGAAGAGCCGCAGGCTCTTCTCCGCGTCTTCGATCGGCATCCCGGCGTAGCTGAACACACCGGTGAAGTGATCCGCATTGACGCGCTTGCGGATCTCGTCGATTTTGTTGAAGCACATCTCGGGCGTGCCCCATACCTGCAGATTGAGGAAGTATTCAATCGAGGCGTCCTTGCCCGCGCCCTGCAGATTTTTGGCCATCTGTTCGTAGTATTCGTAGCCCTTGGCTTTGCCGAAATGATCCGCGGCCATCTCGTAGTGTCGCAAAGCGGTCTGCCAGTAGCCGCCGATGTATTTGACGGCCATCTCCCTGGCGCGGTCGGCGCTCTTGTCGCAGAAGGTCCATCCCGCAGCGATGGTCGGGAGCGGTTCGCCGCCGTTCACCTGCTTGTAGATGGTCCGATACTCGTTCAGTTCCTGCGCGACCGCTTCCCAGGGCTTCTGGGGAATGATCAGGATGCCGATTCCGAGCCGCGCCATGATGCGCGAAGACTCGGGCGATACCGCGGCCGCGTAGGTGCGTCCCTTGAAGCTCTTGAACGGCTTCGGGCGGATGTCGCGACGCGGCTGCTGAACGAACTTGCCGTTGTACTCGATGTAGCCCTTTTCGAGGCCCTCGATAATCATCTGGGCGTACTCGACGAAGCGTTCGCGCGACTCGCCCATCTCAATCCGGAAACCCTCGTACTCGATCCGCGCAAGGCCGCGGCCCAGACCAAGAATCATCCGGCCGTTCGACTGATGGTCAACGACCGACACCTGCTCCGCGACCCGGATCGGGTCATGCCAGGGCAGCACCACGACCATCGAGCCGAGCTTGATGTGTTTGGTGCGGCCGGCGTAGTAGCTCAGGAACTGCAGCACGTCGGGGCACATCGTGTAGTCGTCAAAGTGATGCTCGACGCTCCAGATCGAGTCGAACCCGAGCGGTTCATACAGATCGCCGAGCCGGAGATCGTCCTGGTACACGTCGTAGTCAGAACGCTGATTCAACGGGTTTTGAAAGATTACCGCGCCGCCTACCTTCATGAAGTTCTCCTTGCCTTTGGTTGTGTGTGGCGAATCCTTCCGCAGCCCGGCTACGACTCATTTCCGGGCCGAAATTTCAAATAACCAGCCTCAAATCATGGACTCCTAAAGTGTCGTAAAGAACGGTCTGCAGGAACCGATCGATCTTGCGTTGCGGCACCTGGGTGATCTTCATCTGCGCAAGCACGTAACCGGTCGAGGCGATTACTCGAGCGTCGTTTTCCGCATCCTCAAGCCGGTTGCTGCCGGTCAGCGTTCTCCAGCGCCGGATCGTGTCGGCGACGATTCCCACCATCCGCTCCTGAAACCGCAGGTACAGCGGCCAGAGCTCAGACCTGATTGCCGTGCTCCATTCGAGCAGGATACAGGCGTAGTCGGGATGGGTGGTGACCGAATCGCCGAATGCCCGCGCCCCGGCCAATACGACTTCGGGAGCCGGACGATCCGAGGAGTGAATCCGCTCGGTCATGTCCTCGTAAAAGCCGGCAACCTCGGTAAGGACGTCGTGGACCAGCGCTTCGCGCGTGGGGAAATAGAAGAAGACGGTAGGAACCGAAACTCCCGCTTCGCGGGCTATCTCCGTATGCCTGGCTCCTCCCAGTCCGCGCCGGGCAAAGACGCGAATGGCGGTTTGGAGCAGGACCGCCTTTCGTTCGGGCTGCTCCAGCGGGCGGGCCCTGCAGCGGGCGGACAGCGTCTTCGGTCCCATCGGAGCCGGACCGTAGCATGATTGAAGTTTTTGTCAATCGAAATTGATAGGTCTTTCAACATCTGCGGTCTTTGCAATCGCGTCGCTCTGCTCTGGCGGCTCCGGATGTTTCGCGGCGCGATTGTGTAGTAAGAGAAACTCGCTGATTGGAGAGACTGCCCATGGACGAAACGCAAAGGCGGAAGCTGTTCGATCTGTTCGCCACCCAACACGTGGCGGTCATCGCAACCCAGGGTGACAAGGGCCCGACGGCCACGATGCAGGCTTTCGCCGAAACGGCGGAACTCGATCTGTTATTCATCATGGGTGACAGCGACAAGTATCGGAACCTGCTCGAGCATCCGAATGTCACCGTTCTGGTTGATGATCGCGACAGGGGCGACGTGAAAACCTTCCGCGTCAACCGCGCGACCATCTATGGATTGGCATCAGAGGTGCCGCGCGGTGCTGAGTGGGACGCGCTCAAGGATCGCTTTATCGCGAAAAATCCCTTTGAAGCGCCGTTCTTCGGCAACGAAGCTCTCAAGATGGTTCGCGTTCGGCCCCGCTTTATCTCGTTCGCCGGCGCCGACCACAAGACCTTCAAGACCGAGCTCTGACGGCAAGAGCGAACGAAGGCGGCCTTCGGATGGCCGCCCTCGCTCGACTTTGGCGTTTCGATCCCTGCCGTCTCAGGCGGCGGCGTGGGTTGGAAGGTCGCTTCCCTCGTGCAGGGGTTCCGCCTGCCACTTCTTTACTTCGGGCAGAACGTGCTTGACGAAGCACTTCATGTTGCGTTCGGCCTCGTCATACGGCATCCCGGCGTAGCTGAAATTCAGCATGAACCCGCTCGCGTCGATGGTGTCGCGGATGAAGCGGAGCTTTTCCAGCACCATGTCAGGCGTTCCCCAAGGCATCAGCCTGGCGAAGTCGAGGGCCGCGCCGTCGATACCATGCTTCGCGATGAACTTTGAAATCTGCCGGTAGGACTCGTAGCTCCGGTATTGTCCGAACTTCTCCGAAGTCATCTCGTAGTGCTTGATGACGGTCTTGTAGTTGCCGGCGAGCCACTTCATCGCCTGCTCTTCGGCGCGGTCTTTGTTTTCATCGACGAAGACGAAACCGCCGCTGAGCGGTTTGGGCGGAGGGGTGCCGTTCACCTCGCGCCATACGCGATTGTAAACCTCGAAATCCTTCTTGACCGCATCCCAAGGCTTCTGCGGGATGACGAGCAGCGCGACCCCGAGCTTCGCCATAATTGGCATCGACTCGGGCGAGACTGCGGCGGCATAGGTGCGGCCCTTGAATGACTTGAACGGGAACGGGCGAATCTCGCGGCGCGGCTGTTTGGTGAACGATCCCCCTTCCATGTAGCCGGTCTCAAGCGCCTTCAGGATCAGTTCCGCGTACTCGACGAACAGGTTGCGCCCTTCGTTCTGGTCGAGCCTGAAGCCCTCGTACTCGATTCGCGCGAGTCCGCGACCGATGCCGAAGATGAAGCGGCCGTTCGACAGGTGATCGATCAGGGAGACGTGCTCGGCGACCCGGATTGGATCGTGCCAGGGCAGCACCACGACCATCGAACCCAGTTTCGCATTCCTGGTTCTCCCGGCCATGTAGGTGAGGAACTGAACCGGGTCGGGACACATCGTGTAGTCGTCAAAGTGGTGCTCGACAGCCCAGATGGATTCGAAGCCCATCGGCTCCGCCATCTCGGCGAGGCGCACCTCGTTGAGCCATACCTCGCGGTCCGAGAGTTTGTTGTCTGGATTTTGAAAAACGCATCCATATCCGACGTGCATAGGCGGCCTCCTTCGAGTTCGTCCTGCGATCAATGATGCGATCGAGCGGGCGATTGCTTGAGCCTACATACTGCCGTTGATGGTCCGATGCCAAGCCCTTGTCCGCGGGGCGGCGCTGTCATCAGCGGGCGCGCGGCTGAGTCCGCGCCTGCATCGCCCCCGGATATTCGGGCGCGAGAGCGCTGGCCTTGTCCAGCTCATCGAGCTCCGCCTGCTCGAGGCGAAGCCCGATCGCTCCCAGGTTCTGCTCGTTCTGCTCGGTGGTGCGAGCGCCGTAGATGACCGAGCTGATTCCGGGCTGCTGGTTGACCCAAGCCAGCGCTATTTCGGCGACGGCGCGGCCGCGCTCCGCGGCAATCCGCTCGACGGCTTCCAGGGTGCGGTAGTTGCGCTCGTTGGCAAGCCGTCCCCACAAGTCCATCTTCGCAAGCCTGCTTTCTTCGGGCGGCTTTTGTCCGGATCGGTATTTGCCGGTCAGAAACCCGCCGCCGAGAGGGCTCCATGGAATTACGCCCACTTGTTCGTATCGGCACAGCGGCAGGATTTCGCGTTCGATTTCCCGGGAAATCAGGCTGTATTGAGGTTGCAGCGAGTCGAAGCGCGCCAGATTGTGTTTGTCGCTGACCCAGAGGCTCTTCATGAGCTGCCACGCGGTGAAATTGGATGCGCCTATGTATCGAACCTTGCCCTGGCGCACCAGGTCGTCGAGCGCGCGCATCGTTTCCTCGATGGGCGTTTCGAAGTCCCATGAATGAACCTGGTACAGGTCGATATAATCCGTCTGCAGGCGGCGCAGGCTTCGTTCCACTTCCGCCAGGATATGCCGGCGCGACAGGCCGATGTCGTTCGGGGGAACGGGCTTGCCAAGAAAGATATTCGCGTTGAAGCGGACTTTGGTCGCGAGGACCACCGATTGACGGCGATCCTTGATGATGCGGCCGGTAATTTCTTCGGAAGCGCCGGCTGCATAGACGTTGGCGGTATCGAGAAAGTTGCCGCCGAGGTCGATAAAGCGATCGACAATTTTCCGCGCGGTAGCCTCGTCGGTCTCGCGTCCGAACGTCATGCAACCGAGGCATAGCTCGGATACTTTGAGGCCAGTGGCGCCCAACCTCCGATATTCCATCGAATTTGCTCCTTTAGTAACCGAGTTTAATGCGACGGGCGCAATCCGCCCAACTGTCGTTCACGCCTGAAAGAACCGTCGAACTCATCGAGAGAATTCGGGATTTGAATATTCCCGGATTGCCGCCGTCATAAGTAACAGGTGCACGGCTCTGGCACCTAACCCGATCAGGTGCTCCTCCCACTGATCGGGGACACCGTCCGTACCGTAATGCGGACGGCCGCTACGAACGGGCGGGCGTTGGAGAGCTCCCCCCCTCTCCAAACGCCCGCTTTCTTT
>JAJPKP010000046.1 GCA_021323675.1 Pseudomonadota bacterium | reverse complement strand
GCGAGGGTGAAACACCCGTTCCCATCCCGAACACGGCAGTTAAGCCCCTCAGCGCCGATGGTACTGTGACCGACGGCGTCACGGGAGAGTAGGACGCGGCCGGGAAATCACCAGGGCGGAGCATCAATGCTCCGCCCTTTTTCTTTTCCTATTCCACCCAAACACGCTCGCGACGACACTGCCATCCGATACCGGTACGCGCCCAGGGTGAACAGGTTCGTGAATTAACACTTTGACAGCCCGAGCGACGGCACCGTGCTCGAGTCCTGGATGGTGTCCTATAAGCCTGGCGAAGTAGCGGACGCGAATTGTATGAGACGCGCCGCTGAGATCGCGCGCCGATCAAAGATGGATTGACAACGATTGCCGGCAGCGATCGCGTGCGGGAAGCCGTCGATTGGCTCTAGCCGTTACGCAACACCTTTGCGCAGCAGATGGCGTCTGATTTTGCCCGACGCGGTGCGCGGTAAAGACGCTACGAAGTCGATCGTCGCGGGCAGCTTGAAGCGTGCAAGGCGCGTCGCGCACCAGTCGCGCAACTGCGCCGCGGTGATTTGCTGGCCGGCCCGCATTACCACCGACGCGCTGACGCGCTGGCCCCATTCCCGATCCGCCACCCCATACACGGCCGCCTCGGCGACCGCGGGATGGGCCAGCAGGATATTCTCGACTTCCGCGGGATAAACGTTCTCGCCTCCGGTCACAATCAGGTCGGTGCGCCGATCGTCGATATAAAGAAACCCCTCGTCATCGAAGTGGCCGATATCTCCCGTGTGCAGCCATCCGCCGCGCAGGGCGGCGGCGGTCTCTTCTTCGCGCCGGAAGTAACCCGCCATCACCGTTGGACCCTTGACCAGGATCTCACCGCGACCTTCACCGTCGATCGCATCGAGCCTGACCTCGGTTCCGGGCAGCGGCCGCCCGCAGGACTCGGGTTTCGCGGCGACGTCGCCGGCCGATGCCGTCGCCACCTGCGATGCCGCTTCGGTCAAGCCGTAGGTGGGAGCGACCGGAATGCCGAGCGCGGCCGCGCGCCTCACCAGCGGCGCCGCGATGGGTCCGCCTCCAAGCAGCACGCATCGCAGCGTCGAGGGAAACCGCGCGCTCCCGTTTTCATCGATCATCCGAACCAGCATCGTTGATACAGCGGACATGAGCGTAATGGCGCCCGTGCGAATGGCGGCATTCGCGCGCCCCGGGTCGAAGCCGCGATGGAGGCAAATCGGGATGCCGTCGATCACGCCGCGCATCACGATGGCAAGGCCCCCCACATGATAGAGCGGCAACGCGAGCAGCCATCGATCGTCGGGCCGGACGCCAAGATTGGCGCGAGACGCGGCGGCGCTGGCCCAGTGATTGGCGTGGGTCAGCATCACTCCCTTCGGCCTGCCGGTCGTTCCCGAGCTGTACAGAATCGTCTGAACGGAATTCGGGTCGAACGAAGAGACCTCCGGCAGCGCCACCATGGGAGCATCGTCAAGCTCGCTCTCGGCCTCGAGGAAGATCACCGCGGCAAGGCGCCTGCGAATAGCATCGACCTTGCCCGCGTGAAGCGAGTCGTAAAGCACAATTCGCGGCTCCGCGTCGGCAATGAGGGCTTCGATTTCATCGGCGGAAAGGCGCGTGTTCAGGGGAACCAAAGTCACTCCGCATCGCTGCGCGCCATGGATGATCTCAACCATCCGGAGCGACGCGTCCATCAGGAGCATAATCCGATCGCCCGCGCGCGCACCGAGTCCGATAAGTCGCGCCGCGGCCGCTTCGGCCATCGCCGCAAGCTCGCCGAACGAGAGCTCGCGATCCTCGAACGCGATCGCCGGCTCGTCGGGCTCGATGGAAGCTCGCGCATGGAGCCAGGGCCGGTCGCATCGGTCGAGCGGTTCAGGCATGCGCGTCATCTTCCGATCCAGTTGCGACATCGAGGCCGATTGCGGGACGCAGCGGCCTGACTGGTCGCTCGCCACCGCCAAGCCGGCATCGGTCCAGCATGCTTGCACCTCCGAGCCCGATCGCGAGGCCGGGAGTGGCGATGGCGGCGGCAAGGTGCACCGCGGCGGCCATCCCGACGTCTGATTCGATTGAATCCGTGACGACCACTTTCATTCCGGCCTGCGATGCCGCTTGGCCAATCCGCGCCGCTCGGGTCGGACCGCCTATCCGGGCAGCTTTCAGCACGATCACATCGGCGGCGCCGGTCACGATGAAGTCGGCAAGGTCCTGCTCGCAACGGATCGACTCATCAAGCGCGATGGGCACGCGGCTTTGATTTCCAAGGCTCGCGATCGCCGCGGGTGACGGCTCGGCGAGCGGCTCTTCGATGAACTCGATCTCGAAGCGTGCAAGGCGGCATAGCGCGCGCTGCGCATCGCCGAACGACCATGCCCGATTCGCATCGAGGCGGATCGCCGCGTCGTTTCCAACACGATTGCGCACGGCGCCGACTCTCCGTTCGTCGTCTTCGATCGTTGGCGCTCCGACCTTGATCTTGAGGCAGCGGTAACCCCGGGCCACGGCCAACGCGGCCGCATCCGCCGTTTCATGCGATGTTTCGCCGCCCAGCAGCGCGCACAATTGCGTTGAGGAGATCTGAACCGCGCCCAGCAGGCTTGCGACCGGAACTCCGCGCCGGCGTGCCTCCAAATCGAGAAGGGCGGTATCAAGCGCGCATGCCGCCGCCGGCGTCAGGCTCGCACTGCCATCCCGAAGCAGCGTCCGCAGTGCCTCCAATCCGGAAGAACCGCTGGCGGCGCTGACGATTGTTTCCAGCGAAATTCGCGTGTGGCGCAAATCCTCGTCGCCCAGCCAGTATGCCGGGCTTGCCTCGCCCGCACCGCATTGGCCCGAGGCCGATCGAAGCCTGAGGATGAATCCCTCGCGATGACGGAGCGCTCCGCGCGAGGTGATTAGAGGGCGCCGCAACCCGATGCGAAATGGCTCGATCGATGCCGCAACTGCTTTCACGCGGCCAGCCCCAGGGACAGCAGCGCGCCGAAAACCAGATGAAGGCGCGCTGCGCCGGCCAGGCTTGCGTTCAACGCCGCACCCTCGCGCCGGCGGAGCGCGGTCATGTCGCGAACGGCAAGCGGCAAGGCGCCGAGCGCGAGCAGCGTTCGCGGACCCGCCATCACCGAAAGCATCAGCAGGGAAATAAAGGCCGTGCAAACCAGCGCGAAGTATTCGACCTTGGTCGCCTCCGCGCCGATTCGCACTGCAACGGTTCGTTTGCCGCTGCGCGCGTCGCTCGCGATGTCGCGGAGGTTGTTCACCACCAGAATCGCGGTGACGAGGCAGGACACTGGCACGGATGCGGCCAGCGCCAGCGCATCGAGTTGGCGCGTCTGAAGGAAGACCGTGCCGTTCACCGCGACCACGCCGAAGAAGATGAACACGAAGACCTCGCCGAGGCCGTGGTAGGCGAGCGGCCACGGGCCGGCCGTGTAGGCGATCGCGCAAATGATGGAAAAGACTCCAACCAGCAGGATCGGCCAGCCGCCTACCGATACCAGGTACAGTCCCAGGATTGCGGCGACGCCGAGCACGCCGAAAGTTGCATTGCGCACCGTGGCGGGAGCGACGAGACCGGCCTGAGTCACCCGCTGCGGCCCCAGCCGATCGTGGCTGTCAGCGCCCTTTACAAAATCGTAGTAGTCGTTCGCAAGGTTGGTCCCGATCTGGATTAAGAGCGCGGCGGCCAGGGTGACGATTGCCACGATCCAATCGATCCGGCGCACGCGCGATGCGATCGCAAGACCGACCATCACAGGAACGATCGCCGCCGTCAGCGTGCGGGGACGTGACGCCGCGATCCAGACCGACAGGCGTTTGGGGAACATCCGCGGCTCGTTCATCAGTCAGGGTAGCCGGGGAAAACGGGAGAAGTCGGGGCTGCGCTTCTGATTAAAGGCGTCGCGTCCCTCCTGCGCTTCCTCAGACATATAGAAGAGAAGCGTCGTGTTGCCCGCGAGCTCCTGAATGCCGATCATGCCGTCCATCTCGGCGTTGAAGGCCGACTTGAGGCATCGCAGCGCCATCGGGCTCTGCGCCAGGATCTCCCGGCACCACTGGATGGTCGTCTCTTCGAGTTCGGCGAGCGGGACCACCGCATTAATCAGTCCCATGTCGAGCGCCTCCCGGGCGGTGTAGCGGCGGCACAGGTACCAGATCTCGCGCGCTTTTTTCTGCCCGACCAGTCGGGCGAGATGAGAGGCGCCGAGGCCACCGTCGAAACTCCCGACGCGCGGTCCGGTCTGGACGAAAACAGCGTTGTCGGCGGCGATCGTCAGATCGCAAACCACGTGCAGAACGTGGCCCCCGCCAATCGCGTAGCCCGCGACCATCGCGATGACCGGTTTCGGAATCGAGCGGATGAGCTTTTGCAGGTCGAGGACGTTGAGGCGGGGGACTCCGTCGCCGCCGACGTATCCCTGTTCGCCGCGGACATGTTGATCGCCGCCGCTGCAGAACGCCCTGCCTCCTTCGCCGGTCAGGATTATCACCCCGATTTCGCGATCCTCGCGGGCCCGCGCAAACGCATCGATCAGTTCATTGACGGTCTCGGGCCGAAACGCGTTGTGCACCTTGGGGCGGTTAATCGCAATCCTTCCGATTCCTTCGGCCTTCTGAAACCTGATGTCCTGATATTCGCGGGCGGTAACCCAATTGACTGGCATCGTTCCCTCTCCTTGCCGCCGGATGATCTAATGGGCGGCCAGAAATTCCGTTATGAGTCGGTTGAATTCGTCGGGGCGCTCGAGATGAGGCGTATGGCCGGAGCCCGGGATCGTCCAAAGGCGCGCCTCGGGAATCTTCGCGGCAAGTTCACGCCCGATCTTCAAAAACTTGCTGTCCAGAGCGCCCACGATGATCGCAACGGGCATGCGTAACTCCGCCAGACGTCCTCCGAGCCATGGCTGACTGCCGGAGCCCATCCCGCGCAGGCTGGCCGCCAGCCCGGCGGGATCGCACGACAATCGCGAGCGGCGCAGGCGGTCGCGCACTTCATCCGGCAGGGCGCGATGCGATTCGAACAGCGGCAGCCGTTCCCATCGATCCACGAAGGCCTCGATTCCCGCGCCTTCCAGAAGACGCGCCAGATCCTCGTCAGACGCGCGTCTGCGCTCGCGTTCCACCTCGTCCTCGAGACCGGCTGACGCGCTTTCGAGCACGAGGCGCTCGACACGCGCTCGCCAGGCAAGGGCGACATACAATGCGAGGCGTCCGCCCATCGAGTACCCGGCGAGCGCGAAACGGCCGACCGCGAGCTGGTCGAGCGCCGAGATCAGGTCGCGAGCCGTCGCCTCCATCGTAAACCGCGCCGGGTCGGCGGCGAATTTCGTGCCGCCGTGTCCGGGAAGATCGACGCTTATGACACGACGCGACGGGCGCAGCAGATCGCGCAGTGCATTCCATCCGTCCCTGGAGCCCGTAAACCCGTGAAGCAGCACGATCGGAGGCGGGTTCGAAATTTGCGGACCTTCATCCGCGATCTCCATCGTCCCGCCACTCACTGCGATTTGGCGAATCATCGGAGACCTTCGAGCGGATGGAGCGCGCGCAGCGCGGTCCCGATGATCTCGCGATGACGCGCGAGGTTCCGTTGACGATCGCCCGGAACTTCGATCACGTGCGTTGCGGGATCGGCCAGCGCGCGGCGCAGCGCCGCGCCGTATTCATCCCATGAGGCGGCGCGCGCGAAGGAACCTCCGCCCATTGCGGCCGCGTTCTGGAGTGAAAGTCCGTGCGGAGTTCCGAAAAAGCGCTCGAACACGGGCTCCAGCGCGGCCTGCGGAAGAAACGAGAAGATTCCGCCGCCGTTGTTGTTGATCACGACGATGACGATATGGATGCGATGGCGGGCGGCGATCTGCAGCGCGCCGATATCGTGCAGAAAACTCAGGTCGCCCACGACCAGAACGGTCGGCCCCGACCGCTTCGCCGCCGCCCCCATCGCGGCTGAAACTACGCCATCGATCCCGTTCGCGCCCCGGTTACAGTAAACGGGCAGAGAGCGCGATGCGGATCCAAGAAAGGTGTCGAGGTCGCGCACCGGCATGCTGTTGCCGACCTGGAGCATCGCGTCCTCCGGCAGACATCGAACCGTCTCCTGGAATACCTTGCCCTCGAACATGCCGGAATCGCGGGCAAGCTCCGCATCGATAGCCTCGCGAACCGCGCGCGACGCGCCAATCCACGATTGAAGCCAGATGGAACGGCCTGGTCTTTCCGCAAGCCTCGCAATGAGCCCGAGGCAGAATTCCGCCGAATCGGCGCAAACGATGTCCGTCGCGTTATGCGATGGGTCGGGCCAGTCTCCCGCGGAAGTGAGCACAACGTGAAGCGCGTGGCGCGATCCCAGAAACTCCGTTAGCACCTTGGAAACCGGAGGAAGCCCGAACCGCAGCACCGCCTCGGGTCGATGCGCCTGCACAAATGCGTGGTCGCGAAGCATCACGTCGTAAGCATCGACGATCAGCTCCTGCTCGCTATGTCCCCATCGCAGCCCGGACAGCGGGTCGGCCAGGATCGGCCAGCCAAGGCGCCGGCCAAGGCCCGTTATCGCGTGCGACGGCGCATTATGAGGATCGGGCCCGCACACGATTATTCCGCGCTCAATCCCTCTCAGCGCCCCGGCGAATCGCTCCAACGTCTCGCGGTCCGGAGCCGTGCGCCCGCGATGGACCCGTACGTGGGGCTCGCGATCGTCGTGGATGGATCGTGATGGCGAGAGCGCGCTCAGCTCCTCGTCGACATCGATCAGCGGTTCGCGCATCGGGAGATTAATCTGCACCGGTCCCGGCAGCGGTCCCATCGCCGCCGCAACCGCGCGGCAGGCCATCGCCCGATAGAAGGCATCGAGGTCGCATCCGGCTGAGGGCGAAGGCGCATCGACCGCCCATCGCACGTGGCTGCCGTAGAGGCGGACCTGATCGATAGTTTGCGGGGCGTGACAGTCGCGCAACTCGGGCGGCCGATCCGCGGTGATTGCCACAAGCGGAACGCGCTCGAGCGAGGCCTCCGCGACCGCGGGAGCATAGTTGGCCGCGGCGGTCCCGGAAGTGCAGACGAGCGCTACCGGGCGTTGCGTCTCGCGCGACATGCCCAGGGCGAAAAATGCCGCGCAGCGCTCGTCGAGAATCACCCACGGGCGAATTCCACCCGTGCGCTCCAGCGCCATCACGAGCGGAGTTGAGCGCGAGCCGGGCGAGATGCATACGTCCGTCACGCCCGCGAGCTGAAGCTCCTGCGCAATCGCGCAGCACGCGCGAACATTGGGATTGGACGCGATGCTCACCGGTCGGAGCTCCCCAGCAGCGCGCCAAGCTTGAATTCGGTCTCGTCAAACTCGGCATCGGCGTCGGATCCTTCGACGATTCCCGCTCCCGCCCACGCGGTCAGCTTGCTTCCCTCGATCAGGAGCGAACGGAGAGCCACCGCGAATTCGCCGCTCCCGTCCGCGTTCATCCATCCGACTCCGCCCGTGTACCACCCGCGTTCCGGTTCGTTGCGCTCGATGATCGCGCGGGCAGTCGAGGTCGGAACGCCGCATACCGCGGGAGTGGGATGGAGCAAGCCGGCCAGTTCGAGCGCGCTATGCCGCCGGCGCAGCCGGCCGCGGAAGCGGGTGAACAGGTGATGGGCCTCAGGCAGACTTGCCAGTTCGGGTGAACGAGGCGCCTGCTCGAGGTCGGCCACTCGCGCCAGCACGGAACGTATTTCGTCGGCCACAAAGCGATGCTCAGCCTGGTTCTTTGCCGAAGCGAGCAGGTTCTCGCCGAGCCTGCGATCTTCGTCCGGGTCGGTGCTGCGTGGAGCGGAACCCGCCAGCGCCCCGGAATCGACATCGTTTCCGCGAAGCCTCACGAGAAGCTCCGGCGTCGATCCGGCAAAGCTGGTGCGCCCTGCGCTTATCAGAAAGCTGAAGCAGTCAGGGCGCGCCGCTCGGGCCTGAGCGATGATCGCGGCGGGGTCGATTTCTTCCGAAGCGGCGAACTCCACGCTGCGCGCCATGACCAGCTTGCGGAGGAGCTTTGCGGCTATCTGGCTTCCAGCGTATTCGACCCGCCGGCGCCATGTGTCGCGATCGCGCGGGCTTGGAATCCGCCGCAGCCTCGGTTCTCGATTCGTTACGGCGCCGTTTGTGCGACAGATTCGCTCGAGGGCGGTATCGTCGCCTTCCGGGGATGTCCACGTGACGCGGCACGTACTTCCGTCTTTGATGCAAAGCAGCCGCGGCACGATGAGCCGCAAGGGCGGGAACTCGCGCCATTTGGGATCGCATCGCGTCTCGTCGCCGAAGGCGAATCCGCCCAGCACGACCCGATCGGCGCCGGTTTCACCGCGCGAGCGGATGGAGGCGAGCAGATCCAGGGCCTCACGGGACGCGCGAGCGAAGCGATCTTTACCTCGCGTCACGATCTCGGCTGCGCATCCGGCGCCCACCACCGCGAAGCCCCGCCGTTCCATGTAAAAGAGCGGTTCGCCCGGCAACGATCGCGCGACGGCAAGCAGATCGGACGGGCCAGTCCAAAGCGAGGTGATGCTAAAAAGTTCCGGCATCGTTCTGGACTCGCTCTGCGGCGCGGCGGCCGGTGACGATCTGCACGGCGCCCGCGAGCAGGTGCTCCTTCGCGAGCGCTTCAAACCCGGCTCTGCGCAGCATCTCAAACAGTTCGTGTTCCGCCGGAAGATACGCCACCGAGGACGAGAGGTACGAATAGGCGCTGCGGTCGGCGATCAGGCGTCCCAGCAGCGGCACCACGCCATGAAAATAGGTGTGATGCCCGAGGCGAAGGAGAGCGTTGCGCGGACTGTCGACTTCGAGCAGCGCGAATCGGCCACCGGGCTTGAGCACACGCGCCCATTCGCCGAACACCCGCGCAAGGCCGCTGAAATTGCGCAGAGCGAAGCCGCTCGCGATCGCGTCGCATGAGCGTGATGCGAGCGGAATCGCCAGCGCGTCGCCGCGCACCAGCGCGAATCCGCCATCCCGGCCTTTCGCCTCGCGCAGCATCCCCTCGGAAAAGTCGAGACCGATCGCCACCGCGCGGCGCCTCGCCGCCTCGGCGGCGAGGTCGCCTGTGCCGCAGCCAAGATCGAGCATCACGGCTCCAGGCTCCAGTTCGAGCAGGTCGATAGCGCGCCGGCGCCAGGCCTGATCTCTGCCAAACGTCATCAAGCGGTTCATGAAGTCGTAGCGGGGCGATATTCGATCGAACATCGCCCGCACGAACGCGGCTTTGCCGCTCTCCGCCGGCAGCGCCATCACCAGCGCACCCGCAGCCGCATATCCGACGCCGCGCGGCTCGCCACTTCGAGCGCGCGGTCCTCGCTTGCGCGCTTCAGCCGGCGCAAGGCGCGCGCGACCAGCACGCGCTGAAAATGATGCGCCACCAGCGCGGTGGCCGCGGGAAGCAATTCCCTGAAGGCTTCCGCGACCTCGTCGGGGTTTGAGTCCGCGCTGCGTTTCTCAGTCTTGCGCACGTACTCGTTGAACAGATCGATCGCCTCGTCCGCTGTCTTGCGGATCGCGCGGTCGTGGCGGATGGCAAGGCCGAGCAGGCGGCGCACCGGAATTCCGCGCCTGATGAGCTTGAGCGCACCGCGCGCGGTCTGGAGATCGGCCGCGGAATAGCTGATCGCGCCGTCCTCCTGCCTGAGCGCATCCACCAGTCCGCTGCGCTCGACCAGCGCTACCAGCGCGCGCGGCACGCCCAGATGCCTGGCGAGGTCGGCCCCGCTGTAGCGAGCCTCGCTCGTGTCCTTTTCGATCGCGAGCAGCAATGCGCGGTCGGACTCCGGATGCTCGCCCCGCGCAAGCAACATCGAGATGACCTTGAGCGGAAGCCCCTTCGCCGACATCGAGCGCACCAGCCGCAGGCGATCGAGATGGGACTCGTCGTAGATTGCGATACGGCCCTCGTGGGCGGGGGGATGAAGCAGCCCGATCGCCTGGTAGTAGCGGATGGTATCGACGGAGAAGCCGGAGGCAGCGACCAGCTCCGCAAGCTGATATCTCATGAGCAACTACTCTTAGAGTAGTTACTCATAGCGATCAAGGTTGCGGTTCCCGATGCCTCAACGCGAAGCACCCGCTGGCGCCGGAGCCGCCAGCCCCCGGCTCCAGCAAATGGCCAACGAAATTCCGCCGAGTGCGTCCGGTCCTTCAGCAGCCTGAAAGGTCCGGAAGATCCGGCCCAAGCGGGCCGATTTCTGGGTGCAGGTCAAGCAAGCTCACTGTGTCTCGATATTGCCATTCTTGGATCTCGGCAGAATCAGGGTCTTTCCACTTCGGGTTTGTGAATCGGTGTTGCCGCCGGTGCAAAACTGACCCTGGTCGCCGATTGAAAATTGACCCACCCCGGCGTGGGCTACTCCGCAGCGGAGGGGCCCATGCTGGTGGCGGAGGAAGCG
>JAJPKP010000041.1 GCA_021323675.1 Pseudomonadota bacterium | reverse complement strand
TTGAGTTCCCAGTCCACCCCGCCCGCGTAAATCGCGGTGTTCGGACATTCCGGCTCGCACGCACCGCAATTGATGCACTCGCTCGTGATTATCGTCGCCATTCGTGACCCCGGTTAAAAGGCTAAATCGCCGACTGAAAATCGATCATTTTGGTGAGGAACTCGATCCCTTGCCCATCCGGACGATAACTGTAGCAAGTTTTACCTGTCAACTGCGCCTTTCTAATTCCGCCTAATACTTCGCGCCTGCCCGGCGCTGGCATTCAAGCTTGCGTTGAATGGATTGATTTGTAACTATTTCCTGAGTTTGAGTGTCGCGAAACGAACTGTCCTCGAAACCTAGACAGAGCTTTTAACTGGAACTGGCGATTGGACTGGAACTTAGGAGGTATAGGTCGGATGAAAAAATTGGCGTATGCGCTAGGGGTGCTGGCGATCCTCGGCTTCACCGCTTGTGGTCCGGACATGAAGACCATCAACAACGCCAGCGAGAAGGCAGAAGCCGATGCCACCCGGGCGGAAGCGGCCGCCAATTCGGCTGAAGCTTCCGCCAATCAGGCTGATGCCGCCGCGAAGCAGGCTGAGACGGCCGCTGCCGGGGCCGACGATGCAGTCAGCCGCGCGAACAATGCGGTCTCGCGTCTCGAAGCTTATTTCGCGAGCTCGGTCACGAAGTAAGAGCCCTTTTCAGCTAACCAGGTGGCGGAAGGACGAAGCTCCTTCCGCCACTTTGCTTGTTTGCGTTTGCCTTCCCTTTGCGACCCGCGGCGGGTGCACGCCGTCGGGCTACTGAGCCGGCGATGCGGTCGATTGCGGCCTCAATGAGTTCCGCACGTGTTCGCGCAACGCATCGTTGCGCTCGATTCGATTTTCGAGGCTTCTAAACGCGGCCACGCTGAGACCCTGCTGAGCTGCCGCCTGTTCGACCGTCAGGTTGCGATTCTGCTGCATCGCCCTGTACACCTTGATGTACTTTTCAACGTCCTGCGGCGGAACGTCCGTATCTTCGCCCCCGGAATCTTCCTGGGCCAGGACGGCGGATGCGACCAGTTGCGAACGGGTGGCGATGGCGGACCATCCGGCGGCAGCCGCCGACGCGTAAGGCATCGCTGCAAGCAGCCAGGCGGCGGAAGGGACTGCAAGTGCGCCGAGTAAAACTTTTTTTCTTCGAGACATTTCGATCCCATCCTGACACGCATCGCAGGCCAACTAAAGGCCGAACCACTTGCAAAGGCCGCCGGTGTGCTTAAAGTTGTCACTGGCACTCGCGCGCGTTGATTGCCAATGCGATGAGCGCCCCAAAAACGTCTTAACTCAAACAATATACGGAGAAACGATCCAATGCCCGCCAAAACGGTTGAGCTACATGAAAAGGCCCGCGAGGGCATTGTCGCGGGGGCCACGCTGGTTGCCGAAGCCGCCCGCGTAACGCTCGGTCCCAAGGGACGCAACGTAATGATCCAGAAGAGCTGGGGCGCGCCTACCGTCACCAAGGACGGTGTGACGGTTGTCAAAGAGATCGAGCTGGAAGATCGCTTCCAGAACATGGGGGCGAAACTTATCCGCGAGGTGGCGCAAAAAACTTCGGATGTCGCCGGTGATGGCACCACCACCGCGACCGTGCTCGCACGCGCGATGGTGCGTGAAGGCATTCGCCTGCTGGCGGCGGGGTTCGCTCCGATCGATCTCAAACGCGGCATGGATGCGGCCTGCGAGAAAGCCGTCGAGATCATCAAGGGGATGGCGAAGCCGGTCAAAGACCGCGACCGCATGCAGCAGGTCGCGACCGTGTCCGCCAACGGCGACGATGCCATCGGCAAGATTGTCGCCGATGCGATGGACAAGGTCGGCAAGGAAGGCGTCATCACCGTCGAGGAAGCGCGGGGACTGGAGACCGTGCTCGAGCATGTCGAGGGGATGCGCTTCGATCGCGGCTATCTGTCGCCATACTTCGTCACCAACGCCGAGCGGCTCACGTGCGAACTGGAGGAACCGGTCATCCTGCTGCACGAAAAAAAGCTCTCCAACCTGCGCGAGATACTCCCGCTGCTCGAAGGCGTGGTGCAGGCCGGCCGCGCGCTGCTGATTATCGCGGAGGATGTCGAGAGCGAGGCGCTGGCGGCCCTGGTGGTTAACAAGCTGCGCGGCACCCTCAAAGTCGCCGCGGTGAAGGCGCCCGGCTTCGGCGACCGGCGCAAGGAGATGCTCCAGGACATCGCGATTCTCACGGGCGGCGTCGTGATTGCCGAAGAGCTCGGCATGAAGGTCGAAAATGTCGATCTGAAGATGCTCGGCAAATGCCGGCGCGTCGTTATCGACAAGGACAACACGACCATCATCAGCGGAGCCGGCAAGAAGGCCGATATCGAGGGTCGCGTCGATCAGATCCGCCGCCAGATCGAAGAAACCACCTCCGACTACGATCGCGAGAAGCTGCAGGAGCGGCTCGCCAAGCTGAGCGGCGGCGTCGCGGTAATCAAGGTGGGCGCTGCGACCGAGGTGGAATTGAAGGAGCGCAAGGCGCGCGTCGACGATGCGGTGCACGCGCTTCGCGCCGCAGTCGAGGAAGGGATTGTTCCAGGAGGCGGTGTGGCGCTCGTCCGCGCGATTTCAGCAGTCGAAGGGCTGAAGCTGCCGGAGGATCGAAAAGTCGGCGCGACCATCGTCGCGACGGCGATGTCGGAACCGGTCCGGCAAATCGCGCATAACGCTGGCCATGAGCCCAGCGTGGTGTTCAACAAGGTCAAGGAAGGCAAGGGCGATTTCGGATTCAACGCGCGAACCGAGCAGTTCGAGGATCTTGACGATGCCGGCGTGATCGATCCCGCCAAAGTCGTCAGAAGCGCGCTCGAGAACGCCGTCAGCGCGGCTTCGCTCCTTATCACCACCGAAGCCGCAATCGCGGAAAAACCCAAGAAGCCCGCTCCGGCTCCGGCGATGCCTCCGGGCGGCGGTATGGGAGGAATGGGCGGAATGGGTGGCATGGGTGGCATGGGCGGCATGGATGATTTCGGAGGCGACGATTTCTAGTGGAAGTCAACCATCCTTCGCGATAAACTTGCTAGGTTCCAAACGGCGCGCGGATGGCTGCCCGTAGGGTCAAAACTTATCTCTGGAAGCTCGTTGCAGTAGTTTGATGCATTGTGTACGCTTGCATGAGCGTCTGGGTTTTGAGACAAAATTCAGGTTGGTACGCGGCCGCTGACCGAGTATCGTAAGGTCAGCCACGCAATTTTCCAGGAGGAAAAGATGGAAGGGTTAATCACGAAATCTTGCAAACTGGTTGGGTTAGCCGGGGCTGTATTAGCCCTTTCGTTGATGGCAGGCTGCTCCAACGCGCCCGATCCGGCGCAGCGCGCAGTGAATGCCGCCAATCGCGCTGACCAGGCTGCCTCTCGCGCTGAGGCTGCCAGCCAGAAGGCTCAGCAGGCTGCCGCATCGGCTCAGGCTGCTGCCAGCCGCGTAGAGCAGGCGGCCAGCGATGCCAAAGCAGCGGCTGACCGCGCCGAGGCCATTGCCGCCAAGACGATGGCTTCCGCTCCGCGTCATCGCGCCGCTCGTCGTCGTCATAAGGCCGCGGCGGCTGCTCCCAGCGAGAGCGCTCCGGCATCGGCTCCGTCTTCGACGCCGTAACGTCTGTCCGGCTTGACGTCAAAAAGGGCGACTGCATCCGCAGCCGCCCTTTTTTTTCGCTCCGCAACCCCATCGAAGGCCCGAGGGCGTTCGGCCGCGGTCCGCGCCTGTAATCAGGAACTCCGGACAGGTCGTGGCCGATCGCGCTTCGCATCCACGATACAGAAAAAGCCAAACGGCGCCGCGCCCGTGGCTCGAAGCTGATGCGGCGTATCGGGGCCGATATAGATCGTGTCCATCGGTTTGAGCGTGTAGCTGCGCCGGCCGACTCGCACCCGACCTGTGCCTCGCAGTCCCACGACCACGTGCGAATGATGATGCTGTTCGAGGCTGGTGAAGCCGCCCGGCTGAAGCTCGAAATAGCGAAGATGAAATTTGACGCGCTCGCCTTGCTTGCCGATGAGGACCTGGCGCGATGCGCCCCGGAAATCGCCGCCGCGATGAGTGGCGATCTTGTACGGTTCGAGCTCGACCCCATTCCATCGGAAGTTCGATTTGAAACGGCGCAGCGCCGGCGGGCTTCCGGCGCGAGCTTTTGCGGATGAGCGCCGCATAGATGCAGACGCGCGCGCGACGGCTACGCGCCGTCCGCGCCGAAGGTTACCACCACCTTGAGCGCCTCGGGTTTCTGAGCGGTCGCAAACGCCTCTGTGATGCGGCGCAGCGGGAACTGATGGGTCACCAGCTCGGATGCGCTGATCACGCCTTGCTGCACCAGCCGCAGCGATTCGCGGGTCTCATCCGGCCCGCAGGAATAGCTCGGAATCAGCCGGGTCTCGTTGAAATACAAATCGTGGGGCCGGATGATCATCTCCTCTTCGGGTGGAGTTGCGGTGAACTGGATCACGGTTGCACCTTTCCCAGCCGCCGCGATTCCCGAGGCGATGGCCTTGCCGCTGCCCGGTCCCACGATGACCACGTCGGCCATCGCGCCGTTTGTGAGTTCGCGGACTTGATCGATGAGATTGTCGCCGGAGACGACGATGCCGTGGTCGGCGCCGAGTTCGACGGCGCGGCGCGCGCGTTTCTCGAAGAGGTCGGCGCCGATGATGGTGGCGGCGCCCATATGGCGCGCCAGCTTCACGTGCATCATGCCCATGATCCCAAGGCCGATAATCAGAATCGACTCGCCGGCCTTAAGGCCGGATCGCTTGAGCGATTTGATCACGCATGCGGCCGGTTCCACCAGCACGCCGTTGGCATCGTCAACCGCGTCAGGCAGTTTCAGCGTGTCGCGCTGATTGGCGGCGCTGACCAGAAAATACTCGGCCATCCCGCCGGGCTTGAGATTTGTCGCGCGCCACGTAGCGCATTGCACATATTCGCCGCGCCGGCACGACGGGCAATCGAAGCACGGAGCGTGATGATGAACGTAAACGCGCTCTCCGGGCTTGAAGCCGCGCACGGATTTTCCGACCTCCGCCACCACGCCCACCGGCTCGTGTCCCAGCACCAGCGGAGCCTTGCGCCGGATGTACCAGGGCATGATGTCGCCCGAGCAGATTCCACATGCCCGGGCGCGGACGAGGATGTCATCGGGGCCGACCTCGGGGCGGATGTCTTCCTCGACGCGGATATCTCCAAAATCGTAGAGACGAGCGACTTGCATGGTTCGATCGAACTTTGGGGCTCGGCCGGTCCCGTGTCAACTCGGACGTTGGCGAATCTCACCGACGCGATCGATCGGCATCCAGTCGGCGGCCGGTTTCGGCTTGTGCGGAGACCGACTCGCGGATGCTAGACTTTGGGCATGGCCAGACCTCAATGCCCGCCCGTCGCCGCCGATGCGATCATCGAAATCGGAGACAAGATCGTGCTTATCGAGCGTCGGAATTTCCCGTTCGGATGGGCGATTCCCGGCGGATTTGTCGATGTGGGTGAAACCGTCGAGCATGCCGCGATCCGCGAAGCCCGCGAGGAAACGTCGCTCGATATCACGCTTCGCGCACTGCTCGGCATCTATTCCAGGCCCGATCGCGATCCTCGCGGCCACACCATCACCGCCGTTTACATCGGCCGGGCCACGGGCACGCCGGTCGCCGCAGACGACGCGAAAGGAATCGGATTGTTCGATCCGCGCCATCCACCCGCGCCGCTGGCTTTCGACCATGCCGAGATTCTTTCCGACTACTTGCGATTTCTCGAATCCGGCGAATTTCCGTCGCCCTGGGCAAAGCATCGGCGTGATTGAAGGAAAGCGGCGGCGCCCCCGCTGACGACATCCGCGGCCGATGCTCGGCCGTGCCGCGATGAGCAAAAGCAGGAGAAGTCTTTGTGAGCCATTTCTTTGCCTATCTGTCGAGGATGAAGTTCGTGAGGCGATGGGGCCTGATGCGCAACACGTTCGGAGAAAATCTGCAGGAGCACAGCCTGCAGGTCGCGATGGTTGCGCACGCGCTCGCAATCATTCGCAACCGGATGTTCCAGGGCGCAGTCAATCCGGAGCGCGCGGCAACCCTCGCCCTGTTCCACGATGCCGAGGAAGTGATCACGGGCGACGTCGTCGCCCCCATCAAGCACTTCAGCCAGAAAATTCGCCGCGCGCATGCCGAAGTGGGTGAAGTCGCCAGACGAAAGCTGCACGCGATGCTGCCGGTGGCCATGAGGAAGGAGTACCGGCCACTGCTCTTCGAGGAGAAAAACGACCGCGCCGAATGGGAGATCGTTCACGCCGCCGACAAGCTCTGCGCCTACCTTAAATGCATCGAAGAGATGCGCGTGGGCAACGAGGACTTCGCCAAAGCCGCGGCGGTCCTGAAAAGTCAGGTCGAAGCGATCAAAATGCCCGAGGTCGGATACTTTCTCGAAACTTTCGCGCCCAGCTTTTCGATGACGCTGGATGAGTTGAACTAGAAGGTGCAACTCCGCGGCGCATTGAACCTGAGCGGGCTTCTCAGGTGAGATAAAGAGGGGCAGGCCGGCCGGATCGGACAGACGTCAATTCCGCAGTTTCCTGACGGCTTGCTCGATTCGGTCGAACGCCGCCGTCAGCTTGTCGCGCGAGGTCGCGTACGACAGCCGGATATGATTCGGCGCGTCGAAATCGTTTCCGCCCACGGTTGAGACCTTGGCTTCATCGAGTAGAAACGCGGCAACCGAATCGCCATCCGTCAGTTTGCGGCCGTTGTAAGAGAGCCCGAACAGCTCCGATACGTTGGGGAACGCGTAAAACGCCCCGGATGGAACATTGGGAAGCTTGAAGCCCGGGATTTTTCTGAGCCGTTCGACCACGATCTCGCGCCGGGCGCGGAACTCCTCGGCCATCCGCTTTACCTCGTCCTGAGGCCCGGTGAGCGCCTCGATCGCGGCGATCTGCGCGATCGAATTCGGATTTCCGCTGTTCTGGCTCTGAAGCCGCGATGCCGCGCCGATCACTTCCGCGGGGCCGGCCGCAAAGCCGATTCGCCATCCCGTCATCGCATAGGTTTTCGAAAGAGAGTTGAAGACTATTCCTTTGCCGCGCAGACGCGGTTCGAGATGGAACAGGTGCGGCACGGGACCGTCGTAGGAGATGTGCTCATAGACATCGTCGGACATCACCCACAGGTCGGCTTCGAGCAGGATTTTCGCGAGTTCCGCCAGATGTCCGGCGTGATAGACGGTGCCGGTCGGATTCGACGGCGAGTTAAGCATGATGCCGCGGGTGTTGGGTCCGATTGCCGACTTGAGCGCCTCGGGCGTGAGCAGAAACCCGTTGCCCTCGGAGCACGTCACGAACTTCGCCTTTGCGCCGGCCAGTTCAACCATCGCGGAGAAGCTCACCCAGGCCGGGGTGGGAATGATGACTTCGTCGCCTTCGTCGAACAGCGCGTTGATTACGTTCGCCTCCGCCTGCTTGCATCCGGCGGAGACGATGATTTCGCCGGCCGCGTAGTCAAGCTGATTGTCGCGCTTGAGTTTGACGCGGATTGCGTCTTTCAGCTCGGGGATGCCGCTGACAGCGGTGTACTTGGTGCGTCCTTCGGCGAGCGCTTTGCGCGCGGCGTCCTTGATCCGCTCGGGTGTGTCGAAATCGGGCTCGCCCGCATCGAGCGCGATTACGTCGATTCCGGCGGCGCGCAGCTCTTTCGCGCGCGCATCGGCAGCGAGCGTTGCGGAGGGTTTCAGCGCGGCGATTCTTCGATTGAGCTTGACCATAACGATGCCACGATTGTACCGGCGCGCCGCAGCCGAAAGAAACGGACCGGTTGCGGAGCGGTGCGTGCGTGGATGAGTGGTCTTCGGATTTTGCGATCGTTAATCCACGCCCAGCTTCTTGCGCAGCCGGTTCATCACCATTTCCGGCACAAGTTCCGGCACGCGCTGGCCGTAGCCCGCGATTTCCCTGATGAGCCTCGAAGCCACGAAGAACGCTTTGGGATTGGCGCAGAGAAATACGGTTTCGATGTTCGGCTTCATCTGCTTGTTCATGTTGACCATCTGAAGCTCGTAGTCGAAGTCGGTCACCGATCGCAGGCTTCGGATGATCGCCTTGGCGCCGATACGCTCGGCGTAATCGACGGACAGGCCGCTGAACTTGTCGACGCGGGCGCGCGGTTCCAGGTCGCGGATAACGTCGCGGATCATCTCGACCCGCTCGTCCGCGGTGAACAGGGCGGACTCCTTGTGAGGATTGTACGCAACCGCGACGATTACTTCGTCAAACAGCGCCACGCTGCGGCGGATAACATCGATATGGCCGTTGTGGATAGGGTCAAAAGTTCCCGGATAGACGGCGATTGAGGGCGTGTGCCCGGTGTTTTTGGTCGGCATCTTGTAAACCCATCAACTCCCACTCGGCGCCGCCGATGGCGGTCGCCGGTAAAAGGCGATCCGATGATCGCCGATAGTTACGACGCTGGGGCGTAGCAGTCCTTCAGGCGCTTCGGGTGGCGGCGCTGCCCGTTTCGACTGTCCCACGACGATCCATCCTTCTGGCGCGACCAGGCCAAGCGTGCCGAGTCTTTCCACCACTTCATTGCTCAGGTCGTTCTTGTATGGAGCATCGACGAACACCAGGTCGAATGCCGCTCCTTCGGCGCCGAGACTGTCGAGCGCCCGAAACACGTCTGAGCAGATGATGCGGGTCCGCTGCGCCATCCCGAGCGATCGCACGTTGGACTCGATCGCGTGAGTGGCGGCGCGCGAGGAATCGACAAAGGTCGCATGCGATGCGCCGCGTGACAGCGCTTCGCATCCGAGCGATCCGCTTCCGGCAAAAATGTCCAGAACCCGCGCGCCTTCGAGCTCGAGCCTGACCTGCAAGCGCGAGAAGATTGATTCGCGCGCGCGTGCCGAGGTTGGCCGCGTAGCCAGTCCGCGCGGCGCTTTGAGGCGGCGGCCGTGCGCATGTCCGGCGATTACCCGCATCCCTGGTCTATGCCCGTTGCGTTCGGCCTGAGGTTTCGCTCACTTGGCCGGTCGCGCACGATAGATAACCCGTTCGTGGTATAGCCGCAAGTTTTTGCGAAAAGATCACCTGCCTGGCACTTCAAGGCTCTGGCAGGGTTGCGGGAATTCCGCTACTCATCATAAGATTCCCGAACGCTCCCACACTGAGTGTAGTAAGGATTTGTAATACTGTCGTCATGCCGGAAACGCGCAAACCCAAGTTTTCCGAACAGGCGCTCCGGGAATTCGAAGAGCTCCTGACTCACTACCCCACCCGTCAGGCCGCCCTGCTGCCCACTCTCTGGATTGCGCAGCGCGAGTTCGGATGGGTTGGAGAGGAGACGCAGGCCTACGTTGCCGACCTGCTGGGGTTGCCCTACTCGCACGTCAAGGCGGTGGTGACCTTCTACCCGATGTTCCATCGCAAGCCGGTCGGAAAGTATCTTCTCGACGTGTGTACGAACCTGTCGTGCCGGCTGCGCGGCGCGGACCGAATCGTCAACTGCATCCGCCGCCGGCTGGGGATTGAAATCGATGAAACCACGAAGGACGGCAAGTTCACGCTCGGGGTGGCCGAGTGCCTGGCGTCGTGCGGCACGGCTCCGATGTTGCAGCTTAACCAGGACAGGTTTTACGAGAACCTGACAGAAGAAAGCATACTGAAACTGATCGACGAGCTTTCCAAACGTGATGACTGAACTGGTTGTCGGCGCGATCGAAGCCATCCTGATGGTTTTGATCGGACTTCATCTGTCCATCTTCCTGCTGTATTTCGAGCGCAAGGGGAGCGCGCTCATTCAGGACCGCGTTGGCGCCAATCGCGCTGCGATCACCGGGTTCGGCCGCAAGCTCGGCATGCCGAACCTCGGTATCGTCAATACCCTGGTCGCCGATCCGCTGAAGCTTTTCACCAAGGAAGACTTCGTGCCGGAGGGCGCGGATCATTTCCTGCACGGGCTGGCGCCGTTTCTGGCGCTCTTTCCCGTGCTGGTGACGTTTGTTGTCATCCCGTTCGGCGACACCATCACGATCGCCGGGCAGACCTTCAACCTGCAGGCCGCCAATCTGAACGCTGCCGCTCTCTACCTGCTCGCGACCATCGGAATCGGTGTGTATGGCGTAGCACTGGGCGGGTGGGCATCGAACAATCGATGGGCGCTTTTGGGCGGAATTCGCGCGACCGCGCAGATGATCTCCTACGAGATTGCGATGGGACTGGCGATCGTCGCGGTCATCATGACATACGGCACCCTGGACCTTCAGGAGATGGTTCGATCGCAGGGTGGAGTGTGGTTCGGGTTTCTGCCGCGATGGGGCCTGTTCGTGCAGCCGCTCGCGTTTATCCTTCTGCTGACGGCGGGAGTTGCCGAGTCCAAGCGTGTTCCGTTCGATTTGCCCGAGGGCGAATCGGAGCTGATCCTCGGTTACATGGTCGAATATTCCGGCGGCAAACAGGCTGCCTTCATGTTCACGGACTTCGCCGAGCAGGCGCTCACCGCGATGCTGCTGGTGACGTTCTTTCTCGGCGGATGGCAGGTGCCGTGGCTGTATCGCGACGGGTTCCATCTTCCGGGCGGCCACATCATCGCCGTTGCTCCGCTGCTCGTATCGATCCTCGGCATCGTTTCGTTTCTCGTCAAAGTCGTGGTGCTGTGCGCGTTTCTGGGCCTGGTGCGATGGACGCTGCCGCGCTTTCGCTATGATCAGTTGATGCGGCTTGGATGGAAGGGGCTGGTTCCGCTCGGACTTGCCAACGTGCTGGTAACCGCGTTCATAGTGGTCGCGACGGGAGGAGCGCACTGATGCCGGCGGGACTCTTCTGGTTTCTGGCTGCGCTGTCGATTCTTGCCGCGCTCGGCGTGGTTCTGCAGCGCAACCCCGTGCACTGCCTGCTCGCGCTGGTGCTGACCCTGCTCGCGATTGCCGTGCTGTTCATCGGGCAGGACGCAATCGTGGTGGGCTTTCTGCAGGCGATAGTTTACGCGGGCGCGGTGATGGTGCTGTTTTTGTTCGTGATTTGGCTGCTGAATCTGCCGGTCGAGTCAGGTCCAACGGGCCATCTGGCGCTCAAGCTTTTCGGCACTCTGGCGGTCGCGGCGCTTCTCGCGGAGCTTGCGGTCTTTCTTGTGCCGTCGCGTCTGCAGCTCAAGTTCTCAAGCGCGCACGCGGCCGGTTACGGATCTATCGACGCGCTTTCGCAGACGCTGTTCTCCGAATATCTGATCGCATTCGAAGTGACCTCGGTCCTTTTGCTGGTGGCGGTAATCGGCGCGGTCGCGCTGGCTCGGCGCACCACGCAGGCGGAACTGCAGGAGCGGAAGGAAGCTTCCGCCCGGGTCGAAAAGGCGGCGTAACGATGGTCTCGCTTAGCTGGCTGATGGCGTTGAGCGCGGCGATCTTTGTGATCGGCGTCGGTGGATTTCTCACCCGCCGCAACATTCTTGTGATGTTCATGTCGATCGAGCTGATGCTCAACGCGGTGAACCTCGCGTTCGTATCGCTGGGCAGCAGGCTCGGCACGATGGACGGACAGGTAATCGTCTTCTTTGTGATGACGGTGGCCGCGGCAGAGGCCGCCGTCGGGCTTGCGATAATCATCTCGATCTTTCGCAGCCGCGAGACGGTTCACGCCGACGATCTGACCCTGCTCAAATGGTAACCGCTGATGAACGTTGAGTTTGCCGCGCTCGCGCTGATTCTTGTCTTCCCCGCCCTGGGCGTCATCTTCAATCTCTTCTTCGGCGCCCGGCTCGGCCGAGGCGCCGTGAACCTGGTCGGACCGGGCGTGATGTTCCTCGCGTTCGCGGTTTCCACCTGGGCGTTTGTGAAGATCCTCGCGATGCCGGCGGGCGGCGCGCTCTATTGCCCGCTCTGGCGATGGATCGAAGCGGGGAGCTTTCACGTAGAGCTGGGACTTAGGGTCGATGCGCTGTCCGGCGTGATGGTGATGGTCGTAACCGGGGTGGGATCGTTCATCCATCTGTACTCGGTCGGGTACATGGCGCATGACGAGGACTACGCGCGGTTCTTCACCTACATGAACCTGTTCGCGCTCTCGATGCTCATCCTGGTGCTCGCGGACAACATCCTGATGATGTTCGTCGGATGGGAGGGGGTGGGCCTCTGCTCCTATTTGCTGATCGCCTTCTGGTACACGAACCCGGAGTTCGCGTACAACGGCCGCAAGGCTTTCATCGTCAACCGGATCGGCGACGCCGGTTTCGTGCTCGGCATCCTCACGATCCTCTCCGCGCTCGCCCATCACGGCGTCTGGACGCTCAATTTTGTTGAGATTCAATCTCATGCGGGCCTGATCGGAACGACGGCCGCCACGGCGGCGGGCCTGCTGCTGTTTCTCGGTGCGACCGGCAAGTCGGCGCAGATTCCGCTCTATGTATGGCTGCCGGACGCGATGGTTGGTCCGACGCCGGTCAGCGCGCTTATTCACGCCGCCACGATGGTGACGGCGGGGGTTTACATGGTGGCGCGGCTGAATTTTCTCTACATGCTTGCGCCCGATGCGATGGCGGTGGTGGCGACAATCGGCGCGCTGACGGCGTTCTTCGCCGGCACTATCGCGATCGTCCAGCCCGACATCAAGCGCGTGCTCGCCTACTCGACGGTGAGCCAGCTTGGCTACATGTTTCTCGGCGTGGGATCCGGAGCATTCGCGGCCGGCATCTTTCACGTCATGACGCACGCGTTCTTCAAGGGACTGCTTTTTCTGTGCGCGGGTTCCGTGATCCATGCGCTCGAGGGCGAGCAGGACATGAACAAGATGGGCGCGCTCAGAAAGCGTCTGCCGATCACGTTCTGGACCATGTTCATCGCGACGCTTGCAATCACGGCGGTGCCGGGATTTTCAGGCTACTTCTCCAAGGATTTGATTCTCGAAGGCGCGTACGAGTCGGGCCATTTCTGGCTCTGGCTGCTGGGCGCGATTACCGCGGGCGTGACCGGCTTCTACATGTTCCGGCTCATCTTCATGACGTTTTTCGGCGAGTCGCGAGTCGAGGCCGACAAGCTGCATCACGTTCACGAATCTCCCCCGGTCATGACCATCCCGCTCATCGTGCTGGCCGTGTTCGCGGCGATCGGCGGATGGGTCGGGCTGCCTGAAGGGCTGCTGTGGGGCGACGCGTTCGCGCGCTTCCTTTCGCCCGTGGTCGGCAACTTCAAGCCCGCCGTCGAGGCGTCGCCGGCGATGCTCTCGGCGATTGCGACCGGGCTTGGCGGACTCGGCATCCTGCTCGCCTACGTCTGTTATCTGCGGATGCCCGGTCTGCCGGTGATCGCCGCGTGGCGCGCCAAGGCGCTGTACGATCTGCTGCTGGAAAAGTATCGCATCGACGAACTTTACAACCTGATCGTAACGCGGCCGCTTTTCTTCATCTCGGACCAGGTTCTGAATCGCGGCGTCGATCGGATGGTGATTGACGGGGCCGCCAACGGGGCCGGGCTGGTCGTCGAGGCCGGTGGAGAAGCCGCCCGGCGCGCCGAGACCGGCAACGTTCAGCATTACGCGTTCGTTTATCTGCTCGGCGTGATTGGAATTGTTGCTTACTACCTCTACCTGGTGATCCGGTGATGAGCGGCGGAATACTGACGGCACTGATTTTCTTTCCGCTCCTGGGCGCGGCCTTCGTGCTGATGCTGAGCGATGAGCGCGCGACCTGGAACTCCGCGTTCATCTTCTCGCTGGTCCCGCTGGCCATCAGCTTCTACCTGTTTGCCGCGTTCGATCCGCACGAGGCGGGCTATCAGTTCGTCGAGCAATATCAGTGGATTCCGCAGTTCGGAATCTCCTACCACCTGGGCATCGACGGTATCAGCCTGCTGCTGGTGCTGCTGACGACGATTCTGATTTCGCTCTCGCTGCTCTATTCGGGAGGGGGCGATATCGACCATCGTCCGCGCGAGTTCTGCTTCTTTCTGCTGGTGCTCGAAACCGGACTGCTGGGCGCCTTGCTCGCGGTCGATTTGTTCCTGTTCTACGTGTTCTGGGAAGTGATGCTGATTCCGATGTACTTCCTTATCGGAATCTGGGGCCACGGGCGCAAAATCTACGCGGCGGTCAAGTTCGTGCTGTTCACGATGGTGGGGTCGCTGCTGATGCTGGTGGCGATTCTGTACCTGGTTGCCGCCGCCAAGCACGCTTTCGGACGCCTCAGCTTCGACCTGCCGCTGCTTTACCAGGTGCCGCTGACGCAGACGGAAGCGCGCTGGATGTTCGCGGCGTTCGCGCTCGCTTTCGCGATTAAGGTGCCGATGTGGCCGGTGCATACGTGGCTGCCCGATGCGCATACGGAAGCGCCGACCGCCGGATCGGTCATCCTGGCCGGCATCATGCTCAAGATGGGGACGTACGGGTTCCTGCGCTTCGCGATTCCGCTTTTTCCAGCGGTCGCGGTCGAAGCCGTGCCGCTATTTTTGGCGCTTGCGGTGATCGGGATCATCTACGGTGCCCTGGTCGCGATGACCCAGCCGGATTTGAAGCGGCTGGTCGCATACTCGTCGGTGAGCCACCTGGGTTTCGTGATGCTGGGAATTTTCGCGCTCAATCCGCAGGGAATCGACGGCGCGATCTACCAGATGCTCAATCATGGAGTTTCCACGGGCGCGCTGTTCCTGCTGGTCGGGATGCTCTATCTGCGCCGTCATACCCGCGAGATCAGCGAGTTCGGCGGACTGTGGAAGAGCGTTCCGATCTACGCCGGGCTTTTCATGTTCGTGATGCTGTCGTCGGCCGGGCTTCCGGGGCTTAACGGCTTTGTCGGCGAGTTCCTGATCATGCTGGGCACGTATTTGCGTTCGTGGCCCGCCGCGGCATTCGCCGTAAGCGGCATCGTGCTCGGCGCGTTGTACCTGCTATGGACTTACGAGCGCGTGATGTTCGGCCCCGTCACTCACGCCGTGAATCAAACCATCCGCGATCTCAACCTGCGCGAGATCGCGGTGATGACGCCGCTGATCGCCCTGATGCTGTTCATGGGCTTGTATCCCGCGCCGCTCATCTCGCGCATGCAGCCTTCCGTCGAGCGGATGCTCGCCGGGGTGCGCATCGAGCAGGTCCGTCTCGAACAGAAATCGCATCAGCAGGCGGGCGGGATTGCCCGCCGCGACACAGAGAAGCAGGCCGATAGTCCTTTTTCGGCGCGCGCCGCTTTGCGCGCGGCACGGGAATCCTTTAACGGCACAGACAGGTGGTCCGCACAGCCGTATAGCGGCGACCGGCCACTCATAGAGACCGCATCCGCCAAATGAACCCGTTCAACCTTGCCGCCATCAATTTCGCCTGGCTTCCGATCCTGCCGCTGATAACCGTCGGCATCGGTGCGATTGTCGTTCTGCTCGCGGGCGTGCGCCTGGACGATGAGGAGAGCGAGGGGTTGGGATGGCTTTCGCTGGCGGCCTTGGCGGTTGCCTTCGTCCTCACGCTCGGGATCGTCGGGCAGACCGGTGTCGCGTTTGCCGGTGCGCTCGCCGTGGACAGCTTCTCGGCCTTCTTCGAGCTGGTGATTCTGATCGCCGCCGCTTTCACGATCCTGATGTCGCTCGACTATGCGGGCGAAAACCATCTTGCCGGAGCGGAATACTATTCGCTGGTGCTGTTTTCCGCGCTCGGGATGATGCTGATGGCGTCGGCGGGCGACCTTATCGTGATCTTCCTCGGCCTCGAAACCATGTCGATCGCCGTGTACGTGCTGGCGGGACTGCGCCGGCGCGATCCGCGCTCGAACGAAGCGGCAATCAAATACTTCCTGCTCGGGGCTTTCTCGACCGGATTCCTGCTGTACGGAATCGCGCTGATTTACGGCGCGACCGGAACGATCAAGTTCGAGGCGATTCGCGCCGCTCTGACCCAGCCGATGATGTCGAATCCGATGTTGCTGCTGGGGCTCGCGATGCTGCTGGTCGGGTTTGCCTTCAAGGTTGCCGCCGTTCCGTTTCATATGTGGACGCCGGATGTGTACGAGGGAGCGCCGACGCCGATCACGGGCTTCATGGCGGTTGGCGTCAAGCTCGGTGCATTTGCCGGCTTCGTGCGCATCTTCCTGGTCAATTTCGGCCCGGTGAGCATGCACTGGTCGCAGGCGCTTTGGGTGCTCGCCGTGTTGACGATGACGGCCGGCAACGTGATCGCGGTGGTGCAGACGAATATCAAGCGGATGCTTGCGTACTCGGCGATAGCCCACGCCGGATACATCCTGGTGGGAATGACGGCGGCGGGTCCCGAAGCGGGCTCCGCGGTGCTGTATTATCTGCTGGCTTACGCGTTCACGAACCTCGGCGCTTTCGCAATCGTCGTCGCGCTCGAACGGCGCGGCAGCGTGGGCGATTTGATCGCGGACTATCGCGGACTTTCAAGCCGATCTCCCGCGCTCGCCGGGGCAATGGCTCTGTTCCTGCTGTCGCTGACCGGAATCCCGCCGCTCGCGGGCTTCATGGGCAAGTTCTACATCTTCGCCGCCGCGCTTCATCAGGGCTACACCGGACTGGTAGTCATTGCGGTGCTCAACAGCGTTGTGGCCGCTTACTACTACATATCGGTCATCGTTGCGATGTACATGGAAGAGGGCGGAATCGATACGGGCAGGCTGGCCAGAAAGCCGGCTCTGGTGGCCGCGATCGGGCTGGCGGCGATCGCAACGGTGCTGATCGGAATCTATCCGGCGCCGTACATGAGCGCGGCCGCGAATGCTTTCAATTCTGCATCGGGCGAACAGGCGATGCGCGCGGCATCGCTGAATCCGTAGATTACTTTTCTTCGAATTGCGGCGGGCGCGGCCGCTCAGGGCGCGTAATTCCGGCCCTACTTGCGCTTCTTGCGCCCGGCGACCGGGCGCCTCTTGCGCGCAGTCACGCTCTTTCGGGGTCTTGCCGAGGCTTTCGCAGCGGCCGCACGCGACGGCGGCGCATCGGCCTGCGCGTTCGACCCGGCGTACGCATCCGCCTCGATCTCGATGAGCATATCCGGATGGACGAGGCGCTTTACCTCGACCATCGTCGAGGCGGGCGGCGAGTCGGCAAAGAAGTCGCGATGAGCGCGGGCGGCCTCGGCGAAGCGGGAGATGTCGGTGACGAACATCCGGGTTCGGATCACGTCGCGCATCGAGAGTCCGGCGTTCAGGAGCGCGCGCTGGATGTTGATCAAGGCCTGGCGCGCTTGCACATACATCTGCCCGGTTCCGACGATCAGGCCGCGATCGTCGGTGGCGGTGGTGCCCGCGACCGCGACGAAATTTCCTGCTTTGACTACTCGGCAATACGCGGCGACAGGCTCCCACGGTGCGCCGCTGTGCAAGCGGGCGATCTCCCCCATCGGATTTTCCTCCCGTGCGCTCGATTTCGAGCGATCAGTTGTCGCGCGAAGGGAATCGCTCTTCAAGCTCTCGCGCGATGGACCTCATCGGCGGGCCGACGCGGGCCGACTCCGGCATCAACCATCGGATGAACTGAGAAATTCTGGCAAACAACGCGGAGCTTCTGAGAGCTTCGCGGTTCATATCCAATTCGGGTTCGACCACCAGTCGGTGACTGTCGGTGCGCGCTCTGCCGAGCGCGAAAGAAAGGCGCCTGTCCTCCAACTTCCCATCCTCCCCGCACGCTGGACTGTCTTAGGGAGATAATAGCGTGCAAAAAGATGATTTTCAAAATATCGGTATGAAAACGCGCCGGCTTTGGAGATTTTCCGCCGGTTTTCTCGAAAAGTGCGACCTGCTTGAAGTTGCCACGTTCCTATCGTATCGTTAGCGGCGTTTTCCGTTTTTGCGCTATTGTGAATGTACGGAATTCAAGGAGGAAGCGATGCGCAAAGTCCTGCTTCTGGCACTAGTTGCGTTGTTCCTGGGGGCTGCCTGCAGTAAGTCAGAGGAAACAGCTCCGTCTGCT
>JAJPKP010000071.1 GCA_021323675.1 Pseudomonadota bacterium | reverse complement strand
GGTATCACGGCGCCCCTAGTAGGGATCAGTGGTCTCTTGCCGCTGAACACACGGGGTAGAAAACCCGGCCCCTCTGGCGTTAGCTGGTGGAGGCGGGGGGAATTGAAAATCCGGAGCCGGGAGAACCCGGTAAGAAAACGTAGCATTTTCAAGGATTTTTCGGCCCGGCGTCAGGCGCAAGATACCGGAATTTACCGGTTTTTGTCCCTGGGGGACACCCGCGGGCCGGTTTCAGATTTTGATGCGGTTGCCCAATGATGGAACTGGCAAATCTCTTTTTTTTCGGCGTATCGTGCTAGCCGACGTGAAATCCTCGATCTAGAAGCCGGCGCTTCTGAGTACGGTGGCGACATCCCTATTTTTTCCACGCAGCTTTGATGTTTTTTAGAACGCCGCGTTCCTCGCTTTTAGCCAGCCACTCGCGAAGCCGCGCTCGATCCCAAAATTTCAGATAAACAAGGTCTTGCGGCCGCATGAGATGACGCACCGATAGCCTCACATCGTGTTTCTCACCGCGATCGACAATCTGATTTTCCACTTGCTTAAACACTTCGTAGGCCAACAAGTCCGCTGCCTGGAGCGGTACGACATCTTTGTCGGGAAAGGAAAGAGCGCCAATGCGAAAGGCGGCTTTCAATTCCGAGATGTTGCTCAACTCTGCAAACATTGCCTCAACCTGGTGTTGTCCTTCCGCTCCCCGCTCGAATGCCCAGCAAACCGGGCGCGACGTTCGCGACCTGGCGCTCGGGCGCTCACACCATTTTCGCACTGCGACAATGCATTCATGCGCGCACCATCCATACGTGCCGCCAAAGAAGCGCGTCAGCCACTCGGGCATGACCTCTTCCCAATCTTCTTTGATGACCGCAGAACCGACAGCGACTTTGGTGCAAGATTTGATGATCGGTTGGAGCTCGCCAAGAAAGGAGGTTCGGCGCGCAGGATTCCAACCGCGCTCGGCCGTGAATTCTCCGTGCCATGTTTCCAGATCAGCGCGATGCACGATCTTGACGTCATACTTCCCACAGACCTTGCGCCATTCGCGCTCGAACCGGCGCCACTCGCCGACCTGGCCAAGATATCCAGCTACCGTCGCGACTCTATTATCTCTACTCGTCCCGCTTTCGTCGCCGTAGAACGCCAACTGCGCCATAGAGGAAACACTCGGAGTCCGTCTATTATAGTCGAAACGAGCCCATGCGGCGCGTTCCTTGTCGCCTAACGGGGCAGCCTTCATGCGTCGGATCAGTAGCTCATTACTCCTATGCGCAGTGTCACGGTGGAGTTGCCACGGCCAAGCTCTGTGGCGCCAGGTGAAGTGCTGGGAGTCGCAGGCTGCTACATATCGGCAACCTGAATACGGGGATCGGTGACCAATGAAAGCATCGACGATGGCGATCATAGGAGCTCTAGTCCTAACGGGCGGCCGGCCGGCTTGGGCACAGACCACCAATTGTCAGATTGACCCGTCTTCGTGGTGTGCCCATGCTCCGGCGGATATGGGTTATCCGGATACACTTTGTTCGAGCTCGCAATTCCAGAACACCTACCAGTTCGCGAGTCCGCGCGTCTGCGAAACGGTGCTGCAGAAGGCGCGCCAGATCCGACAGGACTGGTGTTCCTGCGCTCCCGAACCGTTGCAGAGCGCTTATAAGAGGGACTGCATGACCTACGCCAGAGCAGGCCAGCCCGACGGCGAATTCTGCGCGGGGCTTCCTCCGCGAACCTCGGCCATCAGTACTCCGATCACCCCCTGTCACGTTGATCAGGGCTACTGGTGCCAAAACCCACCCGCAGACTTAGGATGGCCGGATTCGCTATGCGCGACGACCCCGAACTTAACGACTCCGATGGCTGATACTAGCACTTGTCTGGCAGTCACCGCCCAAGCTCGTAACATCCTCCAGCAATGGTGCTCATGTACTTACCAGCCGGATCCTAACAGCGCTCTACAACCCGGGTGTTTCTTCTATCAACAGACCAACGGGTTTAAGGTCCCCATTTGTGTGCAACTCGCTCCTCGAAACGCGACTGAGCAGCAAGCTGAACTACAACGACAGGCGAAGCAGCATCTCGCGATTTGCGAGAGCATCAAGCGATATCCTGCGAACTGGACCTTAGGCAAAAACGGGATGACGCGCGAGCAGTACTACGCAGCATGCGTGGCGAATGGACAAGCAGAACTGAACGCGGCTCAGAGGCCACCAGTCTCTCCACCCTCGCCACTGCCTACGCCGGGGAGTTAGCCGGACCGAGCTAGCCTCCACCGTGCTGCAAAAAGAATTCGAGAATTCGGTCAGTGCGGCCTTTGGGCCATCGCACATGATTTACAAAGCCTCGGATCCTGTTTGGTAAGGTAATCGGCCCAAGCGCCCGAAAGTTGTTCCCGCACGCACGGTCGCATCCGCCAACCTCTTGCCCTTGACTGTCGATTATTACATCAGCGATCGAAATGTTTTCTCGTTCAAGCTGGCTTCGAAGCAGTTCCGCATTGAGGCAGAGGCCCTCAACGTCGCAGTCTCTATGAACGTGCAAAACGGCAAGCCTTGGATTCGAGATTTCAGACTGGCCGTAAGCGGCTGAATGCTTTTCATCGTCGGCTGGTCGAACGGCAGTGCGATGGCCGTTTTTACAGGCTCTCGCGGCCTTTTATCCTTTGAACGGTCTGCAATGCGTCGGCCAACCAAGTCTGCGAGGAAATGGCTTCGCGCGGGCCGCCGATCTGGTGCAGAGCCTGGTGGAGGCGCGCGACGAGCGGCGGCTCACCATGCCCCATCAGCGCTATCAGAAAGTCGCGCTTCTGATTGTCGATGAACTGGGCTTCGTGCCGTTCCGAGCGCACCGGCGGCGAGCTGCTGTTCAACCTCCTGGCCCAGCGTTATGAGCGCCGCTCCGCCATCATCACCACCAACCTGGCGTTCTCCCAGTGGGTCAAGGTCTTCGGCGACGAAAGGCTCACCACCGCGCTGCTCGATCGCCTGAGCCATCACGCTCACATTCTGACCACTCGCGGCGATTCCTTTCGCAGCCAGCGCGGCTCCAAGACCGCCCCCGCCAGCGGCGGAAAGAAGGAACTCCATGCCGACGATCGTGCACCGCGTCAGTAACGCTGGCGCGCAAGGTACCCGCCGACGCGGGACACCCAACGCGCACCACCCAAAAGATCAGACGTTTAAAATCCCAGAAAAGAAAGAAGAGGGAATCGGTCAGGGATGACTCATTTTTACAGCGGTAAAGTGGATCAGTTTTTCAGCGTTGCAAACACGGCCCACACCGGTTCGTCGATGCTCAGCCCCACGAATCAGGAAGTTGTAGTCCAACTGTTCCATCAACAGCC
This sequence comes from Pseudomonadota bacterium, assembly GCA_021323675.1. Lineage (GTDB taxonomy): Bacteria > Desulfobacterota > Binatia > Binatales > Binataceae > JAFAHS01. The sequence goes on along the minus strand of JAJPKP010000071.1, from coordinate 143,711 downwards.
GCGCGCTGCGCACCATGCACAGCACCTGCAACGACAGCGCGCGCAACAGCTTCTCCGGAGCAATCGAGGGTCGCCCGGTGGCCGCATAGATCGCCTCGAACTGCGGGCTCAATCCGCGCAGCGCTGCATCGGTCATCGTGCGGATCGCGCGCAACGGATGATCCTTCGGCACCCGCTGCTCCGCCGAGATGCAACTGAACATCGAAGACTGCTCATGCTCCGCCCCGCGCATCCCTGCTTCCTCCTCAGCTTCCGGCCACCACCTACTTCACCGGTTAATCGAATGAAAAACGATCCTCTTTCCGCATCCTGCTAGGTTCGAGATGGACTTTGCGTGCCGGACCCATCTTACCTCTTGATCGATCGCGTGCTTTGCGATGAAACCGGTGGCGGTGAATCTTTTCAAATTGCTTCGCGCGATGCTGATCGGTGCCGCGCTCGTGTGCGCATTCGCTTGCTCGAGTGCCGCGCCGCCGCCTGAGACCGCCGCGCAAAAGCGCGCGATGACCAGATTCGATCTGGCCAAATGCGAAACGCTCGAGCCGAGCCTTTACCGCTGTCCTGGAATCGATGCTCCGCTTTGCGATCCGGATTTCGAGCGCAATGCGGTGCAATGTGTGAAGATAACCAAAGATGGCGTTCTTCTGCAGGCTTTTCCGCAGGACGCAATGTAGCCGGGGCGCGGCTACGTTGCGTGTGCGGCGATGATCTGGCAGCTTTCGGAATCGAGATATGAATTGTCCAATTTGCAAGAAGCCGGCCGAGATGTCGAAAGACAATCCGTTCCGGCCCTTCTGCTCGGAACGATGCCGGATGATCGATCTGGGAACCTGGGCGAGCGGCGAGTACCGGGTAGCCGGCGGCAAGGTCGAGGACAAGGAGCATCCCGACGATCGAAAGAAACCCAGGCTCCTGCACTAGAGGCTTCCGCCGCACCCAATCGATGAGTATTCGCGATGCCGCCTGAATCCGTCCCGCCGCGCGTCCATCCGTCGGCGGTGGTCGGTCCCGAGGTCGAACTCTCTCCCGGCGTGGAAGTTGGTCCCTTCTGCCTGCTCGACGGCAGGATCAGGATTGGAGCGCGTACGCGGCTTATTGGCCATGTGACCGTGCTCGGCCACACGGAGATCGGCGCGGATAACGTGATTCATCCGACCGCGGTTCTGGGCGATGAGCCGCAGGATCTCGATTACAGCGGCGCGCCGCGGCGCCTGCGAATCGGCGATCGCAATGTTTTTCGCGAAGGCTCCACGGTCCATCGCGGATGCGAAAAAGGCGATATCACGATCGTGGGTGACGACAACTTCGTTATGCAAAACGCGCATATCGCGCACGACTGCCGCATCGGAAACCGCATCATCATCGGCGGAGGCACTCTGCTCGCCGGATGGGTTCAAGTCGGCGACCGCGCGCTCGTGTCAGGCAACTGCGTGGTGCACCAGTTTACTCGCATCGGGCGGCTTGCGCTCACTCGCGGCGGATGCCGGATGAGCCGCGACATTCCGCCTTTCTGCATCGTGGACGGCGACCATACCCTTAGAGCCATCAATTCGATTGGACTTCGCCGTGCGGGCGTCAAAACGCCGGTCATCAGCGCGTTGCGCCACGCTTTCATGGCGCTGTTCGGGGTCCGCCAGAATCTCAAGCTGGCGATGGAACGGCTGGAAGCCTCCGGACCGCTCGCTCCCGAGGTCGCCGAGCTCCTCGCGTTTATCCGCGAGAGCAAGCGCGGGGTCGCCTTCGGTCCGTATCAGTCGCGCGAAGGTGAAGGCGGCGAGTAGCCCGCGGGTGCCCGGTTGCTAGCCGGAGCGTGGCCTGAAAGAATTGCGTAGTCTCGACAGGATTCATCGCGGGCGTTTATGCGTCTCAAGCTTCGCTTTGTGGTCGGTTCGGCGCTTATCGTTGCCGCCGTGGCCTATTTGATCACGACTGCGATCCGCAGCACCTCAGAGTACTATCTCACCGTAAACGAGGTCGCCGCTCGGCAGGCCGAACTCGGCGGCCAGACCCTGCGAATAGCGGGGCGCGTGAAGCCCGGCACGATCTTGTGGGATCCCTCTTCGCTCACGCTCAAATTCGCGATCGTGCAAATTCCCGAGCCGGATCGTGACGGCGCGGTGAAGTCGGTCTCGTCAACCGATCCCGTTTCCTTCAATGTCGTGTCCACGGGCGAGCCGAAACCCGATATGTTCGCGGAGGGGCGCGACGTGATCGTGGAAGGCAGGCTGCTTTCCGCGGGCGAGATTGCCGCCACACAGGTTCTCACGAGCTGTCCGTCCAAGTACCAGGCGAAGAAAGCAAAATAGGTTGCGATGCCCGATCTCGGAAGACTGTCGCTTCTGATTGCGCTGCTGCTTGCCGCCTATTCGGTCGGCGCCAACCTGTACGGCGCAAGCCGCAATCGCCCGGAATTTCTCGCAAGCGCGCGCCACGCGCTGTGGGCGATGTGCGCGACCGTCACTCTTGCCGTGATTGCGCTCTGGAGCGGGCTGCTTAATTCGGATTTTTCACTGGAGTATGTCGCCGCGTACTCAAGCACTACGCTGCCGACGGTTTACAAGATCACCGCGCTGTGGGGCGGACAACAGGGTTCGCTTCTGTTCTGGACCTGGTTGCTCTCGATATTCGCCTCGATCGCGGCCTTTCAGAATCGCGGCCGCAATCCGGAAATTGCGCCGTATGCGATGGTCGTGCTGGCAGTCGTCGCGATGTTCTTTCTCGGGATGCTTAATTTCGTGACGCGGCCCTTCGACCTTATCTCACCGGTCCCGGCGGAAGGCACCGATCTGAACCCGCTCCTGCAGAACTACTGGATGGCGATTCATCCGCCTTCCCTCTACACCGGCTATGTGAGTTCCACGGTCCCGTTCGCGTTCGGGGCTGCGGCCCTGATTAAAGGCAAGCTTGACGATTCGTGGATCCGCTCGACGCGCCGCTGGGCGATTTTTTCATGGTTCTTCCTGACGCTCGGCAACATGTTCGGCGCGCGATGGGCTTATGAAGTGCTCGGATGGGGCGGCTATTGGGCGTGGGACCCGGTCGAGAACGCCGCCTTCATGCCGTGGCTGGTCATGACCGCCTATCTGCATTCGGTGATGATCCAGGAGCGCAAGGACATGCTTAAGGTCTGGAACCTTGCGCTCATCGGTCTCGCCTTCGCGCTGACCATCTTCGGGACATTCATCACGCGAAGCGGGGTCATCTCGTCCGTCCATTCGTTCACGCAATCCGGCCTGGGGCCGTACTTCCTGAGCTTCCTGATTTTCGTCGTGGTCGCATACACGGGCCTGCTGGTTTTCAGATCGCGCGACCTGCGAAGCCCGGCCGAGTTCGAGTCTTATCTGTCGCGCGAGGCCGCGTTTCTCTTCAACAATCTGGTGCTGGTTGGAATCGCGTTCGCGGTGTTCTGGGGCACGATCTTTCCGGTGCTGTCGGAGGCGGTGCGCGGCGTGAAGATCACCGTGGGACCGCCGTTCTTCAACCGGGTAAACGGCCCGCTCGCGATCGCGCTGATGTTCCTGATGGGAGTAGGTCCCCTGATTGCCTGGCGGCGCACGACGCCGCGCAATCTGGTTCGCAGCTTTGCCGCCCCGATCTTCCTCGGGCTGGCCGCGGGCCTCGCGGCTTTCGCATACGGCATCCGCGCGTGGTACGTGCTGGCGGCGCTCTCGGTGTCCGCGTTCGTGATGGGTACCATAATCGTTGAGTTTCGCCGGGGTATCGTCGCGCGCCGGCACATGGTCGGCGAGACTTCGGCGGCGGCGCTCGTCAATCTGGTCGCCAAGAACAATCGCCGCTATGGCGGATATATCATTCACATCGGCGTCATCGTTGCGTTCGTCGGAATCGTCGGATCGTCCTTCTTCAAAACCGAGGTCAAGACTACCGTACGCACCGGTCAGAGTTTTTCGGTTGGACCGTACCAACTTCACTATCTCGGGGTGTTTCCCGTGAGCACACCCCATCTGGAGAGCGCGACCGCAACCATCGAAGTGACGCGGGACGGGAAGGAAGTGGCGCAGATGTCGCCTGCGAAGCTGTTCTATCGGCGCCAGCAGCAGCCTGCCACCAGGGTTGCGATTCGCTCGACGCCGTTCGCCGATCTTTACGTTGTGCTGGCCGGGCTCGACGACAGCGGCAATCAGGCGACCTTCGAGGTGTTCCTGACGCCCCTGGTCTTCTGGCTGTGGGCGGGAGGATTGCTGATGGTGTTGGGTACGGTGGTGGTGATGTGGCCGAACGTCCGCGAACGAGCCGCGATTGCCGCGGCGCTGCGCGGCGCCGATCAACATCCCGCGATGACGGAACCCGCGCCGGGAGGAGAGTGAAGGTCAGATGAGGCCCGTCGATGCCGCGATCCTGCTGGGCCTCGCGCTCGCCGCGGTCTGCGCTCCGATCCGCAACCCGGATGCGCGCGCGACGGAGCGGCCCACCGTGGCGAATATCAGCCAGGGCCTGACGTGCCAGTGCGGATGCGGCCTTACGGTCGCCAACTGCAACCATCCGACCTGCAGTTTCTCTGTTCCCGTGCGCGAAGAGATCGAGTCGATGATCGGCAAGGGCAAGTCGAGTTCCGAGATCATCGCATTTTATCGCCACAAGTACGGCGAAAAGGTTCTCTCAGCGCCGACCACTGAAGGATTCAATATTCTCGCGTGGCTGATGCCGTTTGTTGCCGTGGCATTGGGCGGCGTGTTCATCGCCTACACGGCCAGCCGATGGCGCTCGCGGCCGGCTCGGGACGACGCAAGCTCCGCGGACGCGGAGAGCAGCCTTCAGGCGTTCGATCCCCAGTTGAAACATCGACTCGAAGAAGAGATTCGGGAGCGATCCTGAGCCGTGACTTATTTTGCCGCCGCAATGATCATCGCCGGAGTTGCGCTGTTCGTCGCAGCTCCGCTCGCGGGCGGGTTCTTTCCGGGACGCCGCGCGGCCCGGGAGGATCTTGAACGCGCACGCCTCGAACATGAGCGTGGCCTCGCGGTGCAGGGGCTTCGCGAACTTGAATTTGACCGCGAGATGGGAAAGTTGTCCGACGCTGATTATCAGGCCCTGCGCGCCGGTTTGGAGCGGCGCGCGCTCACCGCGATGGAGGCGTTGGAGAAGCTTCGGGCGCCGCGCAGTGCCGGAATTGGATCGCGTGAGAAGAGTTCTCAGGTGCGGAGAATCGACTCCGCGCGAAGTGCGGCTTCTCTTGCGCGCTCCCAGAGCCCGCGAAAGATCAACTTCTGTCCTCAGTGCGGGGTGCGAACCGCCGCCGATGCCCGGTTTTGCGGCGAATGCGGCCTCGCCCTCCGCACCCGTGATCGTGCGACCGGACAGGCGGACTGATGGCTGCGCCCGTCATCGAAACCCACGCGCTAGGCAAAACCTTCGGTCTTACACCCGTCCTGCGCGAAACCGACTTCAGGCTGGCGCCCGGACACGCCGCGGTAATCATCGGCGGCAACGGATCGGGAAAATCCACTCTCCTGTCGATCTTGTGCGGATTGGTATCGCCGAGCGAAGGCTCGGCGCTGGTCTTCGGCGAGGACACGCGGCGCTTCAGCCCCCGTTATCGCCGCCGAATCGGAATGCTGTCCCATCAGAGCTTCCTCTATCCAAATCTGACCGCGCGCGAGAATCTCGAGTTCTATGCTCGCCTCTATGGCGTTTCCGAACCTCGGAAAGCCGCCGATGCCTGGCTGGAACGAATCGGGCTCGGTGAGTCAGCGGACGATCGCGTGCGCACTTTTTCCCGCGGGATGGAGCAGCGGCTGACCGCCGCGCGTGCGATGATCCACAATCCCGCGTTGCTCCTGCTCGATGAGCCGTTTGCCGCGCTCGACTCCGATGGCATCGCGCGGGTGAAGGCGATGATCAGGGAGGCGGCCGACGAGGGATGCACGCTGGTCGCAACCGCGCACGCGCAGCTCGAGATCGAGGGCATCAGTTTCGAACTCTACGAGATCGTTCGCGGGCAGGTGGTCGAATATCAGGAAAAAGATGAGGCGCGCAGGGGAGGGCGCCTGCGTTCACTGCTCAGTCCGAGGTCATGATGGCTGGATACGCGGCAATCGTGAAAAAGGACCTGATGCTCGAGGTGCGCGGCGGGCGCATCACCACCGTCCTCGTGTCGCTCGCGTTGCTGGTTCTGGTCGTGCTCGTGTTCGCCTTCGACCGTGCCGTCGCGCAAGGGCCGGACACCGCGGCGGGAGCGCTGTGGATCGCACTCGTGTTTGCCGGGATGCTGGGAGCGACCAGGGTGGTTCTGTCGGAGCAGGAAAACGGATGCCTGCGGGCGCTTCTGTTGAGCCCGCTTGACCGGGCCACAATCTATGCGGCCAAGCTGACCGCATCGTTCGGGTTCATGGTCGGCGCAGCGATAGCCGCGACGATTCTCGCGATGCTGTTCTTCAATCTGGAATTTTCGATGTCGCTTGCGGCCTTGATGCTGGTGCTGATTCTTGGCGCGCTGGGATTTTCCGCGCTGGCGACCCTGCTCGCGGTAATCGCCGCGCGCGCTCGCGGCGGAGAACTGCTGCTGCCTCTGCTGATCGTTCCGCTGTTCGTTCCCGCCTTGATTGCCGGCGTCAAGGCAAGCGCTGCCGTGCTGTCTGGCGCCGCGCTCGCCACTTCGCGCGATTGGGTCGGCATCCTGATAGCCTTCGACGTGCTCTTCGTAACCGCGGGATACCTTCTTTTCGAGCACGTGGTGGGAGAAGAGTAGCGGGATGAGCAAACCGATTCAGAACGCGCTTGGTCTTTCGACCCTGGTGGCGATGCTGGTGGCGCTGTTCATGGTCTTCGAATGGGTGCCGACGGAAGCTGAGCAGGGAATCGTCCAGCGAATCTTTTACTTCCACGTACCCTGCGCATGGGTTGCGTTCGCATCGTTCGGCCTGGTCGCTGTTGCGGGAATTTTTTACCTGTGGCTTGGCGGGCAGATCTGGGACGATCTCGGCCACGCAGCGGTTGAAGTCGGGATGCTGTTCTGCACGCTGGTTTTGATAACTGGCTCGCTTTGGGCAAAGCCGATCTGGGGCACCTGGTGGACCTGGGACTCGCGGCTGACGACCACTTTCGTGCTGTGGCTGATGTACGGTGGATACCTAATCTTGCGCGCCACGGCCGAGGACACTCCCCAAGTGTCGAAGTTCGCCGCCGTGATCGGTATCGTCGCGGCGCTCGATGTGCCGGTGGTGATCGTTTCCGTGCGCCTGTGGCGTACGATCCATCCCGCCGTGCTCGTTACCCGCCAGGGCGGGCACGGGCTGGAGGATCCGCGGATGGTGGCGACGCTGCTGGTCTCGATTGCGGCCTTTACGCTCCTGTTTGCGTGGCTCTTGATGCTGCGGTTTGCCGAACTCAGAATGCGGACGCGGCTGGGGGCTCTGGCCCGCGAGATAGCCTTGATACGCTTTCGGGCCGGCGCCGCCTGAGATTCAGTGATGGAACACTTCGGATACCTGTTTGCGGCCTACAGCGTCATTTTCGTCGCGATTTTCCTTTATGTCGGGTTCATCTGGCGGCGCCAGTCGGCGCTGGAGGCCGAGTTGCGCTCCCTGGAGAGGCGGCTTGCCGCGCTTGGCGGCTCGACCGGCGAAAAGGAATCTTCCGCGCATTCGCCGTCGTAGCCGCGGATTCACTTCTCGACTACACTTGCGCGACGCGGATTCATGCGCATCTTGAAAGCTGGATCACCTGAATGGAGTTCCGCGACTACTACAAGGTTCTGGGCATCGAGCGCGGCGCCAGTGAAGCGGATATCAAAAGCGCATATCGCAAGCTCGCCCGCAAATTCCATCCTGACGTAAACCCCGGCAACAAAGAGGCCGAGCAAAAGTTCAAGGAAATCAACGAGGCCTACCAGGTCCTGAGCGACCCGGCCAAGCGGAAAAAGTACGATGAGCTGGGCGCGGACTGGGAGCGCGGCATCTCGCAGGAGGAGATGATGCGCCGGTATGCGCGCGAGGCTGCGGCCGGACGCGGCGGCGAGGCGCACTTCGCCGGCGGAGATTTCAGCGATTTCTTCGAACAGTTCTTCGGAGGACTGGGCGGAGGGTTCAGGCCCGGCGGCCCCCGCGGGGGCTTCGGCTTTTCTTCCGAGCCGGTACGCGCTCCCGATCTTCGCGCCGAGGTCCTTGTCAGCCTGCGCGACGCGATCAAGGGCGCTCGCCGGAGACTCGAGTTGATGGCGCAGGATGAATGTGCCACTTGCGGCGGTTCCGGCATGACCACGACCGAACAGCGCCAGGGTAAGACTCGCGTCATCCACTCCGCCAGCCCGTGTCCCACCTGTCGCGGAGCTGGCGTGCTGGCAACGCCGCGCGCCCTGGAAGTGACCATTCCCGCCGGGGTTACGGACGGAACGCAGCTAAGGCTGAGAGGCCAGGGCGGACGCGGCCCCCGGCCCGAATTGAACGGCGATCTTTTTCTTACCATTCGAATCGAAGAGCAACCGCCTTTTGCCGTGTCCGGACGCGATATTCGGGCGGAGCTTCCAGCCTGGGACTACGAAGCCGCTCTGGGCGCCGAGGTCACCGCTCCGACGCCCGACGGCGGCAGGATTGCCCTGAAGATTCCGGCGGGCTCGCAGACCGGCAGGACGCTGCGGCTGCGCGGTCGCGGCATCCCGGCCCGCGGCAAGGAAACGCCCGGAGATTTGCTCTACGAACTCAAAGTGCTTGCTCCAACCGACATGACCGCGGACGAGCGCGCCCTCATGCAGCAGCTCGCCGATCGTCGCAAGGCGCGCGGGGTCTCCGACCCTCGCATCGAGATGCTGGGACGGAGTTGAGCGCGATGGCAAGGCGGGGAGTTCGAAATCGTGGAGCGCTTCGCAACCGCGGCGGGAGCGTGCTGATCAGCCGGAGCGCCTTTTGCACGATGCTCGGCGTGAGCGAGCGCCAACTGGCCGTGTGGGAGCATGAGGAATTGCTCGTGCCGGCGCGGGTCCTGCAATCCGCCGGCAGAGAGCAGCCGTTCTATGACAACGCGGCCCTCGAACGCGCGCGGCTGATTCGAACCCTCGAGCAGGAACTCGAGGTCAACCTGCCCGGCATCGGGATTATCCTGCATCTGCTCGACCAGCTCGGGCGGTAGGCGCCTCGTTGCTCGTTCGGTCGCGGGCGCATAGGCTCTGAAATCGATGAGTCAGCGGCATCGAAAGACTTTTATTGGCGCGATCAAGCGCGCGCTCGCGCGAGCGAACGTGCGTTCGGGCGCGTCGATCCTCGTCGCGCTTTCGGGAGGCCCTGATTCGGTCGCACTGCTTCACGCGATGGCGCAGTTGCGCGAGGACTCTGGCTATCGCCTTTCGGCGGCGCATTTGAACCATAACCTGCGCGGACCCGAGTCCGATCGGGATGAGGCCTTCTGCCGCCGGCTGTGCGATCAACTTGGCGTCCAGATCATCGTCGGGCGCGCTTCCGCGTTGGACCCGTCGATGCCCAACCTCGAAGAAGCGGCGCGCGGCGCACGCCACGAGTTCCTGAACCGTGTTGCCGATGAGGTCGGAGCGGAGCATATCGCGACGGGCCATCATGCGGACGATCAGGCCGAGACGGTCATGATGCGGCTGCTCAGGGGAGCTGGAGTCGCGGGCCTGAGCGCGATGGCGCCGTCGGGGCCCGGCCGCATTGTTCGGCCGATGCTGTCGCTCGGCCGCGACGACATCCTGAAGTACCTCGATTCCATCGGCGCCGCGTTCGTGACGGACAGCAGCAACCTTTCGACCGCGATGCTCCGTAATCGAATCCGCCGCGACCTTCTGCCCGAGATCGAGCGGGATTACGCGCCGGGCGTCTCGCGAAGGCTCGCCGCGCTTGCGCAAGAGGCCCGCATAATCGATTCCTATCTCTCTCGCGTGGCGGCGCAGGAACTTACCGCCATCGCGATTCCTGGCGGCGGTGTTAGCGTAGCCAGGTTTGCGAAGCTCGACCCGGCCCTGCGCATCCCGGTCCTGCGACTCTACCTGGCCTCGGAACTCGGCGACCTTCGCCGCGTCAATCGAAAGCATCTCGAAGCCGTCGAGCGCCTGTGTCTTGCCGGCCCCGTCAATGGCGTCCTGTCGCTGCCGGGAGGATGGCGTGCGGTCCGCGAATATGACCGGATGCAAATTCAAAAGGCCCGGCAAAGGACGCGCGCGGAGTTCTCGGTTCCTTTGGCTTTCGATGGGATCACGCAGGTTCCCGAAGCGGGCTTCACGTTCGCGGCCGAAGTCGTGCCGGCCGGCGAGATGGAAATGCCCGATGATCACTGGTCGGCGATTTTCGATTTGGGCGCCGCCGCACCTGCCGGATTGATTGCTCGAAGCTTTCGTCCGGGCGATACCATCCGACCGCTCGGTCTCGCAGGAACGCGCAAGGTCAAGGATGTGTTTATCGATCGGAAGGTTCCGCGCGGTGAACGCGCGGTCTTTCCGGTTATTGCGATGGGCCGTGAAATCCTCTGGTTGCCGGGTCTCGCGCGGGGCTGCGGTGCACTGGTAGGCTCCGCGACGGAAGCGGCTGTTTTCATCAGCGCTCGGCGCACCGGACGTTAGACGAATGATTGCGCGCGAATTAACCAGCGTGATACGCTTTTTATGAAGGGAATGAACCAGTTTTCCCGCAGTATTGCTCTCTGGCTCGTCCTGGGCCTGATGTTCCTGCTGTTGTTCAACATCTTCAGCAGGCAGCAGCCCCGTGAGCCGGAGGTTACCTTCTCCGAGTTCCTGAACCAGGTCGACAAAGGCCAGGTCAAGGCGGTCACTATTCAGGGCAACCTGATCAAGGGTGAGACCGCCGGCGGAGAGCACTTCAAGACCTACGCGCCCTACGATCCCGATATCGTCAAGACGCTGCGCGACAAGAACGTCAATATCGCGGCGAAGCCTGCGGAGGGCGACCCGTGGTGGATGGTCGCGCTCGTGCAATGGTTCCCGGTCCTTGTGTTGGCGGCGCTGTGGATTTTCTTCATGCGCCAGATGCAGATTGGCGGCGGCAAGGCGATGTCCTTCGGGAAAAGCCGCGCCAAGCTGCTGACCGAGAACACACACAAGGTGACGTTCGCCGATGTCGCGGGAATCGACGAGGCCAAGGACGAACTTGAAGAAATAATTCAATTCCTGCGCGATCCGAAGCGCTTTACCCGCCTTGGCGGAAGAATTCCCAAGGGCGTTCTGCTGGTCGGGCCACCGGGAACCGGCAAGACCCTCCTCGCCCGCGCCATCGCCGGCGAAGCGGGCGTGCCGTTCTTTTCGATATCCGGATCGGACTTCGTCGAGATGTTCGTTGGCGTCGGCGCATCGCGAGTCCGAGATCTCTTCGTGCAAGGCAAGAAGCACGCGCCGTGCATCATCTTCATCGACGAGATCGATGCCGTCGGACGCCATCGCGGCGCCGGGCTGGGCGGCGGACATGACGAACGCGAGCAGACCCTGAACCAGCTTCTGGTCGAGATGGATGGGTTTGAAGCGAACGAAGGCGTTATCCTCGTGGCCGCAACCAACCGTCCTGATGTCCTCGATCCGGCGTTGCTGCGTCCCGGCCGTTTCGATCGGCGCGTCGTCGTGCCGCGCCCCGACGTGAAGGGACGCGAGGGTATCCTGAAGGTCCACACCCGCAAGGTCCCGCTGGCCGACGATGTGAACGTGGACAAGCTTGCGCGCTCGACGCCCGGTTTTGCGGGCGCCGACTTGGAGAACCTTGTCAATGAAGCCGCCCTGCTTGCCGCTCGGCGCAACAAGGACAGGGTGGACATGGCGGACTTCGAGCTCGCCAAAGATAAGGTCATGATGGGCGCGGAGCGGCGCTCGATGGTCATGTCGCTGGCCGAGCGTAAGAATACCGCCTTTCACGAAGGCGGCCACGCGCTGGTCGCGATGCTGCTGCCGGGGGCCGACCCCGTGCACAAGGTCACCATCATTCCGCGCGGCATGGCGCTGGGCGTGACCCAGCAACTGCCGCTGGACGATCGCTACACGTATTCGCGGGACTACCTGATGACCCGGCTGGCGATGATGTTCGGTGGTCGCGCCGCGGAAGAGCTGGTCTTTGGGCATATGACCACGGGCGCCGGCGACGACTTGGAAAAGGCGACCGAACTGGCGCGCAAGATGGTCTGCGAATGGGGCATGAGCAAGGAACTCGGCCCCATGACCTTCGGCAAACGTGAGGAACAGGTTTTCCTCGGCCGCGATATCGCTCATCACAAGGACTATTCCGAACACACTGCCATCGAGATCGATCGCGAAGTCCGCCGCATCATCGACGACGCGTATCAAAAGGCCCGACAGCTCCTTTCCGATCATATTGAGCTGCTCCACGCTGTGGCCGAGCGTCTTCTCGAAAAGGAAGTGCTCGACGGCACCGAGGTCGAGGCGATGGTAACGGCCTTCAAGGAAGGCCGGCCGATGCCCGCCAGCGCGCCCGTCAGCGCCGACGGACCGGGAGGGCGAAGGGCTCCCGAGGTGGGCAAGCCCAAGCCCGTCGACGAGGAAGCTCCGGTAGCCCCCGGGTTGCCTCCGAAGCCGGTTCTGGTCTGACCGCGAAAGCCCGCGCCTGCGGGATTACGCTATCGATGCCTCAGCGTTCTGCCGAAAATCGCCCGGCGGATCGCACGTCTGTCGCGTGTGTCACTTCAGATGGCCGTCGTCCGTGAAAGGCGCGTTCGGCGCAATCGTCAATATCCAACGGCGCCGGCCGAAGCGCCTCCTGACCGGATGCGCCTGCATGACGGCCGCGTAATTCACTTCCCGGCGATTATGGGCGTACTGAATGTAACGCCCGACTCATTCTCGGACGGTGGCCGATACCTCGACCCCGAGCGCGCCATCGAGCACGCCCTGGAGATGCAGGAGCAGGGCGCCGACATTATCGATATCGGGGGTGAATCCACGCGCCCCGTCGGTGCCAGGTCCGTTCCCGTCGATGAGGAATTGCGGAGGCTTGTGCCGGTGCTGCGCGGTTTGGCGCGCCGCTTGCACGTGCCGGTCTCGATCGATACACGCAAAGCCCAGGTGGCGCGGATGGCGATCGAGCATGGTGCCGCGATAATCAACGATGTAACCGCACTTAGCTATGATCCTCAGATGGCTCGGCTGGCGGCCGAGACCGGAAGCGCGGTGGTGTTGATGCATATGCGGGGTTCCCCGGAAACCCATATGCGTTTCGCGCGTTACCGAAATGTCGTAATTGCGGTAACCGGTTACCTCGCCGCGCGTGCGAAATACGCCATCAGGGCCGGTATATCGCCGTCCCGCATCATCATCGATCCCGGCATCGGATTTGCCAAAACCGCCCGGCACAACCTGGCGCTACTAAATGCCTTGCCCGTGCTGTGCCGGCTCGGCTATCCCGTATTGGTGGGAACCTCGCGCAAGAGCTTCATTCGCCGTATCGCGGGCGGCACTCCACGCGAAATCGAGTTCGGGACCGCGGCGGCGGATGCGCTCGCGGTTGCGGCAGGGGCTTCAATCGTTCGTGTGCACGATCCGGGCGCCGCGCGCGCCGCGGTCCGGATGGCGGCGGCGATGAGGGTAAACGACGGCAAGTAGAGAATCGGGATGCCGAATTACGTTCCGATGATACCAGCGCCGCGATGGCAGGACATCCTGGATGTCCTGATCGTGGCGTACGTGATCTATCGGATTGCCGTCCTGATTCGCGGAACCCGCAGCGTTCAGATGATCGTCGGCCTGGTGATCATCGGCGGCGCGTTCGTTGCCTCGCAAATTCTCGGCCTGTTCACGCTGAATTGGCTGCTCAACAATTTCCTCGGGTCGCTGTTCGTGATCCTGGTAGTGATCTTCCAGGCCGACATCCGCCGCGCTCTTACCCGGGTCGGCGCGCCGTCGTTCTTCGGCCCACGCACCCCGGCGGCCAGCGCGGCCGAAGAGATCGCCACGGCGGTGGCATGGCTGGCGGCACGGCGAATCGGCGCGCTTATCGTGATCGAGCAGGATGACGGCCTCAATGAGTTCGTCGAGAGCGGCCGCCTCATCTACGCGAAGATCTCGCCCGAATTGCTCGAGACGATCTTTATGCGCGGATCGCCGCTTCACGACGGAGCGGTGATAATTAAAGGCGACCAGGTCCTGGCCGCCGCGTGCCTGCTGCCGCTGTCGTCGAACCCCAATGTCAGCCTCGCGCTCGGCACGCGCCATCGCGCCGCGATCGGGATGACCGAGGACAGCGACGCGGTTGTGGTGGTGGTTTCAGAAGAAGATGGCACGATTTCGATTGCGCGGGGCGGCAAACTCGAACGTGAGTTGAACCCCAACGAACTGATGGCGACGTTGCGGGCGCTGCCGAGCTGAGCGTGAGGGCGATGCGAATTCCGCTCTTGAATCTGCCGTGGAAGGCGCGCGCGGGAGATTTCATCCGCCACATGCGCCGCAACGTCGGCCTTCGCGTCATCTCGCTGCTCATCGCCGTCGGCCTTTGGGTTTTCGTCAATGCGGGACAGCGTGGCGGCGTGGAAACGCTGTCCGTTCCAATCAGCTATCGTTCGATTCCCGCCGGACTGGTGATTGTGAATCATCCGCCGGACTTCGTGAGAATCGAGGTTGCCGGTCCGCGCACCCTTCTTTCCCTGCTCGATCCCGAGCGTCTCACCGTGCGCCTCGACCTTGCCAATATTCCGACCGGGCGATCCGATTTGAAGCTATCGCCCGCGATGTTTAACGTGCCGCGCCAAACCAATGTGACCCGCATCACCCCCGACGAAGTGCATGTCGATGTCGATCGCATGGTCGCGCGCGAGCTGCCCGTCCATCTTGATATTGAAGGCCAGCCCGCCGCGAAGTACCAGATCGCGGGCACCGAACTGAAACCCTCGACCGTGTCAGTGAGCGGTCCGAGCCGGTATGTGATGGCCCTTCAGGAGATCGATACCGAACCGCTGGAACTGAAGGGGGAGACCGCGGATGTGGATGCGCGGCTGGCCTTGCAGAGTCCCGACCCGAATGTTCACGTAAGCGCCAGCCGCGTCCAGGTGCATCTGGACATAGCGGAGGTGATCGCTAATCGTGAGTTCAGGGGAGTTCCGGTCGAGGTTCGGGACACGGACTTCAAGTTCCGCGTGTCGCCCCAGAAGGCGACAATCACTTTGCGCGGTCCGGCCAGCAAGCTGGATGGGCTCGACCCAAGAGGTCTGGTTTTTGTGGATGCAAAAAACGGCGACCCGGGTGCTCACGACCTGCCGCTTCAGGTCGACCTGCCGGAAGGGACGCAGTTGGTGAAGCAGTCGCCGGATCGGGTGCGGCTCAGAATCTTCAGGGAGAAGCGAACCGACGCCAATGACGGAAAAACGTCCTAAGCTCTTTGGTACCGACGGAGTTCGCGGCGTTGCCAATATCGAGCCGATCACGCCCGAGACCGCACTGAAACTCGGCCGCGCGCTGGCGGTGGTGTTCCGCAATACCTCCGGCCGCCGGCACAAAATACTGATCGGCAAGGACACGCGCCTGTCGGGCTATATGCTCGAAACCGCGATGGAGTCCGGGATCTGCTCGATGGGCTCAGACGTGTGGTTGGTGGGTCCGCTGCCCACGCCTGCAATCGCGTTCCTTACCCGCAGCATGCGCGCCGATGCAGGCGTTGTCATTTCCGCTTCTCACAATCCTTTTCAGGACAACGGAATCAAGTTCTTCTCGCGCGACGGGTTCAAGCTCGATGACGACACCGAAACGCGCATCGAGGAGCTGGTATTCGACGAAACCGCCCTGACCGCGCATCGCGCCGCCGCGGGCGACCTCGGCAAAGCGGCGCGCATCGACGATGCGCACGGACGCTACCTGGTCTTTCTGAAGGCGTGCGTGCCGCGAACCGTGATGTTCGACGGGCTGAAAGTCGTGATCGATTGCGCCAACGGCGCCGGCTACAAGGTCGGCCCCGAAGCGCTGGATGAACTCGGCGCGGATGTGGTCGCGCTCGGAGTCGATCCCGACGGCAAAAACATCAATCTGAACTGCGGCGCCACCCATCCCACAAACGTCCAGCGCGCGGTTATCGAGGAGCGGGCCAATATCGGTATCGCCCTCGATGGTGACGGAGACCGCGCGATCCTGGTCGATGAAAAAGGAGAGTTGTTCGACGGCGATGACGTGATGGCGTTGCTCGGAATCAGGATGGCTTCCGAAGGGAAGCTCAGCGCCAAAACCGTCGTTGCGACAGTGATGAGCAATTTCGGCCTCGAGCTCGCCCTGCGCAACGCGGGAATCAGGCTGGTGCGCACCGATGTGGGCGACCCCGCCGTCGCGCGCGAGATGCGTACCAACTCCTACAACCTCGGCGGCGAGCAGTCCGGCCACGTCATCTTCATGGATCATTCGACCACCGGCGACGGGCTTATCACGGCACTTTTGGTGCTCACCGTGATGGCGGAAAGCGGACGACCGCTCAGCGAGCTTCGTGCGATGCAGCGCGTTCCGCAGGTGCTTGAGAATGTGAGAATCCGCGAGCGCCGCCCGCTCTCCGAGATTCCCGCCGTCCAGCGCGCAATTACGGCCGCCGAGCGGCAGTTGAACGGAACGGGACGTCTGCTCGTCCGCTATTCAGGCACCGAAATGCTCGCTCGCGTGATGGTCGAAGGCGAAGATGCCGGCAGGATCAGCGCGATCGCAAAGGAAATCGGCGCGGCCATCCGAAAGCATCTGGGCGCCTGACCCGGCCTACCTGCGCTTGGCGGCGATGCGCGGCTTCGAGCCGAGGGCCTTCAGGTAGGCCTTAACGGCTCTGGTCAGGCCCAGGTACAGGGCATCCGAAATGAGCGCGTGTCCTATCGAGGTTTCGGCCAGCCCCTTCACGGTCTTCACGTACAACGGAATATTTTGCAGGTTCAGATCGTG
The DNA here is from genome assembly GCA_021323675.1 of Pseudomonadota bacterium. Classification (GTDB taxonomy): domain Bacteria; phylum Desulfobacterota; class Binatia; order Binatales; family Binataceae; genus JAFAHS01. Next base: position 126,898 of record JAJPKP010000071.1, on the reverse strand, counting down.
GCCGGCGTTTACGCCCAATCCTTCCTCGCGGGCCACACGCGCCGCCTCTCGATGCATCTCGAGGATGCGCTTGCCGTCGGGCGTTCCAAATGCGTGCGCGTAGGGACCCGTGAACAGCTCGATTCGGTCCGCTCCCAACCTTCGCGCTGGCTGCATCTGGCGCACATCGGCCTCGACGAAAAGGCTGGTGCGGATTCCGTTGTCGCGCAGCCGCGCGAGCACATCGCGCAGCCAATCCTTGCCCGATGACAGATCCCATCCGGCGTTCGACGTGAGCACTCCGGGCGGGTCGGGAACGAGAGTGCATTGAGCAGGACGCACCTGGCATACAAGCTCCAGGAACTCGGGACTCGGATAGCCCTCGATGTTGAATTCGACCGTCAACATTTCCGCCAGCTCAAGCACGTCGCGGCGCGTGATGTGGCGCGCGTCGGGCCGCGGATGAACCGTAATACCGTGGCATCCTGCCGCGATCGCCGTGCGTGCCGCCTTGAGCACGCTGGGGATTTCGCCGCCGCGCGAGTTGCGCAGCACCGCTATTTTGTTGACGTTGACGCTCAGCTTGACCATCCAGCTATTCTCCGCATGACCCTGCCCCGAAGCTAACAGAGGGTGTTCAGGGCGGCAATTTTGCACGCCTCGCTGCCCCGACGATCCGCGATGCGGCCCTGGCGGCGGTCTGCTAGCATTCTTTCGGGTGCGGAGTCCGTCGATGATCCTCCTTAACGCAGCCGAAAGCCGTGAACTCGATCGCCTGAGCCAGCAAAAGTTCGGCATCGACTCTTACGACCTGATGACACGGGCCGGTGAAGCCGTCGCCGATACCGTAATCGCGTCCTGTCCGTCCTGCACCGAAACCGGTGTGCTGATAGTCGCGGGCAAAGGGAACAACGGAGGCGACGGTCTGGTAGCGGGCCGCCGCCTACTGGAACAAAACGTTCCGACGCGCGTAATTCTGCTGGCATGGGGCTCCGACTTAAAAGGCGACGCGGCGCGCGCGCACGATGAATACGTCGGTGCCGGCGGCACAATCATCCAGGCACCCGAAGAATCCGACCTCGAAGCGGCGTTCGACGCCGCCCCCGGCGCAATCATCGATGCGATCTTCGGCACCGGTCTGAACGCCCCGGTGCGAGGCGTCGCCGCTCGCGCGATCGCGATGATCAATGAACGTTCAGTGCCGGTGGTCGCGGTCGATATCGCATCCGGAGTCAGCTCCGATACCGGCGCGATTATGGGAGCGGCGGTGCGCGCGGCCCGGACGGTGACCTTCGGCTTCGCGAAATTCGGGCACGTTTCTTACCCAGGCCGGGAGTTTTGCGGCGATCTGAAGGTGGTCGATATCGGGTTTGCGCCGCAGGCAATTGAGCTTATCGCGCCGCGCGGCCGGTTCTTCGAATCGGCGGAAGCCGCGCCTCTGATCGGCGTGCGGCGCGATAATTCCCACAAGGGCAACTACGGCCATCCGATTGTGATCGCGGGCAGCCGCGGCAAGTCGGGCGCCGCCATTCTCGCTTCGCGTGCCGCGCTCAGAACCGGCGCAGGTTTGGTCACGGCGGCGATTCCGGATTCCGTCCAACCTATCGTCGCATCCGCGCAGGCGGAGCTGATGACGGAGCCGATTGCAGAGCGCGAGGGGCATTTTCACGGGGGTCTGGCGCCGGGCGCCTTCAAACAATTGATCGGAGGGATGGACGCGATCGTTTTCGGGCCTGGCGTCGGCATGAACGACGACACGGTGGAACTCCTGTCTTGGCTGCTCGCCGAAGGCGTCGCACTCGACCGGCCGATGCTGATCGATGCCGACGGCTTGAATGCGCTCGCATCCATTGGATGCGAGAAGGCGGCCACCGCGCGCGGCCCTTTGGTCATGACGCCGCATCCGGGCGAGATGGCGCGTCTGTTGAGGATCGGCACGGCAGAGGTCAACGCCGACCGAATCTCGGCCGCGCGAGCTCTGGCTGACAAAACCGGCGCATGCGTCCTCCTCAAGGGCGCTCGCTCTGTCATGGCCGATTCGAATGGCGTCGTGTGCATCAACTCCAGCGGCAACCCCGGTATGGCGACGCCGGGCATGGGCGATGCGCTGTCGGGGATGGTCGGCGCGTTGCTGGCCCGCCGTATGCCGCCGTTTGAAGCGCTGACGCTGGGAGTATTTCTGCATGGCTATGCGGCCGACAGGGTCGCGGCGCGGATGGGGAGGGTGGGGTACCTGGCCGGCGACGTAATCGATGATCTACCCGCCGCGATGGAAGCGGTGACCCGTGGGCGCGCCGCCGGCGACGCGTTACACTAACCATATGACCAGCCCGCAGCATCAACGCGCAGGCTCGCGACAGGCGCTCACCGTCGAAAGCCGATCGGCTCACGAGACCAAGATGTGGGGCAGGCGCCTTGCCTCTCTGCTCGAAGGCGGCGAACTGCTCGGCCTGATTGGCGATCTCGGCGCGGGCAAAACCTGCTTCATCAAGGGGCTCGCCCAGGGGCTGTCGCTTCGCGAGGAGGACATCCTGAGCCCGACGTTCACCCTTATCCAGGAGCATCGTGGCAGGCTGCAGCTCTTCCATATCGATTTGTACCGGCTCGACACCGCGAGCCTCGATGACCTTGGTCTGCGGGAGTACCTGTTCTCGGAAGGGATTGCGGCGGTTGAATGGTTTGAACGGCTGCGCGAGGCCGAAGAGATCGACTTCCTCGCGGTTCGAATCAGCTATTCCAGCGCCAACAGCCGGCGCATCGAATTCAGCGCCGCCGGCGAGCGTCATGCCGCGGTCGTAGAGAAGCTCAGGAACCGCTTCGCCTGAACAAGGCGGTCAGCCTGCGCCGTTCAGAATCGAATCCAGGAACTCGGCGGTTCTGAGCTTTCGATCGAGTATCGAATTCAAGAACCGCGAGATGGCAAGTGCGCCGTCGGGGCCCGCAGGCGTCGCGCCGCCGACTTCGTCGATTCGCATCGCGCCCAGCTTCGCCAGCGCCGCCGCGCTTTCGGCGCGCAGACGAATAGCCCCTTCGGCGACCCTGTCGTGGCATCGCGCGCACACCACTCCGCCGCGTCCGGCGACAAAGTACACCGAATCGGTGTCCGCCACGTTCGAACATACGCGGCATCGCGCAAACTCCAGCCCGTAACCAGCCCATCCCAGCGCGCGCAGCTCGAATGCCTGCCTGAGCGCCGCGTCAGCGCATCCGGAAGACAATGCCGCCAGCGCACTGCTCAGACTGTGGTAGGCATCGTTGGCCTCGCTCGCCTCCGCAGTCAGAGTGTCCGTCAGCTCGAGCATGTACGAGCCCAGCGCGATTCGCCCGAGGTCCTCCTCGATGCGAAACTGGGCGAGGTCCGCGGCTTCGGCGCGGGTGATGAACACGAGCTGGCCGTGCGGACGGCGCCGGAAATGCAGCATCACGTGCGAGAACGGCTCGAGCTTTCGCTCGAAGCGATGGCGCGAGGCCTTCGCGCCTTTGCCGATTCCGCCGAGCTTGCCGTAGTCGCGGGTCAGCAGCGTAACGATTCTGTCGGACTCCGCGTAGTCGCGCGCCCGCAGGACGATCGCGGGAGTGGTTTCCTCCGCCGGCATTGCCGCTATGAACCCATCGCTCGGCGCAGCATCGCCTGCTGAATATCGCGCACCTCTGAGCGCATCGCCTCCGCGCCGGCGATGGTGCGGCCCGCTTCGGAGGCTTCCTGCAGCAGGGTTTCGAATTTGACGAGGATGTTGGCGATTTTGGTGTGAGCCTCGACCAGGGCGCGTTTGCGCAATTCCTCGCTTTCCCACGGACGCTGCGCGTAATCGCGCAGTTCCTGGCTCTGGATTAGCAGCTCGCGCGCTTCTTCCTCGAATCCTCTTACCAGCCGGCGCAGGATGTCGGTGACTTTCGGCCGTTCCTCGGGGTCCTTCCACAGCACGTGCTCGAGGAACATCAGGTCGTCTTCGATGACGGTGTCGCGTCCAAAGATGGTTGCGTGCGCCCGCAGGACCTCCAGCGCGTTTTTCCATCGCCGGTCCGAAACCACGATTTGCTCGCGAGCCAGGGTGCGGCGCAGCTCGGCGATTTCATTCAGCACCGAACCGGGGACCTTCACCGAAGACGCGCCGGCCGCCAGGTCGTTCAGCTCCGCAAAGGTCAGCATGGTGCGGGTCTCGGGCGCGACTCCTTCCAGCATCTTCAGGAACCGGAAATCTTCGGCGATGTAGCCCGTGATGAAGCGAAACATGAATCGATCGTAGAGCGCGGTCAGTTCCTCTTCGTCCGGCAGTTCGTTCGATGCCCCGAACATTGTGATGAGAGGAACGAGCGTTCGTTCGCGCCCGTTGTGAAAGACGCGCTCGTTGATGATCGTCAGCAGCGCGTTCAGGATCGACGAGTTCGCCTTGAAGATTTCATCCAGAAAGGCGATGTGCGCCTCGGGCAGCTTGTGCGTCGTGACCCTCCGATAGTCGTCCTGCTCGAGCCCCTTCAGGCTGACCGCACCGAACAGCTCTTCCGGAGTGCTGAAGCGGGTCAGCAGCCATTGAAAGTAGCGGGCTCCTTCGATCCGGGTGCAGAGCTCCTCCGCCAGCATCGACTTGGCCGTGCCCGGCGGTCCGATCAGCAAAACGTGGCTGCGCGAGAGCAGCGCGGCGAGCGCGCCGTCAATCAATTCGGCGCGCTCGAGGAACATCCGGTTCAACTCGTCGCGGATGCGCCCCAGCTTGGCGATTGCGGTTGAAGCCATGAGCATCGCGCGGAACCTGAACGTTTCCGCGCCCGATCAAAATTTATCAGACCCCGCGACAGCGCCAAATAGCACGCACCCACACAGCGGTCGCTTGCCGAGGTTGCGCGTGGGGAGCTAGATAGAAGGCTCAGGCGCAATCAGTTGCCCCAAATGCGCGCCCTCGGAGGATGACGATGGAAAAAGCTCTGGCGGGTGTGAAGGTCCTCGACCTGACGCAGTTCGAAGCCGGCACCTCGTGCACCGAGATGCTCGCGTGGCTCGGCGCAAACGTCATCAAGGTAGAGTCGCCGAAGATGGGCGAGCAGGGGCGGTGGCTTCTGACCGAAAAGCCCGGCGTCGATTCCTATTACTTCATGCTGCTCAACGCCAACAAACGCAGCATCACGCTCAACCTGAAGAGCGACAAGGGCCGCGAAATCTTCCTGGAGCTGGTGAAACGAGTCGACATCCTGAGCGAGAACTACTCCCTTGGCACTCTCGAAGGATTGGGCCTCGGTTACGACCGCCTTCGCGAAATAAACCCGCGCCTCATCTATCTGACTATCAAAGGGTTCGGAACAACCGGCCCCTACAGCTCATACAAGAGCTTCGACATGATCGCGCAGGCATCCGGCGGCGCGATGGGGCTCACCGGATTTCCGGGCACTCCGCCCCTTAAACCCGGCCCGACTATCGGAGACACGGGGACCGGGATGCATGCGGCGATCGGCGTGCTCGCCGCCTACATCCAACGGCAGCAGACCGGCAAGGGGCAGAAGGTCGAGGTCGCGATGCAGGAGGCGGTGCTCAATTTCTGCCGCGTTCCGATGATGGGCACCTATGTGACCCATAAGCCGGTCCCTCGCACCGGAAACCGTCTCGGCGGCGGCCCCGGCGATATTTTCAAGTGTGCTCCCGGCGGCGACAACGATTACGTCTTTGTTCTCTGCACCACTCCCGAGATGTGGCAGAACCTCTGCAAGGCGATGGGCCAGCCGCAACTTGCCGATGATGAGCGATTCAAGGACGCGCGTGCGCGCAATCAAAACGTCGAGGCGCTTACCGCCATCATCAATGAATGGACCGGCCGCCATACCAAGCACGAGGTGATGAAGATTCTCGGCGAAGCGGGAGTGCCCTGCGGCAAGGTGCTGGACAGCGTCGAGCTACTCAATGATCCGCATCTCAGGGAACGCGGCATGATCGTTACCGTAAACCATCCCGCGCGCGGTGAGTTCACGATGCCGGGATGCCCGGTGCGGCTCGAACATTCGCCGGTCGAGGTGAAGCCGGCGCCCCTGCTCGGGCAGCATAACGGCGAAGTGTACGGAGAGATGCTCGGGATGACCGCCAGCGACCTGGAGCGCCTCAAGACCGAAGGCATCGTTTAGCCAGCGAGTCCTTCTCAGATTTCGAGGGCCTCGCGCAGTTCCAGCGCGGCCAATCCGCCGCTGCTGTCAGTCAATCGCACCGAACCTACACGATCGCCGATCGCGGCGAGCGCCGCGACAAACGCGCCGACGTTGATCGCGACGACGATCCAGAAAAGCGCCCAGCAGAAGTAGATCGCGACACGCATCGTCGGCGCGATGAACAGAATCGGCAGGCACGCACCGATCGGCGATCCAATCATGCCCGACAGATGCAACAGCAGGCGCACATAGCGCGGCTTCGACAGGTACTGGCCGAATCGCATCTTGAACCGCGGCTCGATGCCGTAGAGGTACGCATATTCATAGCCGATCCCCAGCAAGTGCCCTGTGCCGATCTTGATCAGGGGCTGAAACGCCGTCGTCCATATCAACGCGGCCAAAATGACAAGAACGTTCGAGCGATTTCCAGCGCCAAAGGCCAGGATGACGGCGCCGAGCAGCGCGAAGATCGCTTCCGCGATGTAGCCGGCGCGGACCGAAAGCGTCCGGCGTTCGCCACGGAGATGCAATTTGCGGCTGATGCGCGACAGATCCTCGGCCACCAAACAGCGGGAATCGACGGGCATCGCTCGCACCTGCTTTGTCAGCCGGGACCACGGGCCCGGCCGGTAAGAACCGGCCTCAAGGTCGCGCTCGATCGCTGCTATCTGTCCGCGAAGAGCCTCCAGCGTATCGAGCGATTCTTCCATTCTAGAACCAGGGGAAAGCCGATTGTCCGGAACTACAAAGTTCGTGCTCTTCGTACAGATCGAGCCGGCGAGAAAAGACCGAAGAACTCCCGGCTCCGCTCGCCTCTATCGCGGCCTTTTGCCACTTCACTGCCAGGTCGAATTTTCCATCGCGCGCATAGGAGGCGGCAAGGGTGTCCAGCACCGCCGCGTTCTTCCACGAGGTGTCGGCGCAGGCCGCCTTCGCATACTTCACCCCCGCCGGACCGTCGCGGTAAGCGGCAACCCCGTTCGTCGCAAGGATCCACGCGTAATAGTTGAGTAGCAGTGCAAAAGCCTTAACCGCGGGGTCGCGCTGTGCAAACGGGATGTAGCCGCCGCGTTCGGCGCCCAGTTCGCATCCCGCAAGAAAAATTGCCGGTACAATCGCAAGCAGAAGAATAGGGGAAAGCCCGCTTGAGCGGTCTAGCACTTTCGGCAGCGGCCTTTCACCGTGATGCTCGATACTTCGCCGACGCTGCGGATTCCGCGTGTGCCCGAGATTTTCACATCGCCTTCATCAAGGCAGGCTACGCTGCCGCATTCGTCGCATACGAAGTGGGGATGCGCTATGCGGCGCTTACGCGGAGCTGGTTTCTTTTCAAAGCGCCAGATGTGATCGCCGAGGTCGACTCGGGACAGGACGCCGACGCGAGTCAGTTCGATAAGGTTGCGGTAGATGGTCGCGGCGTCAAAACCGCCGCTTTCCAGCGATGCATACACTTCGGAGTGGCTCAGGGGCCCCGGCGTCTCGAGCATGTGCCGGAGGACCGCGAGGCGCGCGGCGGTTCCGCGCAGTCCCACGCCTTTGAGGACCGTTCGCGCGTCTTGCGTGGCGGATGAGAGCCGGGCCGGCGGTGGATTTCCCCCTTTGTTCCGTTCGGCGGATGGAATACTCATCGCAGGCCCGAGAAAAGCACAATCTACTTGCACTTGCAATTGCTTTGCGATACGAAATCAGACACTCTGCGCAAGAGGCTTAGGCGCCTGAATACCAACATCCAGTCCGAACGATCGCCGCGCCGTCCGGCGCTGGCCGTTTTCGCGGCCGCGCTGATTGTTTTCGTTCAGCTCGCGGGAGCCGCGCATTTTCACGGCTTCTCGCGATCGCAGAACGCGGCGCAGGCCGAATTGGCCGCGGCGTCCGAGCTTTGCGCGCTTTGTCTCGCGTGCCACATCCCGGTGGTAGCGGCTCCTTCTCAGGCGTCTGTCTCGACGCCGATTCTCGCGCACGCGCCGGCCGCGGTTGATGCGATCGAGCCGGCGCAAATGGCGCTCGAAGATCACTTCGGCCGCGCTCCGCCCGCCTCGCTCTAAGCGGTTATTTCTTCCAGACGATTTGAGTTTTACGAACTCGCGAATGTGATTGGCGCGCGCTGGTGCGCGGAATCTGTCGCGGGGTCCTTGAACCGTATCGGAGTTGATGATGCGGCGGTTTGGAGTCGTTGCGGCCGCCCTCTGGATAATCCAGGCGGCCGCGATCGGATCGGTTGCTCGCGCGGCGGAAAGTCCCAGGAGCGCGAGGGCAACCGTGACGGGAATTGTAAAGGATGCCCTAGGGCGCCCGATCGATGGCGCAGCGGTGGTTTTGCAGGCGCGCGATGGACGAGCGGTGGCGCGGACGACCAGCGACCAGAGCGGCAAATTCGTGTTTCACGGCGTGGCGGCGGGAACCTTCGCCGTGGTCGTAAACAAACCCGCTTTCAAGACCGCGGTTGCAATCGCGACAGTGAGCGCGAAAGGCTCCAGGGCGCTTGAAATCGCGATGCAATCGCAGGCCTTGCTGAGCCTGCCCGTCGTCGCCCGCCGGCTGGATCGGGCGCGCAACCGTTTATCGCCAACTACCGGAGGCAGCAGCTACACCTTCACCGAAAAGGCGATTCAGCAGCTCCCTGAGGGCAACAACAGCTCCCTCAACCAGGTGCTCCTTCAGGCGCCGGGCGTGGTTCAGGACTCCTACGGGGCAATTCATGTGCGCGGCGATCACGGCAATCTGCAGTATCGCCTCAACGGAATTCTACTGCCGCAGGGCGTTACACAATTCGGACAGATACTCACGCCGCGTTTCGCACGCGAAATCAGTCTGCTTACCGGCGTCCTGCCGGCGCAGTACGGGCTTCGGACCGCGGGGATCGTTGATATCAAGACCAAAGACGGCCTTCAGGACGACGTGCAATCGGTGGAGTTTCGGGGCGGTCAACGCGGCACTGAACAGCCGAGCTTCGAGTACGGCGGCTCGAAGGGGAATTTCAGCTACTTCATGACGGGTCAGTATTTCGGCAGCAATCGCGGACTCGAACCGCCCACCCCCGGACCCACGCCGATCAACGATGACACCAATCAGGGATCGGGCTTCGGATACTTCTCTTACTTTCTGAATCCGACGACGCGCCTCAGCCTGATCACGGGCACGGCGATCAATTACTTTCACATCCCGGCCAATCCCAATCAGCCGCAGGTGTTCACGCTGAAGGGTGTTCCCATCTACCCATCGGCTGACGTCAACGAGCGCCAGTTCGAGCAGAACTACTTTGGGATCTTCGCGTTGCAGGGCGCGATAGGCCGGAACTTCGACTACCAGATCGCGCCATTCAGCCGCTATTCCACGGTGTCGTTCTATCCCGATCACGATGGCGACCTGATCTTCAATGGCGCGGCGTCGAAGGCCTTTCGCAGCGATTGGGCCAGCGGGTTGCAAACCGATATGGCGTATCGAGGCGTCGCGCGGCACGTTTTCCGGTTCGGCGGTTCCTTTTGGGGCGAGCGCGCCGAGATCGACAACCATGAAGCAACCTTTCCGATTGTCGGCGGCGTGCCTCAAACGGTGCCCATTTCGATCACCGACAACACCGCGATCACCGCCTGGTACTACAGCGGCTACGTCGAGGACGAATGGAAGCCGCTGGAGCCCGTAACGATCGACTACGGCGTGCGATTCGATCTGTATGACGGCCTGGTGCGCGCCGATCAGGCCAGTCCGCGCGTTGGCATCACCTACACTCCATTCAAGCGCACCGCTCTGCACGCGGGCTACGCGCGCTATTTCACACCGCCCGATACCGAGATGGTTCCTTCCACTTCGATCAAACTGTTTGAAAACACGACGGGCGCTCCGCCGAGCGGCGCCAACAGCACGCCGACCGTCGAACGCGACCACTACTTCGATGCGGGAATAGCGCAGGAGATCGTGCCGCGTTTCAATCTTGGCGTCGACGCGTACTTTCGCAAGGCGAGCCAGGTGATCGATGAAGGCCAGTTCGGGCCCGCGCTTATCTACGAGAACTTCAACTACAACAAGGGCCGCAACTACGGCGTCGAGGCCACCGCGTCATACAGCCATGAAAATCTGAGCGCCTACGGCAATTTCACCTACAGCGTTGCGCAGGGCAATCAGATCACGTCCGGCCAGTTCAACTTCGACAAGAACGAGCTGCACTACATAAGCGATCGCTACGTGTTTCTCGATCACGATCAGACTTTCACGTCCTCGGCGGGAGCGGCCTACAGCATGAAGGGCTGGATGCTGACGATGGACGGCCTGTACGGAAGCGGTCTGCGGCGCGGGTTCGCCAATACCGGGAACATGCCCTTTTACGTGCAGGTTAACGTAGGAATCAACAAGCGGTTCGAGATTCCCGGCGCGGGCGCCTTCGTGGTGAGAGGCGCGGTCGTGAATCTCTTCGACCACATCTACCAGATTCGCAACGGCACCGGCATCGGAGTCTTTGCGACGCAATACGGTCCCAGGCGCGCGGTCTATGGCGGAATCGGGTGGGAATTGCCGTTCACGAACCCGCCGCCGCGATAAGCCGATCTGAATATCGATCTCAGAGGTGCGACGATGAACGAATTGAAACTGGCGTGGGAAGCGATCAGCTACGGGGGCGCGATGGTCTATCCGTTGCTGGCTCTCGGCGCCCTTGCGCTTGCGATCATGATCGATCGCGCGGTCGCGTATTGGCGATGCCTGCGGCTTCCCGGCGAGATGGCCGCGCTGATCGAAACCTACGGATTTGCCTGGAACGATCTGAACCGGCAAATCGAGCGGCTCGGCCCGCACAACGCCTACGCAAGATTCTTCGGCGTCATTTCGTCCAACCGATCTCGTCCGGCGTGGTGGATCGAATCGCGCGCCGGCGACGAGGCCGGACGCATCGAAGCGACGCTGGGCCGGGGACTGTGGATTCTCGAAACGGTCGTGACCGCCGCGCCGCTGCTGGGCCTGCTCGGAACAATCACCGGCATGATGGAGGCGTTCAAGATCATCGGCGGATCGGGCCTGGTCGCGCCGGCAAAAGTGACTTCGGGAGTTGCACAGGCGCTGATTGCGACCGCGCTCGGGCTGCTGATCGCGCTGATCGCGCTGTTTGGCTTCAATTACTTCTCGCGGGCGCAATCGCAAGCGCTCGATCAGATGGAACGCCTGGGCTCAAAGCTCATCGATCACATCCGGCTGGACAACGAAGCGGGAGACGCGCGCGCTTGCGGCCGACTCGAGGACTCGGACGAAGGCAGGGCGGCGGTATGAAGCTCCGGCGTTCACGCAAATATCGTCACGGCCGCATCGAGATTATTCCAATGATCGATGTGATGTTCTTTCTGCTGGTGACGTTCATGCTTGCCTCGCTGTCGATGCAAAGCCTCAACTCCATCCCGGTGAATCTGCCGCAGGGCAGCGCGGACAACCTTCAGCAAAAGGAGCCGGTCACGATCACCATCACCCGTGACAGCCGAGTCTTTGTGGATAAAACCCCGACCGAGATTACGTCGATGGCTGAGACGCTGAAATCGATGCTTCACGAGGGGGACAAGAGCGTGGTCGTCAATGCGGATAGCGCCGCTCCCGAGGGGATCGTCGTACAAGCGATGCTGCAGGCGCGGCGCGCCGGCATCGAGCAGTTTCTCATCGCCGTCAAGCGCCAATGAACCCTGCTGCGCACCTGCCGCGGATGCCCGAATTGGACGATCCGTGGAAGCGGCTCCCCTGGGTCGTCATCGCCGCGCTCCTGTTATGGGCTGGGCTGCTGGCCGCTTTCGCTCTGATGCTGGAGCGATCGCAGCCTCCGGGATCCGAACCAAAGCCGCTGGAGGCGCGAATCGTGGAGTTGCCGCCGAAGCCCGCCGCCGGTCTCGCTGCGGGAACAGGAGCTTCCGCGCCTGCCGCTCCGGCCCCGGCGAAGCCGAAGACCCGGCCGGCCCATGTGCCGCCCGCAGTTCATCACAAGGAGCCGGAAACGCCGCCGCCTCCGCCGTCCGACAAGGGCGCCACTTCACCGTCCGATTCCGCGCAAGCTCCCGCTGCCCCCGAAGGCGCGACGGCAGAAGAAAAGGGAAGATTGACCGGGGAAAGCACGGGAGAGCAGGCCGTCACCGGGACAGGCGGCGGGACCGGAATCGGTACCGACAGTCTCGGCGCCCGCGCAATATATACGCCGATGCCCGAGATTCCCGATGATTTGCGAGAGGACGCTATTCAAACCGTCGCCGTCGCCCACTTCAAGGTGACCTCCGGCGGTCAGGTCAGCGTTTCTCTGACCACCGAGACCGCAAATCCACGCCTCAACCAGATCCTGCTTGACACGCTCCAGCAATGGCGGTTTTTTCCAGCGACAAAGGACGGCGCTCCCATCGACTCGGAGTTCGATGTCCGAATTCCGATCAGCGTCCAGTAGAGATTTTGCCGGCTGCCCTTTGATTCTCGCGATGGGCGTGACGCTGGGCTATGGTTACGCGGTTGACGCGCGATGGCCGAACGGGATTTGTTCGAAGCGGTTGAATATCTGAAGCGTGAAGGCGAGGGCCTTCTGCGCCGTTTCGCGCGCAGTCATCGCGGTGTTTCCTGCATCGACCTCAGATTCGAAGTTGTGGCCGGCCGCTCCGCCGCTGCCACCAACGGCGAGCCGCGCGACAGCAGCGAAAGCGAAAACGCGGCATTCGGACTTGCGGTTCAGGTTGCCGACCGCTCGGGCGTTGTCGGGCATGGGCAGGCGGGAGCCGAAATCGGCGGTCTGGCGCGCAAGCCCGCGCGATTGCCCAGCGTAATCCGCGGCGCACTCGAACAAGCTTTCGATCGGGCGCGCGCCAGCGCGCGCGAGAAAGCGGCGATCGTCGCCTCGATGGGTTCCGCGGCGCGAAGCCTCGCCGCCGCGCAGGTTCCCGATCCGCCCGCAATCCGCGACTCTGTGGAAGCGACCTTCAAGCGCGACCCGCGCGGCATCGATATCGACGAACTCAAGCAGCTCGCGCTTGAAGCTTCGCGCGGAGTCAAGGCGCTCGGCTCGTCCATCGCCTTCAACGTCGCGGCAGCGATGACGGAATACAGGCGCGAGCTCTTCCTCAACACCGCCGGCAGCGTGATTACGCAGGCCTTTTCGTTTTCGCAGGGCGATTGCTACGTGGTCGCGCAGAACCGCGACGGCCATCAGGAAAGCTACGACACCATCGGCCAGCAACGCGGCATCGAATGCCTTGAGGAAGGATGGCAAAGCGAGCTGATGCCGAATCCAACCTTGGGCGAGTTTGCACTCGATCTCGCAAAGGAGGCTCAGGAACTCGCGGCTGCACCCGCGCTCAAACCGTCCGAGGGCGAGGTGGTGGTTGTAACCGATCCGCACTTCAACGCGCTTATCGCGCACGAAATCGTGGGTCATCCGAGCGAGGCGGACCGCGCCTTGAAGATGGAGGCGGCGTATGCCGGCCGGAGCTGGTTTCTGCGCTCGCTGGCGGACAGCGAGATCGGCCGCATCGTCGGCTCGCCGATACTCTCGGCATGCTCCGATCCTTCGCTCGACGGTTACGGCCATTACCGCTACGACCACGAAGGAACGGCGGGGCGTCGCGTGATGCATATCGACCGGGGAGTGTTCGCGGGCTTCCTCAACTCGCGAGCGACTGCCGCGGTCCTGGGTGTGGAACCCAACGGATCTGTCCGTGCCAGCGAGATGTGGCACGTCCCGCTAATCCGGATGTCGAACACGTTCTTTCTGCCGGGTGACAGTTCTCCGGAGCGCCTGATTGCCGAAGTTGACCACGGCTACTACGTGTGCGGGAATCTCGTTCCTTCGATTGCGGAGTCGCGCGAGAACTTCCGTATCTCGGCTCGCCGCGTTTATGCAATCGAAAACGGCCGATTGGGCCGGCTCTACCGCTCCGGCAGCGTGATTGCCGATTCCAAGCGGTTCTTCATGAACGTGGACGGAGTCGGCAATGATCTTCGCCTGATTGCGATCCCGAATTGCGGCAAGGGGCAGCCGATGCAGGTAAAGCGGATGTCGAACGGCGGGCCGACGCTGCGTTCGCGGGCGCGCCTGGGAGGAGCCGCTTGATGTTGCCGCTTGGCGAACTTCAGCGCTTCGCTCGCGCGGCCGCTGCCGAACTGTCGCGGCATCCCGAGTTCGCCGAGTTCGAGGTCTATTGCGCTTCTTCGCTGAGCCGAATTGCGCGCCTGTCCTACACCTCCGACATCCCTTGCCGCGGCGTCGAGGAGATAAAGTCGCTGGGCGCCGATGGCTTTCAAGTGCGGGTTGTGATGCGCCGAAATCCGCACGAAGTCGGCACCGCCTCGGAGGCCGGCGATTTGAGCCGCGACGCCCTGAGAAGAGCCGTCGATCGTGCCCGTCGAGCGGCGATCATCGATCCGCACTTTCCCGGGCTGGCTCGCGACACCGAAAAGATGCCGCGTCGTCCCACTGCCGCGGGCGATCTGGCGCGTGCCAGCGACGGCGCTCTTGCCTCGTGCGCATGGCGGGTAGTGGACGGCGCGCTGCGCGCCTTTGGCGCGAGATACACGCCCGCTTCCCGATCGCCCGGCCTCGTGATTGGCGGCGACGTGACGATAGTTCACGATCGAATCGCGCTTGCGAATTCCAACTTCCCCGAGATTCGGACCGACGAGAGCGCACATTTTGTCTCGTCCGTGACCGCACTTGTCGAATCGATCGATGCCAAAGGTACCGACAGCGCCGTCGGCGGGAGTATTGTGCGGATGCGTACCGCGGCCGGGAGCCTTGGACGCAACGCGGTGCTCCGCGCGCTTCGGCTCGGCGCGGAAGTGCGGCCGCGGTCGGGACGTTATCGCGTGGTGCTGGGTCCGCAGCCAGTCGCGGAGATCCTCAACTACATGGTGATGGGGTCGCTTACGACCGGCGCTTTTTTCGCGGCGAGTTCCGCATACCAGGGCCGGTTTGGCGATCGCATTATCGACGAAAGTCTGTCACTTCTCGACGATCCCGCGCTGCGCACGGGGCCCGTGCATCGCAAGATCACCTGCGAGGGGTTGCCCGCTCGCAGGACCGATCTAATCAAGAGCGGACGCCTGGTCGGATTGCTCTCCAATGTTTACGACTCACATCGGCTGGAGACTGACGCGGAGCGGGTCGAAAAACTTGGACGGTTGGGCGGCGATGCGAAGTTTGCGCCGTCGGCGGGATATCGGCTGGGCGAGGGCGGCGGACGGCGCTTCGATGCGGACGTGGGCGCGGCGGGAACCAATGTCGTCATGCGGGCGCGCGGTGGAGTTTCGGATCGCGCGATTCTCGAGGCGGTCGGCGACGGACTCTATGTCGGGCGCGTCTGGTACACCTATCCTATCAATGGTCAGCGCGCGGGAGACTTCACCTGCACCGTGAGCGGGGACTCCTACCTGATTCGCGACGGAAAGATTGCTGAACCGCTCGCGCCCAACTGTCTGCGCATCAACGCGAATATCTCAGAGGTGTTCAGCCGGCCCATCGCAGTCGCGTCAAAGATCGTTCCTACCATAGTGTGGGGCTCGGCCGAGACATATTTTGTGCCGGCGATCGCGGTCGAGGGCATCTCCATGGCTGAAATAGGCGCCAACCCTTAGACCACCCGCCGAAGTCGGGGATTCATTCAGGGTTTTCCGCCGGAACTCCAATCGTTCCGACCATCTTCACGCCGAAAGCGGCGCTTACGAGATCTGCTTGTCGTCCTTGTACGTCTCTTCCCAGTTCCGGAATCCCTGCGGGTCCCATCGCTTCCAGACGCCTTCGCGCTTGCCATCCTTGTATTGGCCCATCGCGGAGATCTTGCCGTTCGTGTACCAGCCGATATGCTGGCCGTCCTGCACGCCGTCTTTGTAGTGGTCTATCGAGGCTTTCTGGCCGTTGTCGTACCACATCGTCCATTCGCCGTCCTGTTTCCCGTCGTGATACTGCCCGCGCATCATCAGCGAACCATCCGGACGGTAGAGGACGAAGGGACCATCCTTGACGGCTTCGCCGTTGACCATCTTCTGGCACCACATTTCCTGTCCGTTGGGCGGCGGCTCTCCCATCGCCTTGGTGCCCGAAGGACAGGAAATGGTTCCGGGCGCGGCGGGATGGCAGGCGCATACGACCAGAGATACCAGAGTGGCAAGTAACGCTTGAGACAAGGTACGCATCATGTTTGATCGCCGTCGTGGGCGTAGTCGGGAAGGTCTGGCGAGAAGCGCGGGCGGAAAGCGTCTCGCCCTCCGCCCGCGGTTTGATCGATCGTTTGAAACGGCGATCAGTTGGAACCCGTGGAACCCAGCAGATTGCCGCCCAGGGTCGCGTTGCCGACGCTGGTATCGCCGATGACGTTGATCAGCGCAGGCTTGCCCGATTTGAAAGCACGTTCGAGCGCGGGAACGATCTGCTCGGGAGTCGCGACGTGCTCGCCGTGGCATCCCATCTCCTCGAAGATCTTGTCGTACCTGATCTCGGGCAGCATGTTGAAAGGATCGGTGCGGCCCTTGAGTCCCGGCATCTGGTCGAAGTTCGGACCCCATGAGCTGTTGTTCCACAGCACCGTGACGATCGGCAGTTTGTAACGCGCCGCCGTCTCCATATCGAAGCCGCCGATCCCCAGGCCGCCGTCGCCCGAGATGTTCACGATCTGCTGGCCGGGGCGCGCCAGTTGCGCTCCGATCGCCATCCCGACACCGTGGCCGACGGGCGCGAGCGGACCCGCATCGACAACCTGTCCCATGAATCGGCAAGTAAACGCCCGGCTCATCCATCCGGATAGCGTGAAGCTGTCGATGATGGTTGTCGCATTCTTGTCCATGACCTTGATCAGGTCTTCGCACAGCCGCGCCGGATGAATCGGGCGCGCGCCGCTGACCTTGGCGTTCTGCTCGCGAATCTGGGCGTCAAAGCGCTGGCGCGTTGCCATGACCTCCCTGGTCCATTCCGAAGTGCGGTTCTTCGAGAAATCGAGCTTGAGTTCCTTGATGCGATTGATGAGCTGGCGGAGGACCAGTTTCGGGTCGCCGACGATGGGCAAATCCGCGTTGACCTGCCATCCGATTCGCGTGGGAGTCGGATCGACCTGAATATATTTCGCCTTGTCGGTCCAGGTCGGCGGCTGGCCAAAATGCTCGCCGCTCCAGAAGCGAAAGCCGATCGCGAGCACCACATCCGCGCGGCCGGTGAATGGCTTCTTGAACGCACCGCGAATCGCCAGCGGATGCTCTTCCGAGACGACGCCCTGGCCGGCGCGGCGCGCATAGATCGGAATGCCGGTGAGCTCGACAAACTCCTTCATCTCGGGCGCGGCCTGCGACCAGAAAAGGCCGTCGCCGCCCGCGATCAGCGGCCGTTCGGCGGCATGCAGCATCTCGACCGCACGATCGATCTTCGCCGGGTCGCCCTCGCATCGGAGATCGTCCACGGTAAAGCCGCGCGCGCCCTTGCGCTGGCGCCCATCTTCGTCGTGATGGTAGAGGATGTTCTGCGGAATCTCGAACAGCGCCACGCCCTGCGGCGGAGAAATCGCCTCGCGAAACGCGGATCGCAGGTCGAACTCGATCGTGCTCCAATCGGTAACGCGCTTGGTGAACTTGGAGAAGCTGTTTACGACCTCCGAGCCGTAGGCTTCCTGGAACGATCCGAGGTGATCCTCGGTGTTCGGATGCTGACCGGAGATGCAGACCACGGCGGAGTTCGTCAGGCCCGCGACGCACAGCCCGGTAACGGCGTTGGTCAGGCCGCATCCCGCCGTCACCATACAAACCCCCGGTTCTCCGCTGATGCGCGAGTACGCATCGGCGGCATACGCAGTGGCCTGCTCATGGCGCATATGGATGAGCTTGATGTCGTGGCCGCGCAGTTGCGCGAGGATCGGAAACAGGTGCCCGCCGTTGATTGCGAAACAATAGCGGACCCGATTCTCCCGCATCACGCGCGCGATCAACTCGCCGCCGTCTACCTTTGCCATCTAAGAGTCCTCCGTCGGATTATTCCCCGCCTCCTTAGCTCCGGCACGGTGGCGCGAAGGGCGCTACGAGCCCGCAGGTGTTGCGGGTCTCGGCGCGCAGGAAGCGGATTCCCTATGGAACCGAATCCTTGCACATTTTGCGCGTCAGCGAAAAGCGCATCGCCGGCAATTGGCGGTCCCCGATGCCCCCATCCGCGGCCCACTTGTGTATTGATCGAGCGCCTGAAGCCTGTCAGTTTGAGTCAGTCCCGCTGCGACTTGCCGTGTCGAGACCCGATCCGTGGCGGTGCGTGCGTTCGTTGTGAGAATTGTGATGAAGCGGGCTCTCGCTGCAACCGCGCTGCTGCTATCCAGTCTAATCTGGACTTCGATCGCGTCTGCCTACGATCTGATGGATCCGGCCTCGTGGCCGTTCATCCCCGTTCCCGAAGTGGCGACCGATCCGAATGGCGGCACCACGGTAGGCGTGCTGCCGGTCTTTCTGTTCACCGATACCCGCAACCAGATTCGCGACATCTTCGCGCCGGATGTCAATTGGAACACCACGCTTGGGGCGGGTGGCACGTTTCGCTATCTCTCGTATCCCTCGGAAGATACGAATTGGTACGCGACGGCCGGGGGCGCGCAGCAGATCGCCCGCCACGTGGACCTCGATTATCAGACCGGCCGAACGCATCAGGACCTGCTTTCTTTTGAAGGCCGCTTCTTTTTCGAGCGCGATCCCACTGACCGGTTCTACGGAGTGGGAAATGACTCCTCTCAGGGCAACGAAACCAACTACACCACGCAGCAGCTCTACGGGATGGCATCGCTCGGGCTCAATATCACCGATAAGCTGCAGGTGCAGTTGATGGAGCGGCCGCGATGGGTGCGGATCTACGACGGCGCCTTTACTTCGCTTCCTCCGATTTTCCAGCTCTTTCCCAATCAGAAGGGAGTCAACGGCGGCAGCGAAGTGCTGACGCAGTTGATGGTTCAATACGACAACCGCGATTCCGTGGATATTCCGAGAAGCGGCGGACTCTATCGCATCTACGGAAGTGTCGCCGACCGCGCGCTCGGCAGCTCATCCTCTTACACCCGCTTCGGATACGAGCTGCGCAAGTATTTCACGGTGGACCCGCGCATCACCTTCGCGGGGCATCTGTTCATGGAGTACGAACCGGCCGGCAACGAGATGCCTTTCTGGGCGCAGGCCCGGCTGGGCGGCGATGAAAGCCTCCTCACCGACCAGGAGACGCTGCGCGGCTATGGCGCCGGCCGCTTCGTCGACAATAACCTCGTCGAGGCGAACGTCGAGATGCGTACTCGCGTATGGGACGCCAATCTGTTCGGGACCCACGGCACCCTGGAAGTAGCGCCTTTCGCTGAAGCCGGGCGCGTCGCGCACAACCTCAATTACAATCCGGTAAGCGAACTTCATCCGGTCGGCGGCGTGGGCTTCCGCGGCATCGCGGATCCCTTCGTGGTCGGTTTCGTCGATATAGGCTACGGCGGCGAAGGCGCCGCCATCTTCTCCGGCATCAACTACCCGTTCTAGGCGGCGTCGGGCGCTACACGCGGCCGATCAGTTCGCGCGAGATGTCGTCAAGACACTCGTTGAATCCGTCCATCGGCGGATTCAGGAAAATCTGGCTCAGCCCCGCTTTATCCAGCGCGCGCAATTGATCGATCACCGCTTCGCGCTCGCCAACGATGGTTGTGGCGCGAATCGTTTCCGCCGTGACGAATTTTCTCTCCTCGGGAGCTACGAACGTGCAATGCCCGAGATGGACATGGAGATAGCGCTCCCGTTCGGGCATCCGCGCGACGTGCGCCGCGTATTCGTCGTAAACCTTGCTGACCTCGGGCGCAAGCGAAGTAGGGCGCGCATAGCCGGCCGCAATCGCGTGCAGCGAAGCCATCACCCACGGTCCCGTCATCGCCTTCACTCGCGGCGAATCGATCGCCTCGCCCGGCCTGAGAACGCAGACGTGAGTCAGCGAGACCACCGGCAGATCCTTGCCCGACCGTCCCGACCTTCGCGCTCCTTCTTCGATATGCTTGCGAACCGTCGCCATCCGCTCTGGCGTGGTGATGCCGGTCGTGATGACACCGTCGCCGAATTCGCCCGCAAGCGCCAGCGTCTTCGGGCCGTTGGCCGCTACATAGAAGGGAATCTTGTCGTCGAGATTGATAAACCGAAGGTCGCGATGAAGAAAGCGGATCTTTCGCTCCATCCCTTCGGTCCGGTAGTCGGCCTCGCCGTCGCGAAGCAGATCGTGGATGACCCGCACCTCTTCGCGGAAGACTTCCTGCTTCACGGGCGGCAGTCCCATCACCCTGCGCCCGGTGTGTCCGGTTCCGAAGCCAAGGATGGTGCGTCCGGGTGCAAGCTGGTTGATGGTGGCGATCGCATGGACGGTCACGGGCGGGATGCGATTGGTCGAGATCGCCACGCCGGTGCCGAGCTTGATGCGTTTGGAATTGACTGCGGCAAGCGCCATGCACGCGTAGGTGTCGCCCCAGATCATGTGAGAATCGGGAATCCAGGCGTGCGAAAATCCGCGCTCCTCGGCATACGGCACATCGCGCATCGCGCGCTCGGGCTTGGTAAAAATCAGGGTTCCGAATTCCATCGCTGTCTCTCTCCCGCCGTGAATATAGCCAACAAGTGCCCTTGCACGTCAAAGCCGCCGTTCGTCTCCCGTAGAATTAACCGCGCAGGACATGGCAAACTGTGGCGTCCGAAACTCGATTTCAGGAGAGAGCGGAACAAATGGCCGATCTGGAAACCTTTCGCAAGGAAACCCGCGCATGGCTCGAGGCGAATTGCCCGGCCGAGATGCGCCAGCCGCCCGAGAGCGAGGAAGACACCTGCTGGGGCGGACGCAAATGGGTCTTCAAGTCCGAGGCACAGCGCGTATGGCTGGAGCGGATGGCGGCGAAGGGTTGGACCGTTCCCGAATGGCCCCGGCAGTATGGCGGCGGTGGTCTTTCGCACGAGGAAGCCAAGATTTTGCGCGAGGAGATGCGCGCGCTCGGCTGCCGCTCGCCGCTCGACAGCTTCGGCATCTGGATGCTCGGGCCGGCGCTGCTGAAGTACGGCAACGAGCAACAAAAGCGCGAGCATCTGCCCAAGATCGCGCGCGGCGAAATTCGATGGTGCCAGGGTTACTCGGAGCCTGGATCCGGTTCCGACCTCGCCTCTCTGCAGACGCGCGCCGAGGATCGCGGCGACTACTTCGTCGTTAACGGATCGAAAATCTGGACCTCGTATGCCGACAAGGCTGACTGGATCTTCTGCCTCGTGCGGACGGATCCGAAGGCGCCCAAGCACGAGGGGATCAGCTTTGTTCTCTTCGACATGGAAAGCCCCGGCGTCTCGACTTCGCCTATCACTCTGATCTCGGGCAAGTCTCCCTTCTGCCAGACGTTCTTCGAGGATGTGCAGGTTCTCAAGGCAAATCTCGTCGGCCAGTTGAACAAGGGATGGGAGATCGCGAAATTCCTGCTGACTCACGAGCGCGAGATGATCGGTGGAATGGGGATGACCGGCGGGCGGCATCGCTCGCTCGGTGAAGTCGCCGCCGATACGGTGGGGACGGAGGATGGCAGACTGGCGGACCCTGTGCTGCGGGCGCAGATCGCATCGTTCGAGGTCGATTCATGGGCCTTCGCGCTCACGCTCGATCGAGTCGGCGACCTGTTCAAGACCGGACAGGCGCATCCCGCGGTCTCCTCGATGCTCAAATACTACGGCGCGGAATTGAACAAGCGCCGGTTGGAGTTGATGGTGGCGGCGGGCGGATCCGAGGCCCTCGAATGGGAGGGGCCGCGCTCGCGCGACGGCTTCACGGTGCGGTCATGGCTGCGATCGAAGGCCAACTCGATCGAGGGCGGCACCAGCGAGATTCAGCTCAACATCATCGCCAAACGTATCCTTAATCTCCCGGGCGCATAGCCCCGCGTAATTTGCCGAAAAATTGGTTTTGCAAAGATGGCTCTTGTACTTACCTCTGAACAATCGATGCTCCGCGACAACGCGCGGAGTTTTCTGAGCAAGAACGCTCCCATCGCTCATCTGCGCCAACTGCGCGACACGCCTGATTCCGTCGGCTTTTCGCGCAAACTCTGGAAGGAATTTGCCGAGATGGGATGGGCGGGAATTCTGGTGCCGCCCGATTACGATGGCCTTGGCCTCGGATATGTAGAGGCCGGCGTCGTGATGGAAGAACTCGGGCATACGCTCACGCCGTCGCCTCTGCTCGCGACGTCGGTGGTGGCCGCGACCGCGCTGGTGCGCTCGGGGAGCGAAGCGCAGAAGAAGGCCTTTCTGCCCCGCATCGCAGCCGGTGACCTGATCGCCACGCTCGCCATCGATGAGGCCGCGAAGCATCGCCCCGAAAAAACGGCGCTCAAAGCCTCCAACAAGGCAAACGGGTTTGTTCTAAGCGGCGCAAAAACCTTCGTGATCGACGGCCACGTGGCCGATTTGATCATCGTCGGCGTGCGCACGTCGGGGTCCCCCGGCGAAGAAAGGGGATTGACCCTCTTTTTGGTCGACGGGAAGGCAAAGGGACTCAAGGTCGAGCGCACTTCGATGGTCGATGCGCACAATTCGGCGCGGCTCGAATTCGACAACGTCGCGGTTGCGGCCGATGCGATTCTTGGAACGCCCGGCCAGGGATGGAAAACCCTGGAAGGCGCTCTCAATGCCGGACGCGCCGCCATCGCCGCTGAATTGCTCGGCGCGGCGGATGAAATATTCGCGCGGACCGTCACCTATCTCCGGGAGCGCAAGCAATTCGGCAAACTGATTGGCGAATTTCAAGCGCTGCAGCATCGCGCGGCCCATCTTTACTGCGAGCTCGAACTGGCGCGATCCGCCGTGCTCAAGGCGCTGCAAACCCTGGACGAATCCTTCGAAAACGCCGGGGCGGTAGTCTCGATGGCCAAGGCCAAGGCGGGGAGCGTCGCCACCCTGGCCGTGCAGGAGGGCGTCCAGATGCACGGCGGAATCGGGATGACCGACGAATTCGACGCCGGCCTGTTCATGAAACGGGTGCGCGTGGGGCAGGAGTTGTTTGGCGACGCGAATTTTCACGCCGACAAGCTGGCCCGCCTGAATCACTACTAGTCATATAGAGAGCAGCCTGCAAAGGAGTATTTTGCGATGGCGGAATGTGTCTTTCCGGCCGATGAGGCCAGGCCGCGCCACGATTGGGCGCGGGCCGAAATCGCGGCGCTGTTCGAGATGCCATTGTCCGATCTGATCTATCTCGCGCAGACGGTTCATCGCCGGCATTTCAAGCCGAACCAGGTTCAACTGTCCACTCTGCTCTCGATCAAGACCGGTGGATGCCCCGAAGATTGCGGCTATTGCGCGCAGAGCGCGCACTTCGACTCCGGCGTCAAGTCGGAAAAGCTGATGCCTCTTGATGCCGTGCTGGCTCAAGCGGCCCGCGCCAAGGCCAACGGCGCCACGCGTTACTGCATGGCCGCCGCCTGGCGCAATCCGCGCGACAGCGACCTTGAAAAGGTGTGCGCCATGGTCGAAGGTGTGCGGCGATTGGGGCTCGAGACCTGCGCGACGCTCGGGATGCTGACGGCTGAGCAGAGCCGGCGCCTGAAAGCCGCGGGCCTCGATTTCTACAATCACAATATCGACACTTCCGAGGAGTACTACGGCAAGGTCGTAACCACGCGAACCTATCAGGACAGGCTCGATACGCTCGCGAATGTCCGTAACGCCGGCATCAAGGTGTGCTGCGGGGGAATTGTCGGGATGGGCGAGGCGCGCGAGGACCGGATCGGAATGATCCACACCCTGGCCACGCTTCCTGCGCATCCCGAAAGCGTTCCCATCAATCTGCTGGCGCGGACTCGGGGCACGCCGCTGGGCGCCTGCGAACGCCCCGAAGTCTTCGAGCTGGTTCGAACCATCGCGGCCGCCCGAATTACGATGCCGCTTTCGATGGTGCGGCTGTCGGCGGGCCGCGAAAGCCTCACCGACGAGGCCCAGGCGCTCTGCTATCTCGCGGGCGCCAACTCGATCTTTGTCGGAAACAAGCTTCTGACCACCGCCAACCCGGAGCTGAACCGCGACCGCAAGCTGTTCGATTCCCTGAAGATTGAACCGATGCCGGTCGATGAATGAAGGCGAGCGCGAGCATTTCATTTTGAATGCTCGCGCTTCATTTTGCATCGAGAGATCGCCCTCCCGCGCCGCGCGCACAAGCGGCCATAAGGCTCTGTCCATGGCGCGGCGATCGAATTAAATCCCCGTTCTTGTTCGCCTTATTGCGGTCTGCTGCCGCATGAACCGGCCCTGCGGCGAAGTCCGCGAACGCGATCCAGCATTCGGCGCGCTGCTTGCTGTTGTCGGATCCAGGGAGATCCGCGATGGAAGCCTACGGAAAACCTGGAGCATCGATCGGGCCTATAGCCGTCTCGCTTGCGGCCACGGTGACTCGCATCCAGGAGTTCTGGCGTGAGCGCAGGAGCCGGGCGGCTAGCGTCTCTTACGCGGCGCATCTCAGGAACTTCGGCAACGGGTTTCCGGCGCGCGAGACTCGCCACAACTTCGTCATCGAGACTTTGCCCAAATCGGGATGGCGCGCGCCGCAGCCGTACCGCTACACGTGCATGCGATGCAAATGGTCGTTCAGGGTGAATGACCGGCCCGGTTCGATAATCCCATTGGACGCAAGCGGGATGGAACTGCCGGAGCCCGCCAGGACGCGCCGCATCGAGACGTTCGCGCAAGGACCCTGTCCGGCATTTTCGAACTTCGCGACGGGCGCGCGCACACACGCTACCAATCCATTGGATGGGCGCAATTCTCGCGTTTCGATAAAAAGAGCGAATCGGGGTTGAACTGAATCCCGGCGGGGAAGGGGGTTGACAAGGTTCGCGGCTTTCAGGATATTGAGAATCATTCTCAATATCATCCGAGGGCCGCCCATCGTGTCTCGCTCAAAGCTCTTCATCCTTGCCGCTGCTGTCTCGTTTGCGATGCTGTTCGATTGCTCCTCGGTCCGCGCACTCGCGGTCGAGCCCGTCGAGATTCGCTTTCAGAACCATCAGTTCACCCCCAGCAGCCTGACCGTGCCAGCCGGGCAGAAGCTCAGCATCAAGGTCATCAACGCGAGCGATGAAACCATCGAGTTCGAGAGCTTCAAGCTGAATCGCGAAAAGGTGGTCTCTCCAGGCGAGACGATTACCGTTCGTCTCCCCGAGCTGAGTCCCGGTGACTACGACTTTTACGACGATTTCCATCAGGACGTGCCCGTGGGAAACATCGTCGCCCGGTAGCCTGAAAGTCGTGCCTCGCAGTTACAAGTTTGCGATTGCGGCCGGGCTGGTCGTTGGGATTCTCGCGATGCAGTTGGTGCCGGTGCGAATCGCGAACCCGCCGTCCCGGGGAGATGTCGCGGCGCCGCCGGAGGTTGAGCAGACCCTGCGGCGCTCCTGTTACGACTGCCATTCCAACCAGACGCAATGGCCCTGGTACACCAGGATCGCGCCGCTCTCGTGGCTGGTGGCTCATGACGTCAACGCCGGACGAAGGCAAATCAATTTCTCGCAATGGAGCGATTATTTTCCCGCGACGCGCGCGCGAAAACTGAAGTGGATGGATCGCGCGTTGCGCGGGGAGGCGATGCCGCCATGGCCGTACCGCGCGATGCATCCGTCCTCGCGGCTTGGACCGGCCGATCGCGATCGGCTTCAACGATGGATTGCGGCGGAGCTGGCGGCCGATGAGTCAGGTCGATGATTGGACGACGTATCTCTTGGTTGTTGATGATGCCGGGGGTGATTGCGGCCTGTGCCGCCGTCGCGGGATCCGCGTACGCGCAGATCGATCCCTGGGAATTTGAAGTCTATCCGTACGCGACCGAGCAGCGCGGGGTTGTCGAACTCGAGACGCTCAACGCGGTGGTGGCAAACGGCCACAGCACTCCCGACGCTGGCACCGGCGCCCAATTTCCCAGTCAGAGCACCTGGTTTAACGCGTACGAACTGACGTACGGGCTTACCGACCGGATCGAAGCCGCGGCCTATCTGAATCTGGCGCTGCCGCGCGGCCAGGGCCTTTGGTATTCGGGCTCGAAATATCGGCTGCGCGGGAGGCTCTTCGACGAAGAAACTCTGCCGGTGAACCTCGGATGGTACCTCGAGCTGGAATGGCACAAGTCACCGCAGTTCGACGATGCGAACCTCGAACTCGAGCTTCGCCCCATTATGGAGAAGGACTTCGGCCGCCTCTCGCTGGTTGCCAACCCGGTCTTCGAGAAGGTGCTCTCCGGCGCGGGGCGCAACCAGGGCTTCGAGTTCGGCTACCGCAACGCCGTCTATTACCGATGGCTCAAGTATTTGTCGCCGGGCGTGGAATTTTACGGCGGATGCGGCCTTATCGACGATACGGATCCACTGCGGGACCAGCAGCACTACATCTTTCCGGTCCTGTGGGGCGCGCTTCCCAACGGCATCGAGTACAGCGTCGGTCCCGGGTCTGGCCTGACGCCAAACTCCGACCGGGTAATCATGAAGTTCAACATCGAATTGGAACGCTACGTGGGCGCTCTGTTCGGCCCATCTTCGGAGAATAGCTGGTTTTTCTAAACCGCTTTTCGGAGGCGCGTATGATCGAGAGCAGTGGTTGCCGGCGACGCAGGTTGGCCGCTCGTCCATCGTTTTCCGTCGATGTATGCGACTGCGGCGCGGTTCATCTTACCGTCGGCTATACCACGATGCGGCTTGACGAAGGCGCGTTTCGCGAGATGGCAGCGATGCTTTCGGAGGCGTTAAGTGAAATGCCGGAGCCTCGCTCGCAGCGGTTGCACTGAAAACGCGAGCGGCGGCTAGCGCAGCGAAGCGCGCGATCCGATCCTCGCGCCGCTCAGCAGAATCAGAACTTCGGAGTGCCGGATTTCCGGGTCCAGCCGCACCACGTAAGCGGGCAGGTCATTGGCGCCCAATCCAACTTCCGTCTTCGCGTCGCAGCCGCATCGCGCCACGACCGCATCGTTGATCTGCGCGAGTCGATCCAGGTTCAGCGCCGCCGACGCGAGCGCGGGCTGAGGGAGGTCGAGCTTGAGCCTGCCGTGCTCGAGATGCGGCGCGTGCGCCATCGAGTTTCCGTCGAAAGTCGCCGTCTCGATCACCCATCGTTTGAACGCCGCCTCGCTCATCCTGCGAGCGTCGGGATTCTCCCGTTTCAGCGCGGCGACGGCGCCGTTCAGGACCGTTTTTCGGGAGGGAGCGCGCGCCTCCCTCTGCTCAACCATCCGCCAGAGCCTGCTCGACCATCGCCGGACCTGCGCCTCGTCGGCGTCGGGCAATTCCTCGTAGTCTTCGATCGCGGCTTCAGCCGCCGCGAGGTCGTCCGATGCGATCGCGGCTTCGACGCGATCGTCGTCGGATTGTTCGATCGAAGAGTCGATGCGCGAAAGGATGGCCGCGCTCTGGCTTCCGGGCTGCTCAGCCGCTTCGGCGCATACGCGGCGCTGCTCCGCAAGCGAGAATGAAGGACGACCGATGGTGAAGTCGGTGACGCACAGGTCGTCCTTCACCTCGCGGAGTTGTGCGGGACTTAGCTTCTCCGGATGCGCCGCGAGCGCGGTCAGATCGCGATGCGCTCCCATGTAGTCTCCCGCTTTCAACTTGCTTCGCGCGGAAGTGAGGGCCGCGGGCGCGCATCCCGCAAGAAGCGAAAGGAGAGCGGTGGCGATTAGCCGCGAAAGCGCCGAACGGATGCGAACTCGCCTGTCCTGCAGGGCAAATCGAGTTCCGCGGGTCTGCACAGGCATGGTCCTGCTTCGGAGTATCTTTCATTTCGATTACGCCAACCACGAAAACTTTTTCGCGCCGCAGCGATAGCGCTTTGTGGCATCGAGGATGCGCCGCGACGGGAACTAACCCGGCCTGACGCGCACAGGCGCGCGTAAATGGACGATGCCGAGCGTAGAATCAGAGCGATTGATTTGTCGGCCGGGCGTGGTTACCAGTTGCAAATGTGAGCGAGGACGAACGAAAGAAGCGCGCGCTGGAACTGTGGAATGCCGGTTATCAGCGGCACATGGGCAACGACCTTGCCGGCGCGATCGAGCTCTACACCAAATCGATCGAAATCTTCCCCACCGCCGAGGCGTATACGTTTCGCGGATGGGCTTACGAAGGGATGGGGCGAATCGATGACGCGATTGCGGAATGCCGGCGGGCGATCGAAGTCGACCCGTCCTATGGTAATCCTTACAACGACATAGGAGCATATCTGATCGCGAAAGGAGACCTCGACGGCGCGATTCCCTGGCTTGAAAAAGCCAAGCACGCGCCGCGCTACGAACCGCGCCACTTTCCTTTCATGAACCTTGGGCGCGTTTACGCGGCGAAGGGAATGATCACCGCGGCTATCGGCGAGCTCGAGCGGGCGCTGGAAATTCAGCCCGGCGAACAGGGATGTCTTTCGATGCTCGCGCGATTGCGCGCGATGCTTAACTGAATCGAGCGGCCGACGACCGCTCGGCGGAGGTGCACAATGGTCAAGCAAGGAGACCTCGCGCCAGATTTCTCTCTGGCGGCCCACGACGGAACAACCATCTCGCTCAAGGATCTGCGCGGCAAAAAGGTGCTGCTATGGTTCTATCCCGCGGCCGATACCCCTGGCTGAACCATCGAAGGCCGCGGGTTCCGCGACCAACAGAACTATTTTGACGAAAACAAGATCCAGATCCTCGGAGTGAGCTTCGACAGCGTCGAAGCCAACGCCGCCTTCGCCCGCAAGAACGATTTCAAGTTCCCGCTGCTTAGCGACCTCGACCGCACCGTGGCGCTTGCCTACGGCGCGTGCGGCGACGCGAAGGCGAAGTGGCCGAACCGGGTCAGCTTCCTTATCGACGAGCAGGGGCGTATCGCGCGCGTTTACGATCGGGTGGACCCGAGGGATCATCCGGCCAGCGTGCTGGCCGACGCGATCGGAGGTTGAACGATGCGCGGTCCGCTGAGGATGCTTGCGATTGCGGCCGGCATCGCCGCGATAGCCGCGACGAGTTTCGCGGCTGACCTGAAGAGGCAACCGTCGCCTGAGCTTCGCAGCCTCGAACGCCAAGTATCGCTCAAGCTCGCCCATCTTTCCGACGAAGGCCCGACCGATCCCGCCGTGCGCGCGCAACTGCATCAGGCGCTGGAGCTGGATGCCAGCGCCGAGAAGGCGATGGCCGCCGGCGCCTACGATCAAGCGGAGGAAAACCTGGTCAAGGCCAACGCGATCCTCGGACGCCTGGGCATGTAACCGGAGCGGGACTTTTCTGATACGGTTAAATCAGAAGCATGATGGGACCCGATCAGATTTGGCCCGAAGCCGTCCGCACCCTTGAAAGCGGCAGGAAGTTCGCCCTCGCCACCGTGGTGAACGTACGCGGTTCCACGCCCAGGGAAGTCGGCGCGAAGATGATTGTTCGCGACGACGGCCAGTTCGGAACTATCGGCGGAGGATGCGGCGAGGCCGAGGTCTTTCGCAAGGCGCGGCTGTTGCTCGATGAAGGGCAGGGCGCCCGCATGACCGAAGTGGATCTCACCGGCGACTTCGACCAACAGCAAATCGGCACCTGCGGCGGCATCATGGATGTGTTCGTCGCGATATGGGCGCCCGGCAGCGATCTCGATATTGCAAGGCGGCTTGCTTCCGCCGCCGAGCGCAGCCAGCCCGCTTCGCTGCTGACCCTTGTGCACAGCCCGCGCCAGGATGATCCCGTTGGCGCAAAATCGATCGTCGATTCGTCCGACGGCGAAAGCCGCCTCGCGCCGGCTCTGGAGATTCCGCGGCGCGCGATGGTCCAATTGGTGGCGCGCACCATGGATGGCGTGCCGGCTTTGATCGAAATCAGCGACACCGGCGGCGTAAATCCTGTTACTCGTGTCGAAGGGGATGCGCCGCGGATGTTTCTGGATCCGGTCTCGGGAGCGCAACGCCTCGTGATCGCGGGAGCCGGCCATATTGCGCAGCCGCTCGCCGCGCTTGGATCGATGCTGGGATTTCATGTGACGGTGATCGATGACCGCGCGTCGTTCGCCAATCGCGAACGGTTCCCATCCGCCGATCAGATAATGGTACGGCCCTTTGCCGCGGCGATCGAAAGCCTGGCGCTCGACCGCCATTGCTACCTGGTCTCCGTGACCCGCGGCCATTCCTTCGACGAAGAGGTGGTGCGTACCGCGCTGCGGCATTCGCGCGGAGCCTTTATCGGGATGATCGGATCGCGCCGGCGGGTGAAGGCGACGCTGGACAGGCTCGAAGAAGCCGGCATCGCGCGCGAGCTGCTCGACCAGGTGCACGCTCCGCTCGGGATGGATATCGCGGCGGAGACTCCCGAAGAGATCGCGGTCTCGATAATCGCGGAAATTGTGCGTGAGCGGCGATCGGGCGCGCGCGATGCGGCCAACCTGGGCGTTAAGCTGGGCCGCCTCAAACCCTCCGCTTGACGAGCGGCCGTCATGGCGCGGCTCCCAATCGAAGGGGTTCTGCTGGCGGCGGGCGAATCGCGCCGGATGGGATTTCCCAAGCCGCTCCTCAAGATCGATAGCGAAACGTTTCTCCGGCGAACGTTGCGCACGATGCTCGAAGTTGTGCGCGATGTGATCGTCGTCACCGGCGCGCATCGAGAACGCGTACGGGCCGAGATTCCCTCCGACCATCGGGTGAAGACAGTTCACAATCCCGGCTTTGAGCGGGGCCAGCTTTCGTCGCTGAAATGCACTCTCAGGGCGATCGATGCCGATGCGGCCGCGGTGATTGTCCATCTGGCTGATCATCCCCTGGTCCTCGCTTCGACCTTCCAGGCGGTTGCCGATGAGTTCGCATCGCGGCGATATCCGATCGTGATAGCGCGCTATGCCGGCCGCAGGGGGCATCCGGTCCTCTTCGCGAAGGAAGTCTTTGGCGAGCTGCTGGATGCGCCCGAAGAGCAGGGGGCGCGATGGGTTGTCAATGCGGACCCGGCTCGGGTCGCATACGTTGACGTCGAAGATCCGGGCGTCACCCTGGACCTGGACACGCCCGGCGATCTGGCGCGGGCGGGGCTTGGTCCTCCGCCGAAGAACGAGCCCGAATAGCCTCGATGGTTGGGGCGTTTGCCGGCCGTCCATAATCGCGTAACCGCTTTGCGGGGCGTTCGTATTATCAAGAGGACAACCATGCTGGGCGTCGCCGCGAGCAGAAAGACCGGTTGGAGATTGGCGGTTCGAACCGACGAGGAGCTGATAGCCGAAATTCTGGGCGGTCAGACGGCCTCTTTTTCGGAGCTGGCTGGGCGCCATCGTTCGTACGTTGAACGGCTTTGTCAGCGCTTCTTTTCGGACCCGGAGATTGCGCGCGATCTTGCGCAGGAATGCTTCATCCGCGCATACACGGCATTGGCCAGCTACCGGCGGGAGATGCCGTTCACAGGATGGCTCCGCGCGATTGCGACCAACCTGTGCTATGACGAGTTGAGACGCAGGCGCAGGCGCCCGGAGGAGTTGATCGCGGACTTCACGGCGCCAGAAGTCCAATGGATGCATCTGGTCAACGATGCGACGCCGGAAGAGATCGTCGCCGCCGCGGAAGAAATGCGCGAGGCGCACGACGTAGCGCATTGCCTGCTCGACACGCTCAAGCCGGAAGACCGGACCGTGCTGATTCTGAAGGACAGCGAGGGCCTGAACGTGAGCGAGATAGCCGGAATAATGGGCTGGAGCGAGGCGAAAGTTAAGATCAGGGCTTTCAGGGCGCGCCAGGCGTTGCGAAAGTATGCCGAGCGGCTGAGATCGGCCGAGCGGAGTGACCGATAGAAGAACGATCATGGATTGCTTTGAAGCCAGACAGGAATTCGCCGCCTTTTGGCGGCGCGAGCTTGCGCCCGATCGTCGCGCCGCTCTGACCGCCCATCTGGCCGCCTGTCCAAAGTGCGATCGTGCCTTTCGGACCTTTGCGATGAGCGCGCCGGTGCTGCAGTCCGCCGTCGAGCCGCCTCGCCGTCCGGCCGCTGACCGGCCCGAACCGGCTGATTCTCCCGCCGCCCGCCGTCCCGCGGCGATGATGCGCGCCAGTGTCAGGAGGAGAGGGCGGCTTGCAGTGAGCGCCGCGGCGGCGGCTCTGATCGCCGCCTCAGTAGCGGCCTATCTTTCCGTAACCGCTCCTGTCGGGACGCTGAGCGAGGAACTGAGCACCGATCCGATCGCGACGCTGATGTTCGGTTCGGACCTGAACCCTCAGAGCGAAGACCTTGCCGGATAGGTTCAACACTTCGACCCTCGTTCTGGCAGTGGTTGCTTCGCTGCTAATCGGGTTTACCGCCAGTTCGCTCGCGTACCGGTACCGGATTCTGCGCGTGCCGGGGGAACCGATGGTGCTTCGGATGGAGCGTGAACTTCGCCTGAGCCAGGCGCAGATGGTCCAGATACGCGACATCATGGCGGACACTCGCGTAAAGATTATTCAGTTCCAGCAGGACTATCGGCGCGCGCGCCGCCAGGCATTTGCGCAGGCTCTCCAGCAGATTCGCGCCACGCTCACGCCGGAGCAGCAGGAAAAGTTCGATCGCGAGTTCCTGCCCTACGCAACGCGGCGCAATTCGCGGGAAGGCCGGGAGATGCCGCAGCGCGACGCCCCGCCGCCTCCCTAGCGACAGCCTTACAGCATGCCCATCTGGCGCAGCATCTTCTCCGCTTCTGAAGATGCCGACGGATTCCTGGTGTCTGCCAGCGCCTGTTTCAGATATTTCACCGACTCGTCGCGGTTACCCTGCTGGGCGAGGATTTGCCCGATCCTGAGCGCGGTCCAGGAGTTTTTGGGATCGAGCGCGTATGCTTTCTTGTAATAGCCAAGCGCTTCCTGGGTGCGGGGCGGGCTGAAAGACATGTACGCCTCGCCGATATTCAGGTAAGCGCTGACTTCGTTGGGACGATATTTGATCAGCTTCTGGTAAACCTTGATCATCCCGTCGAAATCGGAGCGCGAGTTGTAATAGACGCCGAGATAGACGTAGGGGTCTTCCAGCGTCGGGTCGAGGTCGGTTGCCTGCCAGAGCAGCTTCACCGCCTCCTTGCTGTCGGTCATCTGGATTGCGGAGTTCACCAGCGCCCGGGCCTTCGCGGAATTGTCCTGGGCCATTGCGCTTCGAGTCGCCAACAAAAGGACTGAAAGAACGGCTACAATAGCGGAGCCGGCGCGGCTGCGAAAAAATCCTGAACGCCGGCGAACGGCAAGCATGCAAGGCACCATCGGTGTATCAAATCGTGACATGAACGGCGCGGGTTGCAAAGGCGCCGGGGCATAGGCCATTGATAGGCGGAATTGCCGGTATCAGGGGGAAGAACGCGGGGAAATGAAGCAGCTTCGATTTCGTGCCAACGGACTGGTCCTCAACTGTCTCGACTACGGGGGGGCGGGGAAACCCCCGATGCTTTTCATTCACGGCGGCTCGGCGCATGCGCATTGGTGGGACTTCATCGCGCCGGCCTTTGTTGACGACTTCCACGTGCTTGCGCTCGACCAGCGAGGCCATGGCGAAAGCCAGTGGCCGAAGGAATGGCAATACAGCTCGCTCGACTACGTCTCCGACCTCGAGCAGATAATCAACAACTGGGGATTTGGGGCTCCTGTTCTCATCGGACATTCGATGGGGGCGCACAACGTCCTGGTCTATGCGTCGCGCAACAGCGCCAGGCTGCGCGCCATGATCGCGATCGACACGCCGCCCGACTATTCGGAACGCGCGGTCGAGTTTCTGCGAACTTACGCCGTCAAACCTCCGCGGCGCTTCGAATCTCTGGAAGAGGCGGTGGCAAGCTTCAAGGTCCTGCCGCGCGAGACGCTTGCGCGCAAGGAAATCCTGAGCCACATCGCCCGCCACACTTACCGCAAGCTCGAAGACGGTAGCTGGACACACAAGCTGGATCGCCGCACACTGATACGCGAACCGCTGCAGGTGTGGGATCAGTTGTCGCAGATCGAGTGTCCGGCGCTAATCGTCAAGGTGACCCGCAGTCCCGTTCTGGACATTGAGGCGGCGCGCCGGATGGTCGCGACGCTGCCGAAGGGCTCGCTTGCGGAGATCGGCGATTCCTTCCATCACGTGATGTTCGACAATCCGGTCGCATTGATAGCGGCGCTCAAGGAGTTTACCGCCCTGCTTCCATGACCGAGCCTTCAAGCCATCTGGTCGATTCTTCGCCGCGTCTGCACTACCTCGAATGGAACCCGTCGGGTAGCACCACGGTGGTTTTGCTGCACGGCAATTCCGCCAACGCATGGTGGTGGGAGCCGGTCGCGCGCGAGATGCCGCGCGCGTTCAGATTGATAGCGCTGGATCAGCGCGGCCACGGCGACAGCGAATGGGTGCGACCGGCGGCGTACACGCCCGCCGACTATGCGGGCGACCTGGCGGCATTTCTCCGCCACGTCGCCCGCGGCGATGAAAAGCCGATCGTGGTGGGGCACAGCATGGGCGGCCTGACCACGCTCGCCTTCGCCGCCCATCACGGCCGCATGGCGCGCGCCGCCGTAATAATCGACGCGGCAATCACTTCCACCCGCCGCCGCGACCGCTTTCTGCAACGCCTCAAGTCATTGCCGGTCGTGACCTATCCCGACCTCGAGACCGCGAAGGAGCGTTTTCGCCTGATGCCGAACGAGGGCGACATCCCGTCCGCGACGCTTAACGCGATTGCGGAGAAGAGCCTGGCTATCACCGACGAAGGCCGATGGACGCTCAAGTTCGATCGCGAGAGCTTTTTCGGCGGCGACGGAATCGACGCGATGGAGGCGATCCGGGCGGTCCGGCTGCCGACGCTCCTGCTGCGCGCGGAGATGAGCAGGATCATGACGGCGGAAGCGGCGGCATCGGCTCGCGAGGCCAATCGGCATGTCCGCCTTATCACCGTCCCCGCCGCGCACCATCACGTGCTTCTCGAGAAGCCCGACGCGGTGGCCAGAGCGATCGAAGAATTCGCCGCGGATCTTGGATAACACGCGCGCTGAGCCGCGTCGGGCGGAGCCGACGGCGCCGCTACAGCGGCCGTTCCATCTTCCGATGCGGGATGCCTGCTTCTTCGAAGACCTCTCCCCTCGGCTCGAAGCCGTGCTTCAGGTAGAACCCTTCCGCTGACAACTGTGCGTGCAGCACGGCGCGCCGAAAACCCTGACGGCGCGCCTCGTCCATCAGGAAATTGAGAATCGCGCGTCCGATATCGCGTCCGCGCAGCTCGCGCAGCACCGCCATCCTGCCGATCTTTATCTCGTCATCGCCGAGGGCGACGAATCTGCCGCATCCGACCGCGCGCGTCCCAAGCCGGGCCAGCGCATGAAAGGCGCGCGCGTCATCCTCGTCGAGTTCGATCTCTTCAGGTACGTGCTGCTCCTCGATAAACACCCGGCGGCGAATCGTCCACGCCTGCGCCATCTGCTGCGGCGTGCTCGCATGAACAACCTCCAGCGCTTGATCCATATCGGCTGACTATCGCTTGCGGGCTCTCGTCGTCAATCAATCACACAAGATGAACCTCTCGCTTTCCAATGAGGCGGCTATCCGCTTCGATAGTAACTTCGCCGCTGCGCGGCAATCTGGGCGACTCGGCCCCTTCTT
Source organism: Pseudomonadota bacterium (assembly GCA_021323675.1). Lineage (GTDB taxonomy): Bacteria > Desulfobacterota > Binatia > Binatales > Binataceae > JAFAHS01. The sequence continues at coordinate 91,254 of JAJPKP010000071.1, read as the reverse complement.
TGAGGACGTTGGCGGTGGCTTGTTCGGCTGTCGTCCCGAAGACCGCGACGACCTCCCGAACCCCGCTGCCTCGATGGCGAATCCGCATTACCCCGCCAATCTCATCGTCCACGTCTGCTCTCAGATTGGATGAGCTTGCCGCATTCGATTGCTTGTGCGATAGGCTGATGGAATGGGGCGTGGCCGTCCCGTTTCCGCGATGCGGGGATATTCGCATGAGCAGCGAGACACCCAGAAAAGCAACGGATGAAGAGATTCAGAGCGCGGCCGAAGCCATCCTCGATGCCGGCTATCCGATCGCCCTGACCGGCGCGGGCATGTCGGTCGAAAGCGGCATCCCTCCGTTTCGTGGTCCCGGCGGCCTCTGGACCAAGTACGGCGAGCCCCCGATGAACCAGTTTCAGCGCTTTATGGCGAATCCCAAAAAAGCCTGGGAGGAGCGCCTGAGCACGCGCAATGACGAATTCTACAAGCCGCTGACCGAGGCAAAGCCGAACCCAGGCCACTTCGCGCTCGCCGAACTGGAATCGATCGGCGTGCTCCGCTTTGTGATTACGCAGAACGTCGATGACCTGCATCGGCAGGCGGGACAGAAGTCCCTCGCCGAGATTCACGGCAATTGGAAGCTGATCCGATGCCTGGACTGCAACCTGCGTTTTCGGCGCGAGCAGGTGGACTTCAGTGTGTTGCCGCCGCGATGCCCCGAATGCGGCGGGATTCTCAAGAGCGATACAGTGTCATTCGGCGAGCCAATTCCCTCCGATGTGTTGCATCTCTGCGCCACGCACGCCGCCAAAGCCGATCTGGTCATCGTGGCCGGCACCTCCGCCACGGTTTACCCGGCGGCCGGATTCGCGCTGGAAGTAAAGCAGCGGGGCGGAGTAATGATAGAGGTAAATCTCTACGAGTCCGAAATCACGCGCGTTTGCGACTTCAGCCTGGGCGGAGGCTCCGCCGACGTGTTGCCGAGGCTGGTAAAGGCGGTCTCCAGCCTGCGCCGCTCGCGCGCGTCGTAGCTTTCCGTTTCGGGATCGAATCGTACTTTCAGAGAGTTCGAATCAGGCTGCGGAAGCGTAGTGCGCCTGAGCAGCACCATCGCTCCGCTCCCATCCAGCTCCGTCGGGTTGCTGGTCAGTGCGACCGCGAAGCGCGCCTTCTGCTCCTCGGGCAGGCGCCGGTATATGGTCTGCCAGCAAATCAGGTAGTCGGGCAGATCGGGATCGGTCAGATGGACGATCGGGATTACCTTTGCGCTGTAGAACGCGACGTCGTAGTCGAGCGCGCCGAGATATCCGACCCGGTTGGAACCGACCATGTTCACCATCTCGAGCGCGAAGGTTCTCAGCGAGAGCGTCGTGGCGATAGCGGGAACTACGACGAAGTTCGCCGCCAACGCTCCTGCCGCGGTAGCGGCGGTGATCAGTGCAATCAGCCGGCTCATCGCCGACCGCGAGCGCAGCGCGATCACGCCCAGAATTTCGAACCCCATCGGCAGCAGGGCGGCAAGAATCCATCGATCGGCAATTTGAGAGCTGAGCGCTGGAACGAACCCCGCCGCAGTGATTCCCCAGAACGCAAAGAAATCACGCATCGTCGCCGGCGACACGATAATGACCGCGATCGCGACCAGCGCCGCGATTCCCGCCAGCAGCATCGCGATGCCTGCCAGCGTGGTCAGATAAGCGAGGTAGCGCGCGATCGCGGCGCCCCCTTCTCGGATCGCATCCTCGATATAAACCGCAAGAATCGTCGCGAGCGCCGGATACAGGCCAAGCAGATAAACTCCGCGTTTGCTCTCCGCGATACTGTAAAAGGCGAGCACCACACCCGCCCAGATGAACAAATACGCGAGCCTGGAATTGAGCTTCAGGCGGCGGCGAATGGCCTGAATGACTGGCACGGGCAAAAGGAAACTCCACGGCAGATATCCGCCGACCAGAGCGAACTCGAGGTAATAAAACGGATGGGCGTGGCCTTCGTGGAAGCCGGGACCGCCGATGAAGCGCTGGAAATTCTCGGCGAAGATCTGCTTGCGCACGAACTCCATCCCGCCGATATAAGCCGCCGCCACGTACCATCCCCCGCCCAGAACTGCGACGATCGCGGCGCCGCGAAACAGGTCGAGTTCGCCGATCAAACTCCATCGACGATAGAGAACCATCCAGACGACAGCCACGATGACCGGCAGGGCCAGTCCGACCGGGCCTTTGGCCAGGATCGCGAGGGCGATGGCGGCATAAAGCAGGAGCCGGCGCTCCGTGAGGCCCTCTGCGATGGAGATGAATTCGAAGAAAGCCACTTCCAGAAAGAACGTCAGCGTCATATCGACGCGCGCTCCCGTTCCGGCCTGCAGATACTGAAAAGTCGTGCCGAGAAAAACAGCCGCCAGAAGCGCTGCGGCCTCATCGAACAATTTTCGCCCGTAGAAGTAGCAGACCAGCATGCCCGCGATCGCGAGTATCGCGGAAGGCAACCGCACGGAAAATTCCGTCACGCCGCCCAAGGCCCAGCAAACCGCCGCCGCCATCCAGTGCATCAACAGCGGCTTCGATGGAATTTCGACTCCGGCGCGCAGGGGCAGGAGGATTCCCGCCCCATGCAGCATCCCCAGCACCGTTACCGCCTCGCGGGGCTCCCCCTTGGTATAAAGGGGGTATCCGCCCAGGTTGGAGAGAAACAGCACCGCGCCGAGCGCAATCAGGATCGGCACGGCAAAGCGCGGCGCCGCGAGCCTCGCGATCGCGGAGTCGGTTGTGTCCGGCGGTGCTGCCGATGATGTCGCGACCGCAACGGGCGGTTCGGTCTCGTCGTCCTGTCTTGCGCTCTCCAGCCTGTTATTCATTTCCAAGCGACCGCGGCACCGATTAACATACCGGCGCCGGCATCGCTGTGCGAGATTCTGGCGGCGCATCGCTCCGTCAGCGGCGGGAATCGAACCGGCAGGAGCAATAATGATGAGATTGCAAGACAAGGTGGCAATTGTGACCGGGTGCGCGCGCGATCGCGGGATCGGACGCGCGATCGCGATGCGGCTTGCGCGCGAGGGCGCGCATATCGTGGCTGCCGATTTCTGCCGCTCGATCTCGGAATATCCAGATGCCAGGTTCGGACAGATGGAGGAACTCGAGCGCGTAGCCGCCACCATCCGCGACCTCGGACGGCGCGCAATCGCCGTCAAGGTCGATGTGACCGACGAAGGCGAAGTCGCCCGGATGACGGAGGCGGCGATGAAGGAATTCGGCCGTATCGACATCCTGTGCAACAACGCCGGCGGCGGCGTTGGCGGCGGACCCGTCGTTCAGCAGACCCTCGATTCGTGGAACCGAACGGTCGCGATGAACCTGACGGGCGCGTTTTTGTGCGCGAAGCACGTTGCTCCCAGGATCATCGCGGGCGGCCGCGGCGGCAGAATCATCAATACCGCCTCGATTGCCGGCAAGCGCGGCGGTCCCGGCATGGCCGCCTATTGCGCCGCCAAGCACGGCGTCATCGGATTAACCCGCAGCCTGGCGCTCGAACTGGGACAGTTCGGCATCACGGTCAATGCGGTATGCCCCGGCTTCGTGGAAACCCAGCTCCTCGAAGGTCTCATCAATATGGTCGGCGTCACCCGCAATCTTAACCGCGAGCAGGTGATCAAGACATTTGTGGACCAGGTGCCGATGGGCCGGATGGAAACCGGCGACGATGTGGCCAACGTGGTCGCGTTTCTCGCGTCCGACGACGGAGGCTACATGACCGGGCAGGCGCTGAACATCTGCGGCGGCGTCGAGATGCACTGACGCGCGGCCGGCGCGGTCTTTGACTTCGATTCGGTCCGGGGCGGGTCGTCCCGCCCCGGACTCACAGCCTAGTACTGCTTGATGACGCGGGCGCGCCCGGCGTCGTCGTAGACGTAGGTATCTTCCGCGTTCTCGTCCCGCGTTTTCTTGTGGGTACCGTCGCAGAACGGCTTGTTCTTCGAAAGGCCGCAAGCGCAGATGTAAACGGGCAGCTCCGTCCCTTCGGGAATTTCGTATGGAGCGTTGGCGTCGTGCCTCACGAGTCGGGCCATGATTGGTTTCCTCGTCTGGTTTGGATGCGGCGGCGAACCGCCGGCGTTTGGGTGCTAATCCGCTGACTTAATTCGTCGCGGCCACCATAGTCAATTGGAAAATTTACCTTGCAAGGGTTGCGTTCTCACGCAAGCGGTTGATGGATTGCCTCCGCCGCTTCGGGATCGGGATGTTTTCGGTGAGCGTCGGATCCGAGTACCAGCGCAAGAACTCCAGCGATCGCGATAAGCACGCCAAGGATCTCGCGGCTGGTCGCATGCTCGCCCAGAAAGACGATCGCGAAAAGAATCGAAAGCAGCGGTATCGCCGGTACGACCAGCGCCGTGGTCCACGCCAATGACAACCGGCTTATCGCGCCGTACCAGGTAAGGGCGCTCAGGAAGTAGATGAAAAACCCGGTAACCGCGATCACCGCCATCGCCTGCGGACCGGCCGCCTGCGGCAATGTCCCCGGACGGGTCAGAATCAACAGGAGGCCAAGGCCGAGAGCGGCGTAGACCATCCGGCCCGCCGTCACCGTCAACGGCGAAAGCGGCGGCATCAGCCTGAGCCCCATCACGTGCGAGCTCTGCCAGAACAGCGGAGTTATCAGTACCATCGTCGCCGCCCACATCGGCGAAAAAGTTCCTCCCGCGCCAAACACCGAGGCGATGCCGACTAAAATCGTCGCCGTGGCGAGCAGTTGCCGCCCCGATGGCCGTTCCTTGACCACAACAACCGCGAGCAGCAGCGAATAAACCGGTTCGGTCTGCAGCAATATGGTCGCGGCAATCGCGTTAATCCGGGTCATCCCGAACGTAACGAGCAGGCTGGTCGCGATCGTCCCGACCGCCGACATCGCCGCCAGCCGCAGCCTGAAGCGGCGATCGAAAAGAAGCTTCAGCTCTCCGCGCATCTGGAGCAGCGAGATGCTGCAGACCGCGGCTATCACAACCGCGCCGGTGCAGAAGAGGAGCGGGTCGAGATTGACGGCTCCCCATCGGGTGAGAGCGGGCTGTCCCGCTCCGATGATCGTATTGGCGACCGCGAGCGCCACACCCGCCTTGAAGGCCCGGCTTCGCTCGTGAGCGCGGGAAATCCGGCGCCCCGCAGCCTCGCCCGCCGATGCCGAAGCGTCCACGTCAGACCAATATCGCGAGGAGCACGACGGCGGCGAGAGCCAGGCGATACCAGGCAAAGACGCTGTACGTCCGGGTGCGGACAAAGCGGATAAGTCCGGCAATCGCCGCGATGCCAAAGACGGCGGATGCGGCGAATCCCAGCACGAGCGAGGCATGTATTCCTGATGCCATCAGCTTTCGGCTTTCCAGCAGGCCCGCCCCCGCGATAATCGGGGTGGCCATCAGGAACGAAAAATTGGCGGCATCCTCGCGTTCGATGCCCAGCGCCCGCGCCATCGTGATGGTTGCCCCGGACCTCGACACGCCCGGGATGATGGCGAGAGCCTGGCTGAGTCCTATCAGGAGCGCGTCCGTAAAGGTCAACTCGGTCATCGTCCGCGTCGAACGAGCAACCTTGTCACAGAGCCACAGGGCGATTCCCAGGAGCGACATCGTGCAGGCGATAAGCAGGGGCGAGCGGAAAATCGTCTCAGCTTCTTTTTCAAGGAGCAGCCCGATAAGGGCGCCAGGAATAGAAGCAACGATGAGCAGAAATAGAAGGCGTCTAGATGCCTTTTGTCCGGTTATCAAGGAATGGGCGAGGTCAAACCAAACCTTCCAGTAATAGATGAGAAGCGCGAGCAGGGTTCCGAGATGGAGGGCCACATCGAAGGCAAGCCCCGGATCATCCCATCCGAAGAGCCACGGAACGAGTATCAGATGTGCCGAACTGGAGACGGGAAGAAACTCGGTGAGACCCTGAATTGCGCCCAGAATGACCGCTTGAAGCGTAGAAAACATAGATAAATTCGTCGGTTAACCGGAGGTTTGGCAAAAAAATGCACGCTTATGCTTCAATAAACGCAAAATCTTATGGGTCTGGGTTACCCTCAGTTTCCCTTGACCCCGATATCGCATGGTCTAGAATTAGCCTCAGGTAGATCGACGGTGGGGTGGTCTGCTTATCAGGAGGCCCTATGGCTATGAGCCGGAGTATCAGGGGCAAAGTGATTCCGCTTCGCGAGGGAAGTATCGTCGACGACGAGGCGGATTCTTCCAATGTTCGCCTGTTTGAAACGGTAGCCCCCGGCGAACCACGCCCTTTCCCGACCGTCAACACTCTGCCGAAACTGCCCGTTTCGATTCCCGACGAGATTCTGGACTACTACGGATGGGTTTTCTGTCAGGGCGGGTTTCTGAACCTTCAGATGACTTTCGAGCAGTTTCTGGCCGTGGTTGCTGCGGTCAGCCCTTCCGGTCTCTGCCCGGAATACGATCCCGCCGAACTCGGGCTCAGCGACTAGTCGGTTAGGCAAAGGACAGATAAGCGAAGCGCGTTTCGGCAATTCCGAAGCGCGCTTTTGCATTTCTGGCCAAAGGCGTCCAGGCGTTCCGGCCGCCGATTTGAGCTTAGTGAGCAGCGGTCATCCCCTTCTTTTGGGCCAGAAGAGAATCGCTAATCCATACGCTCTGAATCGTGCTCAGATCCGTCGACGAGGTCAGGCCGTTGTCTTTGGCTATTTGTTCCCAGTTTGCCTCGTTGCCGGTTGCTCGTTTGGCAAGGGCTTTCAGCGTTTCACCGGGAAGCAGAGCGAAGTTGACGCCACCTTCACGCGGGGTGCCAGACGGGGGAGGGAATTGCGCCGCAAGCTGATCGAACTTGCTGAAGAGCTGGAGCTTCTTGCTCGCCAGATACGAATTCATCTCGTTGTCGGCGATGTCCTGAGTTTCGACGTTTGCGACGATGCGGCTGGAGTGCGTTCCGGTCGGAACGACTTCGATCAGGTATCGGTACTGCGGATTCACTCCGAGCATGCTTGCCCACATGCTTGCCGGAGTATCGGCCGGCCGCCAATCGGTCTCGATCTTGTCGTCAGGTTGCAGATGAAAGAGCACGCCCTCTCCGCGCAGGACGTCCTCCGTTACATGGAGGGCGTCTTTTGCGGGATATGGCGTGTCGTGCTGCTCGCCGTTGGCCCCCTCGTTTCCTCCGCCGGAGGCGTTGTAGGTCCAATAGCCGGCGATGCATCCGCTAAGCGCGATCGCGAAAAAGCCGGCAATTGCGAGGTTAATGAGAGGTTGAAACCGCAGCAGCCGCATCGCTCCAAAGTCACCGAATAGCAAACCACGCCCGGCTCGCACGCGCAAGATAAACTACCCTCGCGGGCGATTGCACCCCGAGCGACGAGACGGTAATCAAATATTCCCCTATGGCTGAACCGGACAAAGTTGCCGCGCGACACATCGTCGCGGTCATCGGAGCGGCGACCGCAGGCTCCGAGATTGCCCGTATTCTCGCCGAACGCGGCGCCTTGGTGATCGTGTTCGAGCAGAATCCGCGACCCTACGGCAAGATCGAGGACGGTCTGCCGCGATGGCATGTAAAGCAGCGCAAGGACGAATACGAGGAGATTAATCGCCGCCTCGACCATCCCAACGTTGCCTTCGTCCCTCTTACCAGGTTGGGCCGCGATATCGACTTCGAAACTTTGCGCACCGGATGGGGCCTTAACGCGATCGTGCTCACGCACGGCGCATGGCGCGACCGCCCCTTGCCCGTCGAGGGCGCCGATCAGTTCGTCGACAAGGGCCTGATTTACCAGAACGCGCTCATCTACTGGTTCAATCACTACCAGGAGCAAGGCTACAAAGGTCCGCGCTACGACCTGAAGCCGGGAGCCATCGTCGTCGGCGGCGGGCTCGCGTCGATCGACGTGGTCAAGGTCCTGCAAATCGAGATGGCGCAGAGGACTCTGGCCGCCCGCGGCATCCGCGAAGAAATGGTGCGGCTCGAGCGCGAGGGAATCGACGCCGTGCTGCAGGGCCACAATCTCACCTGGGCGGACCTGGGTATCGCCCCCTGCAAGCTCTTCTACCGCCGGCGGGTGCTCGACATGCCCCTGTCCGATATTCCGCCGGACGCGCCCGCGAAACGCGTTGAAAGCCTGCGGATGGCCCGGACCAAGATCCTGGAAAAAGCGATGCGCAAGTTCCTGTTCGAGTTTCAGGAATTGCGCGCCCCCACCGGTATCGTGGTCGAAGAGGGCAGGATGGTGGGGGTTCAGTTCAGCGTCACCGAAGTCTCCGATGGCCAGGTGCGGATTCTCCCCAACCGGGTCGAAACGGTGCGAGCGCCCCTTACGATCAGCTCGATCGGCAGTATTCCCGAGCCGATCCCCGGAATTCCGCAGAAGGGCGAGACCTACAGGTACGCCGACGAAAAAGCCGGCTTGCTGATCGACGGACCCACGGCGGTGTTTGCCGCGGGCAACGTTCTGACCGGCAAAGGCAACATCAAGGACTCGCTCGAGAGCGGAACCGAGGTCGGTATCCGGGTTGCCGAGGCATACCTGGGTCTTAGCGGCGAACAGATACCGATTGCTGATGGAGCGCGCAAAGAGGCGCATGCCGAGGGCGAAAAGATCGCGTCGCTGGTTGATGCGCGGCCCAAGCTCTCGGCCGACCAGGTCGAAGGTATCGTCCGCCGGGTTCGCGATCGGCAGCAGTCCGTCGGCTACACCGGCAGTTTCCGCGAGTGGATTGCCAAGGTCACCCCTCCCGATCTCCAGTAAGCCTGGCCCATAGAGCAACTGTTGCTCCTCGCGCGATGCGCCCGTAGGTTTTGCCTCAGGATGCACCGGTCTATAGGCTTGAGTGTCTCCGGGAGGTGCGGGTGTGGACGAACTAAAGCGAACTGACCCCGAACTTTACGACATAATTCGCCAGGAAGAACGGTACGAACTCGAGACCGTGCGGCTGATACCGTCCGAAAATTACGTTTCGAAGGCGGTACTCGAGGCGACTGGCTCGGTCCTCACCAACAAGTATTCCGAAGGCTATCCCGGGCGCCGCTACTACGAGGGCCAGCGGTACATCGATCAGGTCGAAAGCATCGTGGTCGATCGCGCACGAAAGCTGTTCGGGGTCGATCATGCCAACGTGCAGCCGTACTCGGGCTCTCCCGCAAATCTTGCCGTTTACTACGCGCTCGCGAAGCCGGGCGAAAAGCTGATGGGTCTGTCGCTGCCTCACGGCGGCCATCTGAGCCACGGCTGGGGCGTCACGCTCTCGGGCAGCCTTTGGACCACCGTGCCTTACATCGTGGACCGCGAGACGCATCGAATCGACTACGATGCGCTCCGCGATCTGGCTCTCAAGGAACGTCCGAAAATCATAATCGCCGGCACTACCGCATATCCTCGGGAGCTCAACTTCAAGCTCTTCGGCGAAATCGCGAAAGAGGCGGGCGCTTACCTGTTGGCCGACATCTCCCACGTCGCGGGCCTGATTGTCGGCGGGGTTCATCCGGATCCCGCCCCTCACGCCGACGTGATCATGACCACCACGCACAAGACGCTGCGCGGCCCGCGCGGGGCGATGATCATGTGCAAGGCTGAATTGGCCGACAAAATCGACCGGGCCGTTTTCCCCGGGCTCCAGGGAGGCCCGCACAATCACACCACGGCCGCAATCGGAGTCGCGCTCAAGGAGGCCGCGACGCCGGAGTTCAAGGCCTACGCGCGCCAGGTGGTCGCCAATGCAAAGGCGCTCGCCGAGGAGCTGATGGCGCGCGGTTTCCGCGTGATCTCAGGCGGCACCGACAATCATCTGGTGCTGGTCGACCTAACCAACAAGGGCGTGATCGGAAAGAAGGGCGCCAAGGCGCTCGAAACCGCCGCGATCATCTGCAATTTCAACACCGTTCCCTACGACCCGCGCAAACCCTTCAGCCCCAGCGGCATCAGGCTCGGCACTCCCGCGGTGACTTCGCGCGGGATGAAGGAAGCCGAGATGAAGCGGATTGCCGGCTGGATGGACGATGCGATCGCGCGCGCGGATGACGAAGCTGCCCTCAAGCGGATCGCCGCGGAGGTCAGCGAGATGTGCCGCGGCTTTCCGGCCCCCGGGATCGCAATCGCATAGACCGGGCGCGATATTCTCTGCCATGCGCGCTTGACATCATTGCCTGCGCAACGAGATAAACGGCGCATGGCCACCATCAAGGTAGAACGCGGACTTCATTTCGGAACTCCCTACTCGCCCGACATGCAGCAGGAGGGCAAGCGGCCCGAGCCCACCTGGTCAACGCTGAGAGACCAGGTGCGCGATGCCGAGTCGCTGGGATACGACACCGCTATCGCGGTTGAAACCCAGCACGATCCCTACCTTGCGCTTGCGATCGCCGCGCAGGAGCCCGCGAAGATCGAGCTGGGAACCGGAATCGCCCTCTGCTTCACCAAGAGCCCCGTCGCCACCGCTTACACTGCCTGGGACCTGCAACGAATGAGCGGTGGACGGCTGGTCCTGGGTCTCGGATCACAGGTGAAGGGCCATGTCACGCGCAGATTCGGGATGCCGTGGTCGAAGCCTGCGCAGCGGATGAAAGACTATGTCGGCGCGATGCGCGCGTGCTGGCGCACGTGGCAGACGGGCGAGCCGCTCAACTTTCGCAGCGAGCACTACAATATCTCGCTGATGACGCCGAACTTTTCGCCGCCCCCGCAGGCGCATCCGCATATCCCCGTGCTGATTGCCGCCGTGCAGGAACGGATGCTGCAGGTTGCCGGCGAGGTGTGCGATGGCGTCCGCCTGCACGGAATCGTAACGCGCAAATATCTCGACCAGATCGCGTTTCCCAACCTCAAAAAGGGCTTCGAGAAGTCCGGCCGGCCCGCTTCAGAATGGGACCAGTTTCAGATCGGCGGCGGCGGGTTCCTGATAGCCGGCAAGGACAAGGACGCGGTTGCCCGCGGCGTCGAGAACATGAAAGCGACCATCGCGTTCTATGGTTCCACCCGCTCGTACCGTTCCAGTTTCGAGCTCGATGGATGGGCCGATACCGCCGAGGAGCTGCACAAGCTTTCAGTCCAGCAGAGATGGCGCGAGATGGCGAAGCTGGTCAGCGAAGAGATGGTCCATGCGTTCGCCGCAGTCGGCACCTACGATGAAATCGCCGCGAGGATCAAAAAGCGGTTCGCCGGCGTGAATCGTCTCAGCTTCGATATGCCGGTCCGCAACGATCACGACCGCGGCGTGCTCAAGGAGATCATCCAGGACCTCAAGCGGCCGTAGCCGCTCGCCTTTCCTCGCGAGCGCGATTGCTACGTTCGGGCGGCAGGCGCCTGCCGCGTTTGAATCTTCCCGACTACGCGGCGGGCGGGTCGATATCCGACCAGAGGCGGCGCATGAACTCGATGTGCGTCTCCACCGCCCACAGTGTCTCGGCGGCGGCGCTTTCCGGGATCGCACGGAAGATCGAGCCGGCGCTCGAATCGCCGTGATCCTTGTCCACCTTCACGTGAACCGAGAAGAAGAGCAGGGCGTCATCCGAAAGATGGTAATGACGCTTGAGCCCGTCGATCACCCGAACATAGGCATCGGGATTGAACAACTCCGATCCCAGGCTGATGCCCGCCAGCGTCACGTACCAGGGCTTCGAATCGGCCAGCCAGTACATCCAATGCATCATCGCTGTCGCATCGGGCGTCATCGCCGCGTGCAGAAGCGCGTCGCGCGGAATGCCGATGGCTTCGCCGAATTCGAGGTAGAGTTCGGGATGCGACCGGTTGACGCCTGAGACGCGGCCGAGTTCCTCTTCGATCAGGTTTTCGACGATCGCCTTGCGCGCGGGGAAATCGTCGCATTTGGCGTAGATGAGCCCGAGGATCTTCGCGTTGTGGCCTTTGTTGCCGACGAAGAGTTGAGTGGCCCAATGCCGCAACTGCGGCATCGTCAGCTCGCCGCGTTCGATCTTCTCGATGGTCGGATGCGATTTCAGGGTGCGATTGTTGCGCTCCAGCCGCCGGATCAATCCATCAAGCTCGCGAAGTCCTTTTTGCACATCCACTGCCGTCTCTCCCGATAGTTCGAATTGCGGCTACGCGCGCTTCTCGTCGCGCGCGTCGCGGCGCCGCCCGGCCTGCTCCTCGACATCCAGCCGAGTCTCGAGGTCGCGTCGAAGCTCGGCCTTCTTGATCTTTCCCACGTTCGTCAGCGGCATCGCGTCGATGATCTCAAGGCGTTCCGGCCATTTGAAGCGCGCCAGGCCGCGGCTCAACAAATACTCGCGAATCGCGTCCAGGGTGAGGGCCGCGCCCGGCCGCAGCGTTACGTACGCGCAGGCGCGCTCGCCGAGCGTGCGATCGGGCATTGCCACCACCGCGGCGGACGAAACCGCCGGATGCGCGATCAGGTGCGATTCGACTTCTTCGGCGCTGATTTTCTCGCCGCCCCGATTTATCTGATCCTTGATGCGCCCTTCGACGGTGATGTTGCCCGAAGGCGTCATGCGCACGATATCGCCGGTGCGGTAGAAACCGTCCGCACTGAACGCATCGCGGTTAACCTCGGGCGCTCGATAGTAGCCGCGAATAGTGTAAGGTCCGCGGCACCACAGCTCGCCTGGTTCGCCCTGTGGGACATCGCGGCCGAACGCATCGACGATGCGGATTTCATCGCCGGGCGAAAGAGGACGGCCCTGCGTCGTGCACGCGATATCTTCCGGATCGTCAAGACGAGTGTAACAAAGCAGGCCTTCCGCCATTCCGAACACCTGCTGGACCGTGAGCCAGGGGCAGGCAAGCTTGAGCGCGCGCGCCGTGGGTTCCTGAAGGCGCTGGCCGCCGACGGTTATCACCCGCAGCGGCGCGAGTTGTTCGCGGTCGCGCTCCGGCAGCTCCAACAGCGCGATCGCCAGGGCGGGCACGCATGGGAAGTGCGTGATGCGCTCGCGCGCGATCGTTGCCGCGAGGTCGGCCGCCCGCGTCGATTGCGCAAACACCGTCGCCGCTCCCGTCAGCATCGCGCCGATCATTCCGGGGCACGCCAGTGGAAAATTATGTTCGGCCGGAAGCGCAATCAGAATTCTGCTCGACCCGTCGAGCCCGCAGACCTCCGATGCCGCCCGCGCGTTGTACAGGTAATCGGCGTGGGTTCGCGGAATCAGCTTGGGAAGCCCCGTCGTTCCGCCGGACAGCAGGAAAAGGGCTGCCGCGAACGCATCGCCGCCTGCAACCCTTGCGGGCGCATGCGCCGAAGGAGCGCCGCCCAGCTCCACGCATCCCGGCGCCGCGGAAACGCTGAAGATGCGCTCCAAAGAGGGGCAATCGCGCATCAACTCGCGCGCCAGACCCGCATGATCGAAGCCTCGATACTCGGGCACGATCGCGATGGCCTTCGCCGCCGAAAGCTTAGCCAGATGCTCGAGTTCCGCGCGCCGGAGCGCCGGCAGCGCCATCACTGGAATGACGCCCAGTTCAAAGCAGGCCAGCGTCAGGCTCGCAAATTCCGCGCAATTGGGGAGCTGGATTATCACCCGGTCGCCGCGGCTCAGGCCGCATGCCGCCATCGTCGCGCGAAACCTTCGCGATTCCTCCAGCAGTTGTCCGAAGGTCAAAGAGCGGTGCGAATCGACTACGGCGAGCCGATCGTTATTGCGGCGCGCCGAATCCGCCACCGCATCGAAGATGGTCTCGGCGCGCCAATATCCATCGCGAATGTAGCGATCGCGAAATTCCGCGGGATATGGCGTGCAGCCGTCGATCATTCGGCGCTAGTGCTCCGCTATCGATCCGGCGACCATCCGAAAAACTTCGTCCATGATGCGCGAGCGCTGCTCGTAATCGCGCGACGGTTCGTACCAGGTGTAAAACCAGTTCATCGACCCGAACAGAAGCGACGTCAGAATTCGGCTTCGCTCGCGATCCAGCGTATGGCCGCTTTCTTCCGCGAATTGCTCGATTATCCTGCGGCACAGCCGCGAGTAGTCGCGCTTGAGCCGCGCGATGTCGGCCGAGTAGCGCCCGGAGAGCGAGTCGGCCTCGCGCACCAGCACCTTCATCTCGGCGAGATTGTCCATGTGGTATTCGAGATGGCCTGCGATAAATTTGCGCAGCCGCGCGGCGGCATCGGGAGCGCCGCGCGCCGCTTCGTCCGCGCGCCTCAGCAATTCCTCGAATGCGCGGCGCGAGATGAGATAAAGCAATTCCTCCTTGTTGCGCAGGTAGTAATAGATGCGCGGAAAGGAGATGTGCGCGTGGGCGGCGATGTCTCTTATCGATGCGAGCCCGAAGCTCTTCTCCGCGAAGACCGCCGCCGCCGCGCGCAGGATATGATCGATGTTCGCATCGTAGCGCTCGTCCGGACTTGGCTGCCGGGCGGCGGATTTGACTTTCGCGATTCGCCGCGGAACAAGCGGCTCGGCTGCTGACTTCTTCAAGGTGCTTTCCTCCCCGGGCAACCGGGCGCGATGGCCCGGCTCAAGGCTGTGCTACAGGAAGCGGCGGCCCGCGGTCGCATCCGGAATCGGAACTTCGAGGCGATCGAGAAGTGCGTTCACTTCCTCTTCAAACTCTTCGCGCATCTGCTCGTTGGTGCGCCGCCTGAGTCCCCATCGCATGAACTCGTGCTGGCGCTTCGATCCCGACTTGCCGAACATATCCAGCCCCGCCGGGTACCACTTCTTCAGATAGTGGATGAGCTTTTCACGGCCGTGCTCGGGGTCGCGCTGCAGATTGCGCCGCAGCAGCTTGTAGCCGAACGCGGCGTGCCCCAGTTCTTCCTTATGCACGCGGTCCGCGATCCGCGCGAGCGGTTCGTACGAGCATCCCACCCACTCGTAACCCATGTACGCGCCCTGGCGGTCCGCGAAAAAGCTGAACAGGCCGTACTCGATCCAATCCTCCGCCCGATCGCGCATCTCGAAGATGTAGATAGGCATCGGTGTCGCCATGAAGGCGTCATCGACGTGAACCCCAAGGTCTTCGAGCAGCTTCATCCAGTAGCTGGCATGGCGGACCTCGTCGGACCAGAACGCCGCGTACTCGGCCTTGTCCTCCGCGGTCGGCGCCATCGCGAGCGGCTTCATCAGAGTGCGCTCCGGCGCCAGCATATATTCGGACTCGATGCGCGACTGGATCGACAGCATCCGGACCAGCAGATCCTTGTACTCCGCGGGCAGCCCATCGGGTCCGGAAAATTTGAGTGCGGTGTAGGATTCGCCTGCGGCCATGCGGACAACGCTCCGTTTATCAAAGCTGACGTTCTGAACGATAGTTCAGGCATCGCCGGCGATCAAGGCGAGCCGCTCTAACCCGCCATCGTGAGACCTCCGCTCACGCTCAGCACCTGGCCGGTCACGTAGTCCGCGTCGGATGAAGCCAAAAACGCTACCGCGCCCGCGAGGTCCTCCGGCTGCCCCAGCCGCCGAAACGGAATTCCCTTCGCCATCGCCTCCAGGACTCCCTCGCGCCCCGCCATCGCTTCGCGCAACAGCGCGGTCTTGGTCGGACCGGGGCATACGACATTCACGTTGATCCGGTTGCGAGCGAGCTCGCGGGCGAGCGTCTTGGAAAAGCCGATGATGCCGGCTTTGCACCCCGCGTATACCGCCTCTCCAGTCGAACCGACGCGACCCGCGTCCGAGGCAATCGATACGATCTTTCCGGAGCTGCGCGCCTGCATCTTTGGCGCGATCGCGCGGCAGCAGTTGAGAACCCCGCGGTAGTTAATCGCGATGATCTTGTCCCAGGTCTCGGGCGAGCTGTTCACAAAGGGCTCGAGCTTGTCCCATCCCGCGTTGTTCACGAGGATGTCGATAGGGCCGAGTTCTTTTTCGACCATGTCCGCCGCCCGGACCGCATCGTCGAATTTCGTCACATCGAGCGCGACGGCAATCGCCTTTGCTCCCGAAGACCGGATTTCCGCGGCCGTGCGCTCCGCCGCGTCCTCCAGCACATCGGCTATCGCGACGGCCGCGCCCTCAGCCGCAAGCCGCATCGCAATCGCGCGTCCGATCCCCTGTGCGGCCCCGGTTACAATCGCAACTTTGCCTTGAAGCCTGCTTATCGCGGTGGGCATCGAAGTCTCTCCTGCTCAGCGCGCGACCCATCCGCCGTCGATGACGAACGGAGCGCCGGTGGCGAATCCCGCCTCGTCGCTGGCAAGGAACAGGGCGGTTCGCGCTATCTCCTCGGGCTTGCCGATTCTCCCCAGCACCGAGAGGCGATCGTTGGCCTGCGCGGTGACGCCGCCTTCTTCCGACACCCGCTCCACCATCGGAGTGTCGATCACTCCCGGACAGATGCAGTTCACGCGAATTTTGTAGCGGCCGTACTCGATCGCGGCGACGCGGGTGAGCGAGATAACGCCCGCCTTGGCGGCGCAATACGCCGCGGCACCTTTGATACCGACCAGTCCGGCGACCGACGCCGTGTTGATGATCGATCCTCCGCCGCGCTCGATCATGTGGGGCAGGGCGTATTTCATTCCCAGCCATACGCCGCGCAGGTTGATCGCGATTACACGGTCAAAAGCTTCCTCGCTGAGCTGGGCGAGAAACCCGCCTTCACCCTCGATGCCTGCGTTGTTGTACTGGATGTCCAGGCCGCCGAAGCGCCGCACCGTCTCGTCGCACATCGCGCGCGCGTCCTCGGAGTTGGAAACGTCCACCCGCATCGCGAACGCTTCTCCGCCCTCACGCGCGATGGCCGCCACGGTATCCTTGGCGGATGCTTCATTTATATCGACCGCGGCGACCTTCGCCCCTTCGCGCGCGAACAGCGATGCCGCTGCGCGTCCCATTCCCGAGCCGGCGCCGGTAATCAGCGCAACCTTTCCCGCAAGCCTCATAGAAATATCTCCCTGAGTGAGATTGTCCACGCGGGACCATAGCGTATTCGCCGCCGCATCGGTTAGCGGGAGCCGCGTCCGCCCCGAGGCACGTCTTCAGCAGGCGGGCGAACTCTCGAAAATTTGTTCTTCATCGACTATGAACGAACATCTGCATTGGGAGACACTGCGATGCGTTTTGACGGCAAAGTTGGAATTGTAACCGGTGGCGGCTCCGGAATCGGGCGCGCCACCGCGATAGGGTTTGCCGCGCGCGGCGGCACGGTCGTCATCGCCGACATCAACGGCGAGAATGCCGAAAAGGTCGCGCACGAGATTGTCGAGGCCCGAGGCCGCGCGGCCGCGATGACCATCGACGTCACCAAGCCCGCCGATATCGAGAAGATGATTTCCGATACGAATCGGCGTTTCGGCCGAATCGATTTTGTTCACAACAACGCCTTCGGGCTGCCGGCCGCGCAGACCAGCACACAGGCCGCGGGGCGGCTTGCGGACGTGGAAGACGGCGTATGGGGCTACATGATCGATGTCGGTCTGACGGCGGTGTGGCGCGCGATGAAATGCGTGCTGCCGATCATGCGCGCCCAGCGTTCGGGCGCGATCGTTAACACCGCCTCGATTTCCGGACTTCGCGCCGATTACGGCATCGCCGCGTACAACGCCGCCAAAGCCGGCGTTATCAACCTTACCCGGGTGGCGGCCATCGAATACGCGCGCGACGGAATTCGCGTCAATTGCATCTGCCCCGGAGCGATCGATACGCCGCTGCTCGCGCCGGCGCTGGAGATGCCGGGTTTCGGAGATCGCTTTCGCGAGGCGATCCCGATGGGACGTTTGGGCAAGCCCGAGGAGATGGCGAACGTGGTCCTGTTCCTCGCCTCAGACCTGGCATCGTTCGTCACCGGTGCCGCGTTTGTCGCGGACGGCGGCCAGACCGCCAAGACGGGCAGTCCGTCGTTCATGCCCGAGTAACGGGGCGCCCTGGTGGCGCGCGTGACCTGATGCCTCTCCCGATCGGGAGAGGCCGGCGCCATCTTTTTGGCTTCGGGTGAGGGACGCTGTTCAGCGCGCGCAACGCGCGCGATTCAAAGATGCTGCTCTGCAGGCTGGCGAGCGATCGCGCGGGGGTGGCGAGAAAGAAGGAGTCCAGAATTCCTTAGTCGCGCGTGCGATGCTCGCGCTGAAAGGGGACCCTCACCCGGCGCTTCGCGCCGACCTCTCCCGACGGGGCGAGGTCATGGCCGCCCGGGTGGCGGAGGCTAGAGGTCGTCGGTGTTGGAGTTGGGGCCGTTGCCTTCGTCGAGGTCGCCGCCCGATTCCATCTCCTCCATCGCCTCGTCGAAGTCTTCGCCGCTGAAATCCTCGCCCATCTCCTTGCCCATCTTCTTCATGAAGCGGGCGACGCTGCGCGGATCGTTCTCGTCGAGATCGCCGAGTTTCGATGGGTCCGCGAGCGCGTCGAGCCTCTGTTCCTCGCTCTTCGGCATCGCGAATCGCGACATCAACCGGCGCATCTTCGTTCCGCCGCAGTGGCTGCATTGGGCGCGAACCCGCTCGCTGATTCGCGTGGTCAGCACGCTGGTGCGGCGATGGCAAGCTTCGCACTCGTATTCGTAGATCGGCATCGCAGTACCCCCTCGATAATTTGCCGCGGGTTTGCGAGTAGAGCAATCGAAAAGCCTCTCAGGTCGCGATGCGGAACAGCTTTCGGGCGTTGGCGGTCGTCATCGCGCCCACCATCTCGCGCTCAAGGCTTAGCGCGCGGGCAACCGCGCCCGCCGCGTCGAGTACCATCGCCGGCTCAGTCGCGCGTCCCTCGAAAGGACCTCGATACGGCCACGGTCCGTCCGTCTCAAGCAGCATGCTTTCGAGCGGCACCATCCTGGCCAGCCGGATGTCGCGATCTCGGTAGGCGACTTCCGGTGTTAGCGAAATGAAATAGCCCGCATCGAGGATAGCGCGGGTGGTCGAATCGTCGGACTTGTGCCAATGAAAAACCGCCATCCGCACGCCGGCCTCCTTGATAATCCCGAGCGCCTCGCGCGCGCTGTCGTGAGGCGCATGTATGATCATCGGCAAATCAGCTTCGACCGCGGCGCTCGCGCATCGCTCCAGGACCCGCCTTGCCCGCGCGATAAGGCGCGGATCGCGGGCCCGGTCGCCATACCAGGGCATCCCGACCTCGCCCACGGCGCATAGCGAGTCTCTCTCGCGGCGAATCGTCTCCAGGGCCTCCTCCAGGTCCGCATCCGTCAGGTCGAATCGCTCCGGATGGAACCCGCAGGCGGCATAGACCACCTTTGGATATCGGCGGGACAGTTCGATCACGCGGCGATTCGATGCTCCCCCGGTTCCGGGCGCGACCATCGCTGTAACACCGGCTTCAACCGCACGCTTGATTGCGCCTGATGGGTCGGCATACTGGTCAGCGTCGAGATGAACGTGGCTGTCGATCACGCAATTGGCTTCGGACAGGGCGTGCCTCCCCGCCGCTCCGGACGGAAATCTTATCGCATGCTCGCGTTGCTGGCGTAATCATTCGTCGAATGAACGGCCTCAGATTGATGTGGCGCAACACGCGGATGGTCGTGCTATGCGCGATTTCGGCGGCGCTGTATGCGGCGGTGCTGGTGCCGTTCAAGGTCGTGCCGCTGATTCCCGGCGTCACCGAGCTCAGGCCGGCCAACGCAATCCCCGTCGTATGCTCGTTTCTGTTCGGCCCGGCTGCGGCGTGGGGAAGCGCGATCGGGAACATGATCGGCGATTTCTTCGGCGGTGCCTCGCCCGGAGACATCTTCGGGTTCTTCGCCAACCTCGTTTATGGTCTGGTGCCGTTCAAGGTCTGGGAGACTATCGGAGGCGGCGAGAGCCCCGTTCCCCGTTCTCCGCTCGGCCTTGCGAAGTACGTCTTCGCCTGTCTGCTCGCCAGCGTGCTGTGCGCCGATCTGGTCGGATGGGGTGATAATCTGCTTGCGATACGGCCGTTTGCGATGCTCGGCAACGTCATCATCCTGAATAACATGGCTTCGGCGATGGTCCTGTCGCCGTTCATCCTTGCCGCCGTATATCCGCGCGTGCGCAAGGGCCGGATGCTTTATCAGGACGTGATGCCGGAGCTCACGCCGCCGCCGGCCGCGCTCAGGGTCGCCGGAATCGCGCTGCTGATGATTGGAGAGGGGGGCGCGTGGGCGCTCGGAAATCTGCTCTCCACGGGATATTGGGTGCCGGCATTCCTTCCGGCCTGGATGAACGCGGCGCCCCATGACAAGTCGATCGCTATTCTCGTCAGTCCGCTGATCCTGCTCGCATTCGCCGGGCTCGCATTGATGTGAAGACCGAGCTGCAAAGCGCGATTGCGGGAACGCCCGCCGATACCGCTCTGTCCGTCCGGGACGTTACCTACACCTACCCGAGCGAACCGGGACCGGCGCTGCGCGCGCTCAGTCTCGATCAAGCGCATGGCGAGATGATCGCGATTATGGGCGCGTCGGGCGCGGGAAAATCCACCCTGGCCAAATGCCTCAATCGCCTCGTTCCGGAATTCGAGGGAGGCGACTTTCGCGGAATCGTGATGATTGGAAAGAGCCGCCTCGACGCGATGCGCATATGCGAGGCCGCCGCCGAGGTCGGGATGGTGTTTCAGGACTTCGAGGCGCAACTCTTTTCGACCAGCGTCGAGCTCGAGGTCGCTTTCGCCATGGAGCAGGTGGGGATGGCGCGCGGCGAAATGCAGGCTCGCCTGCGCCCGGCGCTCGAAGCGGTCGGACTGGCGGGCTTTGAGCATCGCGACCCGACTTCGCTTTCCGGAGGAGAGAAGCAGCGGCTCGCGATCGCCTCCGTGCTCGCGCTCAGGCCCTCGATCATCGTCCTGGACGAACCCACCACCGATCTCGATCCCGAAGGCAAAGCGGAAGTCTTCGCGCTCATCGCAAAGCTGCGCGAGCAGGGGTTCAGCCTGGTGGTAATCGAGCACGAGTCCGAGGAACTGATGCGCGCCGACCGCATCATTCTGCTCCACGACGGAACGATCGTCGCCGACGCGCCTCCCGCGGAGGTGATGACAAACTTCGATCTGCTCGAAGAGTGCGGCGTGCACGTTCCCGGACTCAATCGCGTCCTGCATTTGCTCGGCATCGGCGGGCATGCCGACAGCGTTGACCAGGCGTATGAAGCGATCGTGCGGACCTTTCCGCGCCTGCGGACATTCTCGCCCGCCTCGCCAACGGCGCTCTCGAAAGATCCCGATCCGGCGGGATCCGGGGAGCCGCCGCTGGTGGAGGTGACGGGTCTTTCCTTCAGCTATTCGGAAAACGTCCACGCGCTGAAGGGCATCGATCTGCGCATCGAGCGCGGGGACTTTCTCGCGATCGTCGGGCAGAACGGCTCCGGCAAGACCACTCTCGCCAAGCATATCGTGGGGCTGCTCAAGCCCAACGAAGGGCGCGTGATGCTGGAAGGACGCGACCGCGCGTCGCTGCGAGCGGCAGAGACCGCGCGCGAGGTCGCCTACGTGTTCCAGAACCCGGACCATCAGATTTCCGCCGCGACGGTCTGGGACGAAGTCGCTTTCGGTCCGCGCAACTTCGGCTTCGACAAGCGGGAGATTGAGCGCCGATGCGCCGAGGTGCTCGAAGCCGTCGGACTCCTGGACGCGCGCGACAAGGATCCGTTCCTGCTCAGCAAGGGCGAGCGCCAGCGGGTCGCGGTGGCGAGCGTGCTGGCGCTGCGTCCCCGGCTTTTGATTCTTGATGAGCCGACCACCGGCCTCGACCATCGCGAACAGCGCCGGATGATGGCGCTGGTGGAGGATCTGAACCGCAGCGGAATCGCAATCGTGATGATCACCCATACGCCGTGGCTGGTCGCGGAATACGCGCGCCGCGTCGTTCTGATCCGCAAGGGCCGCAAGCTGTTTGACGGCACCGTCGCGGAATTTTTCGCTCAGGATGATCTTCTTGCGCATTCGTCGTTTCGCGCGCCGGAAGTGACCCGGCTCAGCCGCCGCTTCGGCGCGCTGGCCCTGACCCCGCAGGCGCTGGCCGATTGGATCAAGGAGCGGGCCTGATGGCGATTCAGCTCTATCTCGATCGCGGCACCTTCGTTCATCGGCTGCATCCCACCGTCAAGGTGATCGCGTTGTTCGTGATGTTCTGGTCGGTCTACTGGGTCGACAATCCGATCGCGCTTCTGCCGATCGGCATCTTCATGCTGTGGGTTGCGCAGCTTACCGGTTCGTGGCGCAACTTCTACCGCTATCGCTGGTACTTCATAATCCTCGTCTTCACGACCACCATCGTCTGGCTTTTCTTCTATCGGCAGGGCACGCCCCTGATAAACCTGCCGTTCGTCCACGTCAGCCGCGGCTCGCTCGTGTACGGGCTTGGCCGGGGAATCAAACTTGCCGAATTACTCGGCGCTTCGGTGCTGTTCCTTTCGACCACGCGGGTGGAAGAGTTCACCGTCGGCCTGGCCAAGCTCGGAGTATCCTACCGCGTCGGCTTCGCGATCTCGCTCGCGTTCCGGCTGGTGCCGCTGTTCATCGACTCCGCGATGACGATTGTCGATGCGCAGAAGCTGCGCGGTTACGATTTCGAGAAGGGCGGGCTTTTCGAGCGGATGCGCCGCTACGTGACCGTGGTTATTCCGGTCTTTATGTCTGCCCTGCGCAGGGCGAACAACATGGCGATGGCGCTCGAGGCGCGCGGCTTCGGCCTGCGTAATAATCCCACAACCTTGATCGAGTATCCTGTGATGCCTGCGGACGTGGTCGCGGGGCTCACTCTGTTCGCCATCGCGACCGGATATTTTCTCATCTATTACACCGGCTACGGCGCTATCACGCCCGGATAGCAGGCAGAAGACAGGAAGGACGCGATGCCGTCAAAATCTGAATATCTCTCCGAAACCATCCAGCACGTCGATATTACCCGCCACGACGTTGTGCCGCTGGTCGAAGCCATGAAGCATATGGCGTACAGCGCGCGCGACCTGGCGCGGGCCGCCGAAATTTACGACCGGATGCTCCGCGATGCGAACTGCTCCGTCATCCTGTGCCTCGCCGGATCGCTGGTCAGCGCGGGTCTCAAGAAAGTGTTCGCCGACATGATCCGCAACCGGATGGTCGATGCGGTCGTGAGCACCGGCGCGAATATCGTCGATCAGGACTTCTTCGAGGCGCTCGGCTTCCGCCACTATATCGCCGACGAACGCCTGCGCGCCGGGCTGGAGGACGGAGTGCTGCGCGAACTTCACATCGATCGCATCTACGACACCCTCATCGACGAAGACGAGCTTCGCATTTGCGACGAAACGATCAGGAAAATCGCCGATCAGCTCGAACCGCGCCCATACTCATCGCGGGAGTTCGTGGGCGAGATGGGTAAGTATCTCGCCGAGACGGGAGCCCGCGCCGACAACAGCATCGTGCTCGAAGCCTATCGCGAGCACGTCCCTATCTTCTGTCCGGCCTTCAGCGATTGTTCCGCGGGCTTTGGCCTGGTTGCGCATCAGGCGGCGCGAGCCAAGGGCGCCAGGGTTACAATCGACAGCGCGCAGGATTTTCACGAGCTCACCCGTATCAAGGTGCTCGGCAACGAGACCGGGCTTCTCATGATCGGCGGCGGCGTGCCCAAAAACTTCGCCCAAGACATCGTCGTCGCCGCCGAAATTCTCGGCCACGACGTTCCGATGCACAAATACGCGATCCAGGTGACGGTGGCTGATGTCCGCGACGGCGCGCTGTCGGGCTCGACCCTCAAGGAAGCGTCAAGCTGGGGCAAGGTCGATACGACCTTCGAGCAGATGGTGTATTGCGAGGCGTCGATCGCGGTTCCCTTGATCGCCGCATACGGCTACCACAAGCGCGGATGGGAACGGCGTCCCGCGCGCAAATGGGCAAGCCGGCTCGACGCCTGACGCAGAGCAGGCGGAGGCCGGTCAGCGGCGGGGAAACCGAGGCGCCGCCTGAAAACGCTGGTGGCGATGGCCGGATCTGAAGGGCAGGGGCCCGAGTTTCGTGGTCCGTCGCGCGGACTCTCTCTTATCCGCGCCGATCGCGGCGAAGATAAATCCGTTCGCCAAGAGCAGCTTGCTCACCGCGACCACGAAGATCAGCCATACGAACCACAGCGTTTCGACTTCCTCTCCGGGAACGGCGAGGACCGCCGCCGTGTACACGATGAGCGCGACCGCCGTAAACAACATCGCGTGAATCCACAGGTGCCGTTTCGTGCGCGTCTCCTCGGCGCGATCGATCGCGCCTGAAGACCCGTTTCGCCTCGAAGGTCTCCGGAAGGGAACGACCTTGTTCGTCGAATTCATTGGAGGCTCGAACTGCCAACGGCCGGCATCGAAATCTCGATAATAGCGAACCCGCCCGATCGTAGGCTACGACTGGTGGTGGCCCTTTCCCATTGCTTTTTTCCTCGCGCCGCAGCGTGCTAATTAAGACGGATTGACCCGCCTTTGCCGGTGGAGGGGATGCGATGCTCTTTGTGATTATCGGCCACGACGGACCTCGCGGCGCCGAGCTCAGGCCCAAAATCAGGCCCGCTCATCTGGACAATCTGCGGCCGCTGGTTGACAAGGGTAAGGTGGTTATCGCCGGACCGTTCGCCGACGGCAGCGGAAGCCTCATCATCGTGGACATGGAGAGCCAGGCCGAGGCGGTCGCATTCGCCAACAGCGACCCGTACACCAAAGAGGGTGTGTTCGAGCGCATCGAGGTGAAACCGTTCAGGCGGGTATTTCCTGAATAAAAGTTCGAATCATTATCGGCGGGAGTTTGAATGGCAGGCGCATTGTCAGATCTCAAAATTCTTGAAGTGGGCGAGATGGTCTCCGCCCCTTATTGCGGCAAACTGCTCGCGGACCTGGGCGCCGACGTCGTCAAGGTCGAACGGCCGGGCGTTGGCGACCCCGCCCGTACGCGCGGACCATTTCCGCGCGACGAGGCGCATCCGGAAAAGAGCGGCCTCTTCCTTTACCTCAATGCCAACAAGAAGGGCATCACGCTCGATATCGCGCAGCCCGAGGGGATGGAGCTGCTCGAAAAACTCGCTGCCGGCGCTGACATCCTGATCCACAACGTAACGCCACCGGACATGGACCGCGTCGGACTCACCTACGACCGCATGAAGCGGGTGAACCCGGACCTGATCATGACCACTATCGCGCCGTTTGGCCTGTCGGGTCCAAAGCGCAACTGGCGGGCCGAGGACCTGACGGTGTGGGCCGCGGGCGGCGTCTGTGTTCTCAACGGCGGCGGTCCTGAGCATGCCGATTTGCCGCCCCTCAAAACCTTCGGCCATCAGGCCGGCTACCAGGGCGGCGTCCACGCCGCCGTGCCTACCCTCGCGGCGGCTTTCGCGCGGCTCAACGGCGAGGCCGGCCAACATATCGAAGTGTCAGTTCAGGAAGCGATCACATCGCAACTCGAAATGACCTTCGAGTACTGGCCGTACATGAAGATGATCGCGACCCGGCTCGGCCAAAAGCCAATCCAGCCGGTCGAGACGATGCGATGCAAGGACGGATACATCTACCTCTGCTGCATCGAAGAGCATCAATGGCGCGGCTTCGTCGAGATCATGGGCAATCCGGAGTGGGCGGGCGAAGAGATTTTCAAGGATCGCCTGACCCGCGCGCTCAATTGGGACGTACTTAAAGTCTTTCTTGAGGAATGGGTCGGCCAACATACCGTCCTCGATATCTACCGCAAGGCTCAGGCCAAACGCGTCCCCTTCGCGCCCGTATCCACGATGGGCGATCTGCTGAACAGCGAGCATCTCAAGGCGCGCGGCTTCTTCGTCGAAATCACCCACCCGGTCGCCGGAACCTGGAAATATCCCGGCGCTCCGCTGAAGTACCATCGCACGCCCTGGGAAATCCGGATGCCCGCCCCGACCCTCGGACAGCATAATTCCGAGATCTTCGGCGGCAGGCTCGGCCTTACGCAGGCGCGAATCGACGAACTCAAGCGCAAGGGTGTTATCTAGCAATGGCCAAACCACCTCTTTCAGGAATAAAGATCGCCGACTTCACCTGGGTGTGGGCGGGTCCGTACTGCACCCTCCAACTCGCCCATCTCGGCGCCGAAGTCACCCGGATCGAAACCAAAACCCGGCCCTGCGTTACGCGGATGCTGCCGCCGTGGCCGGACGGAAAGTTCGACAGCCTCAACAAGTCCGGATATTTCAACCAGTACAACCAGGGCAAAAAATCCCTCTCGCTCAACTTCAAGCATCCCGAAGCCAAGGAAGTCGCATGGAGGCTCATCAAGGAGGCCGACGTCGTCGTCAACAATTTCGCCTCCGGCGTGATGGAGAAGATGGGCTTCGGCTACGAGGCGATCCGCAAGGTGAAGCCCGACATCATCATGATCTCACTGAGCGGCTACGGCGATACGGGGCCGTATCACGAATACGTCGCCTACGGCCCCGCGCAGGTGCCGCTTTCCGGCCTTTCGTCGCTGACCGGCTATAAGGGGTTTCCGCCGATGCATGCCGGGTTCAGCTATGCCGACCCCAACGCGGGAGTCCACGGCGCGTTTGCCGTGCTCGCCGCGCTGTACCATCGCAAGAAAACCGGCGAAGGCCAGTACATCGACATGAGCCAGTGGGAATGCGCGATGGGCCTGCTCGCGGAGGGAATTCTCGAATACACGATGAACGGGCGCGAGCCCGAGCGCAACGGCAATCGCGATCCGCTGATGGCGCCGCACGGAAACTTCAAGTGCCAGGACCTGCCGGAAAAGGTGATGGACATGACGATCGATCGCTGGGTGTCCATCGTATGCACCGACGATGCCGATTGGGCCCGGCTCGCGCGCGCGATGGGAAGGCCTGAGCTGGCCGACGATCCACGCTTCAAAACCCTGCAGGCGCGCAAAGCCAACGAGGACGATCTCGAAGCGATCGTCACCGAATGGACCCGGCCGCAGCGTTTCGATGAAGTCGCGGAAAAGCTTCAAGCCGCCGGCATCGCCGCCGCTCCCGTCGCCGACAACAAGTACCTCTGCGATGACGAGACTCACATCGCGCAGCGCAAATACTGGGTCGAGCTGAACCATCCCGAGGTCGGCATCAAACGCCACGCCGGAATCCCATGGCGGATGAGCGGAACGCCGACCGCGGTCAAAGCGCCCGCGCCCTGTCTCGGACAGCATACGGACGAAGTCCTGGCGCGGCTCGGCTACAGCAACGCGGAGATCGAATCGCTCAGGAAAATCGGCGCGCTCGATTGATTCGCGCGCGGGGAGGGCCGGCCTATGCACACGCTCAAGACCCTGGCTCAGGGGCTCTGCTTTCCGGAAGGTCCGCGATGGCACGACGGCAAGTTGTTCTTCTCCGACATGCACGACAGCAAGGTCAAGACCGTCGATCTCGCCGGCCGCATCGACGTCGTCTGTGAAGTCCCAAATCTGCCCTCGGGCCTCGGATGGCTTCCGGACGGGCGGATGCTCGTGGTCTCGATGAGGGATCGCAGGTTGCTGCGCCTCGAAGCAGGCGCGCTGAAACCTCACGCCGACATGTCCGCCCTCGCTCCCTTCGACTGCAACGACATGGTCGTCGATGCGCAGGGGCGCGCGTACGTCGGGAACTTCGGCTTCGATTTGCACAAGGGCGAAAAGCCGCGCTCGACCACGATGGTGATGGCGACGCCTGACGGCAAGGCGCGGATCGTGGCGGAAGACCTGATGTTCCCCAACGGCGCGGTAATTACGCCCGACGGCAAGACTCTAATCGTCGGCGAATCGTTCGGGTCGCGCCTGACCGCATTCGATATCGCCGCGGACGGCTCTCTGAGCAATCGCCGCGAATGGGCCAACATTGCGCAGTACGTGCCCGATGGAATCTGTCTCGATGCCGAAGGCGCAATCTGGGTCGCGTCGCCGACCCGCTCCGAAGTCATCCGCGTCAAGCAGGGCGGCCAGATCACCGACCATATCAAGGTCGCGACCGATACGTTCGCCTGCATGCTCGGAGGCCCGGACCGCCGCACACTGTTCGTGCTGACCTCGGAGACCTCGGATCCGGCGAAATGCCGCAGCAATCCCAGCGGGCGCATCGAAATCACCGAAGTTCAGGTGCCGGGCGCGGGATTTCCGTAAGGGACCTCGACCGGGCGAAAATCTCCCGTGCCTGATTGAGGCGCCGCGGATGATGGCTATTGCCCACTGGCGCGAGCGCCCGCGCCGTGGCGTAATCTCGCTATGGGCTTGAACGGAAAAGCCGAAACCTACCGCGCACGCCGCTCCAGGTTCCTGGAGGCGATCGGCGAAGGCGCCACCGCGATTCTCCCCAGCGCGCCGGTCGCGCTCAGATCGGGCGACGTCGAATTCATCTATCGCCAGGACAGCGACTTCTACTACCTGACCGGGTTCGAAGAACCCGAGTCGATTGCGCTCTTCTCGCCCGGGCATCCCGACGGACAGTTCGTGATGTTCGTGCGGCCGCGCGACAAGGAACGCGAGACCTGGACCGGAAAGCGCGCAGGGATCGAAGGGGCGATGGTCGAGTATGGCGCCGACAAAGCCTACGTTATCGACGAGTTCGAAAAGATCCTTCCGCGCTATCTGGAAAAAAGCGAGCGCATCCATTATCCGCTCGCGCGCAACGAACATCTCGATGAGCGCGTGCTCAAGCTGATCCATTCGTCGAGCGCGATGCGTCCGCGAATCGGATCGGGTCCCTACGCGATCGTCGATCCGCGCGAGGTTCTCCACGAAGCGCGTTTGCGCAAGGACCCGTTCGAATTGGAATTGATGCGCCGCGCCGCCGCCATCTCCGCCGAGGCGCACAAGGCCGCGATGAACAAGGCGCGCCCGGGGATGAAGGAATGGCAGATCGAGGCCGAAGTGGACTATGCGTTCCGCTCCCGCGGCGCCACCGGCCCGAGCTATCCCTCGATTGTCGCGTCAGGCCCGAACGCCGCGATCCTTCATCACATCGAAAACCGCCGCGAGATGCGCGCGGGCGAGATGCTGCTTATCGACGCGGGATGCGAGTACGAGTTCTACGCCTCCGACATCACCCGCACCTTCCCGATCGGCGCAAAGTTCTCCGAGCTGCAGCGCCATCTCTACTCGATCGTTCTCGAAGCGCAGTTGAAAGGAATCGAGCGCGCGCTGCCCGATGCCCGTTTCGACGACGTTCACGATGCCGCGCTCAGGGTGCTGGTGGACGGGATGCGCGATCTCGGTCTGGTGACCGGCTCCACCGACGAGATCATCGAAAAGGGCAGCTATCGCCGCTTCTACAAACATCGCACCAGCCACTGGCTGGGCATGGATGTGCACGACGTCGGCCTCTACAAGATACGAGGCGAATCGCGAAAGCTCGAACCCGGGATGGTGCTGACCGTCGAGCCGGGACTCTATATCGACGAGGCTTGTGACGAAGCTCCCGCGCGTCTGCGCGGTGTCGGAATCAGGATCGAAGACGACGTGCTCATCACGGAGACCGGGCACGAGATCATCACCGCGGCCACCCCGAAACAGATCGCGGACGTGGAAGCATTGACCGCCGGATAGGGGAAGGCCCCGTGCCGGCTCCGCCCGCACTACCTCCTACGTCAAAAAAGCCGGCGATCGAAGACGGCGGGCATCGCGCCCGCGGTCACCAGTGCCACCACGAGCATCCGGCGTTCTCGTCGTCGCATTTGGCGTTGCAGTTGCCCGCCTGATTGCGGCAGTACCAGTTATCGATGTTCTGGATCTGGCAAAGCTGGTAGGAACGCTCACACTCATAGCGGCATTTGACCAGGGCCTGCTTGCACCTGCTGGCGCATCCGCCGAGCGCCGCCGCCACGACGATTGCGAAAGCGAGCGGAGTCATGGCAAGCGCGCGGCCGCGCGCGCCGGTTCTTCTAAAGTTCAAGCGCGCTGGCGCTGCCCACGATGGTTTTGGTGCCGTCCGATTTCTCGCACCAGACTTCGACTTCGGCGCGCGTGCGTTTGCCCTCCGGCCGCCGCTCGATAATCCGCCCGCGCGGCCCGGTCACATCGTTTCCCCAGACCACGTTGACCAGCCGCAGGTCCATCTTGCCGCCGTAGTAGAAGCCGAGCCCGAACCGCCGCGTCATCATCTCCGCGACCATGCACACCGAGAGCATCCCCTGCACGACGATCTCCGGGAACCCGAGCTCGACCGCCTTTTGCTTGTCGTTGTGGTAGTTGCGAGCCGGGCCCGAGAAGGCCATGCACATCTCTTCGGTGATTTTGCGCATCGCGACTTCGACCGACTCGCCGCCGCGCTCTCCCACGTTGAAGGTGCGTTTGCTGTCCTTCTCGCGCGAACGATCCACCACGAAGGAATCTTTCCTGGTCTGATCGGGGATGAGAAAGCTCTGATGGGTTCGGCTGCGCGATACGATCTGCCCGGCGGCGTTGGTCACGACGACTTCATTCACCACGTATTCGCGGTCGCGCTTCAGATACCGATCGATGATCAGCGATCGCGTCGTGAGCCGCTCGCCGACCATCACCGGCGCGAACACTTCCCATTCCTGGCGCGCATGCAGGTTGCCGTAGATGTTGGGCAGGTACCATTCCAGGGTTCGATACACCGCCGAATGAAGAATCAGGGCGGGCGCGACAGGTCCGCCTATCGGCGATTTGTCGCGGTACCACGGGTTGTCATCGCCGGTGCCCGCGATAAAGGTCGCCACGGTTTCGGGCGTGATGTCGTAGGAAACGCTGCCGTAGTCGCGCCCGACGTATCGCTCATCATGGTCGAAAATGGTGGCCATAAATCTATACTTTAACTTTAGCTTTCAGCCGCTCGTTGAACTTGCTCCGATCGATCACCGCCCGCCGATGCGTTCCCGAGCCGATTTCCTCCGTCTCGTCGAACGCTCGCACGCGGAACTCGAGCCGCCGTCCTTCGCACTTCGTGACCTCGGCCTCCGCGCGCACGCGATGGCCCGGCGGGGTCGCGGCGACATGCTGAACGTCGATTCCGACCCCGACCGAGCCTTCCCCCGGGTCCAGGAATCCCGCCATCGCATCCATCGCCGCCATCTCCATCATCCCGATCATCGTCGGCGTGGACATCACCTGCGCGAGCGAGGGTTCGAGTTCGCTCGCCAGATGGCGCTTCTCGACGACCTGTTCGAACTTGCCTTTCGACCCAACCGGTACAGGTTTCATGGTTTTACACAACCGCTGTCGGACCGCGAATGCAAGGACGAAGGATTCCCTCGCGTGCCGCGGCTACCTCCGAAGTCCCATCGCGTCCAGTTTCTTCACTACCCACGCGACCCGATCATTTCCCCAGAACGGCTCGCCTGCGACGATAAACGTGGGCACACCGAACGCGCCGTCGCGCTCGGCTTCGTCATACGCGGCCTGAAGGTCCCGCGGACCTTCGCTTTCGAGGTAGCGCCTGAAGCCCTCCACGTCGAGGCCGGCTTCATTCATCACGCCCGCGATCGCCGACATATCCTCGATATCGAGCTCGCGCTTGAAGAAACGCTCGAAGACGCGGTCGGAGTAGGGGCGAAACTTGCCGTGCCGATCCGCCCACATCCCGCCCATCATCGCCAGCCGCGAATCGAACAGCTTCTGCGGGCCGCGGATGATGATGCCGCGCTCGTTCGCGTGGCGGCGCGCATCGAGGTACAGATACCGGACCTTGCGCCAGTCGCGCTCCGTGCGCTCCTCCAGCTCTCCGCCGTAAGCCTTGCGCGGATTGAAGTCGCACGGCAGATAGCGCAACCGCACGCGATGGGTCTGTTCGAGGCGATACGCCGGTTCCATCGCCAGGTAAGTGAACGGACTCTTGTAGTCGAAGTAAAGCTTGATGATTTCGAGATGCTCGGCCATGACTCACCGCCTCCAGCGATAGCCGAAATCCGCCGCCGGAAAAAGTGGCGCGAGGCTTATTGCGTGCCCGCGTTGCGGGTCAGGTAGTCCATGATCGCGCGCCGTTCGTCGTCCGTGAGCGGCGCAATTCCCGCCTCGCGCATCTTGCCGTCCATCAGCGTCACCTGCGTCTCCCACATCGATGCGGTCATCGAGCGCGGATCGTAGGGACGATGGCAATCTCCGCAGCGCTGTACGTAAAGGCGCGCCGCCGCGCTGTCCGCCTCGGGCAAAGGCCGAGGCTGGCACGCGGTGAACGCAACCGCGGCCGCGATCGCGACCAACGCGAGCGCAGCGCCGCGCAAAATCACCGCGCGAGATTCCGCTTTGCTACTTGCCGGGCGCGCGCGCATCAGGAATTCGGGCGAGGATTTGTTCGCGAAGGCTGGTTATGAGCGCGATGCGATCGTCGTTGGGCAGCGTCGTTTTCCGTTCCTGCTCGGGCCTGACCCAAACCGGCATCCGGCGAAGGTCGTCATCCTCGTAGCGCGGAAACAGATGCCAATGGACGTGCGCTTCCTGGTTGCCCAGGCATTCGTAGTTCATCTTGAACGGCCGCGTCACCGCCGCGATTGCCTCCGCCACCAGCCGCATCTCGTCCAGCAGAGCGCGGGCCTCGTCCTCGGGCATCAGGAATATCTCGCTCGCATGGCGCTTCGCGAGCATCACGCAGTAGCCCCGGTAGAACTGCGCATCGCCGAGGATCAGGTAGCTGGCCGGCAGCTCCGCGATGAAATCATCGAAGGCGCCCGCCTTGATGCGCCCGATGATCGCGCAGATGCCGCATCGGGCCGTGTCGTTCGCGGGCTCAGCGGGCATCGGCGGGACTTTCAGGCACCTGGACCAGCTTTATCTTCGCGGGTTTCAGCAGGTCTGTTACGGTGTGCAGCTTGTATTTCTTCCCGTAGTAAACGGTGCGGATGCCGGTGTTGATCAGCACCTTGAGGCAATGGATGCAGGGAGTGTGCGTCACATAGATGTCGGCGTCGCGGATCGCCGCGCCGTTTCGCGCCGCCTGCGTAATCGCGTTGATTTCCGCATGGATCGTCCGAAAGCAGTTCTGCTCGATTTCTCCGTCCGGATTGCGCGATTCGTAGATCAGGCATCCAACCTCCGTGCAGTGCGGCATCCCGGCCGGCGCCCCGTTGTAGCCCGTTGCCAGGATGCTCCGGTCGCGCACAATCACTGCGCCCACCTTCGCGCGCAGGCAGGTCGATCGCTCGGCCACCTGCTGCGTGATGGTCATGAAGTACTGGTCCCACGATGGGCGGCGCCGCTCGTTGGTGCCGGCGGGCCGGGATGATGCGGTGTTGTTCGCCAGGGCTCTATCTCCTCGATTCGTCAATCATGATCGCGTCGATGATGCCAGGAGCGGGATGCGCCCGCGGCGCATGATACATCACCTCGTACGATGGCGGTTCATGTTTCTCCGGCGCTTCGGGCGTATTCAACGAAACCGGAACCGGAACGAACGTGGTCAGGAACAGCGCGATCGTAACCCACGCCGCAAGCCGCCGCCTCGGGTCGAGCGGCGTGTCCCGGTCCATCGTCGAAGGATGGCCCAGGCCGAGCGCCACCCCCAGCACCGCCCAAAGCAGCCATCCCGCCCAGAAGCTGTAGCCCAACGCCAGCGGCACGATCGCCAGCATCACGCATACCCCGACGAACAGGGCGGAGACGGTGCGATGCGCCCGCGGAAAGAGAGTATAGACGACGTGTCCGCCGTCGAGTTGCCCGATCGGCAGCAGGTTCAGGGTGGTGACGAACAACCCCAGCCATCCCGCAAACGCCATCGGATGCATCGTCACGTTCACCAGGTTCGGATTCACGCCCAGAACCCATCGCGCGATTCCCCAGAACATCAGCGAGTTTCCCAGTTCCAGCGAGACGCCCTGGCTTTGCGATGCAAGCGGAGCGATCTGCGAGAGCTTGAGCCCGATTATCACGCACGGTATCGCGACCGCGAAACCCGCCCACGGCCCGGCCGCACCGATATCAAACATCATCCGCCGCGTCCTTGGCGTTTCTCTCATCCGGATGAACGCGCCGAACGTCCCGATAATAAAGATCGAGGGAAACGGGGCCGGGATGAAGTAGGGCAGGCTCGAGTTGACCCCGTGTCGCCGCGAGGTCAGGTAATGACCCATCTCATGCGCCAGCAGAATCGCCATCAGCGGGATCGAGAACGAAAATCCGAGCGAGAGCGCGGCCAGACTGGTGATCGGATGGAATATCGAGAGCTCCGCCCCGGCTGAATACGCCCCCGCCATCGTGGTGGTCAGCAGCGTCACCAGGAACAGGGCGACATTGATCGCGGGAACGCCGGATCTTACCGGCGCGACCGTCCTCGATACCTCGGGTCCGTAGCGCGGAATTTCGGTCAGGACTCCCGGCGCTTCGCGATTGGCGGCAACTTCATCCATGTTCAGCGCGCGACCCGCGCGATGACGGCGGCACCTACCGAGCAGCCGAGTCGTTCAGCCGCGTTCCCGTTGCGCATCGCGATCTCGAGAAGTTCAAAACTGCCAAACGTCGCGAGGATGGCACCCGAGGGAGCGTCGCCATACGTATTGAAAATCTTCACCGGCGCGCGTTTTTCGATCCTAACCGAAACCTGTTTGCCGGGAAAGGAAACAGGCAGACGAGCCAGATCGTCACGCCGGATATTCGTGACCAGGTTCCCGTACCCGTCCACATAGATGACCTGTCCGCGAATTTCGCGATCCGTTAACTCCGCCTGCGGCAGGTCCAGCGGCTCGATTCGCGCCAGCGCCGGACCCAGCTCGCCCATCCGCGTCCCGCTCGCAAGATACGCGGCGGCGGGAGCGAAGATGTCGCGGCCGTGGAAGGTCGTGCTCGCCTGAGGCATCCGATGGCGCTCCGACTCGAGCACCACCACCCTCCTGATTCCCGCATCCTCCGCCGCCAATGCCAGAAGCCCGTTGTCCGGTCCCACGAAACGCGCCCCCGCGCGCGTTTCGATCGCGATCGGCAGCCGCACCGTGCCGACCCCCGGATCGACCACCGCCAGGAACACGGTCCGGCGCGGGAAAAATCGCCAGCTCTCGCGCAACGCGATCGCGCCCGCGACCACCGACTGCGGCGGGATGCCGTGCGTTATGTCGATTATCGGCGCATCCGGCGCAATCTTCGCGATCACGCCTTTCATCACTCCCGCGTAATGGTCGCGATGGCCGAAATCGGTGAGCAGCGCGATCGGCGCCGCGGGATGCTTCGATCGGGTGGTCACTTCCGTTTCGGGTGGGCCAGTTCCTCGCGCACCGCCGCCACCAGCAGCGGGAACATCAGCTCATGATGCCCGGTCAGCAGGATACGCGCGCCGCCGGTTTCGGTCGGACGTTCGACCACGTTGCGGCGCGATCGATACTGGCGAATAAAGTCCATGTCGGCGGCGGTGAAGTTGCGCGCATTGCGGCCCAGGTTGCGCGCCAGATTCAGCGCCTTCAGGAACACTTCCGGCATCACCACCGCCGAGCCGAGATTGACGACCACCCCGCGCGACAACGATCCCGCGACCGCGGCCAGCCGATGGAAATCATTCATGGTCGCCGCGCCGATCGCGCCGCCATCGGCCGCGGGATGCATATGGATGATGTCGGCGCCGATCGCGACGTGCACCGTCGCCGCCATCCCGAGTCGATACGCGGTGGCGAAGATGCTGACCTTGCGGAACTTGAGTCGCGCGCGCTCGATCTCGCGGCCTACCACCTCGCCCAGCCCCTTGTTCTCGTTGGCGGCCATCCGCGCCGCGCGATTCAGAAACGCGCCCGTCTCCTCCGCCATCCCGAAGCTGCCATCGGCAAGCCCCGCGCCGACATCTTCGGAGGTGCGGCCCGCGAACGCGAGTTCGTAGTCATGGATGATCGCGGCGCCGTTGGTCGCAATCGCGCTCAGAATTCCGTCGCGCATCAGGCGGCAGATGACGGGGCTCAGGCCAACTTTGATCGGATGCGCCCCGGACATCAGGAGGATGGTGCGGCCCGCGCGATGGGCCGATGCGATCGCGCGCGCGAGCAGGCGGAGATCACGCGCCGCAAGCGCATCGGGCAGCGCCTCGATAAACCGGCGCATCGAAGCGCCCGCGGCAACCGGCGCCGCAAACTGCTTCTGATTCACCATCCGCGAAAGCGAAGCAAGCGAGCGCGTGCGCGCACGCGAGGGATCGATCGGTCGAGGTTTCATCGCGACGGGCCAAAGGCTACCCGAAGGCAAAGCCCGCGCCAACCGGAAGAATCCGCGACCGCCGCGGATCCCTGATCAACGAGCCTCCGAATTGACACCCCGATCAAGCGGACCTAAACTTCGCGATGGGCGGGCGTAATTCAGCGGTAGAATGCCAGCTTCCCAAGCTGGACGTCGCCGGTTCGACCCCGGTCGCCCGCTCCACCTCTTCTCTCAATCGAATCAGCTATTTGCGACGATCGGCGCGTCGCGCCGCGAGCGCTCGGAGCGCTCGCGGCCGCCATTTTCAGGCTAAATTCAGGCTTTTTTGACGGGAACTTGGCGGAAAGCTGGTGAGCTAGAGTGCCAACGCGCTCCGGTCTCCGCGTCCATCGCGCATAGTGGCGGATGATCATTTCGATGATCATTTCCAGGTTCGTGTGACCCATCTGATTCGTCACGCGAGGTCACGTTTTGATTCTCGGATGGAAAGATTTCAACACTCTTTCGGTGACCTTCAGTCCTTACAACGCGATCGCATATGAGGTCACCCTTGCTGCCGGGTTCGGCGAGATCTGGCAACCGCTCAAGATCGGACATGTCTTCGATTGGGAACACCACGAGATCGAGTTCCCTATAAAATGGACCCTCGCAAGAATCCGTACGCGCCCGGAGCCGGAACACCGCCACCTGAACTAGCGGGCCGGGACGACCTGATCGAACGTGCCGCAATCGCGCTCGACAGGATCAGATCCGTGCAGGTCGAGCCGCACGAAGTTTGATTTTGCACGGACTACGCGGTGTGGGGAAAACGGTGCTTTTGGATCGGATAGACACCGACGCCGAGGCTGCGCGGTGAACCGGCCCGTCGTGTGCTCGAACGGTGCATCGGCACGTTTTCCTCATTGCGTGACCCAATGGCGGACCGGCTTCAGCAGAAATTCTTCGACTGGAATGCCGTCGCCGCCGACGAGGAGCTGTCGAGTTGGCCTGAATAACGCTGCAAACGCGGCCAAGCCGGGATTAGCGTCACGGCTGCGACCGCTCTTGACCTCGATCGCGCTCAATGTACGTCCGGCGCGCGCGACGAAATCCACCTCGCGGTTGCCCTCGCGCCAGTAAAAGAGCTCGCATTCGTCCAAGGCCGCCGCGTTGGCGAGATGAGCGCCAATAGCCGATTCAACCAGGCGTCCCCAAAACTCGCGGTCTTCCTTGGCCTCTTCAAAGGAAAGTCCAGATTGCGCAGTCATCAGGGCCGTATTTAAGACTTGAAGTTTCGGGCTTGACCCTCTCTGCCGCACGGGACGGCGGGCGAATTTGGAGAGTCCGGTGAGCAATCCGGCTCCGCCGAGCAACTCGAGATAATGCGCGAGCGTGGTGGTATTGCCGGCGTCGTGAAGTTGACCAAGCATCTTGTTGTAAGACAGCACCTGTCCCGAGTAGCGGCAGCCCAATTCGAACAGGCGTCGCAGCAGAGCCGGTTTGTCCACGCGAGTCAGCAGCAGGACGTCTCGGGCGATAGTAGTCTCGACCAGCGCGTCGAGGATGTAGCGCCGCCAGCGCTCGGGCTCGCTCACCAATGGTGCAGCGCCCGGATAGCCGCCAAAGTA
The DNA here is from genome assembly GCA_021323675.1 of Pseudomonadota bacterium. Taxonomy (GTDB): domain Bacteria; phylum Desulfobacterota; class Binatia; order Binatales; family Binataceae; genus JAFAHS01. Next base: position 53,816 of record JAJPKP010000071.1, on the reverse strand, counting down.
GATATGTCGGTCCAGGCTGAAATCGAACGCCGCCCGCATCTCCGCCAAAGACCAATGTGGCAGGCGAAGAATCTCAAACCGCCCAGCCAGACTCTCGGTGAGACCTTGCTGGACAAGGAGCGGTGCCGAGCCGAGCAGTACAACCTTGATTGGCCGCTTCGCGCGCGTGTCCTCATCCCACAGGCGCTTGACGGACTCCGACCATCCAATGGCCTTCTGCACCTCGTCGAGGACGAGGATGGCGCCCTTGGGGCCGGCGGATAGCCGCGCCGCCTCCCACTGCTGCGCGATCCAGTCGGCGCCGCGCAGCGTGGGCTCGTCAGCGCTGGCAAAGCGGATTGGAAGGTCGATGGTCTCAACGACTTGCTGAACGAGGGTCGTTTTACCTACCTGCCGCGCGCCGGCCACCACCTGGATGTGGCGTCTCGGTTCGCGAAGCCGGCGGGACAGCTCGGCTGCCTGAAGTCGACGAAAGGGCGCTTCCAATTTGCTCATGACGCTGAGTATTTTTACTCAAGGTACTGAGCAAAGCAACCGCCGCAAAATTATAAGCTTCTTAAGGCACTTTATGGATTTTACATAAGATCGGCTACTTCTTGAGACGGCCTTCACTGTCCCGCTCTTCGACGGTTTCATGAAGAGGATCATGCCCAGCTGCCGGAATGAGCCGTCGTCAGAATTGAAAGCGCGCCACCCTCTTGGCCGGTTCACATTTTCGACGTTGACAAATCGTTACGCGATGTGCATCCTTTAACGTCGCAAACCGTGGCAAGGCTTTGAGGAGTTCACGGCTGCGACACGGGCGGGACTACCGGTTCATCAGCTTCGACTACCGGTTTAGCTTACCGAGGCGGACCTAAGTGCCGTCCGCAGTTTAAGGCGGCGATTGGAGTTGTGAAAGGGCGTTAGAGGTTCTCGACCCGAGGCGGTGGCGGACGCGGTAGCGGAGAGACTCTGATGCTTGCGTCCAATGTTTGTTGGCGGATCGCAAGCGATTCTCCGCGTGCAGGAGCTGATCGACAAGGCTGCTCGATCAGGCTCCATGATCCTCATTATTGGCGAGAGCGGCGTTGGCAAAGATGTCGCCTCGTACGAGATTCATGCTCGGTCGAAGCGGAGCGGACGATTTCTCGCGGTAAATTGCGCGGCGATCCCCGGCGATCTAATCGAGAGCGAGCTGTTCGGCCACGAACGCGGCGCGTTCACGAGCGCAGCCGGCCGGCGCCTCGGCATTTTCGAGCAGGCCAATGGCGGTACTGTCTTCCTTGACGAGATAACCGAGATGAAGCCGGAGCTTCAGCCGAAGTTTCTTCGCGTTATCGAGCGACACTCGATCCGGAGGGTGGGGCGCGAAGGCGAGATTCATGTCGATGCGCGCGTAATTGCCGCGACTAACCGTCTTCCGGAAGAAGCCGTGCAAGATGGCCATCTGCGGGAAGATCTCAGTGCCGGGGATCGACGACTATTGGAAGAAGTTATGAGCATTCTTAGGGAGGCGCCAGTGGAAACAGGAGTGACTGTACTGTAGGCGTTTCTGACTACAGCATGAAAGCAATCCGCGCAGCGGGGTATTACCGTGCCGCGTTCTCGGCCAATCCGGCCAAAGGAAAATGGAAGGTTGTCCGGACCTGCGGCGCGGGCGACCTCAAGATTGGCTGGAACGCGTTCGCAGGCCATGGATGGTTCTTTATCGGTGACCCTTGGTCAGACTCGATTCAGGTTTATAGAGTCCAGGGATGAGCCCGGTCCCAGGTATTTCACGACCGCATACTTCCATCGCCCGGATGAACTGGCGCAAGAAGTTCGCGATGCCGGTTTCGACAGCGCTGAGCTTCTGGCGATCGAAGGCATCGCCTGGAGCGGAGCGCGATTCCAGGAAGTTTGGAACAATCCGGAAGGGCGCACAGCTATGATGGAGTTCCTGGCGGTCGTGGAGCGAGAGCCTTCAATTCTCGGTGCCAGTGCTCATTTCGTAGCGCTCGCACGCAGATAGTGTGAGGTTCGAGAGGCAAGCGCGGCAACGATAGAGTGATCGGCGACGGGCGAGACCATCAGCCTAGAATTGCCCGCCTCAGATGACCCTTCGCCGCTGCGAGGATCGATCAGCGGCGGCGGCGTTCGCCGCCGATCGCTTGGAGGGCATCGTTCAGCATGTCGCGCACTTTTCCTTTGACGCCCGCGCCGGAGGCCAATTGAATTACGCCTCGCTCGCGCACAATCAGCAGCACCAGTTGATCGTTCTTCAGGTCTTCCGACACGACGCGGATAAACGCTCGAGTTGTCGTATCCAGAGATTGCTCTTCCAGCTCATTCAGACGGCTCAGGCATTGCGACAGGATCACGCGCGCGTTGAGTCCCGCGCTCTCGGATGCGCCCAGCCGCATCCTGCTGCCATCGCGGACCAGCAGGATGACCTCGGCGTCGAACTCCTCCGCGGCGGCCGCAACGACGGCCTGCAGAGCGGAGCGATCAAAATGCTGTGATTCGTCCGCCAAGAGTGATCAGACCATCGAATATCACGGAAAAGAAGGGACAGGCTTTCAACTTCTCTCTTCCCTACCAGATGTCGGCGTCCGCGTTCAACATTCCGCCGCGATGAACCGGTATCGCGAAATCGATCCCGCAGCGGTTGGAAGCCCCAGGAGAAAGCATAGAGGCGGTGAACTGCGCGACCGTAACCGCCGGCTTCTCGCCGCTCGGCGGCGACACGGAGCCTGCGCGTTGATTCTGGGCGTCGTTCACTCGGACAAAGTGTCCCGCGCATTTGTCAGTTCAGGTCGATCGCAGGTTCCATTCGGCAGACGCGCGCAATTGTCTGAAACACACCCGGCGCCGTCGCGCGCGGGCGCTTCCCTGGACCTGCTTGACCGGGGGAGGCCAGGGCGCGATATCTGATGCGCAGAAAGCCTGCGCTTGCGACTGATGAGGTGGAGAGGTTTATGGAATCCTCCGCGCGAAAATCGTCCGCCCGACCTCAACCTCTTATCGCGGTGCGCGATGTGAGGGCGAGCAGTCGATGGTATACGACGTTGCTCGGGGCGCGCTCGCTCCCGGAGCATCCTCATCGCGACCGCTACGAGCGCATCTATTCGTCCGGCGAGATGATTCTTCAACTTCACGCCTGGGATGCGGAAAATCATCCGAACCTGGTCGATGCGGACGCTGCGCCGGTCGGGCACGGAGTGCTGCTTTGGTTCGAAGTTGACGACTTTGACGCGGCCGTAAAGCGGGCTCGCGCGTTGAGCGCGGAGATAGTCGCGGAACCTCACGTCAATCCCGCGCCGCAACATCGGGAGATGTGGCTTCGCGATCCTGACGGCTATGTGGTGGTCATGGCGAGCCCGGACGGCGAGTCCGCTCCGAAGAAGGACTGAAAAGGGGCGTTCGGAGGAAGTCCTGTTGACCGTTTGCCGCGTCTGAACCCGGAGCCATCAAAAGATTGCGACATCCCTCCGGCGCTTCGCGCCGGCCTCTCCGACAGGGAGAGGGCGCGCCGAAGGCGCGGGCGGGGAATGGCTTTGATCCGCCTTCCGGCCTCAAATTGATGATGTCGTCGGATCTGAGATTGAGCCGCTTGCGCATCCTCGCGCGGATTCATCTCGCTGGCCGCTGGGGCTTCAGCGATTGACGCGCCGTTTGCCGAAGCCCAACCCAAGTCATCCGCAAAATCACCCGGAGCGGCGGCGCATCGATGCTTCCGCGTTGTGCAGGTAGGTTGTAAAGCCATCGGCCGACGGAGGGATCGAGTTTTTCAGCATCAGGAATCCAATCTGGCCGCGATGGCATGCGCCGTGAAGCGCGACATGCATCAGCATCTCCTCGCGCGTCATCCGGCCCGGGGCGCCATCCGTGAAGGTGAAATCAATACCCTCAGCCAGATCGGTCCGATCGAGGCTCGCCACATAGTCAACGTACCAGCCGTCGCTGGTTCTCAGGGCCTGTGACAATTCCTCCAGCGCCGGCACATCGGCAGTGGTCGACGCTTTGTACCCGTGTTCCAATCGCCGCAGATTCGCGGCGAAGATTCGGTCAACGACATAGGTATGATTGAGGATTCGCATCGCGATCTCGCGATCCATCGCTTGAGATACGGGGTCAAAGCGATGCACCGCCTTGAGCATTCCATCGTTGGCCCATGCCTTGTACCTGAACAACCGCTGAAGGGTGCTGACTTCGTTCATCGCCTATTACCTCCTGGCGTGTGAAATGAGTCCGTGCGTTCTTTGAATCACACCGAACGTGAGGGTTTTCTTGCCGTTACGGTGCGGGCGGGGGGAAACGTCCAGAAACTGAGGTCTGAGATGTTCACGTCAATCATCCCTGACCTTCGCAACTCGTCAGCATACAGGCTGACGAAAGGGTGGATATGCGAAAGGGCCACCTGGCCGCAGGGTTTGAGCGTGCGGACGATTTCGCGGATCGCTGCTCGCCGTCCTTCGCTGGCGCGGACGTTGTGGATTGCGAAGTGCGTGACGACGGCGTCAAAGCTCCTGTCGGGAAAGGGCAATTCGCGCATGTCTCCATCGTGAACGCTGACCCGGTGCGCGACGCCTTCAAGCGCGGCGTTTTTCATCGTGGCTTCGCGCGAGTTGGCGGAGAGATCGCGCTGAGACCACAAATCGATGCCTACGGCGCGGCCTCGCGGCAGCAGCTTTGCGACGGTGATCAGCAGCAGGCCGCGGCCGCATCCGACATCGAGCACGGTTTCGTCTCCGCGCAGCTTCAAACCCGCGAGCAGGCGATCACGTGCCCGGAATTTGCCGAAGCGGCTGCTCGCGAACATCAGAGATGCGAAGGTGAAACAGAGGAGGCCGAAACTCACAAGCGCGTAACCAGCGGCGTCCGCGGCGTGCGCGTTTGGAACCCATCGCAAAAGAAGCAAACCAACGATTGCCGAGACCAGCCCAACCACCAGGAGGGCGCGAACAAGCCCGGGGCCATCGAGGCCGTAGTCGGGCTTTTGGTTGATCATCGGGCGGCGATCCATGTCGTCGAGCGGGCTGCTTGCGATTTGGTCCATAGCGTTTGGATCCTCAATGGTTCCGGGCGGGCACGACCCATCAAAAAGATCGTTGTTCCCATCGGTTCCGCCAGAACGGGTTGCATTCGACTGTCTTGCCTATGGACAAAATACAAGCATTCACTCACAATAGTAAACTCGCATTTGGAGTGAACAGGTATGGCGCGAAGGCTGCAAACCAGCCCCAGAAAAATGGCCTCTCAGGAGCGATCGCGGATGACCGTCGATGCGCTCATCGAAGCAACTGCTCGCATTTTGTTGAGCGAAGGGTACGATCGGGCAAGCACCAACAAGATCGCGGAGGTGGCGGGTGTCAGCATCGGTTCGCTCTACCAGTACTTTCCCAGCAAGGAAGCGCTCGTGGCGGCAGTCATCGACCGCCATACGCAGCAAGTCTCGCAGGCCACCCGCAGCGCCATCGTAAGAATGGCTGCAAGCCCGATAGAGATAGCGGCCCGTGAATTCGTCTCGCTTGGAATCCGGGGCCACCGCGTCAATCCGCGCCTTCATGCGGTTCTTTCAGAACAGATCCCGCGGGTCGGGCGGCTTGAGAATATGGAAGCCAACCTGCGCGAGGGATACGCGCTGGTTCGCGGCTATCTCGAGGCGCACCGCGATGAGATCGAGGTCAGCGATATCGATCTCGCGGCCTTTATCTGCGTGACGGTGGTGGAGGCGCTGACGCACGCAGCGGTCCTGCACCGCCCGGACATCCTCACCGGCGAGAAGGCATCGAAATTCGTGGATGACGTAACGCGCCTGCTCGTTCGCTATCTGCAAGGTTCGCGTGTCAGCGCGAAGAGATAAGTCTTTTCGCGAATCACGGGTCGCGGTGCAGAGCGGCGTTTTTCGGCAGAAAGACGGAATGCCTGTGCGGGCGGACGTCGTGGAAACTGGCTACTCTGGTGGCGATGACCGTTTCGCGCAAGCAGATGGCGGATGACACCAGTCGAGCTGATCGCTCAGTCCACAGCGTGACGCCGATGCGTGGCTATTCAGACGGGCGTCTATGCCGCGCAATACGCTCTCGTGTCCACTGATCATGACACGGCGTCGATATGCGGCTTGATCTTCGATCACCATTTGTAACAACATGCGGATGTATGGCGTGTCTAGACGCCACTGGCAGCTAGACCTTACAGCCTGTCAGTCCGAAAAACATTCAAAGCGTCCCTGAAGCGAATCAACGGGACAAATCCGGCCTGTGCACTAGTGTGCGCACCGGGGAAAGGAAATACCGGATGAAACGCGTAGTAGCTGCTCTCGGAGCGCTGGGCCTTCTTGCGGCTCTGGCGCCAGAAGTGCCGGCGCAGACGGTTCCGGCGACCGCCTGTCCGCTCAACTACATCTGCTCGCTGGCCGCCACTGGGGCGGCACCGCTGATCGGCGCGGCTAACGACGGGCACCCAGCTTCGATTCTTGGTTTTCTCTCTTTCGACGATTCCGGCAACGTTACTGCGAACCTCGAGATCAACGCGAACGGCACCATTCACAACGTGTCGGGCGGCACCGCCACTTGCACATCGGGCACTGCCAGCACCCCAGGCACCATCCAGGTGACCACGCCGAATGGCCCCTTGACGATAGATTTCGTGGCGGCCACAACGTTCGCCGGACTCGAGCTTCTTCTCAGTAACGATACCAAGGAGCAAACCAACGATACGCCCGTGACCCTCGGCATCTGTCGCCCGTCGGCGGCGGGATGATCGCGGAGGGCCAGCCAATGAAACGCATTCTACTCGCAGTGATTTGTATGACTATGGTCGAGCTGGCGGCGTGTGGCGGCAGCAGTTCATCGAACAAGCCAAAGCCGACGCCTACTCCGACTGCAACCGCAACTCCAACCGCAACTCCGACTCCCACCGGCGCTCAGCGTTCCGGCGCTAGCACGGCATTCCGGGGGGCGGGGGTCTTATGAGCGTGCCGGCTGAAAGGCGCGATTCAACTTCGCGGATGAAAACGAGGTAGTGAAAATGAAGAAGCTATTCGGCATCACACTCCTGGCGCTGCTGCTGGGACTGAGCGGAGCCCGAAGCGGATTTTCGGCGTCATTTACTCCAACGACTTGCCCAACTAACTATAGCTGCTCCGTCACCGCGGCAGGAAGCAGGCCATTGACGGGTCACGCCAACGACGGCCATCCCAGTTCGATTGTTGGCGTGCTCTCGTTCGACGCAAGCAGCAACCTCTCCGGATTTTTGGCAATCAACAACAACGGAACCGTCAGTACATTCGATCTGACTGGAGCAACTTGCGTGTCCGGTACCGGCGGCAATCTCGGCCAGATCGACTTCACCACCGCAGCCGGTCATCCCCTGGTCTTCGACTTCGTGACCTATGCAACCGGCGTCGGAGGTGGCGGGATGCTGATCGCGGATGCGACCCCGAACTCGACCAACGGTACGGAAGTGGCTATCGGAGACTGCCGGCCCGCGGCTGCTCCTCCGACTCTGTAAGATACCGCTGGCGGCAGGCGAACGCTCGCCTTCATCCGCTCGGCTGAAGGAAGCCGTTGCCCACAAGATGAAGAGGGACCCCCTCCGGCCAAAGGAGGGGTCCCTCCTCGATCATCGCCGACACGAGTCGGGGGCCAACGTTCTACGACGCCCATTTGTGTCTTGGCGCCGGGTGCCGGCACGTCAAGCGAAGGCATCTTCCCCTGGCGAATGCCTATAGATTGATGGCGGATACCGTTGACTGTTCGGAAGGATGCGATTGTGGCGCGCGGTAGAAAGCGCCGCTGCTGTCGTAAACCGCTGACCGCGGCTCGATTCCAGCGTTCGATCCGAACCGTTGTCGGATCCGCTATCCGGCAGCAGTGCCAGGGGGATGCCGCCGGGCGCGCGGGGTCCCGGGCGTCTGCGAGGTTGCGTAAATTCGAGCAGAGAAGTCCCGGCTGCGATCGCCTCTGCGACGAAGGTTTTGCAGTCGTTTGGGCTCAGAGGATTCCAGCTATACGCGCGCCGATGACTGTCGTACATGCGATGGAACGCGAACCATAAGACGCGAGAATACGAGGCTTGCGGGCAGTACCGTGAGCGAACGATGCTCTCCTTGCCGAAATGGTGAGAAAGATACTCATACAGATGCGCCACTGATTCGGCGGTCGGCCGATGGTCGGGACCGATCGTCACATCCGGAATCCGTCGCCGTCTCACCCGTCCAAAGCTGGTAGAGTATCGGCCGTACTCGAAGTATCTGGTCGAGCCGTCGGGATCGATGGTGAGTACTCCGGCGTGCCCCAACGGCAGCTTGAACCCGAATCCTGTCGAGACCGGGTAGTGCAGGTAATCAATTTCATACACGTACCCGCCGTCGCGGCCCTGAAAATGATCACGCCGCAAAGTGAAGCTATCCGGCGATATATCGAAGCTGGGCCGCTTACAGTTTGTCGCGTCAAACGTGCATTCAATTGACGCGATGTCCCTAAGCGATACAGATGGCCATCCCGACTGATTGAATGCGGCGGCGGATTCCGGCGCTGCCACCATCGTGGCGACTAGCAGCGAGGCGAGAATGAAGGTCGGCCATCGAGATGAAATGTCAGATGGTGTCAGTGAGTGAGCGGATTTGTTGTGAACCATCTGAAAGTATAGTGACAGTCGTAAACTATCGACGTTGTGTTTTGTCTCTTAGTATACTATGGTGCGTGACTCAACGGTACCTTTACGCCTCTGGCAATGAACAAAGAAAGCACTTCCTATGAAGAAACATCGACTCGAAATCCTGCTTGTTGCGGTGTGCTTCCTCCTGGGCGGCTTTGCTGGTGGAGTTCATCAGGCGTCTGCAGCTCCCGCTTTTACCAGCAAGAGCTTCAAGGGCACCTTCGCGCTCGACGTGACCGGTTCATATCGAAGCGGGTCGCAGTCGCTGACGATGGTGGGAACGGGGATTCTTTCGGCATCGGGCGACGGAAACCTTGAGGCGACAGTGACTACGATGGACGCATCGATAACATGCAATGTCACGCTGAGCGGGACCTATTCGGTACAATCCAATGGCAGCGGAACCGGGGCCCTCACCGTCGCGAGCAGCGCGCCAAGCAACGGCATCTGCGACAAGTTCACGGGTCAGCAGGCATCCTTTGCATTCGTGCTGATCGGCAAGCATCCGGCTGACAAGATCAAGCTTTCGCTTACCACGAGCTTGTTCACTCTGCTCGGCATCGGCGAAGCGCAGAAGTGAGGTCCGCCGGCGTGGGCCTCTCCCGACTGGGAGAGGCACCGGGTCGCGCGCGTTAGCGGAGCGTTCCCGCTAATCCCGTGGGGACGACCTCTTCCAGTCGGGAGAGGTCGGCGCGAAGCGCAGGGTGAGGGACATCGTTCAGCGCGAGCATCGCTCGCGCGACTCAGGAATTCTGCGATTGTACTTTGTCATCGCCCCGCGTGATTGGACGCGCACATCCAGAGCAGCATCTTTGAATCGCGCGCGCATTGCGCGCGCTGAACAGGGTCCCTCACCCGACGCCAAAAAAATGGCGTCGGCCTCTCCCGATCGGGACAGGCCGCGCGCGTTAGCGGGGCGTTCATCTGCCGCGTGAGCGCGTCGCGGGCGCCGATGAGGATGCGCGTCGTTCAATTTCGCGATTGAGCCTATTTCCCGGTTCCGCTGACCGAAAAGCTGAGCGTTCCGTTGCGGGCGTTGCTGTTCAGCGTGACCGTCGCGCTTGCGAACCCCGGCGACGTCGGAGTGAAGCCGACGACAACGGCGCATTTGCCCTTCGGCCCGAGTTGGCCGCAATTGGTCGCTCCCGAAAACTCGAGCGATCCGGAGATAGTCCCGCCGCTGAAGATCACCGTCGCGCCGCCCTTCTTGTTAGACGTGTTCGTCACCGTCGCTTTCTTGGCCTTGCTCCTTCCGACCCGCACCTTTCCGAAATTCAGTGTCGATGGAGAAATCTTGAGAACCACCGGCACCGGAGTCGGCGTTGGAGTGGGTGTTGGCGGCGGCGTCGGGGTGGTCGTAGGAGTGGGTGTAACGGTTGGTGTGGGAGTCGGCGTGCGAGATGCGGTCGCCGTCGAGGTCGGGGTTCTGGACGGGGTGGCTGTGGGCGTCGAGGTCGTGGTCGCAGTGGCAGTGGAGGTCGGACTTGAAGTGGGTGTCGAAGTCGGTGTCGGGCTGCTGGTCGGGCTCGCAAGATAGGCGGTGAGGAACTTCGCGATATCGACCGTGCCCCATCCTGTGGCCTGATCGTAGCCGGGCCCGGCATCGAAGCCGGTCACGCCGTTGAAGGTGTTGTCGCCGATCGTGATGTCGTAAAAGCCGGATGCCGATTGTGCCGCGCCGGCCATTTGGTACACGCGCGAGTTTATCGATCCGGTCTTGGCGCCCGATTTCTCCGCGAGCAGGTTGGCTATTCCGGCCCACATCGGAGTCGCGATACTGGTGCCGCCCACCACGCTCAGGAAGGCATTCCCAAAGCCGTCGTCATCGTAAAAGAACAGACCGGGATAATACGGGCTCGCCAGCAGCGAGACGTCCGGCTCGTCGCGCGCGCCGTCAGTGGGCGTAAGCCCCGTCTGGAATGACGGCTTCGGGAAGACCACGCTCGCTCCGCCGCCGCCCGCTCCGGCGCCGGATATTGGTCCGTCCGGATCATCGGTGTCATTCCAGGTGCGTTCTGTAGCGTGGCCGGTGACTTTTCCCGAGCCGTTGAAGGCGCTGAAGCTAAAGGCCGTGCCGCCGACCGAGGTGATCAGAGGGTTTGCCGCCAGTTCGTTCACGTTTCGGCTGGTGCCCTCCTGGCATGTCCCACTGTTATTGTCGAACACCAGCCCTGCGGCCCCCTGGTCTCCCGATGCCACGAAGACAGCCTGGCCCTGAGCTTGCGCCTGATTCACCAGTGTTCCAATCGTCGAGGTGTAAAAAGAGCTTGGATCGCCGCAGGTGCCGAAGCTGATGCTGATGACCGGGCAGGAACCATCGGAGATCGCCCCCTGCAATGCATCCGCGATCGGATCGCCTCCGTTGGCGCCAGTGCCGATGAAAAATTTTATCGCCGCTTCGGGTGCCACGGCATGCGACCATTCGAGGTCGAGCAGCGCTTCGCTTTCAAAGGCGTCATGCGTCGGTCCCGGGTCAGGTCCATCGGTTACGATCGCGGTGATGTTCGAGGCGGGCAATGAGAAAGTCTGGTTGAAATTGTCGATCGGTCCGGTCGCGCCGGTCGGAACGTTTGAAACTCCGACGATTGCGATACAAGCCGCGCCGCTGATGCCCGCGTTCTTGACCGGCGTTTCGTCGTAAAAGGTATACATGTCAGATGGGCCGAAGTGAGTTGTGCCGTTGACGATTACCTGCGGATCCGGCGACACCATCGCCAGTTCCATCCGGCTTTCATTCGGCGCAGCCGTCTCACGCCGCGGTCGCGCCGCGAACATACTCGCCGGCCGCGCCGTGCCCGATGCGATCGGCTTGATGGCGTGCAGGTTATTGAGTCCGACCACGTCGCTCACCACCTCGGCGAATTCGGCCGGCAACTGGGGCTCGTTCAGATTTGCGAACCTCGATCCGTCGGCGGAGAACTTCATCAGCCGCGTGTTGAAAGTGCGCGCTATCGCGCCTTCATTTCCTGCCGCCTTGATAAAGCCGCTCGACGGCGAACCTCCCGTAACCTGAAACCCCTGCAGAGTGAGCCATCGCGAAAGCCTGTCGAACTGCGCCTGGGTAACGCCGAAGCGACGCGAGTATTCCTGCGGCGTGATCCATTTGTGAAATTGCGGGGAATGCGGGTTCTGTTGCGCCGCAAGCAACTGCTCGAGCGCCCGCTGGTTGCGCGGCTTGAACCAAATCTGGATCGGCAGAGATCGATCCGCCGAAAGCTCGCCGAACGCCGGCAGTCTGAGAGCCTCCGGCGCGACTGTTCCCTGCATCTGCGCTGTCTGCGCCATAGCGCGCAACGGGAACAAGAAAACAAACGTCAAGATTGTCGCGATCGACAGACCTGCCCGGCTTTTCATTAGGTGGCTTCCCCCCAAAGCGTTTCAGACGGTCGGGACCCTGCATCCAGCAGGGCGTGCGAAGAATCCTCACGATCCCATGAGAAGATTGCAAGCAGGATTGGCGGGAAAAGGAGGATCGTTGCGACGCTCGAAGGTCTCGCGACCTGCACACCTCCTCCGCCGATTTCTCCAGCCGGCTTGAACCGCCCTCGGCGCAGCGGCGATAGGCCTATGCCCCGTCAATCATCCTCGTTCGAAGATGGCGTCGGCGGCTTCGGGTGGGACTCCCGCGCGATCAGTTATCTTACAAATCGTGAAAGTAGTTTTCGCAGGTTAGCGGCCACGCAAAGAGCCAGGCCGACGCGCTTTTAACCGGTCGCCTCTGTCGGCCTCGATCGTCTCGCGCTGCTTCTCTTGCGCAGTTAAAAATAGATGTTCGTGGGCGATCTTCCGGCCGGGAGCTGGCCGCGCCGCTCAATGCGATGAACGTATCTGTCAAACAGGCGCCACCTGGAAGCTTGAAGGAGGCCGGGACCGGCCTCGTCGCGCGCATCGCCTTGTTTACATTCGGGGTTATCATCGCCGTGGCCGTGGCCGAGGTTGCTCTCAGGCTGGCGGGTGTCTCTTATCCAAATTTCTTCAGCTTCTGGGTTCCCGATCCCTATTGCGGCGCGTTTCATCGGGCCGGAGCGTCCGGATGGTGGAGCGAGGAAGGCCACGCCTGGGTCAGCATCAACAGCGACGGTCTGCGCGATGTCGAACACACGATAGCGAAGCCCCCCAACACATTTCGCATCGCGATTCTTGGAGATTCATATGCCGAGGCATTTCAGGTCCCGGCTCGCCATGCCTTCTGGGCGGTGATGGAACGCGATCTGGCGCGATGCCCCGCGCTGGGGGGCAGGCGAGTCGAGGCGATCAATTTTGGCGTCTCGGATTTCGGAACGGCTCAGGAGCTCCAGATGCTGCGCCACCGCGTCTGGAAATATTCGCCAGATATGGTCCTGGGTCGCGGTTACTCCCGGCAATGACATCCAGAACAATTCGCGCGAGCTCCAGCGCGACCCCACTCGTCCCTATTTCGTGCTTGACAATGGGAGATTGACGTATGACGGATCGTTCGTGGCTTCCCCCGAATATCGCAGCCGTCTGACGCTTTACAATCGCATCTGCGGGCAACTGATAGCTCATTCCCGCGTCTTGCAGGCCATCGACCGGATATCCAGGGCGATCCGCGCGCGTGTTCACGTCGATGCGCAGCCGGCCGGCGCCGAAGCGGGGTTGAGCGACAACGTTTACAAGCCGCCCGTCATTCCGGCCTGGGTCGATGCCTGGAACGTCACCGATAGTCTCATCGGCGAGATCAACCGCGAGGTGAAGGAGCACGGAGCGACCTTGATGGTCGTGACGCTTACCAGCGGCATCCAGGTCAATCCCGATGCCGCCGTCCGAAACGCCGCGCTCAAGCGGCTCGGCGTTGACGATCTGTTCTATCCCGGAAGACGCATCAAGACGCTGGGCGAGCGCGAAGGATTCGAGGTGCTGAACCTCGGCCCGACGATGCTGGAATATGCCGAAAGGCATCACGCCTACCTGCACGGATTTCCAAACACGACGCTGGGAGAGGGGCACTGGAACGAGACGGGCCACGAGGTCGCGGGCGAACTCATCGCCGCGCGAATCTGCCAGATGCTCGAAGCGAACGCCGGCGGCTCGCATTCCGATACGAAGCAAGATGAATCTATCTATTGAGAAGGCGTCGCTTATGTTTCAGCCGGCTTGCTGAAGGAGCCGCCGGGCGCCTTCCCACAGTTCAAGCGCGATTTCGGCGGCGGGACGCGCGAGCGCCCGCGCCGCTGATTGCCCCGCCCACGCCTGCATCCGATCGATATCGTTATTTCTGGCCGCCCGCTCGCGCATCGCGCGCGTGAGTCCGCGCTGAATCGGATACGGCGCCGGCATTGGCGCATCGGGCGAGGATGAGGCCCGCGCGTAGGCGGTCGCGATACTGCGTCCGGCGCGCCCCGAGAAAGCGCGAGTGACAAGGGTCTCTTCCGGAAGCGTCTTTCCGATCGCATCCGCCCACGCCGTCGCCAGCTTAGCTTCGGGGCTGCGGAGAAATCCCGTGCCTATCTCGACCGCGGACGCTCCCAGGATCAGAGCGGCGGCGACGCCGCGCGCATCCGCGATACCGCCGGCCGCGATCACCGGCACGCTTACCGCATCGGCCACGGCGGGCAGCAGCGCAAACAGTCCCACCATCTCGGCTTCGGCTCGGGTGGAATCGAATGCGCCGCGATGGCCCCCGGCTTCCATCCCCTGCGCGACGATCGCATCTGCTCCCGCGCGCTCGGCGCGTATGGCTTCACTGACAGTGGTCGCAGTAGCGAGCCATCTGATGCCCCGCGACTTCATCTTCGCGACGAAGGCGGGAGGGTAGACGCCCATGATCGATGAGACAGCGGCGGGGCGCGCTTCGAGTATCGCGTCGCACTGCGCGGCAAAATCCGGCATCGACGGATCGGCCGCCTCCGGCGCGACTTCGGGGCCCCACTTGGCAAGGAACGCGCGGACCGCGTCTTCAGCGGCGCGATCGCGGGTCGGTGCCGGATCGGGAATCCATAGATTGATCTGGAAGTCGCCCTTGCTCAGCGACTTGAACTCCGCCACCCAGTTCCGGATCGCTTCGGGTTGCATCAATAGCGCTCCGCAGGCGCCGAGGCCGCCCGCATTCGCGACCGCGGCGGACAGGGAGGCCGGACACGCCCCAGCCATCGGCGCCAGCAAAATTGGGATGCGAAGATTGTATTCGGCGCAGAACTTCCGCGCGCGTGCGAGTGCGGGATGCAGCGTTGACATCGTCGTGACCTTCTCCGTCGGTGGGCGAGATTCGATGCACTCCCTATATGTGAGCAATCGCGTTTCTGAGACAACCGGCGATCGCGCCTATCGCGTCAGTGCATTCTCGATGGGCGTTTGGAACGGCCTGCCGGCGGCCGATGAGACGATTTTGCGGGGCTCAGAATTGTCCAGGTCTAACGGACGCGGGGAGGTGCGGAAGATTCCCCGCGTCAAGGCGGCAGCGAGATGCCGCGGGGGCGGAGCGGACTGATGACATCAGGTGCGAAACCACAAGTTCACTTTCAGAGCGACACGTTCTCATGTGCGCGATGACCAGGTTCGCTCCCATCGCTCACTGCGCGAAGGCGAAACTGAGCTGATGCTGTTGCTTCATGTCGGTGGAGAGCGAAGCGGCTTCGCTGTCATCGAGCAACTCCAGCGAAATCGTGTAACCTTGCTCGCTCTGGATGAAGTAGTGACCGCCGACGGTGCGGTACAGCTTCACCCGCTCGAGGTCGTCAAAGCGGTCGATCTGGTTTTCGTTGGTTTGTTCGGCGACCAGCGTGGACCGGCTCGGATCGCAGACCACACCATGAATGATTTCCTTCATCTGCGGGCCGCTGCCAGCATTCGAACAGGCGCAGGCAAACACCGAGAGCGCGATCAGGCTTCCGAGCATTCCAGCAATCTTGCGTCCATTGGATCGAGATGTAGTCATGGTCCTTCCTTCCCATTGTCGGCACCGCGGTGGTCGAGGAGCAATTGACTTGGAGGAGTACGAAGCGTGCCGGTTTTGAAAATCGAAATAGCAATCAGCTTGCCAGGGCATTTTGGAGGTATTTGCTAGAAAATACGCAAGAATGGTGGGGCATCGGCGCCACATCGATACCATCGGTGTCCCGTGGATTCCTCGCTCCACGGAATAATCGGGGCGAATCGCAGATGGTGCAGATGCGATGGGGCGGTTGCGGACCGACGGCTACGTTTACGCAGGCCGATGTTATGGCGACAACCGGTGGAATCTGCTCACTGACCTGCAAGCCCGCAGTCCGTGCCCTGTTCGGTATCCAGCCGGAGCCGGGCATTGGCTCGACGGTTCTCCTGAATTCATCGAGATCGAAGCATCGAGCCGGAAAGTGCGCTGTATGCGGCGGCATCCGGAGGGCAGCGCGGCCCCCAACGGCCCCGCGATGCTCTCCGGATGCCTGCTCGATCCCGCGATCGCTCAGATGCCCGGTGCTGCGGCGCTCGGGATAACGCACGCAATCGGCGTCGGAGTCGGTCCCGGGGTCACTGTCGGCATCGGGCTGGGAAGTGGATCCGGAACAGTGCATTCCTGCGGCGCCGTCGATTCGGAGCATCCGTTCGATGGGGATGGCGTGGGCGCGATCGCCGGAGAGATCGCAAGGTTGACCGAAGGCGAATTTACGAAATCGAACATGTCGCTGAGGTCGCTTGCCTGCGCGTCACGTTTGGTGAGGCTGCGCCCGCCCAGGAAGCGTTCCTCGACGAGTTTCAAAATCGATGTGTGATCGCTGACCACGTGGCTCACGTAATGCGGTTTGGCGAATGGCGATATCGCGATCAGCGGGATCCGGAAGCCGAGCTGAGTGAAATTCGCCGGCTTTTCGCCCGGCGATGCGAGGGCGGCGAGCTGCGATTGCGACTCATGGCTGTACGCGCAGTTTGCCCCGTTGCCCGGAATCCGCGACTTCGGCGGATTCGACAGATCGGCGCATTCCCCCGGCGGAATTCCGTCCGGCGAGACCGCGGCCGGCGGAGTCACATGGTCGTAGTTCCCGCCGCCTTCGTCGTAGGTGATGAACATGATCGAATCCTTCCAGCACGGACCCGATCGCAGATAGTTGGCCAGCACCGAAACGTCATGCTCTCCGGCCTGGATGTCGTACGGAGGATGCTCATGGTTGTACAGGCTCACGTACGAAACCGCGGGCAGAGTGCATTTCGCGCCCTGGGTCGCGGCGGCAAACTCCGGGAACTGATTGGACGGACCGGTGTTCGACAGATGAACGAAGTTCGGGATGTTTTCGTAGCGGAAGAATTGAGCGTATGGACGCGGCGGAACCTTGTTGTCGCCGCATTCGTAATATTCCGTCCAGCTCTGATGCTTCGCGTCGAGAAGGTCGAAAATCGTTCCCGTGATCGGCTGATATCCGGGAGGACCCGGCGGCTGATTGTCGATCGAGTCGGTCTCGATATGGCCGAATGAAGTCGCCGCCATCGTGTACATCCGATCCGGCAGCGTCGGGCCGATCAACGAGGCGAAGTGCCGGTCGCTGATCGCGAAGGTCTCAGCCGCCGCATAGTAGTAGGGCAGGTCGGTTTCGTTGTAGTAGCCCATCGGCAGCGCGCCGTCATCGGCGGGCGGTGCGGAATCAACCTGCGCAAAGCCATTGTTGAGCGGGTCGGGCGAGTTGGGATCGCAATAGTTCGCCTTCTGATGCATCGGCCCCCAATCGTGATTGGGAGCCTCGGACGGGCAGTAGTCGGTCGTGTGAAATGCGAACTGCTGCTCGGAGTTTACATAGTTGAAATTACCGCACGTTTGCGGAGTCGTCCCGCTGCACGCGAGGCCATCGACACATGTCGAGTCAGTCGGGTCGCAGCCGCCGGCCCCCGAAGCGGGATGGTAGGGACTGGGCGAAGAAAAGTAGGAAGTAGGGCCCGCATACGGCAGCACGCCGAGGTAAGTATCGAAGGAGTGGTTTTCCTGAATCACGATTATGACGTGGCCCAGGTTTCCGAGCCCCGCGGGGGTCGGGATTGGCGTAGGGCTGGGGCCCGAGTTGCCGTTACCGCCGCATCCGCCCACCCAAACCGCGACGAGCGCGGCCAAAAGAGCTGACGCGACAGCGCTTCCGTATTTCATCTATGGGAGCCTTTCTGAATCGCAGGTCAAAAAAAGATGTCAAAGCCTATCATGGCAGAGCGTACTGCGTCGTGCCACGCTCGATCGTGATTCTTAGACAACGAGTCTATGAAAATCTCGTCACGACTTGAAAGCCGCATGCGCGACGGCGGGGCGCGATGACGATGCCTCGCCGAAGAGTCCGCCCGGCGACGAAACTGGTTCCCCCGGGATTCTTAGCGGGACCGGAGATTGTGCGGCAGAGCGGGCATCGATCGATGCCCGCTCTGCCGTGGTGTGCTTAGAGGAAGGCCTCGGCTGCCGCGCGGACCGCGGCCGCATCGCCGCCGATCAGCAGCGTGGTCGCCTTGCTGGCTTTCCAGGCTGCCGCGCGTTCGCGGATGCGCTCCTTTGGTCCGACCAGCGACAGTTCATCGACCAGCGCATCGGGCACCGCGGCGATCGCTTCCTGCCGCTTGCCGCTCAGGAACAGGTCCTGGATCCTGTGCGCATCGTCCGCCCATCCCTGGCGGCTCACATGCTGGGTGTAGAAGTTTTTGTCGCGCGCGCCCATCCCGCCCACGTAGAGCGCGATGCCGGGTTTGAGCGAATCGCGAGCGGCCTGGACGTCGTTGTTGACGACCACGTTCAACGACACTGCGACTTCGAAATTATTGAATCCCTTGCCGCCGCCGGCCTTGCGAAACCCGGTCTCGATATGCGGAACGAAAGTTTCGAGTCCTTTGGGCGTAGTCCACACCGGAATGAATCCGTCGGCGACTTCCGCCGCGGTTTCGACGCCTTTGGGCGAGATGGTGGCGGTGTAGATCGGGATGTTGGTGCGGCCGTGCAGGATGCTGCGCAGCGGTTTGCCGAGACCCGACGCGCCCGGCCCTTTGTAGGGCATGTGGTAGTACTCGCCCTGGAACTCGACCGGCTTTTCGCGCTGAAAGATCTGGCGCATGATCGCGATGTATTCGCGGGTGCGCTTGAGCGGCTTGCCGTACGCCACTCCGTGCCATCCCTCGACCACCTGCGGTCCCGAGGGTCCCAGTCCCACGATCATTCTGCCGCCCGAAAGCTGATCGACCGTCATCACTTCCATCGCGCACATCGCGGGCGTGCGCGCGGGCATCTGCATGATTGCGGTTCCCAGCTTGATCTTGCTGGTCTTGGCGGCGATCCAGGCCAGCGGCGTGATCGCGTCGCTGCCCCATGCCTCGGCGGTCCACACCGAGTCGTAACCGAGCGCCTCGGCCTCCTTGATTCGGTCTATATCGATTCGGATCTGCGGTCCGAATCCGGCTGCCATTGTTCCCAGTTTCATCCTGTCTCTCTCCTCCCGCTCGCTATGCGACTTCGAACAGGCCGGCAGCGCCCATTCCGCCGCCGACGCACATCGTGATTACCACGTACTTGACGCCGCGCCTTTTTCCCTCGATCAGCGCGTGTCCCGTCATCCGCGATCCGCTCATTCCGTACGGATGGCCGATCGAGATGGCGCCGCCGTTCACGTTGAGCCGCTCGTTGGGGATTCCCAGCCGATCGCGGCAATAGATAACCTGGCAGGCGAAAGCTTCGTTCAGTTCCCAAAGCCCGATGTCGTCCATCTTGAGGCCGTTTCGTTCGAGCAGCTTCGGCACGGCGAATACCGGCCCGATCCCCATCTCGTCGGGCTCGCATCCGGCCACCGCCATCCCGCGATAAATCCCCAGGGGATGAAGCCCGCGCTGCTCCGCCTGCTTGCGCTCCATCAGCACGCACACCGATGCGCCATCGGAAAGCTGGCTGGCATTGCCGGCGGTAATAAAACCGCCCGGGCCTTTCACCGGAGGCAGCGAAGCGAGCCCTTCCAGGGTCGTGCCGGGACGGTTGCATTCGTCGCGCTCGAGCGTGACCTGCTGGCGGGTTTTTTCGCCGGTCTTCTTGTCCTCGAACAGCTTCGTGACAGTGGTGGTAACGATCTCGTCGTTGAAATAGCCGGCTTCCTGGGCGGCGAACGTCCGCTGCTGGCTCTGAAGCGAATATTCATCCTGCGCTTCGCGCGAGATCTTGTAGCGCTTGGAGACCACCTCGGCGGTATCGATCATCGCCATGTACACCGCGGGGGCGTACTTGAGCACCAGCGGGTCGCCGGCGCGGTACTGATTCATGTGCGCGTTCTGGACGAGGCTGATCGATTCGACCCCGCCCGCAACCACGGTCTGCATCCCATCGACCATGATCTGCTTCGCCGCCATCGAGATGCTCATGAGTCCCGAGGAGCACTGCCTGTCCACGCTCTGGCCGGCGACGCTGACGGGAAGTCCCGCCGCAACCGCGCATTGCCGCCCGACATTGAAGCCCTGGCTGCCCTGCTGCAGTGCGGCGCCCATGACGAGGTCGTCAACCTCGCCCGGCTCGACACGCGCGCGCTTCAGCGCCTCGCGGATGATCGGCGCCGCCATCGACGGCGACTCGATGTCATTGAAAGCGCCCCGGTAGGCCTTTCCAATCGGCGTACGGGCGGTGGAAACGATTACGGCTTCTCTCATCAGTAACTCCTTGCTGGCGCGACGCGGGCCGTAAAGGCGAAGCGTGCGATTGCTAGGTGCATACTGTCGCTCCCTCGGCGCATTGGCAACCGGTCGAAACCGCGGGGCCCGGCTACAGGCTCAGATAGACCAAAGCCGCCCGAATCGCCATGAACCATACGGCGACTGTGGCAATCGCGTACAGGTAGAAGCGCAGCATCACGATATTGATCGTGCAATGAACGATGCTGTGCAGCACGCGGAACACAACGAACACCCAGGCGGCATCGATGTACAAAGAGTCCACCTGTTTGGTCGCGAACAGGTAGAGTGCGATCGCGTAGAAGATCACCGGTATCTCAAAAAGATTTTTGAGATTGTCCGAAGGGTTGCTGACGGCCGGAGGCGAGATTTCCGCAAGCTTGCCCGGTTTCGCGAGCTCCTTCGGGCTCACCCGGCTTGCGTTTATGAACACGATTCGGCGCACGTACATGTAAATCCAGACCGCGAGGGTCAGAAAGATCGTGGCGAAGAACGGGCCGAAGATTGCCGTCTGCTCCATGGCTGCGGTTCCTCCAAAAAAAACGGGCGGAGTCCAATCGGACCCCGCCCGCATCCTGTTCCAAGGGCGGGAAATTCTTACTTGCGATCGACTTCGGTGAGCACGCTGACCTCAGGACGGCCGTCAAGATGCGGCCCGATCTTTGCCCCGAGCTCCTTCATGTGCGGCGTCTTGCCGTGCGCATCGACGGCGGCCTGGTCCACGTAGGTCTCATAAAAGTAGAACACCGTGGGATCCTGAATCGACTTGTGCAGGATGTACGAAAGCGTGCCGGGCTCGCTTCTGACCTTCGTGATCATTTCGCGGAACGCCGCTTCGAGCTGCGATTCGCTGCCGGCCTTGGCCTTGATCTTCGCGACAATTGCTATGGGCATCGTTTTCTCCTTGTCCGATAATGTTGCTTCCTCGCGGCGGGCCGCGTCCGGGAGCTTCGGCGAGTCTTAGCCTAGCGGATACGGTATTTTCAATGGCCGCGGACTTTGAGGACGTCGCGGCGAAGGTTCGCGCGGGGGCGATCGGCGGGTTTCGGTGCGCTCTCGATGCTCTTTTCTTGATGCGCGCACTTGGTTAACACCAGATGCGATGGCGGGCGCTTCGCGCCGCGGCCCAAAGAGGAAAATCAGATGTTCGGTTTTGAACTCACGGAAGAGCAGCGCGAGCTCAAGAGCCTCGCGCATAAATTCTCGGAGCAGGAGATAATCCCGCGAGCGCGCGAATACGACGAAAAGGAAATCTTTCCGCGCGATATCTGCGAAAAAGCCTTTGCCGCGGGCTTGATCAACTTCGGAGTACCCAAAGATCTCGGCGGCCCCGGCCTCAGTATCCTCGACACCTGCCTCATCGCCGAGGAGCTGAACTACGGATGCGCCGGCATCACCAACGCCATCGCCGCCAACGATCTCGCCACGCTGCCGCTCCTCGTCGCCGGCAACCCCGACCAGCAGCGCACCTACCTGGGCGGCCTGATGCAAAAGCTGTCCTTCTGCGCATTCGCGATTACCGAGCCCGGGGCGGGATCGGATGTGGCCTCGATGAGCACGACGTATCGCCGCGACGGCGACCATTTCGTGCTCAACGGCATGAAGCATTTCATCTCCAACGGATCGATGTCCGACTGGATTGTCACCTTCGCGACCAGCGATCGGCGCCTCAAGCACAAGGGAATCTCGTGCTTCGTTTTCCCCGCGAGCACCCCCGGAGTTACGCGGCGGCGGATGCATGGAAAGCTCGGACAGCGCGCCGCTGATACCGCCGAGATTTTCTACGAAGACGCGCGCATTCCCGCCGCCGCCCTGGTGGGCCGCGAAGGGGAGGGGTTCAAGTACGCGATGGCGACGTTCGATCGCAGCCGCCCGGAAATCGGAGCGATTGCGATCGGAATCAGCCAGCGCGCACTCGATGAATGTCTCAAGTACTCGAAACAGCGCAACGCGTTCGGCCAGCCGATCGCCAACTTCCAGGCGATTCAGTTCATGATGGCCGACATGGCGATCGATATCGAGGCGATGCGCCTGCTGACCTACAAGGCGGCGTGGCTCGTTGACCGCGGCGAGAGCCCCAACGTCACCTCGAGCTATGCCAAGGCGTTCAGCGCCGATGCCTGCATGAAGATCGCGACCGACGCCGTGCAGATATTCGGCGGCTACGGCTACATGAAAGAGTATCCGGTCGAAAAGCTGATGCGCGATGCAAAGCTGCTGCAGATATACGAGGGCACTTCGCAGATTCAGCGAGTCGTGATCGCGCGCAACCTGCTCAAAGACTGAAGCCCGCGGCTACTGGCTCAGGTAGGGATCGTCCGGCGGATGCGGCAGGGGAGGATCCTGCTCCGGCGGTTCGTTGCCCGTGATCACGCCGACATATTGCCCCTTGTGGTAGATGTCGATCGTTCCGGTGGTCGGATCGGGGAAGATATTCCAGTCCTCATCCGGACTGTGCGCCGTCTGTACGGGCGGAGGGGGAGGCGGAGGAGACGAGATGAGCACAGGCGCGGGCGGCGGGGGCGGAGGCGCGGTTGCACAGGCTGAAACTCCGATCGCGGTTCCAGCCAGCGCGACCATCCACATGATTGAAGGCGCCTTGCGCATCAAACGATCGAACGCGGGAAGAATATAATAATTCTTACGCCCGCGCCCGGTGAGCGCAAGCACGTTGGCGCTCATGAATCTCCGCGAAACATCGCCCCCGCGATTTTCCGAACCAGGCCGCGCGGCGCGAAGCGGGTCGATTCCGCCATAATCGCATTGATTACTCCGTTGATCTTGAGCGCCTTGCCGCGCCGGGCCGCGGAGATAGCTTCGCGCACCACCGTGGCGGCATCCATGTAGGCAAATGACGGAACCGCGGCGTTTTCCACGCTCGCAACTTGCTGGAATTCGGTGCGTGTCGGACCGGGGCATAGCGCCAGAACGGTGATTCCGCTGCCCTGAAGCTCACTGGAAAGCGCTTCAGAGAAACTCAGCACGAATGCCTTGGTTGCCGCGTAAGTTGCCATCCACGGCACCGGCTGAAACGCGGCGGTCGATGCGACGTTGACGATCGTCCCCCGCCGGTCTGCGATCATCGTTGGCAGAAACAGCCGCGTGAGCGCCACCAGCGCCCCGACGTTCAGATTTATCTCCTCGATTTCGCGCTCCAGCGGAAGCCGGTCGAATCGCCCGCGCGTGCCGAAACCGGCGTTGTTTACCAGATAATCGACGGCGATGCCGGCCGCCGATGTTTTCGCATGGATTTCCGCCGCCGCATCCGGACGCGACAAGTCCGAAGCCAGGATGGTGACCTCGCCGGCGCCCGCCTTCCTTGCGCGTTCGGCAACTTCGCGCAGCCGGTCCTCGCGGCGCGCCACCAGGACGAGACTGCGCTTTTCCCGTGCGAGCTGAAGGGCGAACTCCTCGCCGAGGCCGCTCGATGCGCCGGTTATGAGCGCGGCGCCGTTCATGTCCGAATCAGGCCTAATTCGGCGCGCATGTGATCGATAGTCTTGCGCAGCCCCTCGCTCAGAGGTATTCGCGGCTCCCAGTTGAGTACTCGCTTGGCGAGCGAGATATCGGGCTTGCGCCGCACGGGATCGTCCGGCCGCGGCGGCATCATCTTGAGCTTCGAGGAGCTGCCGGCGAATTCGATCGCAAGCGAGGCGAGTTCCAGAATCGTGAGTTCGACGGGATTGCCGATATTGACCGGGCCGATATGCTCCTCCTGCGCCATCATCCTGACCAAAGCCTCGATGATGTCATCGACGTAGGCGAATGAGCGCGTCTGCTTGCCGTCGCCGAAAACCTCCAGGTCCTCGCCCTTGAGCGCGGACACGCAGAAGTTCGACACCACCCGTCCGTCATTGATTGCCATCCGCGGACCGTAGGTGTTGAAGATGCGCACGATGCGGATATCGACCTTGTTCTGGCGATGGTAGTCCATCATCAGCGTTTCCGCGACGCGCTTGCCTTCGTCGTAACAGGCGCGCACCCCGATCGGATTGACGTGTCCCCAATAGCTCTCGGTCTGCGGATGCTGCTCCGGGTCGCCATAGACTTCGCTGGTGGAAGTGAGCAGAATCCGCGCGCGCACCCGCTTGGCAAGACCGAGCATGTTGATCGTCCCCATCACGCTCGTCTTGATGGTCTTCACCGGGTTGTACTGGTAATGCACCGGCGAGGCCGGGCAGGCGAGATGGAAGATGCGATCGACTTCGAGCAGGATCGGCTCGACGATGTCGTGGCGGATGAGCTCGAAATTGCGATGGTTGCGCAGATGCGCGATGTTGGAGCGCTTGCCGCTGAAGTAGTTGTCCAGGCAGACCACTTCGTGCCCGTCCTTGAGCAGCCGCTCGCACAGGTGCGATCCAAGGAATCCCGCGCCGCCGGTGACCAGGGTGCGCATGCTTATTTTCCTCAGCGCCGGTTTTCGCGGACGATCGACCCGACCGTATCGATCACGTACTCGACGTCTTCGTCCGTCATCGAAGGATAGATCGGCAGCGAGAGACATCGCTCATAGATGTCCTCCGCCACCGGAAATTCGCCGTTATGGTAGCCGTACGCCCGCTGGTAGTAGTGCATCGTGTGCAGCGGGATGCAGTGCACGGAAGTCCCTACGCCGCGCTCGCGCAGGATTTCAACGAACTGGCCCCTGCCTATCCGCAACAGGTCCGGCTTGAGGCGGAGGACGTAAAGATGCCAGGCGTGTTCGATGCCGGCCTCGGAGTAGGGGATCTGCAATGCGTCACACTCGCGAAAGGCACGGTTGTAGCGCATCGCTATATCGGTGCGCCGGCGCAGGAACCCGTCCGCGCGCCTGAGTTGGGCAAGCCCGATCGCGGCGTGAACGTCGGAGAGGTTGTATTTGAACCCGAGGTCGTGAATCTCGTAGTACCACGATCCGCTCTTGTCGTAGCGCTTCCAGGCGTCCTTGTTCATCCCATGCAGGCTCGCGACGGCGATCTTGTCCGCCAGTGCGTCGTCGGCGGTGGTGATCATCCCGCCTTCGGCCGAGGTGAAGTTCTTGGTCGCGTAGAAGCTGAAGCAGGTGAGGTCGCCAATCGTGCCGATCTTCGTCATCCCGCGGCCATCCAGATGGCGCGCGGCGCCCGCGGCATGGGCGGCATCCTCGACGATTTTCAGGTCGTATTGCCGCGCGATTGCGAGCAGGCGGTCCATGTCGCACGGATGTCCCGCGAAATGAACCGGCAGGATTGCGCGCGCGCGCTTGTGCCGCCCGCTTTCCAGCGCTTCTTCGACCCGCGCGGGAGAAATATTGAACGTGCCGGGATCGACATCCACGAAAACCGGGCGGACTCCCAGATAGCCCATAACCTCGGCTGTCGCGGTAAAAGTGAACGGCGTCGTGATTACTTCATCGCCCGCGCCAAGTCCGAGCGCCCACAGCGCGAGATGAAGCGCACCCGTGCAGTGTGCCACGGCGAGGGCATGACGAGCGCCCACGTAGGCCGCAAATTCCTTTTCGAACTGCTTGGCCTTGGGCCCGGTCGTAATCCATCCCGATCGCAGCGCGTCGATAACTTCACGTTCTTCGTCCGGACCCATCGCGGGTCGATGGAATGCTACCTGTCTCATCCTTTTTTTCTTAGAAGCGGGCGCCGGCAGCGGCGCGTCAAACAGACATCCGTGCGCCAGGGACAACGCGCCGACCCATCGTCGGCGGCGAAAATTGCGGCGCTGCGCGAGTATAAAGGATAGGGAAAAAGCCGGGCAAGGCGGGTCGTCGAGCTATCAACCCGCGCTGCCGTCGGGAGCGGGCCCCGGCATGATGTACGTGGGAACGCCGGTTTTTTCCTCGACCGCCTTCTGGAGCTTTTCCATGTCGATCTTGTCTTCCAGCCCGTGCCGCTTCGCCTCGGCCAGAGCATGGGCCCACAAGCCCGGATAGCGTCCGTAGAGGTCGTCATGCACTTCGACATACAGCGCATCCCCGCGCCATCCGAATTTCACCGGCTGATAAACAAACTCTCCGGGCGTTCCTACTTTCACTTTATGGAAGAGGCGATCGATGTCCTCGGGATAGAGCCGCACGCATCCGTGGCTCACTTCCATCCCCACGCCCCACGGCACATTGGTTCCGTGCAGCGCGTATTCGGGCAGGGTCAGCTCGATTCGGTACAGCCCCAGCGGATTGTCCGGATCGCCGCCCGGAATCATGTGATCGGCTTCGCCGTCGCGCTCGAGGTGCTCCAGGTAGATATCCTGCGGAACCACCCAGGTCGGATCCTTCGTCTTGCCGCGCACCGTGAATGCTCCCACCGGCGTTTTCCAATCGTAGCGGCCAAGTCCAACTGGAAACGTATAGACAACGTCCGGCTGGACCGAGAGCTTTTCGCCCAGCGCGGTCTTCGTCACGCGGCCTCGGCCAAGGACCGGTCCCGTGGGTGACGGATAGTAGTAGTATATCCGCATCTCCGGGATATTGAGGATAATTCCGACGTGGGGAGTGTCGGGCAGGATGAATTCATTCGGCAGGATGATGTCTTTGCCGACCGGGGGCGACCACCAATCGATGTGGCCGTTGGCGTTGGAAATTTCCGGCGCCGTCACCCCAAACCATCGCCCGACGTCAAGCAGGGTGTCGCCCTTTTGAACCTGGTACGTGACGAGGTTTCCGATGATGTTGTCGCGGCCGCGC
Source organism: Pseudomonadota bacterium (assembly GCA_021323675.1). Taxonomy (GTDB): domain Bacteria; phylum Desulfobacterota; class Binatia; order Binatales; family Binataceae; genus JAFAHS01. The sequence continues at coordinate 26,938 of JAJPKP010000071.1, read as the reverse complement.
GGCAACGGATAGGCGTAAAGGGGACGCTTCGCGAACTGATCGTCGGTCCATCCCAGCGCGGCGCGCGGAACCGACCACGCCGCTGCCGCGACCAGAACAATCGGAAAAAGCCGAACGAGGATATTACGGAAATACTTCAACTTCACCGACGCGGCTTTCTCACGCCGCCAATCTTCCGCCCGCATCCGCCTCGTGCCCCGAGAGGGGGCATCCTCCGAAATTGTAGGTGAACGGGCACTAGTCGGCAATCGGTTTCAAGTTGGCAAACTTGAGCACCAGCAACTTGAGTCCCGCCCGCTCGAAGTTTACCCACGCCTTCGCGCTGTCGCCCCGTCCCTCACGCCTGCGCACCACCCCGCGTCCGAAGGTGGGATGGACCACGCGCGCGCCGACCGCGACCGGATCGCCGCCGGTCTCCTCCGAAGCGAACTGCCCTTCGCTGTAATCGACATAGGAATCGCCCGGCGAAGGCTCGCGCAAAATCTGGCGTTGGCGTTCGGGCGCGATTCGCTTGAGCAATCCGCCGTCGATCTCCGCAAGAAAGCGCGAAGGGCGGGAATCGCTCCTCTGGCCATACAGCTCGCGCGAAAGTGTGTTGGTCAGGTAGAGGAGGCGGCGTGCTCGCGTCATCCCCACGTAGCAAAGCCTTCGCTCCTCTTCGATTTCGTCGGAGCTGTCCTGGGAACGGCTGTGCGGGAACAAGCCTTCTTCCATCCCCGCGATAAACACCACCGGATATTCCAGTCCCTTGGACGTATGCAGCGTCATCAACGCCGCCCGGCCTCCCGAGCTGGTGACCTGGTCCGCATCGCTGACCAGCGCGATGCGTTCGAGAAAATCGGCGAGCCTGCCGGGTTCGCCTTCGGCATCGAATGCGCTCGCGGCGGCCAGCATCTCGGCCATGTTCTGCTTTCGCGCGGGCGCGTCGGGCAGGGTGTCGAGATAGGCCGCGAAACCGGATTGAGCGATGACCGATTCGATTACGTCGCGCACCCGCATGGTTGGCGCGTTGGCCGCGAGCTCGCGCATCCACGCGTACAGAGTACCGGCCGCCTTTGCGAATCGCAGCGCCACCCGCGATTCAGTTTCGAGACGCCCCAGCGCCTCGAAGGGGGTAATTCCCTCGCGTGCGGCGATCTCACCCACCACTTCGAGGGTCTTTGCGCCGATGCCTCGCGACGGTGTTGCCACCATCCGCTCCAGGCTTACCGCATCCGCCGGATTTGCGAGCACCCGCAGATACGCGAGCAGATCCTTGACGTCGCGCTGTTCGTAGAATCTGAGCCCGCCGACGACGTAGTAGGCGATGCGCCGGCGGACCAGGGCTTCTTCGATGACGCGCGATTGCGCATTGACGCGGTAAAACACGACGAAGTCGGAAGGCTTGAAGCCGCCGGATGAGATCAGGCGGGCGATCTCGCGCGCGATGAAGTCGGCTTCGTCCCGCTCCGTCATCCCGGTGTAGTACACGACGGGATCGCCGGCCTCATTCTGGGTCCACAGCGTTTTGTCCTTGCGCTCGGTGTTGTTGCGGATTACGCCGCCGGCCGCGGCGAGAATCACTTTGGTGGATCGATAATTCTGCTCGAGCTTGAAAATCGCCGCGTTGGGGAAGTCGTTTTCGAAATCGAGGATGTTGCGGATGTCGGCGCCGCGCCATCGGAAGATCGACTGATCCTCGTCACCGACCACGCACAGGTTGCCGCTGCGCGCGGAGAGCGCTCGCACCAGCAGATACTGCACGCGGTTGGTGTCCTGATATTCGTCCACCAGCAGATGCTCGGCGCGAGGCTGCCATTTGGCGAGCACTTCCGGATGCTCCTCGAACAGCATCCAGACGTGCATCTGCAGATCGGAGAAATCCATCGCGTTCATCGCGCGCATCCGCTCCTGATACATGCGGTACAGCGCCGCGATCGCCGCCTCGCGTCCGCCCTCCGCCGCCGATGCCATCGCGGCCGGCGAAATCGCCTCGTTCTTGGCCTGCTCGATTCGGGCGCGAACCAGTTCGAGCGGGGGCGAATCGGCGAGATTGGCTTCCTCGATCGCCGCGCGCAGAACGGAGAGAGAGTCGCCCTCGTCGAGAATCGAGAAGTTGCGATCGAAACCGGCGAGCGGCGATTCCTGCCGCAGGATCCGCGCGCACATCGAATGGAACGTGCTGACCCATGGACTGCGCGCGCCCGGGCCGATCAGCCCCGCGATACGATCGCGCATCTCGCCAGCCGCTTTGTTGGTGAACGTAACCGCCAGCACGCTGCCAGGATTCACGTTTCGCTCGCCAAGCAGATGAGCGATACGATAGGTCAGTACGCGCGTCTTGCCGGAGCCCGCGCCCGCCAGGATCAGGATCGGACCGCCGGGCGCCAGCACCGCGGCGCGCTGTTCAGGATTAAGATCGTCGATTGGTGTTGATGACATCCGCTGAGTTCCAGATGAAACGAAGAGCCCTTCACGATACCGATTGGCAAATTGCGCGCAAAGGGCCGCGCGCGCTTTCCCACGCCGGATAATCCACAGTGCCGACCTACGAGCCGCGAGACAAATATTACCGCAAAGCGCGCGAGCGCGGATTGCCGTCGCGCGCGGCATTCAAAATCGAGGAACTGATCGCCCGCGCAAAGCTCGTTCCGCGCGGTGGCCGAATCGCGGACCTCGGATGCGCGCCGGGCGGATGGCTCGCGATTCTCGCGCGTGCCGCCGGTCCCGAGGGCAGGGTGGTTGGAGTGGATCTTGCGCGATGCGCCAATCCGCCGCCCGGCGTCCTCGCGATCGTCGGCGACATTACCGATCCGGCTACCGTCTCGCGCGCGATCGAAGCGCTCGGAGGCCCCGCCGACCTGGTCACCAGCGACCTCGCGCCCAAGCTCACCGGAATTGCCGCTCGCGACGAAGCCCGCTCCGAGGAGGTGCTGGCGGCGGCGCTCGAGTTTGCGCGAAGGTCACTCCGGGAAGGGGGCGCGATGGTTGCCAAGGTGTTTATGGGGCCGCGGTTCAAACAGATTGTCAGCGCCTTCGAGCGCGATTTTTCACAGGTTGAAGTCACCCGCACCGCCGCGACCCGGCCCGGATCGTCGGAACTTTATGTGATTGCGCGCGGGTTCCGCCGAAGGGACGGCGGCGCTCCGAGCTAGCCGTCTTGCGGCCGCCGGTTTCGTTTGGCACAGGAAGACCGCGCGCGTAGATTCTCAGTTATGAGAGGCGCGAGCGGAAAACGCGTCTGCTGGTTCGTGCTCGCCGCGATGGTCACGGCGTGTTCGTGCGCCCGCCATTCCGCTTCTCCCGCCAACGTCGCGCGCGAGGTCGGCCCCGACGAAGTTCGCGTCACCGTGTCGTCGGTGGGTTTCGATGAATTCACCCAGGCTCATTACGTGATGCTTACCAGCCCCGACCATGCGCGCGAACTCCCCATCCTAATCGGCGACAACGAGGCCGACGCGATCATGCGCGCCCTTCACGGCCTCAAGCCGGAGCGTCCACTGACTCACGAACTTCTGGAGTCGGTCATCCTGGATACGGGCAATCAGATCGACTGCGTCTCGATCTTCGACGAACGCGACGAGGTGTATTACGCGACGATTTACCTGAACGGCGGCAAGAACAAGATTGACAGCCGCCCGAGCGATGCAATCGCGCTGGCCGCGGGAGTCGGGGCGCCGATCTTTGTCGCGTCGCGCCTGTTCGAGGAAGGAACTCATCCCGACATCCGCTCCAGGTACGAGCCGCAGACCGCCAGCGCGTTGGGAATAACCGTGCAGGCGCTTACCCCCGCTCTGGCCCAGTATTTTCACGCTTCCAAGGGCGTGCTGGTTGCGTCGGTGAGCGAGACGGCGGCGCGAAACGGAGTCGAGCGCGGCGATATCATCACTCAGATCGGGACGCATCCGGTCTCCACGCCGGGCGATTTCGGCAAGGTAGCATCGGCGGAACAGGGTCCGACCATCGTGCTGCGCGTCAGTCACGACGGCGCCGAACACAACGTGTCGTTTCCCCGCCAGTAGCGGAAAGAGAACGGCAGGGGGGCGTCAGCCGCGGCGGACGAGGAGCGATCGCAGGAACCGAGGATCGATCTGCCGGCCCAGTTCCGCGAAATCCTCTTCCAGAACGTTCAGGCAGGAGTTGACGAAGTCGGCGCTCGCCAGCCGCGTCGCCTGATCGAGCCGCTCCGCCATCAGGCGCTGGACCGCGCCGCGAAATTCCTCGCGCAGCCTTCCCGGCTTCCCGCCGATGATCGCGGAGCGCACCGCGTCAAGCCGCGATGCCTCGATCGGATCCGCGGACAGACGGCCTTCCAGCGCGTTGCGCACCAGCGCCGTCAGCAGCACCTGGCTCATCCGCACATCGCGCGCCGCAACTTCGGCGCGGAACGGCGCGGAAGCGATGTCGATCTCGAGCAGCCCCCGGAACAGCGGCGCCATCGCGTCGATCTGATCGAGAATCGCGTAGCCCAGATGCAGATCTCGCATCGCGCGGAAGTCGCGCAGGTCGACTGCCCCGCCTCCGTCGAGCGCGGAATAGAAACGCGGCATGCGCGCCAGGAATCCGGACAGCGCTTCGCGATACGGCGAGTCGAGGTGCGAGACGGTCCGCGTCTTTTGCGGCGGCAGCCCAAGGCGCGCAACCGTCTGCTCGGCGCGCTTCCTCAGGTCGATGGTCAGGCTTACGCCGAGGCGAAACAGCAGCTTGAGGTGCGTGTCGCGCAGATGCTCGATCGCGGTCGGCAGATCGCCCGCCGCCAGATGTTCGAGGCCGAGGTTCAGATAATGCTGGGTGGTGGCGATCGCCTCGCGGACCGCGTCGAGATCTCCGAAATCGACCGCGCGCGCGACCAGAACCTGGTTCGACACCATCGCCATCTCGCTGCGGAACTGCCGTTTGCCCTCGGCGGCGAACCCTGCCGTAAGCGCGGCGCTCAGCAGCGAATTGTCGCCATCCGCTACCGCCGGAGCGAAGTCGGGCGCAATCACTTCGTCATCGGCCAGCAGATCCGCGCGGCTCGGCTTTTCGTAGCGATCGCGAATCGCGAGAAAGTCATTCGGATTCAGGTACGCGAAGACGTCCTGGGCCTCGAAGTAATCGGGAAAACCGCGGTCGCTCAGGCGGGCGCGCCGAAACTGATACGCCTGCTCTTCCAGCTCCGCCTCGACTCCCCAGTAAACGTCCTCGAGCAGGCCGGCGAAATATTTGTAATCGCGCTCGAAGGCCTCTTCGAGAAAATCGCCGATCGCGGACGTGATATCGTCGTTGCGGATGAATTCGATCAGGTAGTGCTCATCGAACTGCACGTAACGGTTCGAGGGCGGGTCTTCGGAGAGCGAAGGATCGTCAAGGCGATGGACCTTGATATAGCTGCGCAACAGCAGCGCCACGATCTCCATGTCCAGTTCCATCAGCCCGTCGGCGAGACGGCGCCGCCCGGCTTCCGCGAGCGTCTCAATCCATTCCCGCATCCGGTTCAGATCGGGCCGATCCTTGTTCCAGCAATCGAGATCGAAGAGCGATTTCACCTGCTCGGGGAGGGCGAGGCTCAGCAGGTCGCTCGCGTCGGCGGCGCCGATCTCCTTGACCGTGTAGAAAAGCGTCTCCGGCGAGAAGGATTGAACGAGCCGCTCGGCCTCGGGCGCGGACAAAATCAGGTCGCGTTTCTGCCGGGCCGGAAGACCATAAAGGAATTCCAGCTTTTGCTGAAACGGCAGATTTAGAAATTCGGATTCCTCCCGAGTCGCCATACAAAATAGTCTCAGCGGCGTCTTACGGTCGAAAATACCCCGGTGCTCGCGCATCAATCAATCGCGCGATGATTCGCGCGCCTCTGCCGCTGAAAAACCGCGCCATCCGCCGCCGTTTGCGCGCATCGGGAAGCAGGGCTATGCCTTAGGCCGCAGGCGCCGGAGCGAAACTCCGCGATGAAGCCATTTCGAGCGTTGTCATTCGACCTCGATAGAACGCTGCTCGACGGCAGCCGCTTCCAGGATTCGATTGCCTGCGCCTGCGAGATGATGGCTGCAAGTCAACCTGGTCTGGACGCGCCGCGGATGATCAGCGCGAACGCCGAAGTATGGAGCCGATACTGGCACGAGGTGGAGATAAAAGAATTGCTCGGAGAGCTCGACGGCGCATCGGTGAGCCTGGAGGCATGGCGGCGCACCCTGGAAGCCTGCGGATGCCATGACGAGGCGGCGGTGCGGCTCGTGGCCGGCATTCACGGCCAACTGGCGCGCGATTCGCATCGATTATTTGACGACGTGGAGGGCCTGATCTCGGCCGCCAGGCGCGCGCGCATCCCGCTTGCGCTCGTCAGTAACGGCGCTTCCGACACCCAGCGCGCCAAGCTGCGCGTGCTCAAAATCGAGCATTGGTTCGATGCGATCGTGATTTCCGGCGAAACCAGGGTCGCCAAACCGGATCGCGCCGCTTTCCGTCTCGCTCTCGATGCGCTTGCGCTGGAACCGGCCGAGGTATGGCACATCGGCGACAGTCTGACCAAAGACGTCGCCGGCGCCAAAGGCGCCGGCCTCACCGCAGTATGGCTGAATCGAAACGGCGTCGCTCGCCACGGCTCCGATCCCGAAGCCGACCTTGAGATTCGCTCGCTGACGGAACTATTTGCCTTTCTCTAACGATGGATTGTATGGCGGCGAAACGGCGAATGCGAAAGCGATGAGCCGGGGGCGGAGCCAAATGAGTTCGCGAAAGCATCCGAGGATAGTTGCGCTCACGATTGCGGGCAGCGATCCGGGCGGGGGCGCGGGGATTCAGGCCGATCTGAAAACGTTCGCCGCGCTCGGGGTCTACGGCTTCTCCGCCCTGACTCAGGTAATCGCGCAGAACAGCTCGAGCGTCCGCCGAGTCGCGCCGGTCGCCCCTGCGATGATCGCGCGCCAGATCGAAGTCGTCGCGAGCGAGCGGCGTCCCGACGCGATCAAGACCGGCGCGCTTGGAACCGCCGCCGCGGTGCGCGCCGTCGCCCGAATAATCAAGGAGCTTCGTCTGCCCGCTCCCGTCGTCGATCCCGTAATCGTATCGAGCGCGGGCAAGCGGCTCCTCGATCGCGCAGGCGAGCGTGCGATGGTTAAATTCCTGCTTCCGATCGCGCGGGTGATCACGCCCAATCTGCCCGAGGCCGAGACGATCACCGGAATGAGAATCGTCCGTGATGCGGATATGAAGGCTGCGGCCGAGCGATTGATTGCGATGGGTGCGCGGGCCGCCGTGATTAAGGGAGGGCATCGCCACGGCGAGCAGTCCGTCGATGTGCTCTTCGACGGCCGCCGCTTCGTCGAGTTTCGAACGCGCAGAGTAGAGGGGCCGGGCGCGCATGGCACCGGATGCGCCTTCTCGGCGGCAATAGCCGCTTGCCTCGCGCGCGGCATGGCGCTTGAGGAGGCGGTGCGTACCGCCAAGCGCTACGTGACGGCGGCCATCAAGCAGTCCTTCAGGTTTGGCAAAGGCCGGCCTCTGCTCGACCATTTCGTTCGTTAGATGGGTGATTCGGAGTTGGTTCCGGACCTCAATTGAAGCGATACTTTAAGTTCGGTTGGGGGCGGATCGATGCGGCAGCGCCACCAGGAACTGGCGCGATGCGAGCCCGCCGCCCAGCACTATCGCCGCTGTTAGTCCGTCGATCGTCGAGTTCCCGCCGCCAATCGCGCATAGAACGATTGGCACGCCAAGTCCCGCGACGATGAAGCCCGTGTAACAAAGACTCACGCGCAGCGCCGCCCGGCGATCGCCGACGTCGCTAAGATGGCCCGTCGTTGCCGTGCTTCCCATCACGCGCCGCACTGCGAGCGCGTTCAGCACCAGCAGCCACATCACGATGAAGCGAAACAGCCGCGCCGCTCCCGGCTGTCCGGCCCCTGCCGCCAGCGCGAGCATCAACCCCGCTCCCATCGATGCCGATGACACCGCGAACGCGCCGCCCAGCCATCGCATCCGGCGCCATCCGGGTTGCGCGGTGGCGCTGAACAGAACCCCCTTGTATGCACCGGCGACAAGGGCGGGAACCAGGCCCGCGGCCGCGATGCTCCGAATCGCGGATTGGGGCCAATCCAGGATTTCCGCAATGAAGGCGAGGAACGCGATGAACGAGAACGCGCTTATCGTCCACACACCGACCGACATCGGAGATGACGGCTTGAAGGTCCGAAGCATATGATGAAAGCGCGCGGGGTCTCCCAGATCGAGAATCAGGCAGGCCAGATCCGCCAGCATCAGCGGAAACACGATCAAAAAAGCCGCCCGCGCAAGCGCATCCATTTCCCACGGCCGCAGCAGCACCACCATCGCCGCCATCGTGAACGTTCCCGACGCGGTTGAAAGCAGGAAAAGGTCCGCGGTTACCCATCCGTGCCACGGCGGAGCCTTGGTGACGATGCGCGGTTGCACGGAGGCCTCAGAAGACATGGCTCATCAGCGATGCGGCGATCACCGCGAGCGCGGCGAGCGTTCCGAAGGCGGCCCGCAGATAGTCGCCGCGCAGATGAAGTTGCGGGCGCTCGGGGTCGTTCGGAAGCCCATAGCGATCCGGCTTGTCGATCAGCAGAAAAAACGCGTTGAGCGCGGAATACGATGCCGACGGAGAGTCGCCATACAAATACGCGCCCGAAACGCCGCGCGCGTCGAGTTCTTCCAGCCGCGCATGCGCCCGCACGCGCAGTTCATCGATCGGGCCGAACTGAATCGATCCGGTCGGACACGCCTTGGCGCACGCGGGCGGCATATCATCGCGCTGGCGGTCGTAGCACAGCGTGCACTTGTGCGCGTGCCCGTCCAGCGGGCTGCGCGCGATCACTCCGAACGGGCAGGCCGCCACGCAATAGCCGCATCCGTTGCAAATGTCGTTCTGCACATAGATGTTCGAAAACTCGTTGACGATCAGAGCGCCCGTCGGGCACGCGATTTCGCAGGGCGCGATGCCGCAATGCTTGCATACGTCGCTCATCATCAGCCATCGCCCCGCCGGCGGCTCCGCAAGCAGCGCTTCGATATCCAAAGCCTCCGGCGCGAACCCGCTCTCCGTCTTCTGCGGCTGCGGAAACTGCTCGACAAACACCACGTGCCGCCACGTCGTGCCCGAGAGCGCCTGGGTGTTGTCGTAGCTGTCACCCGTGAAGTTGAAGCCGTCGGATGGCAGTTGGTTCCACTGCTTGCAGGCGACCTCGCATGCCTTGCATCCGATGCACAGCGTGGTGTCGGTAAAAAATCCTGTCGCGGGGCGCGCGGGCGGCTGCGCGGGGCGCCGAAACGGGTAGAAGAGGTCAGCCAGGATGCCCATCGCGGGCCATTCTAACGAGTCGGCAAGGAATTGAAATTGCGCTCGATGCTAACCGCGGCGGCGCAGCCCCCGGGAATTGAATCTTCCCTCCGGCTCGGCCCATCGCGGCGTGCCGGGAATCGGATCGCTGCGATTCGCGCGCGGCGCGGCGGGCACGGGTTCGCCGAGGTTGCTTCGCGCGAGCCGCCCGCTTCGCACCTTGCACGAGAACGCCTTCGCTTCGTGCATGCTGACATTGGGGTCGGTGATCAGCGCGGTCAGGTCATTCGCGATTGCTCCCACCGTTTCGCCCGCATAGCCCCAATGAATCGGCAGTCCGATTTGATGCACCGTGCGCCCCTCGATGGTCAGCGGCCGGATTCGCCTGGTTACCATCGCGCGCGCCTCGATCTCGCCGCGCGGCGTCGCCACCACCATCCATCCGCGATGCTCGATGCCGCGTTCGTTCGCGAGTTCCGGGCTCAACTCCACGAACATCTCCGGCTGAAGCTCGTTGAGCCAACTGTTGAAGCGGCTCATCGGACCGGACAGGTAATGTTCCGTCAGCCGATAGGTGGTCGCTACGATTGGGAAATCGGGATCGACCCGCCGCGCAAGCTGGTTGATCTCGCTTGCGTACTCGCGCAGCGTCGGGTTGGTCTGGGTCTCGTAAAGCCTGTTCTCGGTAACAGATTCTCGCGGCTCGTAATGCGCGGGCAGAGGGCCATCCTTGACGCCGGACGGTGCGTACAGCCATCCGCGTCCGTCGGGATGCATGATGAACGGAGCATCGCCCGCAATCGCGTCCATCCCGCGCGCATCCGCTCCAGGCCGATAAGAAGGGGGCTTCGCAACCTCGAAGTCAGGCACGTCGTTGCCGATCCATTTGCGCTGCTGCTCGTCCCACCAGATGAGTTTTTTGCGCTCCGACCAGGGGCGTCCCTCGGGATCCGCGGAAGCGCGGTTGTACATCACGCGGCGATTCGCGGGCCATGCGTATGCCCATTCAGGGTAGGTGGATTCGACTATCGCGGGATTGCGCGACCGCGCGCGATTGAAATCTTCCCGCGGAAACACTCCGCAATAGATCCATGCACCGCAGGCCGTCGATCCATCGTCGCGCAACTCCGCGAAGCTTTCGAGCATCGCGCCGTCGGAAAGCCGCCGGCCGTTGATTTCCTTGAGCACCTTCTCGATATCCGGTTCATCGCCGATCCGGCTCAGCGTTCCGTCCGGAAGGCGCTCCGGTTCATCGCGCTCGTAGTTCCAGGTGAGGTTGCGGATGGGCTCGTCGCGTTTCAGCGCCGACTCGCGGTACAGATCCTTGAGCCGCTTTCCGAGATGGTAGATGAACCAGGCGTCCGACCTGCAATCTCCGGGCGGATCGACCGCTTTCTCGTGCCATTGAATCAGGCGCTCGGTGTTGGTGAAGGTGCCGTCTTTTTCCGGAATCGAGGCGGCGGGCAGAAAGAAGACCTCGGTCCTGATTTTTTTCGGATCATCGATGCGCGGATCGGCGTACCAGAAGTTCGCGCTCTCGTGCTCGAACCAGTCGCGCACCACCAGCCAATCCAGATTGCGCAGCGCCGCTCGATTGAGCTCCGCGTTGGGCGCGCCCGCGGCGGGGTTCTGCCCGATCAGGAACAGGCCGCGCACGCCGCCCTCGTACATCCTGAAAAACGTCGCCAGCTCCGAGTGGTCGCCATCGTTTTTGGGAAGCCACCCGTAGCCGAAATCGTTTTCGCGGGCCGCGCTGTCGCCATACCACGCCTTCAGCAGGCTCACCATAAAGCGCGGCAGGTTCGCCCAATAGCCGGCGAACGCTTCTTCCTGCCAGAAGCCCGCCGCGCGATTGTTCAAGGCTGCCGAGAAGCCGCGTCCGTTTTGCAGATACGATGCGAGCGTGGCCTGCTCGGGAACAACCGCGGGCTGCGGAAGGTATCCGGGCAGCAAATCGTAGAGCGTCGGGAGGTCGGTCGAGCCCTGGATACTGCAATGACCGCGCATCGCCATAATCCCGCCGCCGGGCCTGCCGATGTTGCCGAGCAGGAGCTGGATTATCGCGGCCGATCGAATCATCTGCACGCCCGTCGAATGCTGGGTCCATCCCAGCGCATAGACGATCGCGCTGGTGCGCTCGCGTCCGGAATTGCGCGCAAGCAGTTCCGCGACGCGAATCACGTCCGCCGGCGAGCATCCGCAGATTTCCGCGACCGTCTGCGGCGTGTAGCGCGCGAAATGACGGCGCAGGATCTGGAATACGCATCGCGGATGCCGCAGCGTCGGGTCCTGTTCGGGAGCGCCGCCCGCGATGCTGTATCCCCATGCGCCGGCATCCCGGTCGTAGCGTCCCGTCGATGGGTCGAAACCCGCGAACAGCCCGCCGCCATCCTCCGCATCGACATAGCCCTCGGCCACGACCGTCGCGGCATTGGTGAAGTGCAGGACATACTCGTGAAACCAAAGATCGTGTTCGAGCAGGTAGTTGATGATTCCGCCCAGGAAGGCGACGTCGGATCCCGCGCGAATCGCAACATATGTGTCGGCCATCGCGGAAGTGCGCGTGAACCGCGGATCGACATGGATCAGCCGCGCGCCGCGCTCGCGCGCCTTCAGCGCCCATCGGAAGCCCACCGGATGCGCCTCGGCCATGTTCGAGCCCATGATCAGCACGCAGTCGCTGTTGGCCAGGTCACGCTGGAACGTGGTGGCCGCGCCGCGGCCAAAGGAGGCGCCCAGACCGGGCACCGACGCGCTGTGTCATATGCGCGCCTGGTTTTCGATCGCAAGAAAACCAAGCCCGCCGCTGAACAGCTTCTTGATCAGGTAATTTTCCTCGTTGTCGAGCGTCGCGCCGCCGAGATGCGCGATGGTCTTGACGTGGCTGACCTCGATACCTTCTGCCGACCGCTCCACGAAATCGCGATCGCGCGTCTCCTTCACCAGCCGCGCGATCCGATCCATCGCCCAATCCAGCGGCCGCTCTTCCCATCGATCGCTGTAGGGCGCCCGGTACATCACCTTGGTGATGCGATGCGGATTCGAGACGAGCTGGAACGTATTGGCGCCCTTCGGGCATAGCGTGCCCTCGTTGATCGGGCTTTCCGGGTCGCCCTCGATATCGATTACCTCGCCGCCCTTCGTGTACACGTTCTGGCTGCATCCGACCGCGCAATACGGACAGACGCTGTGGGATTTGGCGGCGCCGCGCAGCCGCGAATGCTTCCGCGCGGTGTCCGGACTGATCGGTTGGCGAGTATCGTTCATCGGTTATCCGGATAGACGCAACACACCCTGCGCGATGATACTCTACCATCGTGGGCGATTCGGACCGCAATAGAACCCTTGCGCGGGAGGCGCGGCGATGGCGCGGCGGCGTATCCGATCGCGGGACTGAGATTGTCGCGGTCGAGGAACCGCTCGAGATCCGCCTGGGCGGGCGCCGATTCACGCTGACGATGCGCACGCCGGGCCACGACGAAGAGCTTGTCGCCGGATTTCTGTTCGCGGAAGGATTTGTTCGCGTCGCCGATGAGATCGGCGAGATTCGCCGCGTGCGCGACCATGCCGGCAGGCCCGAGCCGAACATCGTGGATGTGATCCTGCGCGTTGCGGCGGAGGATCTGCGCGAGCGGCTTCAGCGAAACTTCACGGTGACTTCAAGTTGCGGACTCTGCGGCAAGACCTCCATCGATTCTATCCGCAGGCGAATCGAAAGGGCGGCGGATGGATTTTCGATCTCGGCGCGCCTCCTGGCCGAGCTTGCCGGGAAGATGCGCGCCCGGCAGGCTCTGTTCAACGAAACCGGCGCGGCTCACGCCGCCGCCCTGTTCGACCCCGCCGGCATCCTGCAAGCGCTGCGAGAAGATATCGGCCGCCACAACGCCGTGGACAAGATCGTCGGATGGGCGATGGGTCGAGGCCTCCTTCCTCTCAGCCAGTCGGTCCTGATGGTCAGCGGGCGGCTGAGCTTCGAGATCGTCCAGAAGGCCGCGGCGGCCGGTGTCGCGCTCGTGGCAGCCGTCTCAGCGCCGTCCTCGCTGGCAATCGAATTGGCGGATGAGGCTGGAACGACGCTCGTCGGCTTCCTGCGAAACGGCGCGTTCAACGTCTATTCCCATCCCGAGCGCGTGACCGCGGAACGAGGCCATCCTCCTACTTGAGCGGCGCAAACTACGGACGATAATCTACTGAATCATGCCTGAGGCGCAGTACCTGTCGCGCAAACGTGCGCTGGACCGGCTTGGCCGGGAAAAGGTGCTTTACGAGCGCCGCCCCGGCGGCGATGTCTCCGTCTGCGTCATCTACCCGAACATCTACCGCCTTGGGATGGCCAATCTTGGCTACCAGGCAGTCTTCCATATCTTCGATTCGAATCCGTCCGTCGACGCGGACCGCGCATTCCTGCCCGACGCTGACGAACGCGAAGCGATGCGCGCGGGAAGGAGCAGGATCGTTTCGTTTGAGCGCGGTCGCCCACTCTCCGACTTCGATATCCTCGCGTTCTCGGTCGCTTTCGAGACCGACTATCTGAACGTCCTTTCGATTCTGCGGATGGCGGGAATTCCGGCAAGGCGCAACGAGCGCGCCGGACGAAATTTTCCGCTGATCATCGCGGGCGGCTCCGCAATCTTTCTGAACCCCGAGCCTATCGCCGATTTCATCGACCTGTTCCTTATCGGCGAAGGCGAGGAGATGGTGCCGGAGTTCCTCGCCCGCTATCTCGCCGAGCGCCGCAAGCCCGATTGCCTCGAAGCTCTGGCCGAAGTGGAGGGAGCCTATTTCCCCGACTACTTCCATCCTGAGTACCGCGAAGATGGAGGTCTTCGGGCGGTCCGCTATTCGGGTCCGGGCAAACCCGCCGTAAATCGCCGCCTGATTCGCGACCTGAACCGTTTCAACACTTCATCGCTAATCCTCACCGAAGAGTCGGTCTTCGGCGACATGTACCTGGTCGAGGCGAGCCGCGGATGCCAATGGGGATGCCGCTTCTGCGCGGCCGGCTTCATGTATCGCCCGATTCGCTATCGCTCTCCCGAGAGAATCGAGGTGGAAGCGCGGCGCGGATTGGGCGAGCGCGGCGTTATAGGGCTGGTCGGCGCGGAGATGGCCAGCGTTCCGGGCGTCGCGCGAATCGCCGAAAGCGTAGCCGATGCGGGCGGCAGGTTGTCGCCGTCCTCGCTCAAGGCCGATTGCATCTCGCCGCAACTTGCCGCCGCCCTTGGCCGCAACGGCGCGCGCAGCGTCACCGTCGCGCCCGAGGCCGGGAGCGAGCGGATGCGCAAGGTGATCAACAAGAACCTCACCGAAGAAGAGATTCTGCGCGCCGCATCGATGATGATGGGCGAGGGCGTCGAGAACCTGAAGCTCTATTTCATGGTGGGTCTGCCCGAGGAGCACGACGACGATGTGATGGCGATTGCGCGCCTGACCGGATCGATCCTGGACCGCGCGCGTGCCGCCCGCCAGCGGATTGGAAAGGTGACCGTGTCGCTGAATCCTTTCGTACCGAAGCCGTGGACTCCTTTCCAATGGGACCCGATGGAAGACTCGCGCGCGCTCAGACGCAAGATTTCGATGCTGCGAGCGGATCTCGGCAGGCTTGGCGCGGAGCTCGATGCGGAGTCGCCGCGCGAAGCATATTTTCAGACCATGGTGTCGCGCGGAGATCGCAGAGTCGGCGCCATCCTCGAACGCTTGCAGGCGGCGCAATGCGAATCGCCGGGAGAAATATGGGGCGAGCTGAAAGCCATCCGCCGCGAAGCCGAAAGCGGCGCCCGCGCGCTTCCCAATCCCGACTTTTACGTTACAAGGCGGTATGGACACGATGAGGTCTTGCCGTGGGACTTCATCGACCATCACATCCATAAATGGTTTCTCTTGTCCGAACGCGGCAAAGCTCATTTCGAACATCAAACCAAACCTTGCGACGTGCATCGATGCACGGTGTGCGGCGCATGCTGATTGCTTAGTGGAGGTGGAGGGGAGAGGCGATGGAGGGCGGTTCGAACATCATTCAAACAGCGGCGCTGGCAATCCTGCTGGCCGCCGGCATCTGTCTGGCTTCATCGGTCGCGCGCGCTGAACTGGGAGAATCCGACGTTCCCGAAACCACCGTTGTCCCGAGCGATGAGGGTACTCCTCCTCCCGCTCCCAAACGCGTGACTCCGCCGCCCGCGCCTCGCAAGAGCGCGGCGGCCCGCAAGGAAGCGAAGGAAACGCCGGCGCCTCATTTTGAGGTCGAGCCCGCCAACGCGCTTCTGCGGCTTACCAAAGACACGCCAGTGCTGGTCGAACCTTCCAGGTCAAGCAAGCAGATCGAGATGGCGCGTGCCGACAAGCTCATCCAGGTCACCGGCTCGACCCACTATTTTCTGCGCGTCAGTCTCAAGTCGGGCCAGACCGGCTACATCGATCCGGCCGCCGTGGATCTGGTGAAGCCGACCGACAAAATCTTCAATCTGACCTCGAACGCCTCCGTGCTTGAAAAGCCGAATCGATGGGCCAAAAAACTTTCCGAGGTCCACAAGGGCCACGATGTTCACGTTGTCGGCATCGCACTCAACTACATGAAGATCCGCATGAAAAGCGGACTCGAAGGCTTTATCCCGATTACCGCCCTCGAGTAGGTCCCGATCGAGGCCGGCGATGGCGCCGGCTTCAAGCGGATCGCTCGACGCTCGCGCAGGGTGAAGCTATAAGACTCTGACGCGCCGCCGGTCCCGAACCGACGGCAGCCCAGGGGAACCATTTGTCAATGACTGCTCGCGATCGGCAGGGATGGATCCTGGTGGCGAGCCTGTTCGTCACCCTGTTTGTGGTCTTTGGCTCGGGCTACAACACCAGCAGCCTTTTCTTTCCGCAGCTTCTCAAGCATTTCGGATGGACCCATGCGCGAACCGCATGGCTCACAAGCGCGCTCGCCCTGTCCGCCGGATTCGGCGGCCCGCTCATCGGCCTGCTCCTCGATCGAATCGAGGCCCGCATCATCATGATAATCGGCGTCGCCCTGTCCGTATCCGCCTTTCTAATTGCAAGCCGCGCCGAGACGTTCGGCGTGATGCTGGCCGCGTACATCGTGCTCGGTGTCGGAATTGCCGCGGCAACCCTGCTGCCCGCCTCGCTGATCGTTGCCAACTGGTTCGGTGCGCGCCGCGGCATGGCGATGGGATTTACGTTCGCCGGGACGTCGCTGGGCGGCGCCGGGATGACGATGGTCGGCAACTTCGCGATCGTGCATTTCGGTGGATGGCGCTCCGCGTATGTGACGCTAGCCGCGCCGATGGTTTTCATCGCCATTCCGCTCATCCTCTGGCAGGTGCGAAGCCGCCCGCCCGAGGCGCGCAAAGACGATTTCGTGGCTTCAAGCGACGCGCTGCCCGGACTTGAACTCAGCGAGGCGCTGCGGACGCGGTCGTTCTGGATGGTTTCCGCGGCCCAGTTTCTCTTTGCTTGCGTCGCCGCCGGCGCCGGCCTCCATCTCATCCATCACATGATCAACCTCGGCTATACCGCCACCTTCGCCGCCTCGATGATGAGTCTTGTCTACACCTGTGCGTCGGTTGGAAAGCTTGGGATGGGGATGTTCTCCGATCGGGTGAGCGCGCGGGTGGCATTGGCGGTGAACTTTATCGGCGCGGCGGTCGGCATCTCGCTCATCTTCGGAGCCGCCAGCGTGCCGATGTTGATCGCGTTCGTGCTGGTCTTCGGGCTCACGCTGGGAGCGCCGCTGGTTCTGATTCCGCTCCTGGCGGCGGATTCGATGGGTTTGAAGCGCTTCGGAACGATCGGCGGTCTGGCCGGAGTCTTCAACACCCTCGGCGCCGCGGTCGGACCCGTGGCCGCGGGACAGATATTCGATTCGTTCGGAAGCTACTACGCCGCCTTCGATGCGTTTATCGTTCTGTGTATTTTGGGCGCCGCCGCTTCGCTCGCATGCCGGACCCTCGAGGTCGAGCAGGCGCGCCTGGCGCCGGCCGAAGCCGCGGTCACCGCGTAGGACCGGCTAGCGCGGCGTTCTCCAGGATGTTGAATGCTTTATGAAGGAGTAGCGACCGCCACCGCAGCCGCGGCTCTTCTCGGCTTTCGCCATGGCGTTGACTACGACCACGTCGCCGCCATCGCCGATCTCACCGGCACGGCGCGCCGCCCCTCGCAAGCGATCGGAGTCGCCGTTCTTTATGGATTGGGTCACGCGACCATCGTCACCGTCCTCGGAGCCGTGTCGGTGTGGTTCGGGATGGCGATGCCCAAGCTGTCCGATCAGATTCTCGAAGGCGCCGTCGGCTGCACCCTTGTCGTGCTCGGCGCGTACGTGCTGAGCGCGATAATTCGCGGTCCGCGCGACGTTCGTCCACCAACGCGCTTCGAACTCATCCGGCGCGCGGGCCGATGGCTCAAATCGCGCGTCTCGATGCGCACGGCGCCGCCCGAGACCGCAAGGGTCGATCCTCCAGGCGGACGCGCCGCCTTCACCGTCGGCATCATCCACGGAATCGGCGCGGAAACTCCCACCCAGCTCGGATTGTTCGTCCTGTCCGCGGGAGCGGGCGGATGGGCCGGCGGTCTGTTATGCGTGCTTGCGTTTGCGGCTGGATTGCTGGCGATGAACACGCTGATGGCGATCGCGTCGGCAGGGATGTTTCACCTTTCGAACCTGCGCGAGTCCATCTACCGCTGCGTGATGATCGCAACCGGCGCCTACAGCATCGTGGTCGGTGCTCTGTTCATCTTAAGCGGCGCCGGCTTCGCCGTGCCGATCTGACTATCGAGCGACAGGCCTAAGCTGCGGCGAGGGAGAGGAGGCTTCGCACCTTGGCTGCGATGTCGGGGGCTTTGACTACGTCCGTGATGATTGCGGCGGCGTTCGCGCCTGCCCCGAGCACCTCGGGTACGGTCGCCTCGGTTATTCCGCCGATGGCCACGATCGGAATGCGCACCGCGGCGCGGACCGCGCGCAGGTTTTCGAGGCCCTGGCCGGCTTTGATGTTCTTGAGGCCGCCGACATACATCGGACCGAACCCGATATAGTCCGCGCCCCCAGCCTCGGCCGCGCGCGCCATCTCAACGCTCGCGGTCGAGATGCCGATGATCCTGTTGGGGCCCATCATCCGGCGCGCCGCCTCCAGCGGAATGTCCTTCTGCCCCAGATGGACTCCATCGGCATCGGCCAGAATCGCGATGTCCGCGCGGTCGTTTACGATGAACGTCGCGCCGCGTTCGCGGCACATCCTGCCGATCCCGATCGCCGCGGCTAGAAAATCGCGTCCCGATGACTCCTTGAGGCGGAGCTGAAGGATACGCGCGCCCGCTTCAAGCAGCGTATGCGCAAGTTCTAGCGGATCGTGTCCGGCGAATGGATCGACGATCGCATAGAAGTGCGACGCCAGTTTCATCGCTACCCCGGGTATTTGGTCAGAACGATCTTGTGATCGGTGATCTTCTTGCGCAGCGTGTTCCGGTTCAGTCCCAGCATCCGCGCCGCCTTCACCTGGTTGCCGCTGGTGCGCTTGAGCGCCAGTTCGATGAGCGGTTTTTCGATTTCGGCGACCAGCTTTTCGTAGAGGTCGCGCGGCTCTTCACCGTCAGGCGAGTCGAGCCACTGCCCGATTCGTCCGGCGATCAACTCCGCCAGCGCTGCGCCATCTCCGCGCGCGGCGATCGATTCCGGATTGACCTGGGGAGTGCCGCCTCCTTGCGACAGCTCGATGTCTTCAGCGCGGATGGTGTTGCCGGGCGCCAGCAATGAGGCGCGCAGCACCGCGTTTTCAAGCTCGCGTACGTTGCCGGGCCAACTGTGGGCGGCGAGCTTCGCGCGAGCCTCCGGACTGATCGCGGATACCTTCGCGCCCATCTCCCGCGCCGCCTTGCCGACGAAATAGTCGGTAAGCTCGGGAATGTCCTCGCGGCGGTCGCGCAACGGCGGGAGATGAATCGGGATGACGTGGAGCCGGAAATACAAATCTTCGCGAAAGCGGCGAGATGCCACCAGCTTCTGCAGGTCCTGATTGGTCGCGGCTATCACCCGCGCCTTAACTCGCAACGTCTCGACGCTGCCAACCCGCGAAAACTCCCGCTCCTGCAGCACCCGCAGCAACTTGGGCTGAAGCTCGAGAGGAAGGTCGCCGATTTCATCGAGAAAGATCGTTCCCGCATCGGCCATCTCAAACTTCCCCGCGCGACGCTCGGTCGCTCCCGTGAACGATCCGCGTTCGTGCCCAAACAACTCGCTCTCCAGAAGCCCCTGGGGAATAGCCGAGCAGTTGACCGCGACGAACGGTGCGCGCCATCGCGCCGACTTGAAATGTATCGCGCGCGCCACCAGGTCCTTGCCGGTTCCGCTCTCGCCCAGCAAAAGCACCGTCGCGTCGTTGGTGACCACGCGCCCAATAAGCTTGTAAACCTCCTGCATCGCGGGGCTGCGGCCGATTATTTCGCCGCCGACGAGCTGGCGGTTCACCTCGTTCTTGAGGCGGTCCAAGTCCGCCGCCTGCGCCGCAACTTCGACCGCCCTGCCGACTGCTGCCGCGACCAAGTCGAGATTGGCAAACGGCTTGGTCAGGTAATCGTGGGCGCCGCGCTTCATCGCCTCGACCGCGTTGTTCATCGTGCTCGCGGCCGTGATTATGAAGATGAGCGTGCGAAGGTTTTCCGCGCGCGCGGCCGAGAGCACCTCCAGCCCGCCCACACCCGGCATGATGATGTCCACCAGGGCGACGTCGAAGCGCCCGGAGCGCAGTGCCTCAAGCGCTCCGGCGCTGTCCGACGCTTCCTCGACCGCGTAGTTGTCGGCCTCGAGCCGATGGCGCAGTACCAGGCGGATGGCGGGATCGTCGTCGGCGATCAGAATTCGCGCACGAGCCACGGCGTCGATATTGGAATTGTCGGACAGATTCGGTTCTACGGATGACATCGATCGATTTCGCAATCCAGCTTTGACATTAGGATAGTTGCTATCTCCCGGCGAGTCATGATGCCTTCCGGTCATTGAACCGCGGTTGGCAGCGTTACCTTGAAGGTCATCCCCGAGGGCGCCCCCTTGCCACCGCGCCGCTTGCCGACCCCGCCCGCCGAAGCCCACAGCCTGCCGCCATGAAGCGCGATGATTCGCTGGCTCAGCACAAGTCCGAGCCCTGTTCCATCCGGCTTGGTCGTGAAAAACGGCGTGAAGAGCTGGGCTACGTCCGCTTCCGCCATCCCGGGTCCGCTGTCGCTCACCTCGACGCGCAAAAACTGCCGCCGTCGCCCCTCGGCAGTCATCCGAAACTCATTCTCCATCCGGGTGTGCAGCTTGATGATTCCCTTGCCGCCAATCGCTTCAGCGGCATTCTTGACCAGATTCAGGAATGCCCTTTCCAGCGCTGCCGCATCTCCGACCACCTCGGGCAGGCTGGGGTCGAAATCCTGCTCGATACGCACCGATTGCGGCGCCGCTGGATACAGACCCGCCATCCTGAGCGCCTGATGGAGCACCTGATGGATGTTTATCGGGTCCCGCGCCAGCCGCTGGGGCGAACTGACCGACAAGACCTGCTCGACGAGGGCCGCGATGCGATTCACGCCGTCCAGGATTACTGTGCAGTATTGTTGCGCACGCCCATCCCCCGGGTACATCGAGGCCAGAAGCTCAGCCGCGCCCTTGATGCCGGTGAGGGGATTTTTGACTTCATGCGCGAGACCGGCGGGGGAAAGCCGCATGCTGGACTCCACCGTTTCCGAGGCCTGGGCAGCGGTCTTTTCGTGTGACAGGTCGTGCAGCAGTACGATCGCCCCGTCGTTGCGGGCATCCTCTGCCAGCAGAGGCGAGACCTCGGCCCTTACCGCAACTGACCGGGGACCAACTGCCAACAGGGCATCGGGATCGCCGAGGGTCTGCCCGCTTCCAAGGCAGGAGTTGACCATCTTGCGAAGCCAGGAGTTCTGGGCGAGCAGGTCGTCAAACTGACGGTGCGCAACGGTGGACATCCCGAACAGAGTTTCCGCCGCCGGATTGACCGTCAGCGGTGTGCCGTCTCGCGCCACCACGATGATCGCATCCGGAAGGCTGTCGATGATGTCGCGCCAGAGATTCAATCGGGAACTTGCGATAGGCTTGGCCGCCGATTCTTCGGCTCCCCCAGCTCCAAACCTTATCATAAAGCCGCGAGCGCATCGAAATGACCCCGGTCAAAAGCACAGAAAATGCCGCTTTGTTCCTCGAATCCGGGGTAAGGTTATTAACAGTTGACGCCTGTTTGAATTAGTTTTTTTTAAACATCCACGGGCTGGCTTGGGTTGACCGAACGCCCCCCAGCGGTTAGGGTTTGGACGTTTTCGGGGGAGAATGCTCAGAGCCAAGCCAATCGCTGCAGCTTTGATCGGTCTGATGCTGGTGGCGCTTTCCGGCGCAACTATCGCGCGGGGAAGCGAAACGCCAGCCGGAACTTCATTTTCCTCCCGCGCTGAAACGCCCGAACCGCCAAGTGTTTTTTTCAGCGGTGCGACTCCCACAGATTCAAACGGAGTTCGGCACTCGCCATTTGTTGTATCTCAGCCGAAGCGCGTTCCTCCTTTTCCAATTATTCTCAACAGCCTGGTCCAGAGTTACGTCCACGACTTTCTGGAGCGCCCGGAGACACTCGAAGCGAGCTTCGCCCGCAGCAGGCCCTTCTTCCTGGAGATGAAGCAAGCGCTCCGGGCCCGCGGCGTGCCGGAGGACATGCTCTATCTTTCGTTCGCGGAGAGCGATTTTTCCAAGCGGGGCAAAGGGCCTTGGCAGTTCAACGCGGGAACCGCGAAAAAGTACGGCCTCCGTATCGACCACTGGGTTGACGAGCGCCGCGACCCGATTCTCTCGACGAAAGCCGCCGCGGAGTACCTCTCCGACCTTCACGATGCCGCCGGTTACGATTGGCGAGTGGCGGTGGTCGGATGGAACGGCGGCGATCTGGCGATAGATCGCTACTGGCTGCTGCGCGGTGAAAACTTCAACAAATTCATGGACCTGCTCCCCGGCCATACTCGCGCGCTGATGGGCCGGTTCATGGCAATGGCCTTTATCGCACACAATTCTCCCGCATACGGAATTGGCAATCCCGATCCCGATGCTGCCCCTGCATATCACGAGGTTCCGGTGCGCGGAGGCACGAGGCTCGCCGAAGTAGCCGGTTCCTATCATACGACCGTGGCCAAATTGCACGACTTGAATCCGGCGATTCTGCGCGACCGAGTTCCGCCGTACGCCCATACCTACAAGATTCGCGTTCCGCTGGTTCGTACCGCGATGGTGCGGTAGCTCTCCGAAATCCATCCAAAAACTCCCCAGGGAATTTTCAGCCGCCGTTGTTCTCAGGCATCGGCAAGCCGCGTATTCTTCTGTTTCGTGATCAGCGTTGACGATGCCCTTCAGCAGGTTCTGACTGTCGTCCACCCGCTGGGAGTCGAAAGGGTTGCGCTCCCCGATGCGCTCGGACGCGTCCTTGCCCAGGAAATTGGTTCACCTCGCGACATCCCCGGCTTCGACAACTCCGCGATGGACGGATACGCGGTGCGCTCCGCCGATGTCGCATCCGCCAGTGAAAGTCATCCCGTAAGGCTCAGGGTCACCGAGACCGTGCCCGCCGGAAAGATGCCCGAGTGTGAGGTGAAAGCAGGCGAGGCTGCAAGAACGATGACTGGTGCGCCAATCGCCCAAGGTGCCGATGCGGTCGTGCCGGTCGAGCGCACCCGCGGAAGTGGAGATACAGTCGAGATACTCGCCCCTGCCGAACGCCACGCCTTCGTGCGGCCTCGCGGCGAGGATGTCAGACAGGGTGAGGTCGTAATCGAGCCCGGCCGAGTGCTCGGCCCCGCCGACCTCGGAATGATCGCCTCGCTGAATCGCTCGATGGTGGGGGTGTATCGGCGTCCGCGCGTGGCGATCGTCGCGACCGGAGATGAACTGGTCGATATTGACGAGAGCCCGTCCGGCGCGCAGGTCGTAAACTCGAGCGCCTACGCTCTCTACGGCGCTATCCGCGAAGCTGGAGGCGACGGCGCGATACTTCGAGTTGCCCGCGATACGCCCGCCCAAGTCCGCGAGCGCATCACCGAAGCGATGGCGTTTGACGTAATCCTGACTACAGGCGGGGTTTCGGTCGGCCAGTTCGATCACGTCAAGACCGTGCTCGACGATCTCGGTATGAAGACCCTGTTTCACGGCGTTGCCCAAAAACCCGGGCGTCCGCTCAAGTTCGGAACTTTGGGAGATCGCCCGGTATTCGGGTTGCCAGGCAATCCTGTTTCGACGTTGGTGTGCTTCTACCTTTATGCGCGCCCGGCGTTGCTCCGTATGAGCGGCCGCCGAGAGGTCGGCCTGCCGCGCTCGAGCGCGCGTGTCACCACCGACATCAAGCTCGCAAAGGGTCTCACGGAATTTGTGAGGGTGAAGCTCGAGCGCCGCGACGACGACGTTTTCGCGACCAGCACCGGAAACCAGGGCTCAGGAATATTCAGTTCGATCGCCCGCGCCGATGGACTGCTGATTGGCCCCGCGGAGGCCGACATTCTCCGTAAGGGCGATCGCGCTCAGGTATTGCTGCTTGGGGCGGCTACCGCCGGTGACGAGGCGTTCTTCGAGCGGCGCTTCCAAAGGAACTGAATTACCAGCGTCACGATCGAGCCGAATATCGCCGATCCAATCACCACCGCCGAGACCCGAAGCTGAAGCGTCAGGACATTGAACGGGAGCAGGTAGAAGTCGACACTCTTCTCGAGATTGTTGTAGATGACGTAGGCGACCCAGAGGACCACGATAGCGCCGATGATGAACTTGGGATTCTTCAAAAATGACGGCATCGCGGTCGCTCCTTGCTGCTCACTATCGCACAGAAGCTTGCTTAGCCGTTTGCAGCTTGTCAACGCATGCCGGCCTATGCAGGGGCGCCGGGAGGACTAGGCGTGCAGTACCGGGTCGGACAGGGCTTTGATTTTCATCCTCTGGTCGAGGGCAGAAAGCTCATTCTCGGCGGTGTGGAGATTGCGCATGCCAGGGGCCTGCGCGGCCACTCCGATGCCGACGTCGCCGCCCATGCGCTCTCCAACGCGATCCTCGGAGCGATAGGAGAGGGCGACCTGGGCCGTCATTTTCCCGACAACGATCCCCGTTACGCGCACGCCGACAGCATCGTGCTGCTCGAGCACGTATGGCGGGAGGCTGCCGATCGCGGCTGGCGTCTCGGCAACGCCGATGTCACCATCTTCGCGCAGGCCCCGAAGCTGGCGCCGTTTCTGGGCGCGATGCGATCGCGGCTGGCGGCCGCGATTGAAGCCCCGGAGGATCGCGTGAACGTCAAGGCCACGAATCCCGAAGGACTGGGCGCGATGGGACGCGGCGAGGGAATGGCCGCTTCGGCTGTCGTTATGCTCGAGAAAAACTGATCAACCGATTCGCCGGAGGAGAGGCCCATGGCCACCAACCATCCAATTCGGTTCGGAGTTCAAACCGGACAGCAAAACGTAAGCTGGGAAGAACTGGTTACCCTGTGGAGCAAGGCCGACGGATGGGGCTACGACTCCCTTTGGGTCTTCGATCATTTTTACCCCATCTTCGTGCCCGACACGACGGGGCCGTGCATGGAAGGGTGGACTCTGCTTTCCGCGCTGAGCCAGCACACCCGCCACGCCCGCATCGGAGCGCTGGTGAACGGCAACACCTATAGAAATCCGTGCGTTACGGCCAAGATGGCGGCGACGCTCGACAACATCTCGGGCGGAAGGCTCAACCTCGGAATTGGCGCCGGATGGTTCGAACTTGAGCATCGAAGCTTCGGCGTCGATTTCAAGACCATCCCCGGCCGCCTGCAGGCGCTCGACGAATCGCTGCGAATCATCAAGGGGATGTTCACGCAGGACAAGACTTCGCTGGATGGGCGCCATTACAAGGTCGTCGATGCGGTCTGCAATCCAAAGCCGCTCTCCAAACCCCATCCCCCGATATTGGTGGGAGGGCAGGGCGAGAAGACCCTGCTAAAAATCGTCGCGCGGCACGCGGATATGTGGAATTCAACCGGAAGTGATGCGGAGCGAATGCGGCATCTGATCAGCGTCATCAATCGCCACTGCGACGTCGTCGGACGTAATCCCGACGAGATCGAAAAAACCGTCATGATGGGCCTCTGCTACCGTGCGCCCCGGGAACGCGAGCAGATGATGATGGCGATTGTCGGCGCGATGAGCGGAAAGCAACCCGACGAGGCGCGCAAGCAAATCATGATCGGCGACAAGCAGGAGTGTCTCGACACCATCGAGCGTTACATGAAAGCGGGCGTCACCCACTTCATCTTCATGTCGATCGCGCCGTTCCCTCTCGACGACTTCCAGCGCTTCGCCGAGGACGTGATGCCGGTGTTTCGCGGTTGATTTGATCGTTGCGCCGCGCGGCCGATCGCGCATCCAGGCGCCGCCGCGGTATCGAAAAGCAACCGGGTTGCCTGCACATGGGTGATGGCTTATAAGAGCCGAAGATGGTTTCCGAGGTTGCATTCGAACCCGCTCAGCGCGCGGATTCTCGCGTCCGCGACATTCTCGATCGCGCGCTTTTAGGCGCGCGGCTTTCCGAAGCCGATGCAATCTCGCTGATCGAATGTCCTGACCACGAGCTCGACGACCTGGTTTCCGCCGCCGGTGAGTTGCGCGATCGCGGCAAGGGCCGCCATGTCACCTATTCGCGCAAGGTCTTTCTGCCCGTTACCAACCTGTGCCGCGACCGATGCACCTATTGCACGTTTCGCAAGGACCCGGGCGATCCGGGGGCGTGGACGATGCGGCCCGACGAGATTGCCGCATGGTCGCGCCGCGGCCGCGAGCTCGGATGCAAGGAAGCGCTGATGTGCCTCGGCGACAAGCCCGAGGTCGCGTTCAAGGAATATCGCGCGACTCTGCGGGAACTTGGCGTGCGCTCGACGATCGAATACGTCGGTCGCGCGTGCGAGATCGCCCTCGAGCAGGGCCTGCTGCCGCATACCAACGCGGGCCTGATGACGCGCGAGGAGATGGCGATGCTGCGGCCGCTCAACGCCAGCATGGGCCTGATGCTCGAAAGCATCTCGCCCCGCCTGCGCGCGCGCGGCGGAGTGCATCAGGCCGCACCCGACAAGGACCCCGCGCTGCGGATGAAGATGATCGACGAGGCCGGCGAGCTGCGTATCCCCTTCACCAGCGGAATCCTGCTCGGAATCGGCGAGACTTCAGCCGAGCGCGCGCGGAGCCTGATCGCGATCCGCGATTCGCACGATCGCCACGGCCACATCCAGGAAGTCATCATCCAGAACTTTCGCGCCAAGCCGGAGATTGCGATGGCGGATGCGCCCGAGCCGGGCGCGGACGACATGCTGCGCGCGATCGCGACGGCGCGCCTGGTGATGGGGCCGCAGGCCAACGTGCAGGCGCCGCCCAACCTGTCGCCCAACCAGATCGAACTCTTTCTTCGCGCCGGCATCAACGATTGGGGCGGAATTTCTCCGCTCTCCAAAGACTACGTAAACCCCGAGGCGCCGTGGCCGCATATCGAGCGCCTCGGCGAAAGGTGCGCCCGCGCGGGCTTCTCGCTCGGCGAGCGTTTGGCAATTTACCCTGAATACATAGATGATGAGTGGCTCGACCCGGCGGTCGCGACTACTGTGCGCGCGATTTGGGATCGAACCGTCGGAGGCCAATCATGAATCT